>JBBDSC010000070.1:0-1453 GCA_040905145.1 Anditalea sp.
TGACTCAAAAGTTCAACATCGAAATGCAGACCCTGTCCATAGAGGATATTTTGGTGGCCATTGCCAGGGAACAAAAGCTAAGGTTCAAGCAGGTCAACAATAATATTACGGTAAGTAAGCCGGCCAACTATATTGAGGAAGTGATTGAAGTGGTGGAAACCAATATTGAGATCACTGGAACCGTGACAGATGAGAATGGTGATCCTTTGCCGGGCGCCTCTGTGACTGTTTCAGGAACTAATACGGGTGCCGTTACAGATTTTGAAGGCAATTATTCTATAACTGTTCCGGAAGGGTCAACTTTGATTTTTTCATATATTGGGTTTGAGGCCATGGTGGTTGTGGTAGGAAACCAGTCCCAGATAGACGTTACTTTGAAAGCTGATTTGTCTTCTTTGGAGGAGGTAGTGGTCACAGCTTTTGGTTTAGAAAGAGAGGAAAGATCTTTAGGAACATCAGTAGGAAAAGTATCAGGAGAGCAGTTATCGCAGAATCCTGATATAAATGTTGCAAATTCATTGGCAGGGAGAGTTTCTGGAGTGACGGTTGATAATGCTGGAAGTGGTCCGGGAGGGTCTACCAGGGTAATCATTAGGGGTTTCAGTTCTTTAGGAGGAAATAATCAACCACTCTATGTGGTAGATGGTGTTCCCATTGATAATTCAAACAGGGGAGCTGCCGGTAGGTGGGGTGGATTTGATAGGGGAGATGGTATTCAAAATATCAATCCAAATGACATTGAAAGTATGACAGTGCTGAAAGGGCCAAATGCCGCAGCGCTATATGGACAGCGGGGCGCAAATGGTGTTATCCTTATTACTACCAAAAGTGGCAAAGCAAGAAAAGGAATAGGCGTAAATATTAACAGCAATGTAAGGGTTGGTAATCCAATGGTTTGGCCTGACTGGCAAAATGAATATGGATTAGGGAGCCGAGGCCAACATAGATTTTTTACAGATGGGAACGGGACAATTTATTCAAGGGCAGAAGCGGATCAATTAGGAATTACAGATCAGTTAACGCCCCAAATTACTACCATTGCTGACGGCCCCCAGCATCCTAAAAGTTGGGGTCCTGGAATGGATGGAGGCCAGGTTTATTCCTGGGATGGTGAATTAGTTCCTTTTAGCCCTCAACCGGATAATGCCAAAGATTTCTTTCAAAATCAAATTACTGTTGACAATAATGTTGCTTTTAGTGGAGGCAATGATAAAACTACATTCAGGCTTTCCATAGCAAATATGACAAATCAGGGTGTTATTCCCAAAAACACCTTAACCAGGAATACCTTTAATTTAAAGGCGTCACATAAACTTTCCGACCGATTTTCCGCTGAAGGCAGAATAAATTATGTAAGACAAACAGCAAAAAACCGTCCGGGCTTATCTGACCAGCAACGAAATTTCAGAACTCCGGACCCGTCCCCCTGAGAGTTAATCCAACAGGGTTTTCA
>JBBDSC010000071.1:0-1450 GCA_040905145.1 Anditalea sp.
CAATGGAAAGAATCTTGTATGGGGATAACCAGTTTTTCGGAGTAAATCATACCTCAGACGAAAAATCCAGAGCTCAATCTATCCAATTTAAAGATGATGAGGCTATCATAAGAGCCTTGGATTATGCGATTGAATCCGGAATAAACACTTTTATGTGCACCACGCATGATAGGATTGCTCAGATTTGCGATATCATCAGAAGTAAACCAGAAAAGTATAAATCTTTTCAAATCTATCCCTGCATGCCTTATGCGCATAAGTACGCAAATGCGCTGACAGAATTGGGTATACAGGGAACCATTAAGCAATATGTTCCAGGGAATATTTTTGGTTCCATGTTTAAAGGAGGAATGGCACTGATGTCTAAAGACTACCTTTCCATAATGGAGCTGCTTATTGATGCTGAAATGAAGATGTTTAAGGGAATTAACACTCCTGTGATTTTTTTACAGAATGTTATTACAGATCTTCTTTTAGGCCTGGGCATGGTAGATATTCTAAAAGAGTTCCATGACTATATCGGTAAAAAATACAATGCGGAAGCTGGCTTTATTACGATGAATATGCCCATGCTATTGGATAGCCTTGAGGAAGTAGGCATTTATAATCCAATAATATGCTCATCGATAAACAAAGTCAACTTCAGAATGTCCGGAGGTAAGGAACTTTATGAAGAAATCCTGAAAACCAGAAATTTGCGGGCCATTGCCATGCAGGTTTTAGGAGGTGGCGCCATACCCGCAAAGGAGGCCCTGGAATATGTTTGTAATTTGCCTAATATAGAGTCCATTTTGTTTGGAGCCTCTTCCAAGGCAAATATCCAAAATACGGTTTCCAATATTAAACAATTTGATAGTAAAGAATACTCGTCTTCTGACTCACTATCCTCCCCATGTTGATGAAGAACCCCACAATCACCTTCCTCTGCTTAAAATGCACTTCTATGACCCATCTCATTCCGTTTAAGGAATCCCGTCCAGCCCCCTTGAAAATCTCTTTTTGGATCAGGGATAAAAGCTGAGCTATGGGGTTTCCGGACATGCCCTTCCCTTTCAAACTGTACCATATCACATGGGCTACCCACTTAAATCACATCATTGTTTTTTAAGTAATAATAGGGGTTTTCAAAAATCGCTTGTGAAGTAGGTTCTCCCGGTATTCCTCCTCTCCCGTGATCATTGGTGGGTTACCCAAACTGCCTCCACAGATTTGATAAACGAACGTCTTTTCATAATCTACATCATTTGTGCTTCTCCCATTCCTGTAAAAACTTTGTTAGATCAGCCCTATCTTTTAGATCATTTGAAATCAAAAACCCCACCAAAAAAGAAACATTTTTCATCAATTCCCCCTTTAGATTTTAAAACCCGGTTGACCTAGCCAAATTGATAAAGAAAATATTAAAGGTCTCCTGAGGAGACCCTTAATATTCCAAATTGGATTAAAATGG
>JBBDSC010000072.1:0-8545 GCA_040905145.1 Anditalea sp.
TTTTTCTCCAACCAATTTATGGCCAATTATGCGATGTATCTCTGGGAGCCTGATTTCAAAGTGATCGCCACCCTCCCCGAATATGAAGTGTGCATTGTATTGACAGGGGTTACCAACTTGAACAAAACCGCCTATGACCGCACGTTTTTCAATAAGGGAGCAGATCGCGCCACCCATGCCTTACAACTTTATAAAATGGGCAAAATAAAAAAAATCCTTATTACAGGGGGCCATGGTCTGAATCCAACAAACCCAAACACAGAAGCTGAGTTATTGGCAGATTTTATGGTTATGGGCGGTGTTCTTGAAAAGGATATCCTGCTAGAAAACCAAGCGGTCAATACCCGGCAAAATGCAGTTTTCGCAAAAGAAACCTTAGAAAAGCTGGGGCTTGACCTGGGACAGGAATATCTGCTGATCACCTCTGCTTTCCATATGAAAAGAAGTAAGGGATGCTTCGATAAAGTAGGTTTACTTACGGAAACTTTTCCGGTGGATTATTATGCCTCAGATCCCAGCCTCACTTTTAAAAATTTCATCCAACCAAGCCCCAATGCCCTGTTGAATTGGCATATTCTGTTCAAGGAATGGCTCGGCTTGATTGCCTATAAACTGGCAGGGTATATTTAGTCCATGAACCTTCCATCACCTGATTTCCCCCCAACAAAAAAGCGACTTCACGGACAGAAGTCATGCCTTCCGACACAAAGGTATAATTGGCCAAAAGGGTGTCCCCCTGAATTTCTCCCTCAATATGTCCTACATTGCCATCGCGTTCGTAAAACAGGTAATTCAGTTCGCCGGTCACCTTTCCATTCACGGGTGGGTTAAGTTCCAAAAACACCGTATCCCGGTCAGTGGCATATAAATAACAGGATGAGGTTTCCCTGTCCAACTCTTCTCCCCTGTTTTTCTGAACCAAATCCAGTTCTTTGTTTGATTGTTCCTTGCCATTGTCACTGCTATTGCTGCAGCCCAAAAGGATGGCCAATAAAACAAGGATAGACAAAGGATGGTTTTTCATTATGATAATGCCTCTGATGTGATAATCCCGCTTCAATTATCGGTCCAAATTGTCAGATCCTGAATGTGATTGAAACTTTTTCCTCTATCGTTTTGATCTTGTGGTCTGGGTTTTCTTTCATTTTTTTTCAACTCAGTTCCTTAGTCTCAGGCCCAAAAGGGAGACGAAGGGACCGAAGGGACAAAGGGAGGGGAGACGGGGAGAATCACTAAGTCCCTCTTTCGGCTCCGTCGGCTGTGGTCAGGCTTACCCAACACCTAACCTCATTCCAACTTCCCCCCTGACTTATTCACTAACAGATCAAGTCGGCGACATGATCTACAGCTGGGACACTTCAATTGCCGGGAAAATGGACAAGTAATCCTTATGGCTTTAGCCACATTATCCCGGGTGGGCCTATTAATGTGGCTAAAGCCCCGGATTTTCCTCCCTATTTATTTTCCCCGCGCTGAAGGACGGGGCAATAAAAGCCTAGGCAAACTTAAATCTCACTTTGTACTTTGTACCTTGTACTCTTGCTCCAGTCCCCGTCAATTATTCCTCCTTCACCGCCCTAATTTATCTATTTCCTTATGAAAGGTTTCTACCAAAGTTTTATCCACGGTCAGCACCTTATCAGCGGTATCCCCTCCCCCGCTTAATTTCAAGTATGGATTAAAATAGGTACTATTGGACAACCGTAAAGTCTTACAGCTGGCATGAATTTCCCTCAAAAACCCGGTAGCATGCAATTCTTTGAGATGTTCGGGCGCAGTACCTCCTCCAGGCATAATGATTATCCTCCCCTCGGCCTTAAGGAGCAAGTTTTTGATCATTTCCAAGCCTTCAGTGACCGTATTCCTACCCCCTGAAGTGAGGATCCTTTTAAACCCACATTCAATAATGGTTTCCAGGGACTGCTCCAAATTGGCCGATGCGTCAAATGCCCTGTGAAAAGAGCAGGGTAAACCGTCCGACATTTTAACCAAGGAAGAACAGGCATCCCGGTGGACTTTCCCATCCGCTTGCAACACACCAAAAACAAAACCATCAGCGCCACAGGATTTGAGAATGCTTATTTCTTTCTTCATCACCTCCAATTCCTCTTTGCTATAAACAAAATCCCCTCCCCTTGGCCTGACCATTGCAAATACGGGCACCTGAATCTTGGATTTTACATAGGCCAACATACCTGCCCCTGGAGTGGTCCCTCCTTCTCCATAGTCAGCACAAAGTTCCAATCTGTCAATTCCAAAATCCGGCGCAAGTAATGCCGCCTCCAAAGTATATACAGGAGCTTCCAGCAACAATTTTTCCATGATAAATCAGAATTTACTTTTTGAATCCACCAACGATTTGCCCCCTTTATGGTGGAAGGCATAATTAAATCCAGGTTGAACAGCAAAAGCCCCAAACTCCCCTTCCTTATTTAATGCCAGAAATCCTGCCTGTATGTCGTAAATATTTTTGTTTTTGGCGATTAACCTTCTCACCGCTTCCTCGCATGCTTCCTGTGGTGTTCTTCCTTGTCTCATTAATTCCACAATAAGGAAACTTCCACATATTTTGATTATCGATTCCCCTAGACCAGTGGCTGTGGCAGCTCCAACCTCATCATCTACAAACAAACCCGCCCCGATGATGGGACTATCGCCTACCCTTCCGTGCATTTTGAAAGCAAGTCCACTGGTAGTACAGGATCCTGCCATCTTCCCGTTTTCGTCCAGGCCGATCATCCCAATGGTATCATGGTTTTCAATGTTGATGATGGGCTTATATTGCGACTTCACTTTCCATTTGTCATAAGCTTTTTGTGCCTCTGGGGACAAGGCCTCTTTTTCCATAGGCAATCCTTCAGCTATGGCGAATTGCCTTGCTCCCTCTCCACTTAGCATCACATGAGGGGTCTTCTCCATTACTTTCCGGGCCAAGGTGATGGGATGTTTTACCTGCCTTACAAAAGAGACTGACCCACAGGAACCGTCTCCTTTCATAATAGAAGCATCTAATGTGACTATTCCTTCACGATCCGGAAGACCCTGAAGTCCTACGGAAAGGTTGGAAAGGTCGGATTCCGTTACCTTAACCCCTTGTTCTACCGCATCCAAAATACTTCCCGATCCAGATAGCAAGACTTCCCAAGCCTTATCATTTGCGGCCATTCCATGATTCCAGGTAGAAAGAATCAACGGTTTATATGATGCGTTTCTTGTCCTGTTTAGAAAGATTTCCGTACTTAAATAGGGGGGCAATAGCAAAGTAGTGGACAAAAGTGATTGTTTGAGAAATTTTCTTCTTCCAGCCATAATTGTTCTGAATTTTAATGTGTCACACAATATAGCAGACTGAAAAGGAATTTCTAAACTTGAAGAGATCCAAAACAAAAAAAGTTCCATTATTTTTTTATTAAAGTCGCTGTATTTAATTGATTTTTTTTGTAAATTTATTCCAAAATTAAAGGAAGAGCATGAATCTGGCAAACCCACAAATAGTTCTTGATGCAAAGGAAAGCGTAGTAGAAATAAAAAACTACCTGAACAAAATCAAAATCATTAAACAATTATATGCGGGAGGGAACAATACGGCCAATAATATTGGACAGTTAATGGGAATAAGCCTTCCTACGGTCAGTCTCTTGCTGGGGGATTTATTGGAGGATGGTATGGTGGTAAAAGACGGAAGAGGAGCCTCTCAAGGGGGCAGGAAACCGGATTTATATGGATTAGTGGCTGATTCCTTTTTCATTGTAGCCATAGATCTGGGCAAATTTTCGACAAGAGTAGCTATTTATAATACTAAAAATGAAAAAGTTTCAGCAATACATCATTTGAGGCTTACTTTAAACAATAAAGCCGAAACTATAGATGAGATATATCGCTTTACATCAGATATTATAAAGGGTTCTAAAATTCCGGAAGATAAAATGATTGCCATAGGAATCACCATGCCGGGATTGGTGGATAGTGAAGCCGGAATAAACCATACCTACCTCAAAGTAGGGAAGAAAACCTTAAGGGAACAGCTGGAAAAAAAGTTTGGCAGAAAAGTATTTTTAGAAAATGATGCGCGTGCCATGACTCTAGCTGAATATAAATTCGGCTATAAAGAAAACCACAAAAATGTATTGGGGATTTTTGTGGATTGGGGAATTGGCTTGGGTATCATTATTGATAAGAAACTCTACTGTGGCTGTTCGGGATTTGCAGGTGAATTCAGTCATTCACCTTTGTTTGATCCAAAAGGGATCAATTGTACCTGTGGAAAAAAAGGATGTCTGGAAACAGTAGCTTCTGGAACTGCGCTGGTAAGATTGGCCAAAGAGGCCATTTCATTGAACGGGGAATCCATACTTGCCAGGATGGCCAAAGAAAAAGGGACAGAACTGGAGCCCGGTTTGGTCGTTAAAGCGGCTTTAGCAGGTGACCAAAAATCCATCAGCATCCTTTCAGATGTTGGATTTGATTTAGGTAAGGGGATTGCCATATTGATACAATTGCTGAACCCGGAACTGATCATTTTAGGAGGTTCAATTGCTGAAGCAAAGAATTTTATTCTCACGCCTATTCAACAGGCATTAAACATTTACTGTATGCCCAAGCTAAGTGAGAAGACAGGGATAAAACTATCAAAATTAGGTAGTGAAGCGGGTTTAAAAGGAGCTGTGGCCAATGTAAATGAACAAATATTTGAAGACATCATCAATGATAATTAAATCAAAGCATCTGTAGCCATCAGATAAAGTAAGGTTGGAATTTTGGTTTAGAATTGAAATCAAAATTAAGTTCAAAAATCTATTTTTAACAGGTTATATAATTGAATATATTATGCTAGAAAATTATCCTTTATCAAAAACTGAAGAGGCATTTCTAAAAGAATCAGGGGTAGAAAACATAAGTACCAAGATTCCCTATCTTATGGTGGATAACTTTCCTAAATTGGGATTGATCACGGCATGTAGATTTTTAGAATGGGTATCCGAAAACCCGAATGGGGTCATCAGTTTACCAACAGGAAAGACTCCTGAATATTTTATCAAATGGACCCAATATCTGCTCGGGAACTGGGACAATGAAAAAGGAGTAGAAATCAGGGGGAAATATGGATTAAAAAAGGTGAAAAAGCCTCAATTAAAAGACCTCCAATTCATACAAATCGATGAATTTTACCCAATTGCATCCTCACAGAAAAACAGTTTTTACCACTACGTCAACAAATATTACATAGAAGGCTTTGGGCTGGATCCCAATAAAGCGCTGTTGATCAATTCAGATGACATACCACTTGCGGAAGGAAAAAGCTACAAAGAAATCTTTCCTGATTCCAAAGTGGATCTCTCGTTAAGGTACAGGGAATATGTCAATGAATTGGAAAGATTACAGCAGACATCCATCTATATGATTGACCAATGGTGTGCTGAATATGAAGCCAAGATCAGGGAAAAAGGGGGCATCGGATTTTTCCTTGGAGGCATAGGTCCAGATGGCCATATTGCTTTTAACACCCGCGGATCAGATTTATTTTCCACCACCCGGTTAACGGAAACAAACTTTGAAACCCAGGCCGTTGCAGCAGGAGATTTGGGAGGTATAGAGATTTCATCCAATCGTTTGGTAATTACTTTAGGTTTGGAAACGATCGTCCACAATCCTGATGCAGTAGCCATAATTATTGCTGCGGGGGAAGCAAAAGCCCAGATTGTTAAGGAATCCCTGGAAACCAAATTGAACAATGTTTATCCTGCCACTATTTTACAAAAGCTTAAAAACGGTAGGTTCTATTTAACCAAAGGAGCTGCCTCCAGGCTGGAAGATAGTGTGGATCAATTTTATAGGGGTGGAGAGTGGAATGATTTAAAGACTGAAAGGGCTGTAATTGAATTGTGCAAAAAACTCAAAAAATACGGGCATCGCCTGACCATTGATGATTTAAAAAATGACAAGTATACCCGCCAAATCCCTGAACTGGACGAAAATACGGTCATTGAGGTAATGAAAAATATTACTGAAAAGATTGACAGAGGCTTGGCAGAGGAAAAGAACGAGGGGCTTTTACATACAGGACCACACCACGATGACATATCCCTTGGAATTTTGCCCCATATCACCAAGCAACTGCATGAAAATTCCAATAAAGCCCATTTTGCCGTGTTAACCTCCGGCTTCACTGCCGTGACCAATTCTTTTGTCATTGACACCTTGCAGCATACAAAAAAATTATTGGATGAAGGCCTTATCCAGATGGTCAAGTATGAAGACTTTTTTGAGTCAGGATATAATTTAAAAATGGATAAAGACGTCTATCATTATTTGACCAATGTGGCTTCTGAAAATGCCGAAGAAAGATTGAGGGGACTGTGCCACAGGGTGGTAAGGGCTATTGTCACAATTCATCAGGTAAAATCCACACTACAACTGCGGGAAAAAATCAATGAGATCATCAGTATCCTCAAAAACTCTTATGACGGGGAAAAAAACCCGGCCAAAATCCAAACCCTAAAAGGAATGATCAGGGAGTTTGAGGAAGAATTGGTGTGGGCACATTTCGGGGTTCAGGTCAAAAATGTCCACCATTTACGTTTGGGATTTTATACCGGCGATATTTTTACCGAACAACCGGACAAGAAAAGAGACGTGGAGCCTATTGTGGATATGTTTAGGACGATCAAACCCACTAAACTTAGCCTAACGCTTGATCCGGAAGGAAGTGGACCAGACACCCATTATAAAGTGCTCCAAGCAACCGCTGAGGCCGTTCGGCAATGGGAAAATGAAGAAGACTTAAGCGAGCTGAAAATAATCGGGTACAGAAATGTGTGGTTTAAATTTGATGCTGCTGAAGCCAACGTAATCGTACCGGTTTCCTTAGGGGACATGTCTGTCATGGAAGACTCCTTTTCCAACTGTTATATGAGCCAGGTCAATGCTTCCTTCCCAAGTTACGCCCACAATGGCAAATTCAGCACGTTGGCTAAAAGGATTTGGGTGAACCAGCTCAATGATGTTCAGCTATTATTGGGTAAAAACTATTTTTATCAACATGAAACAGCCAAAGTAAGATCAAGCCATGGCTTGATCTTCTTTAAGGAAATGAACGTAAAAGAATTTTTAGCCCAGGCCAGGGAACTGGAAAAATCTATTGAAGGATTATTGTAGATGAAAAGGAAAAACATTGCTCTAGGTTTGGACATTGGAGGAACCAAGATAAGTTCAGGGCTCAATGAAAATGGGACAATTTATGAGCGGAAGGAAATAAATACTCCGTACAACAGCCCAAAAGACAAAATATTGGAAGCCATATCAGATCATATATCCAGCTATTTATCTTTTGACTTTAAGGCCATCGGAATTGGCATACCGGGATTGGTTGACCCCAAAAAGGGGATTGTATATAACCTGGCCAACATTCCTTCCTTCCAAGAAGTGGGATTGAAGGATTATTTGGAGGCAAAATTTAATGTCCCGGTTTTCATAAACAATGATGCCAATTGTTTTACCCTGGGCGAATATAAATATGGTCCTGCAAAAATCCATCAACATATCATCGGGATGACATTGGGTACTGGGATTGGAACCGGAGTTATTGCCAATTCAAAACTATATACCGGATATATATGTGGTGCAGGAGAATGGGGGGGGGTACCTTACTTGGACAAAACCTTTGAAGACTATTGTAGCAATAAGTTTTTCAAATATTCCGATGGGGAAAGCGCAAAACGACTGGCAAATAAAGCTTTGGAAAAAGATAAGGAAGCTTTGTTGCTTTTTGAAAATTATGGGGAACATCTGGGAATGCTGATCAAGCGGATCTTGTTTACCTATGCGCCGGAAGCTATTGTCATTGGGGGCTCTATTCGAAAGGCTTATCCTTATTTCAAAGACAGCATGCTCAGGACTGTACAAACATTTCCCTACAAAGCCATTTCTGGTAATTTGAATATATATGTTGCGGAATTGGACGACTCAGCCATACTCGGGGCAATCGCCTTGTCCGATGAAAAGGAATCCATCCTGGGCAATGGCTCCTTTAACAATGCAGCAGTATTGAGTTAAGTATTGTTACCACAGAGATACCGGGAAAACACAGAGTAGAGCTTTTCTTTCTCTGTGTTTCCTCTGCGCACTCTGGGGTTCTTTTTTTTTACCACAGAGGCCACTGGGAAACACAGAGTAGATTTTTTTCTTTCTCTGGGATTCCCCTGCACACTCTGGGGTTCTTTCTTTTTTACCAGTAGAGTAGAGCCGTCAGGAATCAGTTTATTCCTGACGGACCCCCTCATCAAACCGTACGTGCGGTTTTCCCGCATACGGCTTTCCTATAGTTTTCTTCTCAAGCTTTCACAAGTGAGGCAGGGGCTGAGTATTTTGTGGGGTCGATGAGGTTGTATTTCTCAACCATAACCCCAAAGGCATCCCGTCTATAGAGCCTACTCTTTCTCTGACTCTTGCGGTTGTAATAGCGGGTAAGCCGGCAGAGGAGATAATAGCGAATTCTGCGCTTGCTCACAGCTGGATAACTCACCCTTGGAATATCAAAGTAGTTAAG
>JBBDSC010000073.1:0-45539 GCA_040905145.1 Anditalea sp.
GCAGAATAGCGGTCTCCAAAACCGTTGATGGGAGTTCGAATCTCTCCGCCCGTGCTATAAAATTTTCAGAATCATGAATGTAAAAAATTTTGTTGTTGAGTCAGTAGACGAAATGAGGAACAAGGTCACTTGGCCAAAGTATGCTTCACTACAAAATAGTGCCGTTTTGGTTCTTGTTGCATCATTGATCTTTGCTCTTGTTATTGGGGTAATTGACATTAGCTTCGAGAATATCATGACATGGTTTTATGATTTATTTTAATTGAATCAAAGTTACGAATGGCTGAACAAAAATGGTATGTACTCAGGGTGGTAGCTGGGCAAGAGAAAAAAGCTAAATCATATTTAGACAATGAAATTGCCCGACAAAAGCTGGAGGAATTTATTCCCGAAGTTTTGATACCTTCTGAGAAAGTATATGAAATGCGCAACGGGAAAAAGCGTGTCAGGGAGAGAAATTTCTTTCCTGGATATGTTTTGGTCAATGCGGATTTGTCCCATGGTGAAGCCAATCACGTAATTACGAGTATTCCGGGTGTTATCGGTTTTTTAGGGTCAAACAAAGGGGGGGCTTCCAAAACCCCTGAGCCATTACGTCAATCAGAAGTCAACCGGATCTTAGGAAGGGTTGAGGAAATTGATGAGTTTGCAGAGAAACTGGATACGCCATATATAGTTGGAGAGACCGTAAGGGTAATGGACGGTCCTTTCAGTGGCTTCTCGGGAACAATAGAAGAGGTGTTTGAAGACAAGAAGAAACTTAATGTAATGGTTAAAATCTTTGGTCGGAACACCCCTGTGGAATTAAACTTTATACAAGTAGAAAAACAAGACTAGGAAATGGCTAAGGAAATTACTGGTTATCTGAAATTACAGGTGAAAGGTGGCCAGGCAAACCCATCTCCTCCTGTTGGTCCGGCCCTTGGTTCCAAGGGTTTGAACATCATGGAGTTCTGTAAGCAATTCAATGCTAGGACTCAGGAAAAAATGGGACAAATTGTTCCTGTTCTTATCACGATTTATTCGGATAAGTCTTTTGACTTCGTTATTAAAACCCCTCCGGCAGCCAATTTGCTGATTGAGGCAGCGAAAGTTAAAAATGGTTCTGCGGAACCAAACAGGAAAAAGGTCGGCTCCGTTACCTGGGACCAAGTTAAGGAAATTGCCGAGGTGAAAATGCCTGACTTAAATGCCTTCGAAATGGAATCTGCCATGCGAATGGTTGCTGGTACCGCTAGAAGTATGGGGATTACAGTTTCAGGAAAAGCTCCTTGGGAGGAATAAATTTAAAAACAATGGCTAAGTTAACAAAAAAGCAAAAAGAAGCTCTTTCCAAGTACGACCCAAGCCAACAGTATTCCCTGGCTGAGGCTTCTTCAATTGTGAAAGATATCACGTTCAACAAGTTTGATGCTTCTGTAGATCTGGACATCCGTTTGGGTGTGGATCCCCGTAAAGCAGATCAAATGATAAGAGGTGTTGTGGCATTGCCTCACGGTACAGGTAAGGAGATAAAAGTTCTCGTGCTTTGTACACCTGAAAAGGAAGAGGAAGCCAAAGAAGCCGGTGCAGACTATGTTGGATTGGATGACTATATAGCAAAGATAGAAGGTGGGTGGACTGACGTGGATGTCATTATCACTATGCCCAATGTTATGGCTAAAGTAGGTAGGCTAGGTAGGGTGTTGGGACCAAGAGGATTAATGCCTAACCCAAAATCCGGAACGGTAACCCTGGATGTGGGGAAAGCGGTGAAGGAAGTTAAAGCCGGTAAGATTGACTTTAAAGTAGATAAATTCGGCATTATTCATGCCAGCGTGGGTAAGGTTTCATTTACTCCTGAAAGACTTCAGGAAAATGCGAACGAACTTATACAGACGATATCTAAATTAAAACCCTCAACTTCCAAAGGCACTTACTTCAGAAGCATACATTTATCCAGCACCATGTCGCCAGGTATAGATATTGATAAAGGGAGCATTCAAGGTATATAATTATGACTAGAGAGGAAAAAAAATCAATCATCGAAAGTCTTACCGGGAAATTAAAGGAAACTCCGCATTTCTATATTACAGATGCTTCAGGTTTCAGTGTTGCTCAGGTAAATGCTTTCAGAAGAATGTGTTATGAAAAAGGAGTAGAATATAAGGTTTATAAAAATACCTTGATCAAAAAAGCACTGGGGAATCTGGATGTGGACTACACTAATTTTTCAGAAGAAACACTTAAGGGTTTTTCCGGGATTATTTTCTCTAGGGAGACAAGTAATCTGCCTGCAAAAGTACTGATAGACTTTAGGAAAAAATTAGGCAAAAAAGAAAAAAGACCAGCTTTCAAAGGAGCTTCCATAGATGGAGACCAATTCCTTGGAGAACAAACCCTGGAAATGTTATCCAAACTTAAATCCAAGGAAGAACTTCTGGGAGAGGTTATCGGCTTGCTTCAATCACCTGCCAAGAATGTTATTTCTGCTCTTCAGAGTGGACAGAATACATTGGCCGGACTGGTTAAAACCCTTGCTGAAAGGGAATCATAAAATATTTAAAGAAATCAAATTAGTTTAAAAACAATCAATTAAATTATAATACAATGGCAGATCTTAAAGCATTCGCTGAACAGTTAGTGAATTTAACTGTTAAAGAGGTAAGTGAGTTAGCCACTATATTGAAGGATGAGTATGGTATCGAACCTGCCGCTGCCGCTGCCCCTGTTGCGGTGGCCGGTGGAGTTGGTGAAGGTGCCGAAGAAGAAGAAAAAACTTCTTTTGATGTCATCTTGAAAGCTGCTGGTGGTTCAAAATTGGCAGTGGTTAAACTAGTAAAAGAATTGACTGGTCTTGGTCTTAAAGAAGCGAAAGAAGTAGTTGACAGTGCTCCAAAAGCTGTTAAAGAAGGTATCGCGAAAGACGAAGCTGAAGCGCTCAAAAAGCAACTAGAAGAAGCTGGTGCTGAAGTTGAGCTGAAATAATTTGGATAACCTTACCTTATAGAAAAAGGTTATCAAATTAGACCTGACTTTTTAGTCAGGTCTTTTCCTGTTTGTGCGCAACTTGGAAATTGTGTTTTTCCAAGTATAAATTGAACACATTTAGTTATTAAATCACATATAAACATATACTGCCTTGGCTATCCAGAATCAAACCGAAAGGAAAAGTTTCTCATCTATTAAGGTAGTCAAAGACTATCCGGATTTTCTCGAAATCCAATTGCAATCCTTTAAGGATTTCTTCCAGTTGGATACTCCCGCAGAAAAAAGAAGACAGGATGGTCTGTTCAAGGTCTTCTCTGAAAACTTTCCCATAAGCGATTCAAGAGAAAACTTTACCCTTGAATTTATTGACTATACAGTTGACCCTCCAAAATACAATGTTTCCGAAAGTATTGACAGAGGACTTACCTATTCTGTTCCTCTCAAAGCGAAACTTCGTTTGCTCTGTTCTGACGAAGACAATGAAGACTTCGAAACCATCGAGCAAGAAGTATTCTTGGGGAATCTTCCTTATATGACAGAAAAGGGCTCATTTGTGATCAATGGTGCAGAGCGTGTGATTGTTTCCCAATTGCACCGGTCTCCGGGGGTTTTCTTTGCCCAAAGTAAACATACCAATGGAACAAAGCTTTATTCTGCCAGGATCATACCGTTTAAGGGTTCCTGGATTGAATTTGCTACCGACATTAACAATGTCATGTATGCCTACATCGACAGAAAGAAAAAATTCCCGGTCACGACCCTGTTAAGGGCCATAGGCTATGGTTCTGATAAGCTGATCTTAGATCTGTTTGGTCTTTCTGAAGAAATCCAAGCCACAAAAGCCGCTCTTAAAAAAGTCAGTGGCAGGAAACTTGCCGCCCGTGTGTTAAGAACCTGGGTGGAGGATTTCGTGGATGAGGATACAGGAGAGGTGGTTTCTATTGACAGGAACGAAGTGCTCCTGGAAAGGGACTCCATCTTGACGGATGAGGACATTGATTTAATATTGGAATCAGGTACCAAGAGCATTATCCTTCATCGGGAAGATGTCAATGTGGCCGATTATTCCATTATTTACAACACCTTGCAAAAGGACAACTCCAACTCTGAGAAAGAGGCTGTGGAGGTTATTTATAGACAATTAAGAAATACTGAAGCTCCTGATGAAGCGACCGCAAGGGAAGTAATCCATGGATTGTTTTTCTCCGATAAGCGGTACGATCTGGGAGAAGTAGGTAGATATAGGATCAATAAAAAGCTTGGGCTGAACATTGCTTCCGATAAAATAGTGCTTACCACAGAAGATATCATCAATATCGTCAAGTACCTGATTGGACTTATCAATTCCAAAGCAGTAGTGGATGATATTGATCACTTGAGTAACAGAAGGGTAAGAACTGTTGGTGAACAATTATACAGTCAGTTTGGTGTAGGACTGGCCCGTATGGCCAGGACTATCCGTGAGCGGATGAACGTAAGGGATAACGAAGATTTCAAACCGGTGGATCTGATCAATGCCAGGACACTTTCTTCGGTAATCAATTCCTTCTTTGGTACCAACCAGCTATCTCAGTTTATGGACCAGACCAACCCTCTTGCCGAATTGACGCATAAGAGAAGGTTATCTGCCTTGGGTCCCGGTGGACTTTCGAGGGAGCGGGCAGGTTTTGAGGTCCGTGACGTTCACTATACCCACTACGGCCGCCTTTGTACCATTGAAACCCCCGAGGGACCAAACATTGGCTTGATTTCTTCTTTGTGTGTTCATGCCAAAGTCAACGGAATGGGATTCCTGGAAACACCTTACAGGAAGGCATCTGATGGCAAAGTGAGTATGGACGGGAAGGATATCGTTTTCCTTACCGCTGAGGAGGAAGATGAACATAACATCGCTCAGGCAAATGCGCCTTTAGATGATAATGGTGTATTTGTCAATGAGAAAGTTAAAGCCCGTTTTGAAGGGGATTTCCCGGTTCTTGAGCCTAAGGAAATCAGTTACATGGATGTAGCTCCTAACCAAATTGTTTCGGTAGCCGCCTCATTGATCCCATTTCTGGAGCATGATGATGCGAACCGTGCATTGATGGGATCTAACATGCAGCGCCAGGCTGTGCCACTTCTTAAAGCGGAAGCCCCTATCGTGGGTACTGGTTTGGAAGCAAGAACCGCGGTTGATTCCAGATCCTTGATTATTGCTGAAGCCGATGGGGTGGTAGATTCCGTGGATGCAAAGAAAATCGTTATAAAATACGAATTGACTGATGACGAGCTTCTTGTCAATTTCAGTGATGAGTATAAAACATATGACCTGGTTAAGTTTAGAAGAACCAACCAGGACACCACCATTAACCTGACACCTTTGGTCCTCAAAGGACAAAGGATCTCTAAAGGACAGGTCTTGGTAGAGGGTTATTCTACCAATAACGGAGAATTGGCATTGGGTAAAAACCTGACGGTAGCCTATATGCCTTGGCAAGGATACAATTTTGAAGATGCCATTGTCATTTCTGAAAGAGTAGTCCGGGAAGATGTGTTTACCTCTATCCACGTGGAAGAGTTCCAGCTTGAAGTAAGAGACACCAAGAGGGGAGAGGAAGAACTGACTTCTGAAATCCCTAACGTTTCGGAAGAGGCGGTTAAAAACCTGGACGAAAACGGGATTATCAGAATCGGGGCGGAACTTAAAGAAGGTGATATCATCATCGGTAAGATTACGCCTAAAGGAGAGACAGACCCTACCCCGGAAGAAAAACTGCTAAGAGCGATTTTCGGGGACAAAGCCGGGGATGTCAAAGATGCTTCCCTAAAGGCTTCCCCTTCTTTGAACGGGGTGGTGATTGAAACCAAATTGTTCTCCAGACCTAAAAAAGACAAAGACCTAAGGGCAAAATCCAAAGAGGAGGTCGTCAAATTAAAATCCCAATATGCCAGGGACCTGTTAGGGGTAAGGGCCAAAATGATCAAGAAATTTATGGTTCTTTTGGACGGAAAAACCTCTAATGGTGTGAAGCATAAGTTTGGGGATGTGATTATCAGTAAGGGAGTGAAGTTCAATGAAAAGAATATTGAGCAGAATTTGTTCCCTTCTAAAAATCCATACCGGGACGAGAGCAACTATAATGTTCCAGAAGAAGCTAACTTGGTGTCTGATATCATCCTTGATGACTGGACAGGTGATGCCCATACCAACTTCTTGGTTCAGCAACTGGTCAAAAACTACACCAATACCAGAAACGAGATTTCAGGTAGGTTCAAGAGGGAAAAGTTCACCCTGGAAGTAGGAGATGAGTTGCCAGCAGGCATCGTTCAGCTTGCCAAAGTGTACGTGGCCAAAAAGCGTAAACTAAAAGTAGGTGATAAAATGGCCGGTCGTCACGGTAACAAAGGTATTGTGGCCAAAATCGTAAGGGATGAAGACATGCCCTTCCTTGAAGACGGCACGCCTATGGATATCGTATTGAACCCGTTAGGGGTACCTTCCCGTATGAATATTGGTCAGATTTTTGAGACTGTCCTAGCTTGGGCAGGCCAGAAATTAGACAAGAAATATGCGACACCGATATTTGATGGTGCCAGTACTGAAGAAGTGGCAGCTGAACTTGAAAAGGCAGGATTGCCTTATTTCGGCAGGACTTATTTGTTTGATGGCCTTACCGGCAAGAAATTTGACCAGCCGGTCACGGTGGGGGTCACCTACATGTTGAAATTGGGCCACTTGGTGGACGATAAAATGCATGCCAGATCTATTGGACCCTATTCGTTGATTACACAGCAGCCATTGGGTGGTAAAGCTCAGTTTGGAGGCCAACGCTTTGGGGAAATGGAAGTTTGGGCATTGGAGGCATTTGGTGCCTCTCACGTACTCCAAGAGATCCTCACCGTTAAGTCAGATGATGTAATTGGCAGAGCCAAAGCTTATGAAGCCATTGTAAAAGGGGAAAACCTTCCGAAGCCTAATATTCCGGAATCCTTTAACGTATTGGTGCATGAGTTAAGGGGCCTTGCCCTGGAAATCACACTTGACTAATTTAGATTAAATTGGGCCGGAAGGCCCTTCACCTACTCACATATTTAATTATGGCGTTCAGAAAAAATAAAAAACTAAACAACGACTTTTCCAGGGTCACTATTAGTTTGGCTTCTCCAGAATCCATTCTGGATAGCTCTCATGGTGAGGTAACGCAGCCGGAAACAATCAATTACAGGACTTATAAGCCAGAAATGGGAGGCTTGTTCTGTGAGCGGATTTTCGGACCAGTAAAGGACTGGGAGTGTCATTGTGGAAAATATAAGCGCATTAGATATAAAGGTATTATTTGTGACAGATGTGGGGTAGAGGTTACTGAAAAAAAAGTACGCCGCGAAAGAATGGGCCATATAGAGCTGGTTGTTCCCGTGGCACATATTTGGTACTTTAAGTCTCTTCCAAACAAAATAGGTTATCTTTTAGGTCTGCCTACCAAGAAGCTTGATCAGATTGTTTATTACGAACGATATGCTGTAGTAAATGCAGGGATTAAAGCAGAGGACGGCTTACAATATCTAGACTTTTTGACAGAAGATGAGTATTTGGACATCATGGATAAACTTCCAAAGGATAACCAAATGCTTGATGATGATGACCCTAATAAGTTCATTGCTAAAATGGGTGCGGAAGCTTTGGAGATGTTGTTGGCTAGGTTGGATCTTGATGATCTTTCTTATAGCCTTCGACACCAAGCTGCCACTGATACTTCCCAGCAAAGAAAAGCGGAAGCTTTGAAAAGACTGAAGGTAGTGGAGGCATTCAGGGAGGCAAGAACGAGAATTGAAAACCGTCCCGAATGGATGGTCGTGCGGATGGTGCCTGTTATTCCACCGGAGTTAAGGCCTTTGGTTCCCCTGGATGGGGGTAGGTTTGCCACTTCGGATCTAAATGACTTATATAGAAGGGTTATTATTAGAAACAACCGCTTGAAAAGACTGATAGATATCAAGGCACCTGAAGTAATATTGAGGAATGAAAAGAGGATGCTTCAGGAAGCTGTTGATTCCCTTTTCGATAACTCAAGAAAAGTAAATGCAGTAAGGTCTGATGGCAACAGGGCCCTGAAATCACTGTCTGACATGCTCAAAGGTAAGCAAGGGCGTTTCCGTCAAAACTTACTGGGTAAACGTGTGGATTATTCAGGTCGTTCTGTGATCGTGGTAGGTCCTGAATTGAAGCTCCATGAGTGCGGACTGCCCAAGAATATGGCCGCTGAATTGTTCAAGCCTTTTGTCATTAGAAAACTGATAGAAAGGGGCATAGTAAAAACGGTCAAGTCGGCCAAGAAAATAGTAGATAGGAAAGATCCGGTAGTTTGGGATATCCTTGAAAATGTACTGAAGGGGCATCCCGTGCTTTTGAACAGGGCCCCAACGCTTCACCGATTGGGTATTCAGGCTTTCCAGCCGAAGCTTATTGAAGGAAAAGCCATTCAGCTCCACCCGTTGGTCTGTACGGCATTCAACGCTGACTTTGACGGTGACCAGATGGCGGTACACGTACCGCTGGGCCATGAGGCCATTCTGGAAGCTTCTACATTGATGCTTTCTTCACACAATATCCTTAATCCGGCCAATGGTGCACCGATTACCGTACCGTCGCAAGACATGGTACTGGGTCTATATTATGTCACCAAGGGGAAGAAATCCACACCTGAAGAAAAGGTTCCTGGAGAAGGAATGACTTTTTACGGGGAGGAAGATGTGGTTATTGCATTGAACGAAAGACAGATATCCCAACATGCTTTGATCAAGTGTAAGGTGAATGTGCGCGGGGAAAATGGAGAGCTCGAGAGTAAAATTGTCGAGACTGTTGCGGGCCGTTTGATTTTCAATCAGTTTGTTCCGGATCAGGTTGGATTTGTAAACGAATTGCTCACGAAGAAAAAACTACAGCAGATTATCGCTGAAGTGGTCAAGATTTGCGGAATCGCCAGAACGGCACAATTCCTTGATGACATCAAAAATCTAGGTTTCCAAATGGCCTATACAGGTGGCCTGTCGATGGGGTTAAATGATGTAATCATCCCAGAAGAAAAAGAGCCTCTTATCGAGAAAGCCAAAGAAGATGTTGACCAGGTTTGGAACAACTATCTGATGGGTCTTATCACAGATAATGAAAGATATAATCAGGTAATTGATATTTGGACAAGAACCAACTCCAACCTTACCAATATCCTGATGAAGCAGATGGAGGATGATAAACAAGGTTTTAATGCCATCTATATGATGATGCATTCCGGAGCAAGAGGATCAAGGGAGCAAATCCGTCAGTTAGGTGGGATGAGAGGTTTGATGGCCAAGCCGCAGAAAAACCTTCAAGGTTCTGTTGGTGAAATCATCGAAAACCCAATCCTTTCCAACTTTAAAGAGGGACTTGATGTATTGGAATACTTTATCTCCACCCACGGTGCCCGTAAGGGTCTTGCGGATACGGCCTTGAAAACAGCTGATGCCGGCTACTTGACCAGAAGGTTGGTAGACGTTGCCCAGGATATGATCGTAGCAGAAGAAGATTGCGGAACCTTAAGGGGCCTTATAGTACAGGCATTAAAAGATAATGACGAGATCGTGGAGCCACTTTCTGAAAGAATTGTTGGAAGGATTTCGGTTCATGATGTACTGGATCCCATCTCAGATGAGCTGATCGTGTCCTCTGGGGAGGAAATCAATGACGAAGTTGCCAAGAGAATTGACGAATCAGCGGTGGAGGAAGTGGAAATCAGATCTGTACTTACCTGTGAGACAAGAAGAGGGGTATGTACCAAATGCTATGGTAGAAACCTAGCTTCTGGCTCCATTGTACAAAATGGCGAATCAGTAGGTGTTATCGCAGCGCAATCCATCGGTGAACCTGGGACTCAGCTTACTTTGAGGACATTCCACGTTGGTGGAACCGCTTCCAATATTTCGGTAGAAGCCAGCATCAATGCCAAATTTGACGGAGTGGTTGAATTTGAGGAGGAACTGAGATGGATTGATGCCACAAACAAAGAAGGAGAACCTATTTCTATCGTTATGGGTAGGTCCGGTGAAATCAAAATCAATGATACCAAGACAGGCAAAACTTTGGTTTCCAATCATGTGCCTTATGGGGCACTCCTTAATGTAAGGGATGGTCAGAAAATCAGCAAAGGCGATTCCCTGTGTACTTGGGATCCATATAATGCCGTCATTTTATCGGAATTTGATGGTAAAATAGATTTCGATGCCATCATTGAAGGGATTACTTTCAAGGAAGTGGCAGATGATCAAACGGGCTATAGAGAGAAGGTAATTATAGATACCAAAGATAAGACCAAAAACCCTGCAGTTATTGTTAAGCATGGTGATGAATCCAAAGCTTATAATATTCCGGTAGGGGCCCACCTTGCTGTAGAGCCTGGTGAGAAGGTCCAAGCTGGACAGATTCTGGTCAAGATTCCACGTTCTGTTGGTAAGACAAGGGATATTACCGGAGGTCTGCCAAGGGTGACTGAGCTATTTGAAGCAAGAAACCCTTCCAACCCTGCTGTAGTATCGGAAATTGACGGAGTGGTTAGTTATGGTGGTATCAAGCGAGGAAACAGGGAAATCTTTATTGAATCCAAAGATGGCGTGAAGAAGAGATACATGGTATCGCTTTCCAAACACATCCTTGTTCAGGAGAATGACTTTATCCGCGCAGGAGAGCCACTTTCTGATGGAGCTATCACGCCAAACGATATCCTGTCCATCAAAGGACCAACTGCTGTTCAGGATTACCTGGTCAATGAAATCCAAGAGGTTTACAGGCTTCAGGGGGTTAAGATCAACGACAAGCATATTGAAGTGATAGTGAGCCAAATGATGCAAAAAGTAGAAATCCTTGATGCTGGTGATACCGGTTTCCTTCAAAATCAGATTGTTGATAAATGGCAGTTTAGAGAAGAGAACGATAGTATCCTGGACAAAAAAGTGGTGATGGACTCAGGCGACTCCTCTACACTGAAAGCGGGAATGATTATTACTGCCAGAAGACTGAGGGATGAAAATTCCAGTTTGAAGCGGAAGGACCTGAAAATTGTACAGGTAAGAGATGCGGAAACGGCAGTCTCCAAGCCTACACTTCAAGGTATCACCGCCTCTTCATTGGGTACAGAAAGCTTTATATCTGCGGCATCCTTCCAGGAGACTACCAAAGTCCTCAGTGAAGCAGCTATCAGAGGAAAGCGCGATGAGTTATTGGGCCTTAAAGAAAACGTGATTGTGGGTCATTTGATCCCGGCCGGTACTGGTCAGAGACATTTTGGCAACATGATCATTGGTTCTCAGGAGGAATATGATAAACTTTCCGCAGAGAAGGAAAAGATAACAAAAAGATCCAAAGAGGTTGTTAAATAAAATAAAAGGCCTGTAAAATATGCAGGCCTTTTTTAATCCTTTTAACCATGGAAGAAGACGATAAAGAAAAGAAAGGAAACGCCAACCAGCAGATTAATGTTGAACTTTCGGACGAAATTGCTGAAGGGATTTATTCCAATCTTGCAATGATTGCCCATTCCAATTCGGAATTTGTAATAGATTTTATCCGGCTGATGCCCGGAGTTCCAAAGGCTAAGGTGAAATCACGGATTATTATGACCCCCGATCATGCCAAAAGATTGCTGGCGGCCCTGAAAGACAATATTGAAAAGTATGAACAAGCTTTTGGAAAGATAGAAAGTGGAGCTGAAGCGCCCCATTTCCCCATGAATTTTGGAGGGACATTGGGAGAGGCATAAGCTTCCTTTTTCTGTTCTAAAAATATAATTCTTTAGTTTGTTTGTTTTATGTATTTGATTACCTTTGCAATCCAAAAATCACATGTTTAAAGATATAAGGAAAACTAAATTTATCAGTTAATGCCTACTATACAACAGTTAGTAAGAAAAGGTAGAAAGACCCTTGAGACGAAATCTAAATCCAGAGCACTGGATGCATGCCCTCAGAGAAGGGGAGTGTGTACAAGGGTATACACCACTACTCCGAAGAAGCCTAACTCTGCGATGAGAAAGGTGGCGAGGGTAAGGTTGACCAATGGCAAGGAAGTTAACGCATATATTCCAGGAGAAGGCCATAATTTGCAGGAGCACTCTATCGTATTGATCAGGGGTGGTCGTGTGAAAGATCTTCCAGGTGTGCGTTACCACATCATTCGGGGTGCATTGGATACTGCGGGGGTTAAAGACCGTAAGCAAGGCAGGTCCAAGTATGGTGCCAAGCGACCCAAAGCCGCTAAAAAATAATCCTAAAGTTAATAATATTCAATAATGAGAAAAGCGAAACCAAAAAAGAGATATATTCTTCCTGACCCGAAGTTTAATGATACTTTGGTCACCAAGTTTGTCAACTGTATAATGATGGATGGGAAGAAGAGTATTGCTTATAAGATCTTTTACGATGCAGTAGCAAAAGTAGAAGACAAAATGGGTGAGAACGGTCTCGAGGTTTGGAAAAAAGCGCTTAACAATATCACTCCAGCCGTAGAGGTGAAGAGTCGTAGAGTTGGTGGTGCAACATTCCAGGTCCCCATGGAAGTAAGACCGGAAAGGAAAGTCTCCCTCGGCATTAAGTGGATGATCACTTATTCCAGAAGAAGAGGGGAGAAGACAATGATGGACAGACTTGCGGGTGAGATTATGGCTGCTTCAAAAGGTGAAGGTGCTGCAGTGAAGAAGAAAGATGACACCCATAGAATGGCAGAAGCCAACAAAGCATTCTCACATTTCAGATTTTAATAAATAATGGCTAAGAAAGACTTAAAATATTTGAGGAATATCGGTATCATGGCTCATATTGATGCCGGAAAGACTACCACTTCTGAGCGTATTTTGTATTATACAGGTTTGACCCACAAAATCGGAGAAGTACACGATGGTGTTGCTACAATGGACTGGATGGAGCAAGAGCAGGAAAGGGGCATTACCATTACTTCGGCCGCTACTACTACCAAGTGGAAATATCCCACTACTCAAGGTCAAGTTACTCCTGACACCAAAGAATACCAACTCAACCTGATTGATACTCCGGGCCACGTTGACTTTACTGTTGAAGTAGAACGTTCCCTACGGGTCTTGGATGGGGCTGTGGCCCTTTTCTGTGCGGTGTCCGGTGTGGAGCCACAATCAGAAACGGTATGGAGACAAGCTGATAAATACCATGTGCCAAGAATCTGCTTTATCAACAAAATGGATAGGGCAGGGGCAAATTTTTTTAATGCGATTAATGAAATAAAAGAGAAGTTAGGAGCCAACCCGGTTCCTCTTCAAGTACCAATCGGGGCCGAAGATACTTTTAAAGGGGTAGTTGACTTAATTACCAACCAAGCCATTGTTTGGAACGAAGAGGACCAAGGGATGACTTACAAAGTCATTGATGTCCCGGAAGATCTCAAAGAGACCGTTACTGAATACAGGCAAGCCCTGATAGAACAAGTAGCCGCTTACGATGATGCTTTAATGGAGAAATTCTTCGAAGATGAAGATTCCATCACCAAAGAAGAAATAATGGAAGCCATCCGTAAAGCGGTCATTAATATGGACTTTTCTCCGGTACTTTGTGGTTCCGCTTTTAAAAACAAAGGAGTTCAGGCACTTTTGGATGCAGTTATGGCCTATCTGCCCTCTCCCTATGATCTTCCGCCTGTCAAGGGCATCGACCCTGATACAGAAGAAGATGTGGTGAGGCACCCAGATCCTGATGAACCTTTTGCTGCCCTGGCGTTTAAGATTGCCACTGATCCTTTTGTCGGCCGTCTTGCTTTCATGAGGGTATATTCGGGCAAGTTGGATTCCGGTTCCTATGTATATAATACAAGGACGAGCAAGAAAGAAAGAATTTCCAGGTTGATGCAAATGCACTCCAACAAGCAAAACCCTATAGATAGGGTGGAAGCTGGTGATATATGTGCGGGTGTTGGCTTCAAGGACATAAAGACAGGAGATACCTTATGTGATGAAAAGAACAAGGTGATCTTAGAGGAAATGACTTTCCCCGAGCCGGTTATCGGCTATGCTATTGAGCCCAAAACTCAGGCGGACGTAGATAAATTAGGTATGGCTATATCCAAATTGGTGGAAGAAGATCCTACGCTCCATGTCAATACAGATCACGAAACCGGACAGGTTATTCTTAGAGGGATGGGTGAACTTCACCTTGAAATCATCATTGACCGATTGAAAAGGGAGTTCAAAGTAGAGATCAATCAAGGTGCCCCTCAAGTGGCCTACAAAGAAGCTTTGTTTGCCAAGGTGGAGCATAAAGAGGTTTACAAAAAGCAAACAGGTGGTAAAGGTAAATTTGCTGATATCGTTTTCGAAATGGGACCAAAGGATCCGGATCCGGAGACCAATGAAATCAAACCAGGATTGGATTTTGTGAACGGTATAGTAGGTGGGGTGATCCCCAAGGAATTTATTCCGTCCATACAAAAAGGATTCACCGAGGCGATGAACAATGGTCCCTTGGCAGGTTATCCTGTAGAATCCATGAAAGTACGGTTGTACCATGGATCATTTCACGATGTCGATTCAGATGCATTATCCTTTGAATTGGCGGCAAGAATAGGATTTAAAGAAGCGGCCAAAAAAGCCAAGCCCCAATTATTGGAACCTGTAATGGCCGTCGAAGTAATTTCCCCGGATGAATATACCGGACCTGTTACGGGTGACCTTAACAGGAGAAGGGGATTGATGAAGGGTATGGACACTAAAGGTGCTGCTACGGTAATCAAAGCAAGCGTTCCATTATCAGAATTGTTTGGGTATGTTACAGACTTGAGGACCATCTCCTCTGGCCGGGCTTCCGCATCCCTTACGTTCTCTCATTACGAGCCAGTTCCAAATAACATTGCTGAAGCAATCATCGCTAAAGTTAAAGGGGAGAAAGTCTAAACTTAACGAACATGAATCAAAAAATCAGAATAAAACTTAAGTCTTATGACCACAGCTTGGTGGACAAGTCATCAGAAAAAATTGTCAAAGCTGTTAAATCCACTGGAGCAGTGGTAGTGGGACCTATTCCCCTGCCTACCAAGAAGGAAAAATTCACGGTGCTTAAATCCCCACACGTGAACAAAAAAGCAAGGGAGCAGTTTCAGCTTTGTACTTACAAAAGACTGGTTGATATTTATTCCAACAGTTCCAAAACGGTAGATGCCCTGATGAAAATTGAATTGCCAAGTGGTGTTGATGTAGAGATCAAAGTTTGATCGTCATTACACATTGATATACGAAAACCTGCTCCTTTGGTGCGGGTTTTTCTTTTGTCTAAGTGCTAATTCCGATAAAAATAAACCGGATTCAATGTATCCATGGGTTTTGTATGATGCATTTCATAAATATTTGAAAATAAACGAGCCCTCGTTTGTAAGGTGTGGATAAATTACTAACTTTGCAGTCCTTTAAGGCGAAAGTGTGTAAACGCTGGGGTTAATTAATATTATGTAACAGAAGATGTCTGGAATAATAGGTAAAAAAGTAGGTATGACTAGCATTTTTAGTGCCGATGGACAAAATGTCGCATGCACGCTATTAGAAGCTGGTCCTTGTGTAGTTACACAAGTAAAAAATTTGGAAACAGACGGGTACAATGCTGTTCAGTTGAGTTATGGCGAGCGCAAGGAGAAAAATACGCCTAAGCCGCTAATCGGTCATTTTAAAAAGGCCGGCACTACTCCTAAGCAGAAGGTTGTTGAATTCAGGGATTTCAGGGTGGAATTTGAAGGTCAGGTAGATCTTGGAAAAACAGTAAAATCCGAAGATGTGTTTATTGAAGGCGATTTCCTTGATGCCATCGGAACCTCCAAAGGTAAGGGATTCCAGGGCGTGGTAAAACGCCATGGTTTTGCGGGTGTTGGTGACAGTACTCACGGTCAGCACAACAGGGCAAGACATCCTGGATCAATCGGTGCATGTTCTTGGCCTTCAAGGGTATTTAAAGGCATGAGAATGGCGGGTAGAACAGGTGGTGACAGGGTCAAAGTTTTGAACCTTCGGGTTCTTAAGATATATCCTGAAAGAAACCTGATCCTTGTTAGCGGCTCTGTACCAGGTGCAAAAAATTCTTTCGTTATTCTAGAGAAATAAGAAAATGGAATTAGCAATATTAAAACATAACGGTGAAGAAACAGGTAGAAAGATAAGTCTTTCTGATGATATTTTTGCGATTGAGCCTAATGATCATGCCATATACCTGGATGTAAAGCAGTATTTGGCCAACCAAAGGCAGGGAACGCACAAATCCAAGGAGCGTGCCGAAATAGCAGGCTCTACAAGAAAGATCAAGAAGCAAAAAGGTACAGGTAGTGCCAGGGCTGGTTCCATTAAGTCGCCTATATTCAGAGGTGGAGGTAGAGTGTTTGGTCCAAGGCCAAGAGACTATTCTTTCAAATTGAACAAGAAATTAAAGCAACTGGCCAAAAAATCCGCCCTTTCCTATAAGGTTAAGGATAACAGTTTAACGGTTTTGGAAAACGTCGCATTCGATACCCCTAAAACGAAAAACTATATTTCTTTAATGGCCGACCTCTCCTTGACAGATAAGAAAACATTACTTGTTCTCCCTGAGAACAATAAAAATGTATACTTATCAAGCAGGAATTTACCGAAGACAAAAGTTATCACAGTAGATGATGTAAATACCTATCATGTACTTCATGCGGATAATCTGGTCCTTTGTGAAGGAGCTTTAAGTAAGTTAGAAACCCTTTTATCGAAGTAAGACAATGGATATACTAAAAAAGCCCTTGATTACTGAAAAGATTTCAGCAATGAACGATCGTGGCATTTACGGTTTCATAGTGGATAAAACTGCTAAAAAGCCTGAAATCAAAGCAGCCGTAGAGAAAATGTATGGTGTGAAAGTAGTGGGTATAAGGACCATGAGATATGCTGCAAAGCATAAGACCAGATACACTAAAGCTAAAGTTGTCTCCGGCTATACCAATGCTTTTAAGAAAGCGATTGTGCAAGTAGCGGACGGAGAAGTAATTGATTTTTACGGAGAAATTTAATTGAATCAGAATCATGGCAGTTAAAAAATTAAAGCCAATAACTCCCGGTACCAGATTTAGAGTGGCCCCTGCATTTGACGAGATTACAAAGTCAAAGCCGGAAAAGACTCTTTTGGCACCAAAAAAGAGCTCAGGTGGCAGGAATAGCGCAGGTAAAATGACCGCCCGGAATTTAGGGGGTGGCCATAAACAAAGGCTTAGGATCGTTGATTTTAAGAGAAATAAATTTGGCGTACCAGCAGTTGTCAACGCCATTGAGTATGATCCGAACAGGACGGCTCGTTTGGCATTGTTGTTTTATGTCGATGGCGCCAAAACCTACATTATAGCTCCCGAAGGTTTGCAAGTTGGTCAAACAGTGATATCGGGAGACAGTGTGGCACCGGAAGTCGGGAATTCTATGCCAATGGCCAATATTCCTTTGGGTACTATCATCCATAACATTGAATTGAAACCCGGCAAAGGTGGTGCATTAGCTAGGAGTGGTGGAAGCTATGCGCAAATAGTAGCACGTGAAGGCAAATATGTCACACTCAAATTACCCTCTGGGGAAGTGAGATTGGTGCTAGGTACCTGTATGGCAACAATAGGTACTGTTTCCAATGGTGATCACATGAATGTAGTTTTAGGAAAAGCTGGTAGAAACCGTTGGTTAGGTAGAAGACCTAGGGTGAGGGGTGTTGCGATGAACCCGGTGGATCACCCTATGGGTGGTGGCGAAGGCCGTTCATCTGGTGGACATCCAAGATCAAGGAATGGCCTCCTTGCTAAAGGTAAGAGGACCAGATCCCCAAAAAAATATTCAAATAAATTCATTATCAGTAGAAGATCTAAATAACTATGGCACGTTCATTAAAAAAAGGGCCTTATATAGAACACCACTTAGTAGCAAAAGTGGATGGTATGAACGAATCAGGGAAAAAATCCGTCATCAAAACCTGGTCGAGAAGATCAATGATTTCCCCGGACTTTGTGGGCCATACCTTTGCTGTGCATAATGGGAATAAATTCATCCCCGTGTTTGTTACTGACAATATGGTAGGACATAAATTGGGTGAATTTGCCCCTACAAGGAACTTTAGAAGTCACATCGCCAAAAAAGATAAAGGAAAGAGATAATCATGGAAGCAATAGCAAGATTAAATAATGTTCCTACTTCGCCCCGGAAGATGCGGCTTGTGGCTGACCTGGTCAGGGGGAAAAAAGTGGGTTATGCATTGAGCATTTTAAAGTTCACTCCTAATCACGGTGCCATTAAATTGGAAAAACTCATCCTTTCCGCAATAGCTAACTGGCAGGCAAAAAATCCTGACGAAAAACTTGAAGAGGCAGATTTGTTTGTAAAAACCATTCAAGTGGACGGAGGCAGAATGTTGAAACGACTTAGGCCTGCTCCACAAGGTAGGGCACACAGAATTCGTAAAAGATCAAATCATGTAACTTTGGTGGTAGATTCCATTAATTCAGAAGTTACCGCTGATGTTGTAGAAACAAAAGAAAACGCTAACTAAAATATGGGACAAAAAGTAAACCCTATTGGTTTTAGACTTGGTATCATCAAGGGCTGGGATTCTAATTGGTATGGAGGCAGAGATTTTGCCGATAAACTGTTTGAAGATCAGAAAATCAGGAAATATGTCTATGCCCGGATACCTAAGGGTGGTATAGCCAAAGTAATTATCGAGCGTACCTTAAAAAGGATTACCCTTACCATCCATACGGCCCGTCCGGGAGTAGTGATCGGTAAAGGTGGATCTGAAGTCGATAAACTAAAAGAAGAGCTGAAAAAGCTTACCAACAAGGATGTCCAGATCAACATTTTTGAGATCAAGAGACCTGAAATGGACGCTAAGTTGGTGGGAGAATCAATAGCTCAACAACTTCAGGCACGTATTTCTTTCAGGAGGGCGATGAAACAATCCATTGCGGCTACCATGAGAGTAGGTGCTGAAGGGATAAAAGTAAAGCTTTCCGGAAGGCTGGGCGGTGCTGAAATGGCCAGATCCGAGATGTATAAAGAAGGGAGAATACCCTTGCATACCTTGAGGGCGGATATAGATTATGCTATATCTGAGGCTCATACCATCTATGGTATCATCGGCATCAAAGTTTGGATTTTTAAAGGGGAAGTATACGGTAAGAGAGATCTGTCTCCCAATACCGGCCAAGCCAGCGAAAAACCGGGCAGCACAGCGACCAGAAGAAACCGTAGGGAAGGCGGTCCCAAGAGAAGAAAGAGAAATAACTAATTTTCACCCTTAGTGAGAAATCATGTTACAGCCAAAAAGAACGAAATATAGAAAAATGCAAAAGGGCAGGGTCAAAGGGATTGCACAAAGAGGGCATACGCTTTCTTTCGGTAACTTTGGCATCAAGTCGCTTGAGCCAGGATGGATAACTTCCCGCCAGATAGAAGCAGCCCGTATTGCTATGACAAGGGCTATGAAAAGGGAAGGTCAGGTTTGGATAAGGATATTCCCGGACAAACCTATCACCAAGAAACCTGCAGAGGTTCGAATGGGTAAAGGTAAAGGTGCTCCTGAATATTGGGTGGCAGTAATCAAGCCAGGGACTATCCTTTTTGAAGCAACAGGTGTTAGTGCGGAGTTGGCTCAAGAAGCCTTACGTCTGGCACAACAAAAACTTCCTGTCAGTACAAAATTTGTAGTGCGTAGGGATTACGTAGAATAAAAGAAACTATGAAAAATTCTGAAATAAGAAGCCTCACTGAAAGTGAAATCAATGAAAGGGTTGCAGCTGAGCGGGAAAATTTAAATAAATTGCGTTTTGCGCATGCCATTTCTCCCATTGAGAACCCAAATAAAATAAGAGGGACAAAAAAGTTATTGGCTAGGCTATTAACTTCTTTGCGTGCAAAACAATTAGCTAAATGAGAATTAATAACATGGCTACTACTGAGAGAAATATACGTAAGGAAAGAATAGGAAAAGTAGTGAGCAACAAAATGGACAAATCCATTACAGTTGCTGTGGAAAAAAGGGTTAAGCACTCAATCTACGGTAAGTTTGTTGCCAGTACGAGTAAGTTTATGGCTCATGACGAGAAAAACGAAAGCAACGAGGGAGATCTCGTGAAGATAAGCGAAACTCGTCCGCTGAGTAAGAATAAACGTTGGAGATTAGTGGAAATTATAGAAAGAGCGAAATAATCATGATACAGCAAGAATCCAGATTAAGCGTAGCGGATAATTCAGGTGCTAAAGAGGTACTGGTTATCCGTGTCTTGGGAGGAACCAACAGGAGGTATGCTTCTATTGGTGATAAGGTTGTGGTTACTGTAAAGTCTTCTCTTTCTTCCAGTAATATGAAAAAAGGTACCGTTTCCAGAGCGGTTATTGTAAGAACAAAAAAAGAAATTAGAAGAAAAGACGGGTCTTATATTCGTTTTGAAGATAATGCGGCGGTTCTCTTGACCAACAACAACGAGCCAAGAGGAACTCGTATCTTTGGCCCAGTGGCCAGAGAGTTAAGGGAAAAGCAGTTTATGAAAATCGTATCGTTGGCCCCTGAAGTACTGTAATTATGGAAAGAAAATACAATAAACAACCAAAACTCCATGTCAGGGCCGGAGATACCGTAAAGGTAATTGCCGGTGATGATAAAGGTAAGACTGGAAAGATACTTTCTGTAAATATTCAAAAGAGAAGGGCTATAGTGGAAGGACTTAATATGGTAACCAAACATATTAAGCCTACTGCTAACACCCCTCAAGGGGGAATTGAAAAGAAAGAAGCTTCCATTCACTTAAGTAATCTGATGTTGGTAGATCCCAAAACAGGGGAAAGTTCCAGGATAGGGAGAAAAGAAGGTGAAAATGGTAAATTAGTAAGGTATTCCAAGAAAAGCGGGGAGGTAATCAATGGCTAATCCTAGAGCAAAAGAGCAATATACTAATACAATCGTTTCTGATTTAAAGGAAAAGTTCCAGTATAAATCAGTGATGCAGGTTCCTAAGTTGGCCAAAATTGTGATCAACAAAGGAATAGGTGCAGCAGTTGCTGATAAAAAGCTTGTAGATCAGGGAGTGGAGGAACTTTCCATCATAACCGGTCAAAAAGCAGTGGCTACTAAAGCTAAGGTATCCATTTCCAATTTCAAATTGAGAGAAGGGATGCCCATAGGTGCAAAAGTTACCCTAAGAGGGAACAAGATGTATGAATTTCTTGACCGTCTGGTCAACATAGCTTTACCAAGAGTAAGGGATTTTAGAGGTATCAACGATAAAGGCTTTGATGGTAGGGGCAATTATACCTTGGGTGTGACTGAGCAGATTATTTTTCCTGAAATCAGCATCGATAAAATCAACAAGATCTCAGGAATGGATATTACATTGGTTACTACAGCGAAGACCGATGAGGAAGCTTATGCTTTGCTTAAAGCGTTTGGAATGCCTTTCGTAAATAAAAATAAAGAAGAATAATATGGCAAGAGAGTCAATAAAAGCCCGTGAGAGAAAAAGGGAGCGTCTTGTAGCCAAGTATGCCAAAAAAAGAGCAGATCTGAAAGCCGCTGGGGATTATGAAGGATTGGATAAACTTCCAAAGAATGCTTCGCCTGTTAGATTGCACAATAGATGCAAATTGACAGGACGCCCCAAAGGATACATGAGAAAGTTTGGTGTAAACAGGGTTACTTTTAGGGAAATGGCATCTTCGGGTAAAATTCCCGGAATCACAAAAGCGAGCTGGTAAAAATAAGACAAAAATTTTTATTCCAAGAATCATTGTGTAACTTTGCACGCCCGTAAGGGAATGCCGTTAGACTTATAATAATATGACTGATCCAATAGCTGATTACTTGACCCGGTTGAGAAATGCCATTAAAGCATCTCACCGTATTGTTGAGATACCTGCTTCAAAAATTAAGAAAGAAATTACCAAAGTACTTCATGATAAGGGGTACATTCAAAACTATAAGTTCGAGGAAAATGGTCCTCAAGGGACTATTAAAGTAGCTTTGAAGTACAATCCTGCCACGAAGAAAAATGCTATAGTAAGTCTTTCAAGAGTGAGCAAGCCAGGTCTTAGGAAATATGTTAAACATGAGAACTTGCCCAGGGTAATCAACGGCTTGGGTGTAGCGATCGTTTCCACTTCCAAAGGTTTAATGACCGATAAAGAAGCCCGTACTGAGGGTATAGGTGGAGAAGTACTTTGTTACGTATATTAAGAAACCGTTATGTCTAGAATAGGTAAAAAACCAATAGATCTACCTGCGGGTGTTACTGTAGACGTATCAGCACACGGTGTTGTTACTGTTAAAGGTCCCAAAGGTACACTGACTCAGGATGTGAATCCCGATATCGCAGTAAAAGTGGAAGACAATCAGGTTGTTTTAGAGCGGCCTACTGACTCTAAAAGACACAAATCCCTTCATGGTTTGTACCGTTCGTTGGTCAATAATATGATTATTGGAGTAAATGATGGCTACAAAAAGGAGCTGGAATTGGTAGGGGTCGGTTATAAAGCCACCAATCAAGGCCAGATTTTGGAACTTAGCCTTGGTTATTCACACAATATATATATGTCTCTTCCTAAGGAGATTTCCATTAAAACAGAAACTGCTAAAGGGAAGAACCCTATAGTAACATTGGAAGGCATAGATAAGGAATTAATAGGACAAGTCTCCGCTAAAATCAAGTCCCTACGTAAAGTAGAACCTTACAAAGGTAAAGGTATTCGTTTTGTGGGTGAACAAATTAGACGTAAGGCTGGTAAAACTGCTGCTAAAAAATAATTAAAAGATGGCTTTTAATAAAAATTCAAGAAGGCTTAAGATCAGGAAAAGTATCAGAAAGAAGATTTCCGGTACAGATTCAAGACCTCGTTTGTCAGTATTTAAAAGTAATACTGGCATTTACGCACAATTAGTAAACGATCTGAAAGGGCACACGCTCGCACAGGCCACTTCTAAGGAATTGGGGGCTAAGGAAAACGCCGGCATCCCGATATCTAAAGAAGTAGGGAAGAAATTAGCAGAAAGAGCAGTAGCCAATGGGGTCACTGAAGTGGTATTCGACAGAAGCGGTTACATATATCATGGTAATGTAAAAGCCCTAGCCGAAGGTGCGAGGGAAGGTGGCCTTAAATTTTAAAATAATATGTCCCAAGAAAGAAGAAAACCCGTAAGGGCAACAGATACTGAGCTAAAAGAAAGAGTTGTATCGATCAACCGTGTAGCCAAGGTAGTAAAAGGAGGGAGAAGATTTTCTTTTTCAGCTATTGTAGTAGTAGGTGATGGTAAGGGAGTCGTAGGATTTGGGCTGGGCAAAGCCAATGAGGTAACTGACGCTATTACCAAAGGCATAGAAGATGCTAAAAAGAGTTTAGTTAAAGTCCCTATTTTAAAAGGCACCATTCCGCATGAGCAGGAAGGAAAGTTTGGTGGTGGACACGTACTGATCAAACCCGCATATCCAGGAACGGGTGTGTTGGCGGGCGGTTCCATGCGTGCCGTACTTGAAAGTGCTGGTATTACGGATGTATTGGCGAAATCCAAAGGATCTTCAAATCCCCAGAATGTGGTTAAAGCAACTATTGCCGCACTTGTTCAATTGAGGGACGCAATAGCCGTTTCCCAACAGCGAGGAGTTAAATTGTCTAAAGTATTTAACGGATAAGAACATGGCCAAGGTAAAAGTAACTCAAGTAAGGAGCACCATAAAAAGACCAAAAGACCAAAAAGCAACTATTCAAGCTTTGGGTCTGGGTAAGATAAACAGGACTGTGGAAGTAGAAAATACCCCTCACATCGCTGGAATGATAAGAAAAGTTAGTCATCTTGTAAAAGTGGAAGAAGCTTAATTATGAAATTACATACATTAAAACCTGCCGAAGGTTCTGTTAAACAACGCAAAAGAATTGGACGGGGTACCGGATCAGGTAGGGGCGGTACTTCAACAAGAGGGCACAAAGGGGCCAAGTCCAGGTCCGGATATAAAAGCAAACTGGGCTTTGAAGGTGGGCAAATGCCGCTTCAAAGAAGGGTTCCCAAGTTCGGTTTTAAGAGCTTCAATAGAATCGAGTGCAAGCCCATAAATTTGGATGCACTTCAGGAATTGAGCCAAAAGATTGATACAGATACCCTTACCTTTGAAACTTTGGTCAATAATGGCTTAGTTTCCAAAAAAGATGTTGTAAAAGTCCTAGGAAGGGGCGAACTTACTGCAAAATTGAATGTAAGTGCTCATTATTTCTCAGCTTCTGCTGCTGAATCAATTGAAAAAGCCGGCGGGACTGCTAACAAGATTTAATCAATGAAAAAATTTATCTCAACAGTTAAAAACATCTTTTCTATTGAAGATTTAAGGATTCGGATCTTGAATACTATTGGGTTTTTAATTGTATTCAGGTTGGGTTCTTTTATTGTATTACCAGGTATCGACCCTAGTCAATTAAGTGGTCCATCAGAAGGGATCTTCGGTTTAATAGATACCTTCTTGGGTGGGGCTTTTAGTAATGCCTCCATCTTTGGACTGGGGATCATGCCCTATATTTCTGCATCCATTGTGCTGCAGCTATTAACTGTTGGAGTACCTTATTTTCAAAAACTTCAAAAAGAAGGTGAATCCGGTAGGAAAAGGATTAGCCAAATTACACGGGTTTTGACCATTGTGATCACCGTGGCGCAAGGTATTGGATACTTAACTGCCACGATCCCTAATGAGGCCATAATGATCAATAAGACCTTGTTTATGTTCAGTTCCCTGGTTTTATTGTCCGCAGGCACCATGTTTTGTATGTGGTTGGGCGAGAAAATAACAGAAAAGGGTATTGGAAATGGTATATCCATGCTGATTATGATCGGTATTATTTCCAGGTTTCCAGGGGCAATCATGGCAGAAAGTTTGTCAAAAGGTACCGGAGGAATACTATTGTTGTTGATTGAGGCCGCAGTATTGTTCTTTGTGGTAGTTGGTGTGGTAGCATTGACAGAAGCGACGCGGAGGATTCCGGTTCAATATGCGAAACAGGTAGTAGGAGGAAAGGTTTACGGAGGTCAAAGGCAATACATCCCCATCAAAGTCAATGCTTCAGGGGTTATGCCTATTATCTTTGCCCAATCCCTGATGTTTTTACCCGCTTTGATCGCACAGATATGGGCGGATACCAGTGAAATAGCCGCATACATAGGGACTACGTTTAGTGATTTCACTTCCTGGCAGTATAATCTGGTGTTTGCATTAATGATAATTTTGTTTACCTTCTTTTATACAGCCATTACGGTTAATCCCGAGCAAATTGCTGAAGACATGAAGCGTAACGGTGGTTTTGTGCCAGGGATTAAGCCTGGAGCGCCAACAGCTGATTTTATTGATAATATAATTTCCAGGATCACTTTGCCGGGATCTATATTATTGTCCCTCGTAGCGATCATGCCGGCTTTTGCGATATTGGCTGGTGTAGGGGGTGAATTTGCACAGTTCTACGGTGGGACTTCTCTTTTGATCATGGTGGGCGTTATCATGGATACGCTCCGTCAAATAGAGAGTTATTTGTTGATGAGACATTATGAAGGAATGATGAAAAGTGGTAACATGAAAAATGATCCTTCAAATTATGCTGTAGCCTAGTATGATACATTACAAAACTTCTGAGGAAGTTCAGTTAATTAAGGAAAGTGCTGGAATATTAGGAAAAGCTCACGGCGAAGTCGCCAAATATGTTAAAGAAGGGGTAAAGACCTCTTTTCTCGATAAGATAGCTGAGGAATACATCCGGGATCATCAGGGTGTTCCTTCCTTTAAAGGATATAATGGTTTTCCGTCCTCACTGTGTATCTCTGTCAACGAAGTGGTTGTACATGGATTTCCCGGTGAGTATGTTTTGAAAGATGGGGATATAATCTCAATAGATTGTGGAGTCTTTCACCAAGGTTTTCATAGCGATAGCGCTTATACTTACCCTGTTGGTGAAGTCTCCCCTAAGATAGTCTCCCTCTTAAAAGCGACCAAGGAATCTTTGTATCTTGGAATTGAAAAAGCTGTTTATGGTAACCGGATTGGAGATATCGGTAATGCGATACAAAAATTTGTAGAGGCCAAAGGTTTTACGGTAGTTCGAGAACTGGTGGGCCACGGTGTGGGCAAGAACCTGCATGAATCCCCGGAAGTCCCTAATTATGGCAAGAAGGGCAGTGGACCTTTGCTGGGAGAGGGAATAGTGATTGCCATTGAGCCCATGGTCAATTTAGGCACCAAGAACGTGGTACAGGAGAGGGATGGTTGGACCATCAGGACTGCTGACAGAAGGGCCTCAGCCCATTATGAACATACCGTGGCGATATTTAAAGAAGGTACTGAAATACTGACTACACATAAACACATAGAAGAAAACTTTAAATTTTAATATGGCGAAGCAGACATCTATAGAGCAAGATGGTACGATCATAGAAGCATTGTCCAATGCAATGTTTAAAGTCGAATTGGAAAATGGACATCAGCTTATAGCCCATATTTCCGGTAAGATGAGAATGAACTATATCAAGATTCTTCCTGGGGATAGGGTCAAATTGGAAATGTCTCCCTATGACCTTTCAAAAGGAAGAATCGTTTATCGTTATAAATAAAATCAATAAAAGATCCATGATCGGTATTGTGCTGTCGGTTAGGATCCAAGTAGGCCTCTGATGAAGATCGGGACTATATCACCGCTAATTTAAATTAATGTAAAGATGAAAGTTAGAGCATCCATTAAGAAAAGAAGTGTTGATTGTAAAGTGATCCGTAGGAATGGTAAACTTTATGTAATCAACAAGAAAAATCCCAAGTTTAAACAAAGACAAGGTTAATAATTATGGCAAGAATTGCAGGTGTTGACATTCCGGACAACAAGCGAGGAGAGATCGGCTTGACCTATATTTTTGGTATAGGAAGAAGCTCCGCAAGGGCTATTTTGGCCAAAGCAGGTATTTCTGTGGACAAGAAAGCGGGTGAATGGGACGACGATGAGTCTACCGCTATCAGGAATATAATCGCTGAAGAATTTAGGACAGAAGGTGTTCTCAAGTCAGAGATTCAATTAAACATCAAAAGATTGATGGATATTGGTTGTTATAGGGGCCTTAGGCACAGAAAAGGCCTGCCCGTCAGAGGTCAAAAAACTAAAAACAACGCTAGAACCAGAAAAGGTAGGAGAAAGACTGTTGCCAATAAGAAAAAGGCAACTAAATAAATCTTGATTTAGATCATGGCTCAGAAAAGAAACGAGAAAGCGAAAGGTAAAAAAAGAGTTGTTAAAATAGAAGCGGTAGGCCAGGCGCATATCAAAGCTTCTTTTAACAACATCATTATTTCCATTACCAATAATGCAGGTCAGGTAATATCTTGGGCCTCTGCCGGTAAAATGGGTTTTAGAGGTTCAAAAAAGAACACCCCCTACGCAGCCCAAATGGCCGCTCAGAACTGCGGGCAGGTTGCCTATGACCTTGGGTTAAGGAAAATTGAGGTTTTTGTAAAAGGACCAGGTGCAGGTAGGGAATCTGCTATCAGAACATTACAGAATGTGGGTCTTGATGTAACTACGATTATTGACGTGACGCCTTTACCGCACAACGGTTGTCGGCCTCCAAAACGTAGAAGAGTATAATTTAACGACAATATACAATGGCAAGATATAGAGGTCCAAAAGCAAAGATTGCTCGAAAATTCGGAGAACCGATTGAAGGACATAGCAAAGCACTTCAAAAAAAGAACTACCCTCCTGGCATGCATGGTAGAGGTAGGAGGAAAAAGCAATCTGAATATGCAATTCAATTAATAGAAAAACAAAAAGCCAAATACATTTACGGCGTATTGGAAAGACAATTTTCCAAGATGTTTGGTATCGCTTTCAGAAAACAAGGGGTAACCGGTGAAAACCTGTTGCAACTTCTTGAATCGCGGCTGGACAACACCGTTTACAGGCTAGGTATTGCCCCTACACGTAGGGCAGCACGTCAACTTGTTTCGCACAAACATATCCTTGTAAATGGGGAATTGGTAAATATTCCTTCATATACTCTAAAAGCAGGAGATGTGGTAGCGGTAAGGGAAAGATCCAAATCCCTTGAAGTGGTTGCCGAAAGTCTTTCCGGAAGGGGAGGCGCACAACGTTATTCTTGGTTAGAGTGGGATAACAGCACTTATTCAGGTAAGTTTGTTACCATCCCCTTAAGGGATGATATCCCTGAGAATATCAAAGAACAACTTATTGTTGAACTTTACTCTAAGTAATATTAATCTATCCGATTTAAAAGAACTATAGATATGTCCATACTAGCATTTCAAATGCCCGAGAAAGTGGTAATGGAAAAAGCAGATGATTTCCACGGCCTGTTTACCTTCAAACCACTTGAAAAAGGGTACGGAGTTACAATAGGTAATGCGCTGAGAAGGATTTTGCTTTCTTCGTTGGAAGGCTATGCCATCACTTCAGTAAAATTGCCGGGAGTGGTTCATGAGTTTTCAACCCTTGAAGGCGTTGTAGAAGACGTTACTGATATCATACTAAATCTGAAACAAGTAAGATTCAAGAAAATCCACGATTCCATTGATGGAAAGGTTACGGTGGAGGTTAAAAATCAGGATGTATTCACTGCCGGAGATATCGCCAAATATACCACCTCCTTTGAGGTATTGAATCCCGAATTGGTGATTTGCCACCTCGATGAATCAAAAAGTTTTGAGATCGAACTGACCATTGAAAAAGGTAGGGGATATCTTCCTGCGGAAGAGTCAAAACCAAAAGACCAGGTTTTTGGAGTTATTCCTATTGATGCGATTTTCACGCCCATTAAGAATGTCAAATACAGGGTGGAAAATACCCGGGTTGAACAAAAGACTGACTTTGAACAGTTGATCTTGGAAGTTTCCACAGATGGTTCTATCCATCCTGAGAAAGCACTTCAGGAATCGGCCAAAATCCTTATCCAACACTTTATGTTGTTTTCGGATCACACCATGGTCATTGATGCTCCCGGAAGCGGCACCATCGAACCCATTGATGAGGAATTCCTTCACATGCGCAAGCTGTTGAAAACCTCATTGAGTGATCTTGACCTTTCGGTAAGGGCCTTCAATTGTCTGAAAGCAGCAGATGTAAAAAGTTTGGGAGATCTGGCAAGGTTGGAAATTTCCGATATGATGAAATTCAGGAACTTTGGAAAAAAATCCTTGGCTGAATTGGAACAACTTATCCAAGAGAAAAATTTGACCTTCGGTATGGATTTATCCAAGTATAAACTTGACGAAGAATAAAAAACGATGAGACACGGTAAGAAATTTAACCACCTTGGCAGGACGGCGCCCCATAGAAAAGCAATGCTATCAAACATGAGCGCTTCCCTATTTCTTCACAAGCGTATTTCTACGACGCTTGCCAAGGCTAAGGAATTGAAAAAACATGTAGAGCCTCTTGTTACAAGAGCCAAGGAAGATACTACCCATAATAGAAGGATGGCTTTTTCCTTTCTTCAAAATAAAGAGGCTATCAAAGTCCTTTTTGGGGAAGTAGCAGAAAAAGTAGGTAACCGACCAGGGGGATATACCAGGATTATAAAAACTGGTTTCCGATTAGGGGATAATGCAGAAATGTGTATTATTGAATTGGTGGACTTCAATGAGTTGATGCTTAAGGATACCAAGCCTGCTAAGAAAACTACCAGAAGAAGTAGAAGAGGGTCTGGAAAACCAGGTACAGAAAGTGCTGCTGATACTTCCAAAACTGAAGCGAAAGCGGATCCTGCTGACAAAGCGGAGGACAAAGCAGAAGTTACTGACGAAGGGGATGCAAAAGCAGAAGCCACTGAGACTGCTCCAAAGGAAAAGACAAAGGCTAAAGCTAAAAAGCCTAAAGCAGAGGAGAAAGACAAGGCTGCCCCAAAAGCTGAAACTAAGGATTCGGCTCCAAAGTCAGAAGAGGGGACTGCTGAAGATGGTGCCAATGCTGAAGATGATAAAAAAGCTGAATAATTCATGACTTTTTGTTTGAAAAATATTAAAAGGGGTTGGGCGATGGTTCAATCCCTTTTTTTGTGTACACACTGTACTGTCTCTTACTGATAAAATTCTTAAATTTGCTTATTAAATTACTATAGATGGACAAAAAACAAGCGACACTACTTTTGGCGGACGGCACTGTATTTTACGGGAGCCTTATTGGAAAACATGGCACAAATGGTGGCGAAATATGCTTCAATACTGGAATGACCGGCTATCAGGAAATCTATACTGACCCTTCCTATACCGGCCAGATCATTGTCAACACCACCGCCCACATAGGGAATTATGGGGTGTTGGATGAGGAAACAGAATCAGATAGACCTTTGATAGCAGGGATCGTGGTGAATGATTTTTCCGAAATTTACAGCAGACTTACCGCCAAACAATCCTTACAACAATACCTGGAGCAAAACGGGATTACCGGAATCGCAGATATAGATACCAGAATGTTGGTCAGGCATATCCGCTCAAAAGGTGCTATGAATGCGATCATCAGCTCTGAATTTGATGATTTAGCGGAGCTACAACAGGAATTGGATAAAGTGCCGGATATGAATGGATTGGAACTATCTTCTCAGGTATGTACCAAAGAGCCGTTTTATTATGGGGATGAAAATGCTTCTTTGAAAGTGGCCTGCGTAGATTATGGTATTAAAAGGAATATTCTTAGAAATCTGGCAGAAAGAGGGGTGTACTGCAAAATATTTCCTGCCAAGACTTTAGTCTCAGAAATGGAAGACTGGAACCCTGATGCCTATTTTCTATCCAACGGGCCAGGTGATCCTGCAGTGATGGAATACGCCGTATCCACTACCAGGGAAATCCTGGAACTGAACAAGCCCCTTTTTGGGATTTGCTTGGGACATCAGCTATTGGCCAGGGCCTGTAACGTATCCACCTTTAAGATGCACCACGGCCATAGAGGGATCAATCATCCGGTAAAGAATTTGATTTCCGGAAAAAGCGAAATCACTTCCCAAAACCACGGCTTCAATGTGAGCAGGGAAGATATTGAAAAGAACCATGATCTTCAAATTACCCATTTACATCTGAATGATGGTTCTGTGGCGGGGATTAAAATGAAAAGTAAACCTGCTTTTTCCGTGCAGTATCACCCGGAGTCATCCCCGGGACCACATGATGCCCGCTATTTATTTGACGAATTTATATCTTTAATAAAAAATTAAACCTATAAACCTTTTAGTATTATGACATTGATACAATCAATTCACGCAAGACAAATTTTGGATTCAAGAGGAAACCCTACCGTTGAGGTGGATGTGTACACCGAAAATGGAGCTTATGGAAGGGCTGCTGTTCCCAGTGGAGCTTCCACAGGAGTCCATGAAGCGGTAGAGCTAAGGGATGAAGATAAAGACGTGTACATGGGCAAAGGCGTATTGAAAGCCGTGGCGAATGTGAACGATTTAATAGCTCCTGAGTTAACAGGGTTTGATATTTTTGACCAAAATCAGATCGATCAGGTCATGATTAGTCTGGACGGCACCAAAAACAAATCCAAATTGGGAGCAAATGCTATCCTTGGTGTTTCATTGGCAGTGGCCAAAGCCGCAGCCATGGAAGCAGGTCAGCCCTTGTACAGATACGTAGGTGGAGTGAATGCCAATACCCTTCCAGTACCCATGATGAACATACTGAACGGTGGATCGCATGCGGATAATGCCATTGACTTTCAGGAATTCATGGTGATGCCCGTAGGAGCCTCTTCTTTTTCTGAAGCTTTGAGGATGGGAACGCAGATTTTTCACCATCTTAAATCCGTATTGAAAAGTAAGGGCCTGTCCACCAACGTAGGGGATGAGGGAGGTTTTGCTCCTAACCTTAGATCCAATGTGGAAGCGATAGAAGTGGTCCTTCAGGCCATTGAAAAGGCTGGGTTTAAGCCGGGCGAAGAAGTCTTTATTGCCATGGATGCTGCTTCGTCAGAATTTTATGATGAAGAACGGGGGCTCTATTTATTTAAAAAATCCACTGGTGATGAATTGACTTCGACACAGATGGCCGATTACTGGAAAGATTGGGTAGACAGGTACCCCATCATCTCTATCGAAGACGGTATGCACGAAGATGATTGGGACGGATGGAAAGCCATGACAGATTCTGTTGGGGACAAAATCCAAATCGTAGGGGATGATTTGTTCGTGACCAACGTGGAAAGATTACAGCAAGGTATCGAAAAAGGTATAGCCAATGCCCTTTTGGTGAAAGTGAACCAAATTGGATCCTTGACCGAAACCATTAATGCCGTGGATCTTTGTCACAGGAACAAGTACAAATCTGTGATGTCCCATAGATCAGGGGAAACTGAAGATTCCACCATTGCTGATCTGGCCGTGGCCTTGAATACCGGGCAGATCAAGACCGGTTCGGCTTCCCGTTCTGACCGTATGGCTAAATACAACCAGTTGTTGAGGATCGAGGAGCAATTGGGAGATTCCGCTTATTTTCCAGGAAAGAAGTTTTAATTTACCGACTTATTTATAACCAAAAAAAGCAGCCAATTTAGGCTGCTTTTTTTGGTTATAGACAATTTTTATTATATTCCTTTGTGAAATCATGGTGCACCTGGTGGTTAAATAAAATTAGAAGCTACAAAGGTATAGTAAAAGCAATGCATCTGGTTTTTACGAGACAAGCCCTGCAGATTAAAAATTAAATTAAAAACCCATGAAAAAATTAAATAGGAGATCATTTTTGAAAAATACAGGATTGGCAGCCTCTTCCATGCTGGTAATTCCGACCATTATTCCAGGCTCCGCATTGGGGAAAAACGGGTTTGTAGCCCCATCTGACCGGATCAATATGGCCTTTATCGGGGCCGGAAATCAAGCTGGGAATGATGTACGTGGCTTTTTGGAGGACAACAGGGTACAGGTAACCAGCATCTGTGATGTCAATAAAAAGAGTCCGGGATATTGGGATGGAAAGGTAGCCGGTCGGGAATTTATCATGGAGGTGGTAGATGATTTTTATAGTACGAAACAAGGAAAAAAATACAGATCGAGCAAAGGCTATACCGACTTTAGGGAAGTGGTTGGCCTTAAAGATATAGATGTAGTCGAAGTGGTCACCCCGGATCACTGGCACGCTATTCCGGTCTTGATGGCAGCCGAGGCTGGTAAAGATATTTATTGTCAAAAACCTTTATCCCTAACTATTGCCGAAGGCAGGGCTATGAGTGATGCAGTAAAAAAACATGGTGTGATTTTCCAAACCGGCAGCCAGCAGCGGTCTGCCAATGAATTCCGCAGGGTTTGTGAATTGGTGAGAAACGACAGGTTAGGGGAGTTGCAGACCGTGATTTGCGGTTTGCCGGGAGGAACGCCTGATTTAGGTAAGACCGGTCACCTAACAGAGGAAATTCCGGTACCCGCAGATTTCAATTATGAGATGTGGCTTGGACCGGCTCCTGAAGCATCCTATTGTCCTGCTAGGACTCATGTTAACTATCGGTGGATTCTGGATTATTCTGGAGGGATGGTCACCGACTGGGGAGGACATCATCCGGATATAGCCCAATGGGGCATGAATACAGATAATACCGGTCCTGTAAAGATACAGAATCCCCGATCATCTTGGTCTGAACATCCGGTATGGAATACGGCTACCGAATTTTATTTTGAATGTATCTATAAAAATGGGTTGAAGTTAATTGTCAGTAGTGAGGAGGAGCAGGGTATAACCTTTATAGGTTCAGAAGGAAAGGCCTGGGTATCTAGAGGGAAGTACAAAGTGGACCCTGAAAATCTTGACAGTACAGAAATAGGACCGGATGAAGTTCATTTATACAGGAGTGATAACCACTACAGGAACTTTATTGATTGTGTGATCTCCCGTGAAGAAACCATTGCTCCCGCAGAAGTGGGACATCGTTCCATTACCATCGCACATTTAGGAAATATTGCTATGATGCTAAACCAGGACCTGGAATGGGATCCTACAACGGAGCGATTTGTCAACAATTTTGCAGCCAATCAATTTCTGTCGCGCCACATGCGTGAGCCTTGGGGATCGGTATATAGAAAATACATGGTATAAGATCATATTTAAATTCCATTTAATTCAACATTTTTTTGGTACAATCACCTTAACGAGGTATTATAAGCCATAAATTATCCGATACTAAGAAAAATAATAGGCATGGATGATATACTGAAAAGCGCAGTGGAGGTATCGCAAGGATTCCTGGGGTTGCCAAATGGGTGGTCAATATTGGCCACTAATGTCTTAGTTGTTGTAGGGGTACTGCTGCTTGGATTATTTTTATCATATAAGGCTAGGAAACGTATACTTTTCAACCCTTGGGTGAATCGGTATGATCCAGAAGATACTGAACTTGGTAAAAGCATAGCGGATTTGCTCCTTTTCAAGCTGAGGTATATAAAACGGACACATGAATTGTCAGGAAGCAAGTTGAGCCTCTGGAATACTTTTCAGGATATCCCCAGTTTCCGCCAGAACCTCGACAAAGAAATTGATTTACTGGCGTCGGTGCAGCTGGGAAATTATGGAAAAATAGTAACAGGAACCTTTGCATTTCTTTTCAAAATCTTCCACTTTTTATTAAGCCTGCTTCCCTTTCCGGCAGTATCAACAAGTATGGGGAAAAGAAAACTCTACTTCATATGTCACTCGACAATTACAGTCCCAAAAAGTGAGGATAAGTCTACAAAATACCGAATCAATGCCATACATTATTACGAAAAAACCATTGAGCTTAATAAAAAACATTATGTAGCCCATAATAATCTAGCTAATTTATACCTCGAATGGGCCATTCAACTCAAAGGACAGAAAGTATCAAGTTCTATACTTCGCAATATCAAACTAAAGGTAAAAGAATACACTACTAATAAGTTGATAATAGATAAAGCAGAATTATTAAAAAAAGCAATTTCTCATTGTGAGGAAGCTTTAAAAATTAATCCTGTTTACCATATTGCGTTTGATAATTTGGGAAATGCTTATTATGAATTAGGAAATTTCAATAAAGCCTATATGGCTTATCAGAATGCCCTGGTCTATGATCCAGAGTATCCTGAAGCCACGAACGATCAGGCCATGTTGTTTTTGGTGAAAGAATTTGAGGGGTTCGACGAAAATAAGGCAAAAGAACGGTATAAAGAAGCTCTAGAATTGGTGAAGGAAGAAGGGAACCGCAAGAAAAAACTAGTCGAGGTTTTCGAGAAAAGAAAATCTACTTTAAATATTTCTGAAAATACATTTGCCTTAGAAATAAACCAAATAAAATCCGCTGGAATTTAGATACTCAAACTAAACAACTTCCCTTTTTTTTCTGTCCCGTTATTCCATACTCCCTACTATTCCCTATATTTGTTTTATTAAAACCCATTATTGCTATGGCTAAATACCTTAAATACACCAAAAACTTTTACTTCATGTTTACCGTCTTATTTATATTGTGGATGGTATTCATAGATGGCAACGACCTTGTCAGTCAATTTACCCTCAGGTCAAAACTGAATGACATGGAAAAGCAGAAAGAGTTTTATCAGGAACGAAAGGAAAAAATAAAGGCGGAGAGGGAAGAATTAATGAGCAATTACGAGTTATTGGAGAAGTTTGCCCGTGAGAAATATTTGATGAAAAGGAAAACCGAGGATCTATATGTTATTGTCGAAAAATAAGCTTCGGCTTATTGGGACTGCTTTTCCATTTGTGTTCACTTTTTTAGTGCTTGCAACTGAAGCTTTTGCCCAAAGAGAAATTTATCCCGAGGAGAAGCCTTCCTTAAAGGATAGAATGTACTTTGGGGGTAATTTCAGCCTTCAGTTTGGAAGTCTTACGTTTATAGATGTCTCCCCATTGGCGGGGGTAATGCTTACGGATAAATTATCCACAGGACTTGGGGCCACTTACCAATATTTAAAGTTTGCCAGAAATTCCTCCAGTGTATATGGGGGCCGGGTCTTCGGTAGGTACAATATTACACGAAATATTTTTGCCCATACAGAGATAGAATCTTTGAATACCGCTTACGTGATACCTGGGGCCACTCCTGATCAGGACAGGTTGGTCAGGGATTGGGTAAACGGTGTGTTTGTGGGTGGGGGATATTTCACTCCATTTGGAAACAGGGGAGGGGCCAATATTACCTTGTTGTACAATCTCACCTATGACAACAGAAGGTCTCCGTACAATGAACCTTATGTGATCAGGGTTGGTTTTGTATTTTAATCCTACTTCTTTTAATGTTGAAAATTCCTTATGGAGTCATTTATAGATAAAATATACAGGGCACATAACCAATGTCCAAATTGTCCCTCTCCGAAGGTGATCAACGCATTTTTTGAAAATGTGCTGGGTATTTTGTTTCCCGAGCATGCAGAGGAAGTTTTCAAGGAAAAGGGACAATTGGAAATGAAGCTTTTTGATCTTCAGGTTCAGCTAAGGGATTTGTTGCAACGAAATACCCATCTTCACGGCGGGAGTGGCGAAGAATTGGCGCAGGAATTTTTTGATGGGATAGATCAGGTATATGACAGGCTTAATGAAGATATTGCGGCCATGTTTGCGGGTGATCCGGCAGCCAAATCCAAAACCGAAATCATTAGGAGTTATCCTGGGTTTTATGCCATAGCCGCTTATAGAATTGCCCATTTATTGTTCCGGCAGGGTATTGCTTTGATCCCCCGAATGATCACAGAGTTTGCACATAGCAGGACTGGGGTGGATATTCACCCTGGTGCCAGGATAGGTAAACATTTCTGTATAGATCACGGCACAGGGGTAGTTATTGGGGAAACTGCTTTGGTGGGAAACCATGTGAAGATCTATCAGGGAGTGACCTTGGGTGCCTTAAGTGTAAACAAGGATGATGCGGATAAAAAAAGACATCCGACCATAGAAGATCACGTGATCATCTATGCCGGAGCCACCATTCTTGGGGGGGATACGGTAGTGGGAAGGGAAAGCGTAATTGGTGGAAATGTATGGCTAACGAAAAGTGTGCCTGCCCAAAGCAAAATTTATTACCAGGTCAAGATGTACGATGCCAACACGGAAGCCACTGACTTTTATATATTAAAGAACAATACATGAAGTTATTTGAGCTTATAGGGAATACTCCGCTGGTAGAATTGGAGCATATACCTACCAATCCCAAAGTAAAAATATATTGTAAACTAGAAGGCCAAAACCCTGGGGGAAGTGTTAAAGACAGGGCTGCTTTTTACATGATCAAGCAGGCACTGGAAAGAGGGGACATCAGTAAAGGGTCAAGGTTGGTGGAGGCCACCAGCGGGAACACCGGGATAGCCCTGGCCATGATGGCACAACTCTTGGGAGTAGAAATGATCCTTATCATGCCTGATAATTCTACAAAGGAAAGGGTGGTGTCCATGGAAGCTTATGGGGCGAAAGTATTATTGACGCCTGCAGAGAAGACCATTGAATATTCCAGGGAAGTGGCCGAAGAAATGGCCGAAAAGGAAGGATATTTTATGCTGAACCAGTTTGGCAATCCAGATAATTCCATGGCCCATTATCAAAGTACAGGACCTGAAATCTGGCGGGACACCCAGGGTGAAATCACACACTTTGTGTCCGCTATGGGTACTACAGGTACGATCATGGGTGTATCAAAATACCTGAAAGAACAAAATCCCGCTGTCCAAATTGTAGGTACACAGCCTACTGATGATTCAAGTATTCCCGGTATCCGAAGATGGTCTCCTGAATTTCTGCCGAAGATATTTGATGCCAGCAGAGTAGATAAGACCATAGATGTAAGTGAGGAAGATGCTGTCCGATTCACCAGGAGAATGGCCAAGGAAGAAGGTATTATGGCAGGAATGAGCAGTGGGGGGGCACTTTATGCCGCCTTACAGGTGGCAGAAACCCTGGATTCGGGAGTGGTCGTTTGCATTACCTGTGATAGGGGCGACCGTTACCTGAGTTCGGATTTGTTTGGGTGAATAGCCCTTCAGTAAGTAAATTTTTCCAGTAGTAAGTCAGACCTTCCAGGTTTTTCAGAACCTGGAAGGTCTGAAGATTTAAAAAACAATCCCCCATTTAATAAACAGCCTATTGAAAATATAGACGGAAAAATTCACCCTTTTATCATGATCATTGTTTAATACAATACGATTTTATTTTTAACCTGCAGACAGCTAAGCGGCCTAAGATTATTGGGTTTTGAATAATCAAATTGACAAACCCCATCCGGACCAATAACGATCAGTGATTTGGGCCCTGGAATGAGATCCACCGATTTCATCGATCCCAGATGTTCCATTAGATTTTGGTCAATCTTCAACACGTCAGAGACATCAAAGCTTTTTAGGCCATGTTTACCTTCGGCCAAATACAAATTATTTCCTGCCAATGCCAATCCATGGGGGTTGGCCATAGGATAAGCCTTTATCAGTTCAGGCTTATAGGGGTTTTTGATATCCAAAACCTGTAGCTCATCCACCCCTAAATTGCAGCTCATCCCTGATCTAAGGGTCACAAAAGCATGTTCCTCATTGACAACCACAGGATCACAGGCGGTGATATGCTGGTAGACAGACATTTGTTTGGGTTCGGAAGGAGTGCCTGCATCGTAGATATGCATTCCAGTATTGGATCCGATAAAAAGTTTTTCCTGAAAAGGAAATATGGTTTCGATCCCCCATCCCAAGGACAAATTGTTTAGATATTCCGGATCTTTTGCTTCCCTTACACTAAAGATCCGTAAACTATAATCATCCACGGCATACAGATGCCCGTTCATTAAAGTGAATCTGGCCATAGAACCACCCTGTCCATAACTTTCCCCCCCGCTTGAAGTAGAGGTAAAAGCAAGGTCAGTCCGTCCCCAGAATCCGGGTCTTCCACCCCACCCACGCATGGTTTCGGAATCATAGGAGATCACCGTGTCCTTAAGGGTCATAAAAGTACTGGTGGCCAAATCGGTATACATGTGGGGAAATACATCTTTCACCCTTTTTACCATTTCGATGGCTTGTGGATTGCTGATATCAAAAGCCAAAAGGTCCACATAACTATCTGCATAAAGAATTCCTGTGTTGACTGCCAAATCCACATTTCCAGGAATATTGATAAAATTGATAGGGTCAGGACGGGATGGGTTGGAATTATCTATGATGTGTATGCCTTTTTGGGGCTCATTGATAAATAAATATTCTCCGTACAGATATATTTTTCCGGGATTGTCCAAAGGTCTTCCGGGTTCTACGATAATATCCCCTTCCCTCACGGTGCTCATTTGCATAAAAACGGGAAATTGCGTTCGGTAGGAATAGGTGCTGTCAATTTGGTCCTGACAGGAATTCATCGCCAACAATAGAAGAATAGCGGAAAGAGCTTCCAGGTACGGCCATTTAAGGAGGAATAAATTTTGTTGCATGACGATTGTTTTGAAGGTTTAAAAAAGGCAAGCCTATATTCTCCTGACGCATCAGAAAACGGAAGTGCGACAGTGCCATAGAAAAATAATTGATAAAAAGTTTGGCTCCTACACTTAATGGTTAGGAAGCGAAGAGGAAGTAGGGTTTAGAATCTTGGAGGGTTCTATATCAATGCCAATTCAAGATCATGATTAATTAGAAATTCCTACCGTAAGGCTTCTATCCTAACTTGACATCGTCCAAATCATAATTGTTTCTTTCCTATTGCAAAAGTGATCAAAATAATCCTATATTTAAACTTCTAAAGCGGGTATAGCTCAGTTGGTAGAGCGTCAGCTTCCCAAGCTGAAGGCCACCGGTTCGAACCCGGCTACCCGCTCACTTTTATATCTATTTATTTTTATCAGCAGGCTTCTGTTGTTTTCTCATACTTTCAGCAGCCATACTATCGGGCATTATATTACCTAAGCCAACCATTGCTTTGTTTTTAAGGCCTGAAATCACTTTGTCGCCACCTGCCATTAGGGCATCGTACCCATCTTGGGCCACCTTTACAGGGTCTGCTAGGCTACTTTCCTGAACGATCTTTGAATTTTCCATATTTGCCTTTGCAAAGAAGTCGGTATCGGTAGCACCTGGCAATAATACGGTGACACTTATATTTGTATCCTTCAGCTCATTACGGATGGCTTCGCTCCATGAATTCACAAAGGCCTTTGTACCATGATAAACTGATTGCCATGGTCCCGGCATTTCACCCGCTATGGATCCAAGATTTAAGATATTTCCTTCATTGCGGGCCACCATATCTTTCAGGAAGCATTTGGTAAGGATCACATAAGCACCGATATTCAGTTGAATGATATCAAGTTCCCTTTTAATATCTGTATTAATAAACTTCCCGTATTCCCCCTGTCCGGCATTGTTTACCAGAACATCCACATGGATTCCTTTTGCCTTAACCTCTTCATAAACTTCAAAAGGACCTTCCGGTTGGATCAGGTCCTTGGCTATGGTATGAACCTGAATTTTATACTCATCCTGTAATTCTTTAGCGGTCTGGGCAAGTTCGTTTTGGTTACGGGCTACAATGACCAGGTTATATTGGTCCTTGGCAAATAACCGTGCCAGTTCACGGCCGATTCCAGCCGTTCCGCCGGTAATAAGTGCGTATTTTTGATCGTTTTTCATAGTTTCACTATTTAATAGGAATTTCTCTTTTATCGTATAGGTAAAACTGTTTTGGCCAAGTCCTGACAAAAGAACAATCTTTTTAAATCCATTGGCCTAAAGCTTTTATATGGTAAATTACCACAAGGATGGGGCCAGTTCAGGTACTCCTTGAAGTGAAAAAATTTATAAAACCCCCGTCATAACCATAAAATTATCCCATCGTTTATATACAAGTGTTGGTAAAACAAATTTGTTTAATTCTTTAATTCAGTATGACAATGGCAAATCAACCACAACCTGAAACAATTTATTTTAATGATGATGGCTCCATTCCCAACAGCAAGTATCCGCTGCTACTGTACCATAATGCTTTTCCCGAACAGGGAAGTAAAGGCGCAGAGTGGCTGGAAGCAATATTTGCCAGTAATAACTGGACAAATTCCTGGCGCTGGGGCGTATATCTTTTTCACCATTACCACAGCAATACCCATGAAGTGCTGGGAGTGTTCAGTGGCTCCTCTCTGCTGCAACTAGGAGGAGAGAAAGGCGAAAAAGTAAACGTGCAGGCGGGAGATATTATTGTGATACCAGCAGGGGTAGGGCATAAATGCATTAGTCATAGCGATGATTTTACGGTAGTTGGGGCCTACCCACATGGCTTAAAACCCGACCTGAACAAGGGCGAAGAAGGCGAACGCCCACAGGCAGACAAAAATATTGCCGCAGTTCCGCTCCCGGCCACAGATCCTTTGTTGGGCAAGGAGGGTGGTTTGCCAACCATCTGGAAATAAGCAATGGTATTTAGCTGGGTTTATGAAGAATTACAATCATTGGATTCTCTGCCTGAGAAGCACCTATGTTCAAATGCGGAAGTTTTTAATTCAGGCACCTCTGCTTTTTGGTTTGCCAGGAATCTTAGGATTAGGGAAGGAATGATGGCCTCATTATCAGGTAACCTGGCCACCATGTGCCCGGCAGTACCTTATGCGATAGCTACAAAATTTGCATTTCCGGAGCGGGTGCCCATTGCTATTGTAGGGGATGGGGCCATGCAGATGCTTTGCATGAACGAACTGATCACCATATCGAAATACTGGAAAGAGTGGGAAAATCCCCGTCTGGTGATAATTGTCCTCAATAACCGCGATCTTAATATGGTCACCTGGGAACAGCGAATGCTTGCTGGAGAACCAAAATTTGAAGCGTCACAGGATATACCGGATATTGATTATGCCAGATTTGCAGAGCTGGTGGGTCTCAGAGGGATAAGAATAGATCGTCCGGATCAGATTCAGACCTCTCTGGATCAGGTACTTTCTGCAGATTGTCCTGCTGTGCTGGATGTCGTAACAGACCCTAATGTTCCTATCGTCCCTCCTCATGTAGATATGGTCCAACTGTCGAAATTTACCAAAGCTATTCTGAAAGGGGACCCGGAAAAGACTGGCATTATCCGGCAAACCATTAAAGAAGTGATGCAGGGAGGAGGCAGTGTCTTTTAATATTTAATTTGCCCCTTCGGGCCAGGAATTTCCCATGTCAAATATTTATCATGATGATTTTCCGAAGGAAGGCCAGAGCCATCCAAAATCCGTTTTAGATGATTTTCCAATAAACGATCTAATAAAAGCTTTGTATGGGAAAAACATATAATAAATTGAATTTTTTACACGACCACCGCATCCACATCCCAGCTAAAGGCTTTTAATCCCTGATCCTCCGCTTGCTGGTTTAGTTTTTTTAATTCGCCAATCAGATTTCCTGCCTTTTCCGTTTCTACAAAAGTGTAAATGGCATTGTTGAGGGCAGGCCAGGTATGGGTTCCCATTCGGGGTTCCCCTGTGTCTGATCCACGTCCCTGTAGGTCATTTAATTTTGTAAAGCCTCTTATCTCCATCAGGTCTAAAAGATCAATAATTTCTTCTGACAAAGCCTGGTTAAATATAATCATTATTCCTTTCATTACTTTATAACGTTTGTTAATAGACATCCCATCAAACCATCAGCACTTCAAATTATCAACCCATCAGCATATCAATCCATTATCCCGATAAAAGGCTTACCTTATGCTTTCTTTTGCGGTGGAAAACCGCATATAAAACCGGAACAAGGATAAGGGTAATCAAGGTAGAAAAGGAAAGGCCTCCTATAACTGCTATAGCCATTGGTTTCCAGGTTTCTGAGCCCTCACCTTGACTAGTGGCCAGTGGTACCATAGCTAAAAGTGTAGTGAGGGTAGTCATGAGTACAGGGCGCAATCTGGATCTTCCTGATTCAACTATGGCATCAAAAAGGGACAGGCCCCTGCCGCGCAACAGCTGAATAAAATCCACCAGCACAATGGCATTCTTCACCACGATTCCCACCAGAATTATACCTCCGATAAAGGCAATGACACTCAATTTTGTATTGGTGAGAATCAAAGCCAATAAAACGCCGGTAAAGGCAAAAGGAAGGGAAAACATGATGATAAATGGATCCTTCAGCGATTCGAACTGAGCCGCCATGACAATATACACCAAGATTACGCTTAAGCCCAAGAGCAGGAAAAGATCTCCAAAGGCTTCCTGCTGCTCTTCTATATCTCCTCCAAATTCAATCTCCACTCCTGAAGGAAGGTCCAGCTCATTGGTAATAAAATCGTTGATTTGTTCTGTAACCACATTCAAAGGGGTTTCAACAAGATCTGCCGTGACCTGTATAGAGCGTTCTCTGCCAATCCGTTCAATGTTCGGAGGCGTGTATATTTCCCTGACCTCCCCTAATGCTCCGATTTCTACCAGATCACCATTAGGTGTCACCACTGTCATTCTCCGGATATCATCAATATTTTGGCGGTAAGACTCTTCATACTGTACCACAATATCAAATTCTTCCCCCTCTTCCCGAAATTCGGTAGCAACTAGCCCCGCAATCATATTTCGGATACTCTGCCCAACGGTTCCGGAATTAAGTCCCAGTGCTGCCAACCTATCCTTATCCAGGTCTATCTGGAGTGCGGGTTGTGGATCTCCCCGGCTTTCATCCGCATTTCTTACCCCCTCGATCTGCTGGAGTCTTTCAATGATTCTGGCTGCAATTGCTGAGGTCTGGTCAAGATCATTCCCAATGATGTCGATCGCTACAGGAGATCCTGCGCTGGCTCCCCCTTGGGTACTTACGGAATATTTAATTGCTTCTGGAATATCCTTTAACTCTTCCCTTATTATCTCTGCGATTTCAAAAACGGAACGATCCCGTTCACTTACAGGAATAAGAGATGCCGTAATATCGATGGTATTAGGTCCTGTGCCTCCGCCCCCTAAAGCGGCACCTCCACTGGTACTGGCTCCTACCCCAGAGGAAATAATTTCCAGTTCGGGCACCTGCTCAAAAAAAATCTGTTCAACTTTATCAATCGTGGAAATAGCACTTTCTGGGCTTCTGCCGGTAGGCAGCTCAATAGTTACCATAAGGCGTCCGTTATCGGATTGGGGCATAAATTCGGTTCCCACACCGGGTATCATCAATAAAGACCCCAAAAACAGAACAATGGCTAAAACCACCACTATTATCTTATGATCCAACGACCATCCCAATATTTTTTTGTATCCATTGTCCAAACTGGTAAGGGCGCTTTCCACCCCGGCACTAATCTTTTTTCCGAGAGATTTCTTCTCAGAGGTTTTAATAGATTTTTTTTCTACTCTCAGAAGTTTTGAAGACATCATGGGAATTAGCGTTAGAGCAGCAAGTGTAGAAACCACAATGGTCACTACCACAATGGAACCAAGCTGCCCAAACCAGATCCCTGTCATACCTGTTAGGAAAGTCAGGGGCAAAAACACCGCCACGACCGTAAGTGTGGTGGCCACTACCGCTACTCCCACTTCATTGGTTCCGTATAAGGCTGCTTCTCTCGGCTTGGTCCCTTTGTCTACATAGGTGGAGATGTTTTCCAGGACCACGATAGCATCATCCACCACCATTCCTAAGGCAATGGACAAAGAGGAGAGGGATATCAAATTCAACGTACCCCCTGTAACCGAAAGGTAGATAAAAGCGGCAATAAGTGAAAAAGGGATGGTTAGTGCCACAATAAAAGTTGCCCTCCACCTTCTTAAGAAGATGAACACCACCAACACCACGAAAACCACCGCATATATCAGTACATTAGAAAGATTATTCACCGAATTGATGATGAATTCTGAGGTGTCAATTACCGTTTCGATTTGTACATCCGGCGGCAGATTTTGGCTAAGCTCCGGAATCCTTTCCAGAACCGCCTGAGCTACCTGGACGGTATTTGCATTATTTTGTTTCTGGACAGAAATGGTTACAGCCCTTCCTCCACTTACCATTTCTATGCGATTGTCTTCGTCAACAGCATCCTGAACCTGGGCCACATCCTTAATATGTACTATTCCGCCCTGTGGAGTGTTTTTTACCACAATATTCCCTATTTCTTCTATAGAAGTAAACTCAGTGTCGATCCGGACATTGTATTGTTGTTGTCCTACATCCAGGTTTCCTGCTGGTATTACTACATTTTCATTGCCCAAGGCTTGGCCGATCTGACTAATATCCACCTCATAGGCACTCATTCTTTGCGGGTCGACATTCACCTGAATCTCCCTGATCGGGCCACCTTCCACATTTACGGCCCCAACTCCGGGGACCCTGTTCAGCGGGGTTACGAGCTGATCATCCAGAATCTGACGTAAGTTTGGATAACTTTCCTCAGCAGTGGCTGCCAGGATAATTACCGGAATGCTACTGGCATTAAACCGATAAATAACAGGATCGTCAATATCTTCCGGCAACAAGGGTCTTGCCCGACTCAGCGCATCCCGGATATTGTTGGAGGCTTCATCCAAATTGGATCCCCAGTCAAACTCCAGGGTAATAATCGAAACATTCTCCACGGAAGAGGAGGTGATTTCATCCAGGTCATTGAGGGTACTGAACTGGTCTTCCAGCTCCGT
>JBBDSC010000074.1:0-1416 GCA_040905145.1 Anditalea sp.
GGAATCACTTCCTTGATGGCTTCAATGATTTCAAATAGTATTTTGGCCCTGTTTTCTTTACTTCCTCCATATTCATCCAGTCTGGTGTTGGAAGTACTGCTAAAAAACTGATGCAGGAGATAGCCATTGGAAGAGTGGATTTCCACCCCGTCGAATCCTGCCTCCCAGGCATTTTTTGCGCCGTTTTTAAAATCCTGGATGGTGGATTTGATGTCCTCTAAAGTCATTTCTTTAGGTGTGACGGTATCCTTAAAACCTTTAGGGGTAAAAGCCTTTGTCTTAGGGTTGATCGCAGAAGGGGCAAGAGGCAATTTCCCGTTATGAAAATCAGGATGGGATATTCGGCCCACATGCCAAAGTTGAATGAATATTTTTCCATCCTTTTCATGTACCGCCTGGGTTACACTTTTCCACCCCTCCACCTGAGATTGGGTAAAAATGCCTGGTGTATTGATATATCCCACTGCTTTTTTAGATATTTGGGAGCCTTCAGTAATGATAAGGCCTGCTGAAGCCCGTTGCTTATAATATTTGGCGTGAAGAGATGTGGGTGCGTTTTCAGGATTGTCCGCCCGGCTTCTGGTCATAGGGGCCATAATGACCCTATTTTTCAATTCTAAATCTCCAATTTGCAAACTTTCTAAAAGAGGTTGATTTTTCATGGTTTTTTCTGTTGCCTATTAATGTATGAACAACCAATGTTTATACACAAAAGTTTTCCTGCCATAAAAATAATCAGAATAATTAATTATAATAATCAAACCATATTCAGTAAAAACAGTTTTGGGAATGAAATTGCTCCCGGGCATGGGTAATCCATCATACAGGTATTTTTAATCTTTCTTATCCTCTTTTATTTCAACCCGATACACCTTCACAAAATCTTCCTCCTCATTCATATTCATTCGGGATAACCACCAAAGTTCTCCATCCCGGACCAAAAATTGGCGGTGGTTAAGGGTTTGAGGAATATCGAGATGTTGAAGTGCATTGCCCTGATGGTCCATTACCAACAGTCTTGGATGATATTTGCCTTCAATTTTTTGCTTAAATGCCTGGTATTCCTCCCCACCTCTGACCTTTTGGAGCGTTTCCCGGTCTGCTGTATTATACCCTGGACTATAAGTGGCCAAAAGAAAGTTTCCTAAAACTTTCAGGGTATGGGTTCTACCGGCTGATTCATCATAATCTATGGATAACGGATCTGCTTTTGCCCTTTCTTTACCCTGTCCCATGTAGTAATTTTCGAAAGCAATGGGTTTTCTCTCCAGAAGTTGATGTGGACTTTTGGCTTCATAAAGGAAGAGGTCTCATACAATGGTGTTTTATTAGAATAACTAAATTAATCAGTTAAATAGTTGTTTCCAATTTTATCCTTTTAATTTTCAACTCTATTTCTAAATAGACCCAAATGGA
>JBBDSC010000075.1:0-45110 GCA_040905145.1 Anditalea sp.
CTTTGAAAGCTCATCTTGCAAAGATAAGATTTTTAGAAGCTAAAGCGAGATGCACCAAAGTGCATAGTTTTAACTATTATTGAGACCAATAAAACATTCTCCTCCAAATTCATTTTATTGTTTCTGCCTGGCTGGATATATTTCCAGTCATTGTCCAAAATCGCACCACTGCCCAAATAAAAATAACGGTCTATTTTATCCGTATCATTCTTTAATACCGGCAAAACACTTATTCCGTCCCAAGATCTCCGGCCTATATCCGGGACAAACAATGTCACTTAGGGTACCGCTACAACAAATCGCCGTAAACAGTATGATTATTTTGTTCTTCATTCCAGCTATAAAATCAATTTTTAGTTATGTAGTCATGGTGCCGGATATACTTGCAGATCATGAATCTTAATATGACCATTTGCGATGCTTCGATTTTAAATTTTAACCAACTTATTATTATTTTCCTGACTGAAGCTTCACTGATATTGATGCTCAGCTGTTGTTCCTCATCCAAAAAAACAGAGATTAAACACAATATAGCTTTTAATCATAAAATAATGGCTTAATTCTAACTGCTTCCATAGTAAATAGTAATGACCCTAAGGAAGAGTTGGTTTTTTCAGTTATAATTTCCAATAACCAATCGTTCTTTTATCTTTGTCTTAATTTTTATTTACAAAATAACCATAAAAATAAGCTATGAGTTGGACAGCCAATCCTGATCGTTACGAAAACATGATATATAACAACTGTGGAAAAAGCGGCCTTAAGTTACCGGCCATTTCACTGGGCTTATGGCATAATTTCGGGGATGATTTTCCGCACAAAACGAAGCGGGCCATTTGCCGGCAGGCCTTTGATCTGGGGATCACCCATTTCGATCTGGCCAATAATTACGGCCCTCCTCCCGGAAGTGCCGAAATGGCATTCGGCCGTATTCTTCGGGAAGATTTTTCGGTACATCGGGATGAACTCCTGATTTCATCCAAGGCCGGTTATGACATGTGGCCCGGTCCTTATGGCGAATGGGGAAGCAGAAAATACCTCGTGGCCAGTTGTGACCAAAGTTTGAAGCGTATGGGCCTGGACTATGTGGATATTTTCTATTCTCACCGCTTCGATCCCAACACCCCACTGGAAGAAACCATGATGGCCTTGGATCATATCGTACGTTCAGGCAGGGCCCTTTATGTGGGTATTTCTTCCTATAATTCCAAGCGTACACGGGAAGCTTATGCCATATTGAAGGAGCTGGGAACTCCCTGCCTCATCCATCAGCCAAGCTATTCCATGTTGAACCGATGGATAGAAGATGACGGATTGCTTGATACCTTGGATGAATTGGGTGTAGGCTCCATCGTTTTTTCCCCTTTGGCACAGGGCATGCTTACCACCAAATATCTGAAAGAGATCCCGGAAAACAGTCGGGCCAGCCAGCATAAATCACTTGATCCGGATTTTCTAAGTGAAAAGAACCTGTCTCACATCCGTTCCTTGAATACTATAGCCAATCAAAGGGGCCAGTCCCTGGCTCAAATGGCCATAGCCTGGGTGTTAAGAAAAGGAAGGGTAACTTCGGCATTAATTGGCGCCAGTAGCCCGGAACAGGTCTCCGATAGTGCAAAAGCCATAGAAAACCTTGATTTCACGGACGATGAGCTGAAAGAAATTGATCAATATGCGCTGGATGGATTTATTAATATCTGGGCGCAATCTGCAGAATTGTAGGGAAATTGTGCTGAGTCAACCTAACCAGCTAAAGTTTTGGCCAATCATAAAATCCCAGCATGACCGAGTCCCTCATCCGGTTTTTTAAAAGCTCCGACTTTTATAAAGGTTTTGTCCTCGCACTGGCCATACTTATTGTATTGATCATAAGCCATCGTCTCGGGCACCTGGAAATCGGGGTGAGCCTTACAATGGGTATGTTTATAAGCGCTCCCGCTAATGTGCCGGGTAGCATCCGCCACAGGCTCATAGGGATACTTACAGCATCCTTCTTGGGCATGGTGGTTACCATCGCCATAAATTTTGCCACCTTCAGTTTGTGGTTGCTGATACCGGTTTTGGGCGCGCTTGTTTTCCTTATTTCATTTATCTCTGTGTATGGTTTCCGTGCTTCGCTGGTTTCCTTCTCAGGTCTGCTGGCGATCATCCTCAGTTTTGCGCATCCTCAAACGGGTTCCGACGTTTTCGTCCATGCCGGCCTGATTGGTTTAGGGGGATTATGGTATATGCTTTTTTCACACCTTTCCCACCTTTTGGCCCATAGAAGCCAAACCCTGCAACTGATGGCCGAATGTATGGAAATCACCGCCGTATATTTGAAGACCCGGGGGGAATTGGCTTTGGAAAAAGGGGATAAGAAGGAATTACAGAAAAAACTCTTTGAATTACAAACAGAGATCAATGCCAAACACGAAACACTTCGCGAGATCCTGTTAAGCTCCAGGCGAAACTCCGGCCAATCCAATTTTTCAAGGAGGCAGGTGCTCATTTTCATTGAACTGATCGATATCCTGGAATTGGCCATAGGCAATCTTCCCAATGTGCATAAAATCCGTGAGACCTCTAAAAAGCATCCGGAAATAATGAAGCCTTTTACCGAGCTCATTTTTGAAATGGCCGGTCAACTGGAATACCTTTCAAAAGTCTTTGGGGAAAAAAGACCGCTGGTAGATAATAAGTCCATTGATGTGTTGCTTCAGCGGACAGCACAGACAATTGCCAGCTATAAAGAAGCAGCCGGGTTTTCAGAAAACCGGGAAGGCGCCTTGTTACTGCAAAATGTCTACGATTATCTTCAAAAACAGTCCCAGAAGATTGAGGTGATCCAAAAAGTGATGAACAATCTCTTTGAGAAAGATCAAATGTGGCTGCGGAATAAGGATGCTGCAAAATTTATCACCCAGCAGGATTATGACTGGAAAACCCTTACTGAAAACCTAAGCTTCAAATCCCCTATTTTCAAACATAGCCTGAGGTTGACCCTAACTTTTTTAATTGGGTTTGCCATTGGTGTGGTTTTCTCCCTCCAAAATTCCTATTGGATATTGCTCACCATTATCGTGATCATGCGACCAGGTTATGCGCTGACCAAGCAACGGTCCAAGCACCGGCTGTACGGCACGCTGATTGGTGGAACGATCGCTTTTGGCGTGGTATTTATCACCCAAAATGAATATATATATGGGGTATTGGCTGTTGTGACGTTTATATTGGCTTTTTCGTTGGTGCAGAAAAATTATAAAAGCTCCGCCATTTTTATCACCTTGAATATTGTTTTTGTATACGCCCTTTTAAAGCCTGATGCTTCAAATGTGATCCAGTTCAGGGTTTTGGACACCTTGATGGGAGCGACACTTGCCATTATTGCCAATTCCATTTTCTGGCCCTCCTGGGAATATCTCAACATTCAGGAATTTATTGGCAAAAGCATTCTAGCCAACAGACTTTACCTGGAAGAGATCAACAATTATTACCACCATAAAGACAACAAAGGCCCTTCTTACAAGCTTTCCCGCAAAAAGGCCTTCCTGGCCATCGGAGATCTCAATGCCGCTTTTCAGCGGATGACGCAGGAACCCAAATCCAGGCAAAAAGAACTGGCAAAGATCTATGAAATAGTGGTCCTCAACCACACATTCCTTTCCCTTGCCGCTTCCTTGGGGACCTTTATCCAGCACCACAAAACCACGGAAGCCTCTCGCCACTTTGAAACCTATATTGCCAGCATATGCGGTAACCTTGAGGTGGCTTCCCATATCCTCAACCACCATGAGATCTCTGATGAACACCCTAAGGAGGAGATAAACGAGGCGCAAAAATACCTGGACGACAAATATCAGCGGCTGACAGAACAACACAGCCTGGAAACTGTCGAAGGAAGTCAAATAGAGCACAGTCCCCAGATACAAGAAGTAAAACTCATTTCCGACCAGCTAAAATGGCTTTATACCATTTCTGAAAATTTGAAGAATTTGGTTCGGACGCTTTAGACGAGGGTGTGAAATGCCATTTACATAAAAACCTATCCTGCCAGTAAGATTTCAATACTTCATCATACGGTATAATCCCATCGAAAAGGATCGTCAATGGGGACACTGACGATGGCAAAGCCACCGTTTTCCCCCATTGAAAACCTTACGTGTATGGACACCCTGAGGCATGGGCTATTGACAAAAGGCATTTAATCAATCCGATTCCTATTTCGTATTGTTTTCAAGTATTATAAAAGGCAGACCTTTTTCAAGCCATTTATCAAAATACATGGTGTAGTCCGTTCCAAAAATCATGGACCCCAGTATAATATCCATGTCTCCATCATCATCCATATCACCAGCATCCATGGCAATCCATCTACCCTCAGCTGATCCACCGAAAGTTGAAGCTTCGAAGTTCATTTCACCTTTGTTTTCCAGATATATAAAACCTTCTTCAGGTGAATTTTCATAATCGGGGAAAAAGGAAATGGCTGCAATATCAATATCCCCGTCCTGATCGAAGTCCATCGGAATTGCTTTATAGGCACCATTTAGCTGACAGAAAAATTCCTCGGTAAATTGATTGGTGCCATCATTTAGAAAAATCCTGATGCCATGATAATCTTTAAGTATGGGGTCGTAATCGGCATTATCTCCTGCCGTGAAAATGATATCCTCATGTCCATCCTTATTAAAGTCAAAAAGATTGAAATAGCTCGATCCATAGGAAGCCGGAAATCTCAATACATTTTCTTCAATAAAGCGGCCATTACCCTGATTATGATAAATAAATATTCCCTCATCCCCCTGACCAAAAAGAGCAATGATGTCCGGTTTACCATTTTTATCTAAATCCCTAATATATGCTTTAGTGGCCCCTGGCTTATTTCTCATCATATTTTTTCTGTAATTGCCAGACCTGTCTTGTTTCCACCATGACAATGAGCCGATATTCCTTCCATATTCACAGATAACGATATCTTCAAGTCCATCACCATCGAGATCGCCAAAATCCACATGTACCGGCCTATGCAGATTTTGCATCAAAATTCTTGGTTGATCTCCCGATGTTGAGGGCAGTTTCATTAGGTAACCGATATTCATATCAGTTGGGTTGAAAGTTCCAACAACCAGGGCATAGCTAGCGTTTTCATCTTCATGGATCCATACAGTTCCCTCCCGTGTCCGAGCTGACTCCACTACTTTCAAGTTTTTGTCCATGATGGATAAGGTTGAGCTACCTACATCACTGATGTAAATTCCATTTTGCTCCGAAATCTTCACAAATGAGGTCATTGGATTTTTTGATTTATAAGGGGGCTTTTTTACGCTGAAATTTTTAAGCCCTTTCGTGATGTGTCTCGAAGGTGGCATGGGAATTTTTTCCGGTGCCTCATCCATATAATATCTTTTAATCTTATTATAAATTGCCGTATCTATAGTCGGGTTAACAGGGAAAATATTCATTTTCTCAACAAACTGACCTGCCCTGCCCCCTTCTATTAGGCTTTCCCTGGTGGTATCAGTGGCGTAAATTCCGAAAAAGTGGCCCATGCGTGGCAGAATATACCTTTTCCAAGTGTTTTTATCCAATTGCGCTGGTTCTGGAAACAGGTGACAGTCTGAACAATACGATTTGGCCAATTGCGCTCCGGAAATTTCATGCAGACTTGGGATTTCTGCACCATCCGTTATTTTTTCTATGGTTTTTTGTTGCTCTCTTGGTCCTTTACCACATGAAAAAGCCAATAGGGTGAAAAGAATCATGTAGAATATAAAACACCTCATCATTATACCGTTAATAATAAAAAAAATATTTAACCGGATTGCAACTTCAATTCTAAAGGCTTATTCAATTAACGAACATAATTAAAGATAATCAATTGCCAATGCTGGATTCCTTCTTTTTTTAGCCTTTCCTTCCCCATTGAAAATTGAGTGTTGAGTGTTGAATATTTTCATCATTCCAATTTTTTCTCGACCGAGCCAGGCCTTAATTCGCCATGACCTTTTTTCCCTAACCTTCCCTCACCCTCAGGGTTGAAAAATGGAGTGATTACTGAAAGAAGAAGGAGGGGACAGCTTATATCAGTTTATGGCACTATGATTATCTTACCCGTGGTGTGCAGGCTTTGAATTTGTCTCAAAGCTTCCGCTGTTTCCTTTAATGGATAGGTCCTGCTGATAGGAACCTTTATCTTGCCCATTTCTGCCAGCTCCCGCAGATGATCCAACTGACGGGCATTTGGCTCTGCAAAAACAAACGTAAATTTTATACCTGGATCCAGATCCTGTCCCTGGTTTAATATGGAAACCAATTTACCTGAAGGTTTTAAAGAAATAAGGCTCTGCTGCAGCGTCTCCCCACTTGTACAGTCAAAAATAAGATCCACTCCATCCGGGAAAACTTCTTTTGTTGCTTCCCCTACATGGTTGTTCTTATAATCAATGGTATGATCCGCTCCCAATTCCTTCATAAAGTCATGATTTTTTTTACTGGCAACGCCTACAATTTTAGCCCCTTTAGCTTTTGCCAATTGGATGGCAAAGCTGCCCACTCCACCAGACGCTCCCAAAATCAGGACTATTTGATTTTCCTTCAGTTTTCCGGCATTATATAAGGATTGGTAAGCAGTAAGTCCGGCAAGGGGCATACCGGCAGCTTCCTCCGGAGAAAAATTGATAGGTTTGTCCGCTAAATAGCTATCCGGGATCACCAAATATTCCGCAAAAGTGCCCCATTTAACTTCTGGCCGACGGGCATAAGCATAAACGATATCTCCCACCTTAAAACGACGGGCCGCATGCCCTCTGTCTTTCACTATCCCGCAAACATCCCAACCTGGAATAACCGGTAGGGAATGGGGCATCATATCCTTATAATATCCTTTTGCTACTACCGCATCCACAGGATTGACACCGGCTGCCTTTACTTGGATTAAAACTTCTCCCTCTTTGAGTTTAGGCAATTCCATTTTACCTACTTTTATCTTTTCCGAACCGCCAAATTCCTCAAAATATGCTGCATTTGTTTCCTTTGCCATGGATCTATTCTGTTTCAATTCCGCAATAGTCTTGTATACCTACTCTAAAAATGTATCTCGTGTCTTTTTTGATTGACGGTTAATGACCGCCACTCTTTCCGCGATTTCCTCCCACTGCTCTTCCTGGAGAAAATGACGGGCAGGTAAGGTATGGATTTCTTTCAGACCAGCTACTTCTTTAATTTCCATACCATACTCCTCTAAAGAAAGACCAGGATCTTTGGCTCCCCATACTGCCTGAACCGGATAAGGAACATTTTGTACCCCTTTGTAACACAAGGTCTTAAATCCTTCTGAATTGTCGAAGTTGCGCATAATCTTCAGAAAGGCCTTGCCCCCATCCTCCCTTTTCAGCAAATCCACATAAGCGTTGCTAACCTCTTTCGGAATCCGCTCGTTATTTTCCAGTCCCAGTGTATTAAACAGAAGTTGCCAAGTCGTATGATTGGTCAAAGCTAGTTGTCCCTCCCCCAATATAGGCTTCTCAAAGGGACGCATGGGCAGCGGCTTTTTGAAGTTCACCCCATCTATCCAGGTATTGAGAATGGTGAGCGATAAAATTCTGTCCCTATTTTCGGCGGCCATGGCAAAGCCAATCGGTCCGCCGATATCATGGACCACCAAGTGGTATTTGTCCAATCCTAAAACAGCAGCAGCTTTGGCACAAAACCGGGCAAAATTGGGGAAAGAATAGTCAAAATCTTCCGGCCGGCCGGAAAGACCAAGTCCCGGAAGATCAATGGCCACTCCTCTAAATCCTTTATTGGCCAATGCTGAAAGCACCTTTCGGTAGAGAAATGAAGAAGTAGGCACGCCATGAATACAGAACACAGGTTCTCCACTGCCCAAGTCCAGGACAAAAGTTTTTACCCCATTCACTTGGATGAATTTTCCGGAGGCCTGATGCCTTTCAATTACATTTTCTACATCCTGGTTATCTGACATGGCTGAAAATTATTGTTTTAAAATACCCCCTTTTCTAAAGCTTTACCAGCTTCTCTGCTATACTGGTCAGGGAATCCCCTCTATAGTGGGGGTTTGGTGCCAGGGGATAGTGCGCCTTTCCTTTGCGGGAAATGAAGGCGGCCTGTAAACCCGCAAGGAGAGCACCTGTGATATCCCAGCCATGAGCGGCAATAAGCATAGCTTCCTCCGGGCGAACGCCAAGTTTCTTCGATGCCTCTCTATAGGTCTCGGGTGCTGGTTTATATTTCCGCATAGGGTCTATACTCAGCAGCGTCTCAAAGAATTTTGTCAACCCTGCAGATTCCATTTGCTGCTTAACCACCTCCTCAGTTGAGTTGGTGAGGGTGACCATCCGGTATCCAGCTTCTTTAAGCATCAGGAGTGCATTTTCTACTTCTGGGTGTGGCGGTAACTGGCGAATCATTTGCAGGATCTCATTTTTTTCATTTTCAGGCACTTTCTTTTCCAGCATTTGCTCCGTCATCTGAAAGGCCGCTTTTCCTATTTCCCCGAAATTATGGTATTCCCCTGTCACGTTATCCACCAGCGAGTACTGGAGCATCAGGGAAAACCATTGGTTAAAAGCAAATTCATGATCAAAAGCCTTAATCATCCGGGCTTTCATCCCACTGAGATCCAGGAGGGTTTCATTTACATCAAATATCAACAGATTTGGCTTATCGAAAGAAGAAATGTTTTCCATAGGATCAGATAAAGGTTTTATGTTTGTAAAAGACAAAGGCATCAAAGAACCCGCCGTTATGGTGACCAGTCCCTGCATGAAAGTTCGGCGGCTATTTTTCATCTTTAATTATGCTTCTTTTATACATACTCGAAAAGGGCGACATAGGTTTAGGGGAAGCGGGCATTTTTAATTCCCTTTCTTTTAGCAATGCTTTTAAAAATATTGACCTATAATTTAATACCATCAATTTATTAAAAGCACCTTAAAATAAAGTGAACCAAAATTTGTTGAAGCACATATTCCGGAAGTCAATGAGTACATTGGCGGTTTGAACAATTACTTAAATCTGGTTTCTATAATAATCTCATCGTGGAGTGTACGGTGAACAGGACATTTGTTGGCAATTTCCAATAGCCTCTCCTTTTGATCCTGGTCAAGGTTCCCTTTTAGTTCAAGAAATCTGGTAAAGCGGCTGACTTTAGCACTTTTTTCTTCAAAATGCTCACTGTCTTTTTTATGGACCTTATCATGATCCAGGTAAACCACTGCTTCTTCCAAGTCCCATTTTTTTCTTTGGGCATACATCTGCAAGGTCATAACGGTACAGGAACCCAGGGAGGCCATGAGCAGATCGTACGGCGTAGGTCCTAAATTTTTCCCTCCCACTTCCTTTGGCTCATCGGCGGCCAAATGGTGAAAAGGCGTTTTGATTTCAGAAGTATAATTTTCTCCGGATAACCGTACCTTTACCTGATGCCCTTTGATGTCATTTTCATTAAGGGGAGCCATTAAGTACCTATTGGACCAACTACTGATCACTTCACCCACGTATTTACTGTCTTCTTGCTTCCCCAAAAGATGATCTGCACCGTCCAGAGAAATAAAACTTTTTGGATGATGGGCAGCGGCATAAAGTTCAGCGGCATTGGAAACATCCACAATGGCATCCTGAGGGGAATGCATCAACAACAAGGACTTTCTCATTGTAGACAAGATCCGGGGGAGGTTTTTCTCCTCCAAATCCTCAATAAAATCTTTTTTAAGCTTAAAACTTCTTCCCCCAATATTTACTTCAGCAGAGCCCTTTCTTTGAATGTTCTCTACATCTTCCTGAAAAAGATGCTTGACATGCGCTGGACTGGAAGGTGCTCCAATGGTCACGACTGCCTTGATGCTTTCCAATTCATTGGCAGCAAATAATACCGCTGCCCCACCCCAGGAATGACCGATCAGTAGCTTGGGGGCCTCGAAAAACGCTTCCAGATAAGCCGAAGCATCTAACAGATCCGACACATTGGAGGAAAATGCCGTGTCTTCAAAATCCCCTTCACTATTGCCCAAGCCTGTAAAATCGAAACTTAAAACAGCTACTCCCAATCCAGAAAGGGTATTGCAGATATTGCTAACAGCAGAGAAATTCTGGGAACAGGTAAAACAATGGGCAAAAACGGCAAAATACCTCGGCCTTTCCTCCAAAGGGTGATAAAGCCTGGCAGAAAGGGCTATTTTTTCTCTGTTTTGAAAAGTAATCCGTTCAACTTTCATTTTTTATCCTATAATTAATGTGAAGGGATCCCAACGTTTTATGTCCCGGGCTGGTAATCAAATCAATTCGCAATTCCCCGGCAGAGCCGCTAAAGTACCACCTTCCTGCCCTCCCAGGCATAATCCATTTCAATCTCCCCTGCTTTATTTAACATCTCTTCCCCAAAATGGGTAAGCCATAGTTGCTTGCAGGAGAATTGCTGTTTATTGGCCATAAGGGTATGGTAATTCAAATGGCCCTTCATCTCCAAATCATAAAAATTGCATTCGCAAATAAACAAATCTGCCTCATGGGCTATTTTAAACAGCTCATCAGTCCAAGATGTATCCCCGGAAAAACCGATTACCTTATCTTCTATAGTTATCCTAAGACCATGAGGAAGCGTTTTTTCAGAATGGACCACAGGGAAAGCTTCGAGGCTTAGAGGACCTGAATCCACCTGTTCATTAGCATGATAGGAAATGAATTCAATAGGGAACTTTCCAAAGACATCGGAAGATCCTGGATAAAAGAGGTCAATACCGCGCTGCAATTTCTCCTCACAACCTGGGGGACTTATAATCGTCAGGGGCTTGGTCCTTCCATGCATGCTGGCATCAAGAAGAAAAAAAGGCAAGCCACCGAAATGGTCCCCGTGAAAATGGCTGATGGCAATGACATCAATCTCTTTGGTGCTGATTTTGTTTTTCTTCAGTGCCAATAGCGAAGTAGCGCCACAATCAATCAACAACTGAAATGAAGAGGTATGCACATAAAAACAAGTGTTAAATTTCCCTCCACTTGCAAAAGCATCCCCACATCCTAAAATCTCAAATGTTACTTCATTCATCATCTTTTCCGTAAGTTTTGATTATGGATCATACTATTCTGAAATATCACATACTTTTACCCATTGCTGATTAATAGGTAACCCTCAAAGGTTGTATGTTATAGTGGCTTTAAACTATCCAGCTGATATTTTTAAAAACCTACTATTTTAAAGTTAACAAAATTTCTCATGAAATGGGAAGATTAAAGCTTAGAAACTACAAATGAAAGTAGCTTATATGCAGATAAATGTAGAATTTCGTGGGTACGGTTGGATATATATATATTTTAGATCCGGCCTTCCCTCATTTGGAAAAATAAAAGATGAAGGACATAAATGCACTCATCAAAAGCCTATTGGAAATCAGGGGAACAATTCTGGATGTTGAAAGTCAATTTCGCACAACCATTGATAAAGTTCATCCCAACTACAGGTACAGCGCCATGAACTTCATCCGTTATCTGAAGTTAAGGACTTTTGATTTAAGAAAAATTCAAGGACAATTATCCACGCTGGGATTGTCTTCCATTAGCCACTCCGAAAGACATGTATTAGCCAATGTGGAAAACATATTGCATTTTTTACACCTCATCAAAGGATCAACCTTTAAGGGCTGCTACCCATTTGGGGAGCACCCGGTAAACTTTATGGAAAGCCAGAAGGTACTGAGAAAAAACACCAAACGGCTACTCAAAGTCAATAAAAACTCAAGAAATACCTCTATCATGGTCACTCTATCCATTAGGGCCATAGAATATCAAAATGTGAAAGACCTTCTTCTTTCAGGAATGGAGATCGCCCGTATCAATTGTAGTCATGACAATGAACAAGTGTGGATAAAGATGGTGGAAAACGTAAAAAAGGCAATCCAAGAAACACAACATAATTGTTCAGTTTACTTTGATTTGGCAGGACCCAAACTTCGTACTTGTGAGATAGAAAAAAAAGAAACCAAAAAGAAAAAAAAGCCCAAGGATCACATTAGGCTTTATCAAGGAGATCTTCTCCATCTCTACCGGCAAAAAACAATTGGTAAAAGGGCCATCAAAACCAAAAACAACATTATTTTAGAAAATGCGAAGATTTCATGTTCTATCCCCAAAATTTTTGAAGACGTCAAAATAGGGGAAAGCATCTGGTTTGATGACGGAAAAATAGGGGGTAAAATCATTCAAATCAAAGAAGGATACTTGGTCATTGAAATCACCAGGGCCAATCCAAAAGGCAGTAATTTAAAAGCAGAAAGAGGCATCAACTTACCGGACACTGTCCTCAACTTGCCTTCTTTGACTGAGGATGACCAGGCAAAACTCCCTTTCATTGTTCGCCACGCAGATATTGTAGGTTATTCATTTGTCAGAAAACCTTCCGACGTCAAGCAACTTCAGGACGAACTCAAAAAGCTGAACAGCTCAGAATTAGGTATAGTACTTAAAATAGAAAACAAAGAAGCATTTAACAACCTTCCGGCCCTGATCTTACAAGGGATGGAAAGCCCATCTCTTGGTGTGATGACTGCAAGAGGGGATCTGTCGGTGGAACTTGGGGCAGAAAGGTTATCAGAAGTGCAGGAACAGATCTTATGGTTGTGCGAAGCAGCATTGATCCCCAATATATGGGCTACTCAAGTTCTTGAAACTTTGGCTAAAAGAGGCATAACTGCAAGGGCTGAAATCACGGATGCGGCCATGTCTGTAAGATCAGAATGTGTAATGCTGAACAAAGGCAAATATATTTTGGAGGCAGTCCATACCCTTATTGATATTTTAGGCCGAATGGAACAACATCAGTATAAAAAGCAGGGAACTTTAAGGTTATTGAAAGTAGCAGACAAGTTTTTTAAGGAATATAATAAGGATCAAAAATAATAAAGCTTTCAGTTTCACACATTATCATCGAGCCTATCTCTTTTGTCTATTTGGACTTTCATGATAAAATCATCATAATATTTCTGGTCCTGGTCGGAGTAGGTGCCATACGCATTTAAAAGAAAGCCTTTTTTACCCTCGGTTGTTTCTATTGCATATAAGGCAGCCATATCCGCGGGATCTGATTCCCCTTCAAAACGGTACACCTTCAGGATCCAAAGTTCTTCGGGTTGGTATACCCGGTTATTGCCATCAATTGTTGCCCCCTCCTCATTGATTTTAAACTCTGAACCAAAACCTTTTTGAGCCAAGCGTGTCATTACCGTGGACAGTGGTGTCATTGAAGTTGAATCGCTCATAACATAATTATTTTTTGAGGTTTTTCTTTCAAATATTACCACCAAAAAACATACCTTAATTTCTTCATTTCACAGAAAAGAAAAAGTAGGGTTATGGGCTTGGTAAAACAACCTGGCAAAAGAAATTAGGAGAAGAGCTTGCATGTCTTGTATCTTCTTCTCCACAATCTGTCTCCAAAAAGGGGCATAGGCATTGATTAAACCTTTATATTAAACATTTTTATTTTACTATAAAGTGTTTTCCTGTCAATATTGAGCATCTTCGCCGCTAAGGTCTTATTATAGTGAACTTTGTCCAATGTTTCCAAAATGTGTTTACTTTCAGCCAACATAGAAGCTGATTTAAGGTCCAGGTCTGCTAGGTACTCACCCTCTATTCCTACCTCTCCGAGGTCCAACTTACCTAGGGAAGTAATATGCTCGGGAAGCACTTCTTTACCTATAATCCCGCTTTTACCAGTGAGAAGACAAGCCCTTCTGATCAGATTTTTAACTTCCCTGATATTTCCCGGCCAACTATACTCCTTAAAACACTCCCATACCTCATCCGATATAGTCGGACGGGGATTATCCAATTCTATGCATGTCTTATCAAGGAAGAATTCGATAAAAAGTGGCAGATCTTCTATCCTATCCCTCAGTGAAGGTGCTTTTAATGTAAATTCATTTAGACGATAATAAAGGTCCTCCCTAAATCTATTACTTCCTGAATTATCAAAAAGATTTTCATTGGTAGCCGCTATTATCCTGACATTAACAGGGATTTCCTTTAAACTGCCCACTCTCCTGATGATTTTTTCCTGCAAAGCCCGGAGTAAGGCTATTTGGATATCCATGGAAAGATTGGCAATTTCATCTAGAAAAACCGTTCCACCTTCAGCAAGTTCGAAAACTCCCGGCTTCGCACTGACCGCTCCTGTAAAGGCCCCTTTTTCATGGCCGAAAAGCTCGCTGGCAGCTATTTCTTTGGATAAGCTTCCACAATCAATCGGCATAAAAGGCTTGGATTTACGGCTACTTTCCAAATGGATCAACTTGGCGAGGGATTCCTTACCCGTGCCCGTCTCCCCCTCTATAATCACTGTATAATTGGTGGGCCCTACCAGTTTCACATACTCCATCATCTTTCTGGAGGCCTGACTACTGCCATACACATAATCGTCCAATGGTTGGGAGTCTTCTATCCTCTCAGTTGAATCCTCTGATTCACTTGGGACTTTGCGGGATTCTCCTGTATTTTCGGATATAGAATTATTGATTATCTCCAAAAGCTCATCCGGGTTTAGCGGCTTGGCCAGATAATGATAGGCTCCTTCTTTTATCAGGTTAACTGCTATGTTCAGATTGGCGTATCCTGTGATAAAGATCACAATGGAACCAGGGCTGTGAGTCTTTATCTTTTCAAACAGCTCTTCTGCTGTTATATCCGTCAGTCTATAATCACATAAGATCACCTCATAAAATTTGTCCTTCATTAAATTTATCCCCTGGTTACCGGAAGTGGTGGACTCTACATTAAAACCCTTTTTCGAAAGGAATTTTTCCAATAACGTGCACATAGATAATTCATCATCTATGATCAATACATTTTCCATTACGTGCAATTTAGTTTTAATGAGTGATCGAGAAATAATTAATAGATTTTCAAAATAGTAAAAATAAAGCAAATAGTGAAAAATTAAAGCTTATATTCTTGAAAACATATACATATTAATCTGAATTGGTAAATAAATTTCCAGAGGTGAGGAACACTTTTGGGATTTTTTCATTTGGTTTTTCAATTGTTTTATTTTACCTACATTTGGATTTAAGCCTTTTCTAAGGTAGAAACGTATGCAGCTTTTTTTCCAAAAAAATATATCGGGAACAAGTTTTGATCTCGATTCCAGGGAGTCAAAACATCTAATAAAGGTATTGCGCAAATCCGTAGGTGACTTGGTGCATTTTACCAACGGTAAAGGCGCTTTGTATACCTGTAAAATCGAGGAACTGCAATTAAAAAAGACAAAATTATCTATCCTGGGTCAAGAATTCCAGCCCAGGGATGACTATTATATCCACCTGGCCATTGCCCCCACCAAAAGCCAGGACAGAATGGAATGGATGGTGGAGAAAATAACTGAAATCGGCATTCATGAAATCTCTCTTTTAAACACGGACAACACCGAAAGAAACTACCTGAAAATTGACAGGATGGAAAAAAAAATTATCTCCGCCTGTAAACAAAGCCTTAAAACATGGAAGCCCAAGATCAATGAGCCGAGGGATTTTACTGATTTTATAGCTGATCCTGCTTTTAGTACCTTTCAAAAATTTATAGCTTACGTGGATCCTGCAAATCAATCCCATTTAATGGGCCAAGCGGCAATAAACGGCTCCTATCTTATAATGATTGGCCCTGAAGGAGATTTCTCCCCCAATGAAATCCAAAAAGGTTTCGAGCAAAATTTCAAGGCTTGTTCATTGGGCAAAAGTAGACTAAGAACAGAAACAGCCGGCTTGGTAGCCGTACACACCTTAAACCTGATCAACTTATAGCAGAATCAGACTTCTCTGATTTCCACAGATTTTTTAATTATCTTCCTTCCATTATTCCACTATTCCATTCAGCCCAAAATGTTCCCTATAATAAAGAATGGCCTTATCCAAATCTTCTTTGGTATCTATGGCTACGGCTTGATGGGAGCTTTCCACCATTTTAATCTTTATCCCATTTTCCAAAAGCCGAAGTTGCTCCAGCATTTCCACTTGCTCCAGATTGGCTTTTTCCATTTGGGTAAAGGCCATTAAAACAGCCTTTCTGTAAGCATATATCCCTATGTGCCTATAAATCGGAATTACAAAATCAGCATTTCTTGCAAATGGAATAGGTGACCGGCTGAAGTACAGGGCAAAATGGTCCTTATCGACCACCACTTTTACTGCATTGGGGTTTTGCACCTGCCCCTGATCATGTATCCTGGCCATCATGGAAGCCACTTCGACCTGATCATCCTTGAAGGCATTGACTAAATCCTGTAAAGATTTCCGATCCTGAAACGGCTCGTCTCCTTGTACATTGATTACAACGTCAGCCTCCATATCCCTCACCGCCTCGGCGATTCTGTCAGAACCACTTTCATGTTCCTTTTGACTGATAAAAACCTTCCCTCCTTCTGCTTTAATAAGTGCTGCAATATCCTGATGGTCAGTTACCACTATTACCTCATCAAAAACACCAGTAGCTACCGTGCTCAAATAAGTTCTGGCTATTAAAGATTTCCCACATAAATCAGCAATAAGCTTGGCTGGAAAGCGGGTAGCGCCAAATCTGGCTGGAATTAAAGCAACAATCTTCATATAAAATGTTTGTTCAAGAATTACCTATTAAGGATTTTGGATAAGCGGTCATTTTTCAAAAGGGCAAGTTTAAACAAATTATTTCCTTTATTGTCCCTCTTCCTAATCTGGACAAGCCAGAACCAAAATAACAAAAAACAAAAGACAAAAAACAAATAAATTTCAAGTGATAAAAATCTCAGGCTGCGAGATCCTTCCTTATTTGAATTTAGAACAGATTAATATAACCCAAATTATATTCTACGTATCTTTACTTATACCAATTCTAAATATCAAAATTACTAAATTATAAGGAACCCAGCATGGCAAGTTTGGTTATGTTTGTAAAACAAACACATAACAGTCATGAGAATAAAAGAAAAAGAAATCGTAACGCTAAAGCGTTCTTTATTACACGATACAGAGAAAGTCCTCAACCAGCAGGTAGAAATGGAGGGTAAATCATCGGCTTATTACCTTTCTATGGCTTCCTGGTGCGACATGATGGGCTATGCCAATTCGGCCCGGCACCTCTATGAGCATGCTGACGAGGAAAGGCAGCATATGCTTAAACTCATCCATTACATCAATGAAGCAGGGGGACATGCCATCCAACCTGAAATCACAGGAATCAGACATAATTTCAATTCTTTAAGGGAGGTTTTCGAATTGATTCTAGAATATGAAATACAGGTAACCAAGTCCATTAATACCATAGTGGATCACTGCTTTGGAAGGAAGGACTTTGCTACCTTCAGTTTTATGCAATGGTATGTGACTGAGCAACGGGAAGAAGAAACCTTGGCAAGAAGGGCTTTGGAATTATTTGATATCATTGGTGAAGAAGGCATTGGCCTATGGACTATTGACCAGGAATTGGGGAAACTCCATGCCATTGCCGGAAGTCAGGCCTAACTGGATAAGCCCAATTTGGACAAGCCAGAAGAAAAAAACAATTATCAAAAGACACAAGACAGGAGGTAAGATTTAAGATATCTTACGTCTTGTGTCTTATATTTTAAAACTTCTTTTTGCCCTGTTTCAAGATAAAAAACAACATGGATGAATTCAGGATAAAGGCAATCCCATTGAAAATCATTATAGGATAATCATTTATTCCAACTCCATAAATAAACCACAGGAAAAGCCCAGTAAGTAGCACGAGGTACATTTTTAAAGAAACATTTTTGGCCTCACCTGATTTCCATGATTTGTAAATCTGGGGAATAACAGCAAGCGTAGTAAATGTTCCGGCTAAAACCCCTATCACATTGATCCAGTTCACTTAATTCTATATAGGTTAAGGTTGTTTTAAATTCCGAATATGATCAATCAGAGACTTTCCCCTGGAAGCTATCTGCTTTTTTTTCTGTTAAAGGGATCTTATCCGCTTTTTCGGCAATGTCTCTGATGATATCATCCAACTCCTGTGCGGATTTCATAATTAGTTTAACCAGCTTCTGCTGGTCTTTTTTGTCCTCTACCGTATCATTTACCGCATGGACCAAACCCATTATGCGGGCAAGTGGTGCCCTTACCACATGTGATTGGATCCAGGCAATTTCCTGCAGCCTTTCATTTTTTTCTTCTATGTCATTAATATAATTCAGCCGCTCCGTAATATCATTGGCCAATACCACTTCTGCTTTTCTTCCTTCATATTCAATGATATTACTTTGCAGATCCACTTTTATAACCTCATCATTCTTCTTCTTATGCCTTACAATGTTCTGAGTAAATCCCTTGTTGGATTGTCTAAGCTTATTAATCCTTTTCTCCACCAAGGGCAAATCTTCCGGAGGCCTGATTTCCCTGATGGTCATGGATAGGAATTCCTGTCTGCTAAAGCCATAATGCTGTATGGCCGCATCATTGACGTCCAAAAACTTCATAGTTTCCAAATCATACAGGAACATGGGTTGGGGACTTAAATGGAACAGGTCCCTGTACCTTTTTTCTGATTCCCTTAAATGACTTGTTATAGCTTTTCGCTCGATACTATAAACTATACTTTTAAACAATGAGGTAGCGGTCAGCTCATCTTTCAGTAAATAATCCGAAATGCCCAAGGAGAGGGATTTTATCCCAAACTCTATATCAGAATAGCCTGTAAGAACAATTACCGGGGTGGATTTGGCCAACGACAACACCTCATTCAATAAACTTTCGCCACTTTTATCAGGCAAGGAAAGATCTAGCAATATGGCATCATATCCCCTGTCTGTTTCTTCAAAAAGTTGTATTACTTCCTGAAAAGTACTGGCTTCCTGTATAATTGGATTTCTTACTTTCTCAAAAAGAAAATCCTCGATCAACAGCAAATCACCTTGATTGTCTTCAATAACTAAGAGGTGAAGTGAAAGGTCTTCTTTATCCATTTTATTTTGGTATTTTTCCAGGCAACTTCACTAATTTTATCCAAAAACTCTCTATACTTGCCACCACTTTTAGGAAATCCTCTACCTCTACAGGTTTTGTAATATAACAGTTGGCATGATTCTGATAGGATTTAACAATATCATTTTCCGAAGCAGAGGTAGTAAGCATTATAACAGGAATATGTTTTAATTTTTCACTGCCTTTAATGTATTTTAAAACCTCATGCCCGTTTTTTTTTGGCAGGTTTACATCCAACAGGACCAGGTCAGGCGATTCGGCATCAGCATGCTTACCTTCTTTATTCAGGTATAATATAGCTTCATGTCCATCTCTGGCAATGCTCATTGTGTTATATATTTTGGCATCCCGGAATGCTTCCGTGGTCAGCAAAATATCTCCTTCGTTGTCTTCAATCAATAAAATATGTATGGATTTCATCCGTAAAATTTGTTTTTAATGGGCAGAACTTGTCCCCCTCAGCGGGATGAAATACCCTTGTCTATATTCGCACCTTTATTATGAACAGTAATGCTTGGAATTCCTACTATGTTTATTTGATTTTTATTTGGGTAAAGTAAAGTAAAATTTACTTCCTTTTCCTTCTTCAGATTCCACCCAAATTTCACCTCCGAAATTTTCTACTAACTTTTTACAGATGGCAAGGCCTACTCCTGTGCCAGAATATTCATCTTTGTTGTGCAACCGTTGGAAAATAGTGAAAATTTTCTCAAAATATTCAGAATCAATTCCAATGCCATTATCTGAAACAACAAATTGCCAGTCTGTTATCGTTTCTTCATAAGAGATGTTGATGACCGGAACGGCTTCTTTGTACTGGTATTTCAGGGCATTGCTGATCAGGTTTTGAAAAAGCAGCCGCAGAGGACTTTTGAAGGTGTACAGCTCAGGAAATTCTTCCCAGGTAACTTTTGCTTTTTTCTCCTGCATGATTTTCCGGTTTAGCCCAACCACCTCTTTCAATAATGCCTCAAGATTAATGAGTTGCCTATCCTCCTCTGTTCTCCCAACACGGGAATATTCCAGAAGATCAAGAATAATAAGCCGCATCCTTTTTGCCCCATCACTGGCAAAATGTATATATCTTTTGCCCTTATCATCCAGTAGGTCCTTATATTTTCTCTCCAGCTGTGCCAGAAAGCTGGTAATCATCCTGAGGGGCTCCTGTAGATCGTGAGAGGCCACAAAAGCAAACTGCTCCAGTTCCGAATTGGAGAGGGCCAGTTCCTTGTTGATTCTCTTGAGCTTCTCCTCATTATTTTTTCTTTCACTTACATCTTTGAAATAAATGGATAATCCTGAAGGTGATGGGTAGACACTCACTTCTACCCATATTTTCAATTTGGGATAAAACTCTTCAAAATGTACCGTTTCATTTTTATGAAGGGCTTTAGAATATTGGGTATAGAAGGGGGAATCCATCACATCATTATATACTTCCCAAAGGTTTTTTCCTATAATTTCTTCCTTGTTAGTGCCCAGTATAGTTTCTGCTTTTTTGTTCCAGTAAGTGACAGTCCAGCTCTTGTCCACGGCAAAAAAAGCATCTCCTATGCTTTCCAAAATGATGCTTTTCTCCGCATAGGCTTCTTTCAGCGCAAAATCACCCTGTCTTTTCTCGATGGCGGATGCCAGTTTGGACGTAAGTGTCTGAAGAAAGGAAATTTCGTCCTCTCTCCACTCCCTCTCCTTCTTGCAATCATCAAATCCAATAAATCCGTAGAAGTGATTTTGGATGCAAATAGGCAACACCAATATGGATTGAATGTCTTGGGCCAGTAGCATTTCCTTGGTATGAGTTTCCGACATTTGACTTACAATGGCTTTAAAGGCTTGTCTTTTTCTTAAAGGCACAATAAAGTCAGCTACTAGTTCGAAAGGCAAATTCTGGAGTTCCGGATTGTCGATCTGGGAAGTTGCCGTAGTTGTCCATTCCAGTCTTTGACTGGCAAAGCCTTCCCCTGTTATCGGATCAAAGGAGTTTTCAAAGTAATACACCCTATCCACAGAAACCGCCTCTCCTACTATACCAAAACTTTTATCCAAGGCTTCTTCCCAATCCTCATATTGAAAAAGCGTACTTATCACTTCTGCTATGGCCGAAAGAAGTTTGGATTTTATCAGAATGTCCTCTTCAAATTTCTTTCCAGCCGTGATTTCAAACCTGACCGACATATATTGGTAGGGTATTCCATTTTTATCCAGGAAGGGGACTATGGTGGAATCCACCCAATATAGCGATCCATCTTTTGCTTGGTTTCTTATTTCCCCCCTCCACACTTCTCCTCTGGCAATGGTGCTCCACATGTTTCGGAAAAATTCCCTGTCATGATAACCTGAATTGATAATGCGGTGGTCCTGTCCGATCAACTCTTCTTTGCTGTATTTTGAAAGGGTACAAAAAATATCATTGGCATGGATTATTGTACCTTCCCCATCCGTAATCGCTACTATACTGGATTGGTCCAATGAAAACCTATAATCAGAAATAATTTTATTCGCTTTCTGCAATCCCTCTTCTGCTTTTATACTTTCCGTCACATCATTTAAGTGAACCAAAGCAGCTCTCCTTGCTCTAAAATCTATAAGTTGGCTCGTGGCATGCACATACATCAATTGCCCGTTTTTCTTTTTATGTCTCCAAATGGGCTGGATTTTACTGTATGCTTCTTCACTTTGGGCAAATGCCTCTATCAGAGGAATATCTTCCTCTGGCCGGATGTCCCTGATATCCAACTGAAGAAACTCCTCCCTTGAATAACCATACATTTCTAAAGCTTTCGTATTGCCCTCAATTATCTTCTGGGTATTAAAATCCCAGATCACCATGGGGGAAGGATTGTCCATGAACAGGTATCGGTAGCTTTCCTCTGATGAGTCTTCTAAAGATGATTTAGGAACTGTTTTTTCACCGACATCCCTTGCCACACCATAATATAATTTATCCTCCTCATCCCATTGAAGAGACCACTCTACAGTCATCCTACCCCCATCTTTCCGCATTAAATGGTTTTTAAACCTGCCTTTTTCATTTCCTGCCCTTATCTCCTGAAATATCTCTTGAGTAGAAGAACGGTATTCCTTGTGTATCAGGTCAACAAGAGGCATTCCTCTTAATTCTTCGGGGTCATATCCCCAGAATTGTTTTGAGGCGGTGCTTACCTCTCCGAAATTCCCCGCTTCATCAATGGCACAAATTACATCCATCGATTGGTTCATCATTTTTTGAAATACCCCGGGAAATTTGATCTTCATTACTTCTTTTGACATTTCATTTAAAATCGTTGATTTGCTGACCTATGAAAAAATTTCCGGGATCACTGTCCTTTAAAAATATCATAGTGCATATTTTTCCGTGCATGTAGGCGCATCATTTCATTTTGCAAAAAAAGGAAATCCCTCTCCAATTATCAAGCAAAATTACCTGTTTTTGCGCTATATAATAGTAATAAAGTTTAATTTTTTCTTATCCTTCCCATATAATCTTTTTTGAGGCAGCAGATCAACCGATATTATTCTTATTCAATGGCCCATTAATTTGGTCTTATTCCAGGTGATAAAGTTCTTATCTTATTCTTTATAAATTTAATTATAGAAAATTTTGTAAGGGTCTCAAATAATGAGGATACCTGTTCCTTATGCAAAGAAGTTGATTTGATAATGTGGTCACTGTCTCTCCCCGGCACCAAATTACTGAAGATGACATTTCCTTTGCGCAGGAACTCATCCTTTGGGCAGACCACCTGGTGTTTGTTTACCCTACATGGTGGGGGACCATGCCTGCTTTGCTGAAGGGGTTCCTGGACCGGGTCTTCTCCCCTGGTTTTGCCTTTGAAGAGGTGGAGGAAAACCAAACCTGGGAAAAGCTGTTGAAAGGGAGATCGGCACAACTCATTACTACCATGGATACCCCTTTGTGGGTCTACCGCTGGATCTACAAAACCCCTGGTCACAATGCCATGGGCCAGGCAACTTTACAGTTTTGTGGCATAAGTCCCGTACGAACCTTAAGTTTTAGCCCCATTAAATATTCAAATGCCGAACAACGGGAAATGTGGTTAAATAGAGTAAGACAGGAAGGGATCAAACTTAGCCACGGGATCCTAAGCCCCTGGGAAAAAGTCCGCAATAGGATTACTGTATGGCTAAAGGCGATCCGTTTGCAATTTTACCCCATGACCTGGATAGCTTATGGGGCAGGCGCTTATGGTGCAGCAAGTCTTGGCCATGCCTTTGACAGTGCCACTTTCTGGATCGGCTATTTATGGCTGTTCCTGGTGGAAGTGGCGACTGTTTTATCCAATGATTATTTTGATTTTAAAACCGATGAGCAGAATAAATTTTATAGCCCTTTTACCGGGGGCTCAAGGGTAATTGTTGAAAAAGAACTGAACCATAAGGAAATCAGTAAAGGTATCTTTATGGTCCTTGCCCTTTCGTTTGTTGCTGCGGGATTATTATTGGGGAAAACTTCTGCTGCAATGGACCAGATTATAGGATTGCTTCTTCTTTTGTTTGTGCTTGCACTTGGCTATACGGTACCACCGCTCAAACTATCCTACCGGGGATTGGGTGAATTGGATGTCGGGATCACCCATAGTCTTGGCGTCATACTTTGTGGGTATGTATTCCAGGGGGGCAATTTATTTGATCCGTTTCCCTGGCTTTTGAGCCTACCTCTTTTCCTGGGCATATTGCCTTCTATCATTTTGGCGGGAATCCCTGATTTTGAGGCTGATAAAGCATCCTCTAAAAATACCATTGCGGTTAAACTGGGAAGAAAAAAAGCAGTATCTTTGGCTATGTTTTTTACTATACTTGCGGCTATTACCGGCATCGCCTTGCATATTTTCAATATACTGCCGGGAGCATATGGAAATGCTATATTTGCCGTAATCCCGCACGCCGTTATTCTTGCATGCTTACTTTACCGACATATAAAGAACCCTTCACCGCCCCCGCGCATTGATTCACTGATGATTGTTGCCCTCACTTATGTTATTTGGTTTGCAATTATCCCCCTATTCCAACTGAAGTAACAGTATAACCATAGATTAAAACATTGAATTCAGAACTCCTGACCTACCGTAAAAGATCAGGTCGCAATTTTGCTATTTCTACAGCATTATCTACACCTCATCAAAAAACCCGACATCCAGAACAAGGATAATATGCTCTCTCCTTTTATTTTATGTTTTCTTTACTTAAATTTCAGCATTGGGGCCAAAACCATTATTAATGCTTCTATGAATTTTAAGCCATTAAATCATAATTTTCAAAACAAGGCAGTTCTGATCTGCGCCTGCCTTATTTTAACCTATTCCTGTGATACCAAATCTAAGGATACGCATACAAACGTTATCGAAAAAGAAGCAGCTTCTAAAACCGGTTCAGGTTCATACGAGGGTATGGCTTGGATAGAAGGAGGTGAATTCATTATGGGTACGGATGAAGAGGAGGCATATCCTGCTGAAAAACCTGCGGTAAAAAGTAAGGTGGAAGGTTTTTGGATGGATGAAACAGAAGTCACTAACCGACAATATAAAGAGTTTGTGGAAGCTACTGGATATGTCACCTTAGCTGAAAAAAAACCGGATTGGGAAGATCTAAAAAAGCAATTACCACCAGGCACACCTAAACCGGACGATTCGCTGTTACAGCCTGGTTCTTTGGTTTTTTCGCCACCATCCAAACCTGTCCCTACCCATGATATCTCCGAATGGTGGGTATGGGTAAATGGAGCCAACTGGCAGCACCCAGAGGGGCCTGATAGTGACTTGGAAGGAAGATGGGATCATCCTGTCATCCATATGGCTTATGAAGATGCTGTAGCTTATGCCGACTGGGCCGGTAAAAGATTGCCCACAGAAGCAGAATGGGAATTTGCTGCAAAAGCCGGGAAGATGAACCAAAGATATGCCTGGGGCCATGAGCTAAATCCCAATGGTCAATATATGGCAAATACTTTCCAGGGGGATTTTCCGCATGCCAATGAAGCCAAAGATGGATTTATGGGAACCTCTCCCGTCCAAAATTTTCTACCCAATGATTATGGGGTATATGATTTAATCGGAAATGTTTGGGAAATGACAGATGATTGGTTTGATGCCATCAAGTTCGAGAGGATTGCAGGAAATGCGCCAAAGTTGGACAGCGGGATGAACCAGTGCTACAATCCAAACAACCCTTATGCCCAGGAAAGGGTCATCAAGGGAGGATCCTTTCTCTGTTCGGACAATTATTGTGTCAACTACCGGCCTTCTGCAAGGCAGGGACATGCTTTTGACAGTGGTAGTTCCAATGTTGGATTTAGGTGTGTAAAAACACCTGATCAAGAGCTCCTGTCCAATCAATGAAACTGAGAAAATCCCTTTCTTAAAAACAGGATAAGTCCACTCGGAATTAATTCCACTTTTCTATCATTCCTATAGACTTTTTCTCCTCATATTCGTTGGAATATTGGAATAGACGAAAAGACACCAATGATGACGAACAAATCCTTTTTCAATTTACTCACCATGTTTTTTTCATTGTGGGTTTGTGCGGCTTGTACTAGTACAAAGGTGACGGTATATCACTCCCATTCAGCCGTTATGTTATCGGATTATCAGACATTCGACTTTTTTGAACTGAAAGCTGAAGGAGATACCTCCAGTAATTTTAATCAAAACATCGCCCATTTTAAATCTGAGATAACCGATGAAATGAATGCCCGGGGTTTAAAACAAAACCCAGATGATCCCGAACTAAAAATCAATTTAGGCATTATAATAGAGGAAAAAACCCAAACAAGGCAAACGAGTCTTTCAGATCCTGGAGAATGGAATTATATGGGTCAAAGAAACTATAAATGGGAAAGTCAGACCGTAAAAGTAGGCACCTATAAAGAAGGGAGTGTCACCTTGCACCTTGTGGATAACTATACCAATGAAGCGGCTTGGGTGGGAATAATTGAAGGAATTTTGCCCAAAAATCCTGATAAAAGGGAAAATGCCATCAACAAGGCAGTAGCTGCTTTATTTAACAAGATCGATCAATCAGGGGGATAGACTTGCCATCACTAATGGCAAGCCTATCCTCAATCATCAAGCAGCGTTCCTTGCCGCATTAATGATTCCAAACATCGTCCTTAAAATCAATTTTTGAAGCACAGCATCTTCTTTTCCACGTTCTAACATCTCCTGAATGGCATATTGCTGAATGGTAATCAATGGCAAAACGATCCTTTCTCTTATGGCGATTGAATCTTTGCTAAGAAGATTATCCTCTAAAAGGCTGTCCATTCCTGACACACGCAGGATATTCTTCAGGGATCTTTGGTACTCTTCATGCATCAATTCCCAAAATTCACCATAAGTTTCGTTGCTTTTCAAATACGCAGTAGCCGGATAAAAGGATTTTGCCAATGATTGCATGGAATTGCCCAGCAGGGATCTGAAAAACAGTGAGTCCTGATAAAGTTTCTGCACCTCGGCTAATTTACCTGCCTTTTCCAGCTCTTCTATAGACTTCCCTACCCCATACATCCCCGGAATATTTTGCTTCATTTGAGCCCAGGAGCCCACAAAGGGAATGGCTCTTAAATCTTCGAATTTCATCCCCTGCCCTTTACTTCGTTTTAATGGCCTTGACCCAATGTTTGTCATGCCAAAGAACTTTAATGGAGTGACATTTTCCAGGTAGGGTACAAAATCAGGGTGATTTTTAAGTTCTTTATAAGCTTGATAACTGTAGCCGGCCATTTCTTCAATCAAATCTTTTTGCTCTTGGGTCAAGCTGTTCTCAGCTGTTGGGTACAGGTGATTTTCTAGACCTGCACTTAAAAGCTGTTCATAATTATAGGTACAGCTCACTTGCTTGCCATAATTAGAACTGATGGTTTGCCCTTGAATGGTTATCTGTATTTCTTCATTTTCAACTTGTTGGCCCAGTGAAGCATAAAAATTATGCATATTTCCACCACCCCTTGCCGGAGGACCTCCCCTCCCATCAAAAAATATGACATTGACCTCATAAAGTCGGGATACCCTTGTCAATTCCTCTTTTGCCCGGAATATTGACCAGTTGGCCCGGAGATATCCACCATCTTTTGTCCCATCCGAAAAGCCCACCATAATGGTTTGCTTTTCTCCCCTGGACTTAAGGTGCTTGCGGTACCATTCATTTTCATACAACTGTTGCATAATATCCGGTGCGTGCAGAAGATCATCTATAGTCTCAAACAGGGGAACAATATCAAGATTAAATTCGCCACCTTTTGACAATTGAAGCTTGGCCAATTGGTAAACCCCAAAAATATGAAGTGCCGATTGGGCATTGGAAATTATATACCGATGGCAACCCATCTCTCCGTTTCTACTCCATATATATTCAATGGCCTGTATGCTTTTTAGCATTTCTACATGAAAAGGGTCTTTCATGGATTCTGCTGCAGGAAGCTTATTGATGGATAAAAGTTTTTCAATCTGCTCTTTCTCTCCTAAACCCTTAAAGGATTTCAACCCTTTCTCCCCTTCTTCCTTAGCAATAATCCCTTCCCAAAGTTCGTCATGTTTCCGGCTATCCTGCCTAATATCCATACTGGCAAAATGGAACCCGAATACTTTGATTTTTAAAATAAATTGATCCAATAATTCTAAAAACAGTCCTTCGTGATGCTCTATGATTCCTTTTCTGGCCTGATCCAAGAGTTCCATCAGTTCCTCTTTTGAAGAGATTTTATCTTCACCCCCATAGAGCGTATGATAAAGCCGCCTCTCCGCCAGAAGCAAAAACGGCTCGACATGGTTGAAAGTTAATCTTCTTCTTAACTTTTTAATATCCCTGTTGTAGCACTTCAATATGGAATGTTGAAGCTTATCCGCTACTTTTCTGGTAATATCATGCGTCACATAGGGATTTCCATCCCTGTCACCCCCTGGCCAAAACCCCACCATTAATAAATTCGGATTGTTCCATTCATGAAGTGGGATTTCCAGTTGGTTGAGCACCCTTACCAAGGTCTCCGATATGCTGGAATAAAAGACATTTTCCAAAAACCAACAAAGACTTATGGCCTCATCATAGGGGGTGGGTTTTTCCTTTTTTATAAAACCCGTTTTACCCAATTGTTGAAGCAACAAATTTATATTTCCTAAATCATTGGCCCTTATGGCTCCTTCCAGATCCGTGAGAATACCCAGCACATTCCCGGGATAGAATTGTGTAGGATGCGCAGTAAGCGTTAGCCTGACCGAAAAGGTTTTTAACTTTTCTATCAATTCCTCTCTTTTTTTATCGCTTTCAGCCCTGGTAATGAGAGCGGTCATGGTTCCCTTTCCTTTAAGGTCATTGACCTTTTCATAAGCCGCATCTTCAATGGAATCAAACAGCACCACCTGCCGCTCCACATATTGCACCAATTGAAACAGTAAATCATGCTTTTCCTTGATAGATTTATCAGACATGAGATCCTCAAAAAATTGGTTGATAATTTCTTTGGGTGTTTTGCCCTTTTCAAAACCTGTCTGACAGGCACTGGTTAAGATGGGCAAAAGTGTTCCGGTACGATAGATGTTGTTAAAGGGTAAATCTAGAAATAAACTGTTATAGATGGTAAACCTTTTGGCTACCTCTGTTTGATAGACCTTGGACATATTTTATGGGTTTGAAATAAAAACACAAATTACTCAAAATTGGGGGGAATTATAAATTTCCCAGATAATCCCATGGATTTAATTTAAAATCTACTTGACCCATCGTTTGTATTATTTTGACTATCAGTTTATTACCTTTTCATATTATCTGGAGAAAAGATACAATTAAAGTTCAAGGCATTAATAGAACCGTTTTAATTTGTAAATTGTATTACCGTTTTCCAATTGCAATAAATATTACCATATGCTTACCGCAGTTTTATCTGGTTTTATTCTAGCACTGTGCATTCCCCTATTGGGCAAAATCCTAAAGGGTAAATTTATTATCCTCACTTGCGGACTGCCTATAGTTCTGTTTGTTTATTTTCTAACCTTCATACCGCAGATATCCCAAGGCGGTGCGGTAAGATTCACCTACGAATGGGTGCCCTCTTATGGCATCAACATGGATTTTGTCCTTGACGGCCTGGCTTTGTTGTTCACCCTTTTGATCACTGGCATTGGTTCAATGGTATTCCTATATACTTTGGCCTACCTTAAAGGACATGTATACCTGGATCGCTTTTATGGTTATTTAAGCATGTTTATGGCTTCTATGCTAGGCTTGGTTCTCTCAGATAATCTCATTTCCCTATTTATTTTTTGGGAATTAACGAGCATAAGTTCTTTCTTTTTGATTGGGTTCAACAATGATGAGGAAGATTCCCGAAAATCTGCTTTACTTGCTTTGGCTATAACAGGTCTGGGTGGTTTATTCCTTCTTGTAGGGGTAGTGGCCCTAGGGTATGTAGGCGAATCCTACAACATTTCAGAACTATTTTCCTCTTCTGAAATGATCAAAAACCATGATCTGTATGGATGGATTTTATTCTTTGTCTTTATAGCCGCTTTTACTAAATCCGCACAATTCCCCTTTCATTTTTGGTTGCCCGGCGCCATGAAGGCCCCCACACCTGTTTCCACCTACCTTCACTCTGCTACCATGGTCAAAGCGGGGATCTATCTTTTGGCCAGGTTTACCCCTATTCTAGGTGGGCACAGTTGGTGGAACACCACTTTAATTGTCGTGGGAAGCATTACCATGCTCTATGCGGCAATTCATGCAATTTTCCGGCTTGATTTGAAAAGTATCCTGGCTTATTCTACCATTTCAGCCTTGGGCATTCTGGTATTCCTTTTAGGCCTCGGTACAGATAAAGCCCTTCTTGCTGCATCTGTATTTATCCTTGTCCATGCCCTCTATAAGGCCACACTCTTTCTTGTTACCGGTATAATAGACCACGAAACAGGAACCAGGAATATTTCAAAACTGGCAGGTTTGAACAAAGTCATGCTTCCGGTAGGCATTGCCGGTATTTTAGCTGCCATCTCCAATGCCGGCATTCCCCCTTCCTTTGGATTCGTGGGAAAGGATCTTATTTATGAAGGGACCTTACACCTGGAAGAATGGGCTTATGTATTAACAGGCATGGCCATCGTGACCAATATTTGTTTGTTATTTGCGGGATTTTTGGCGGGCTTGAAACCTTTTATCGGAAAGCTGCCCAAAACTTTAGAAAACGTCCATCTGCCCAGCCCCCTAATGTGGATTCCTCCTTTAATTCTTGGGGCAATGGGAATTATTTTTGGGATATTGCCGGCTTTACTGGAAAACAGCTTAATTAAGCCTGCGGTTTTCTCAATGATATACTCCACGCCTGAATTTCACTTACAACTATGGCACGGGTTCAATCTTATCCTCCTATTGAGCGGGATCACCATTGCTGGCGGCATTGCACTTTTCATCCTTATTAAACCATCCGAAGTCTTATTGGGAAAAGCCATGCGGTTTCAAGAAATTTCGCCCCAAGCGTTATTTGATTACTTGTCTCGCTTCTTTGTCAAGTTCTCCCACCTGTATACAAGCCTACTTCAAAACGGGTATCTCCGATACTATTTGACGACCATAGTAGGATTCTTATCCATTTTATTGGCCTATCGGCTATTCCAGGGAGATAGCCTTCATTTTAATATCAATAATTTAACGGGAATGACTGCATATGAAACAATAGTGCTGTTGATCATGTCGGTCTCTATATTTCTTACGGTCTTCAGTAAATCCAGATTATTGGCCGTAGTGTCCATGGGTGTAATTGGATACGCGATATGCTTGATCTTTGTGTTTTATTCAGCCCCCGATTTGGCCATGACTCAATTCTCCATAGATACCTTAACTGTTATCTTATTTGTTCTTGTATTGTACAACTTGCCTAAGTATCAGGAATTTTCTAAAACACGGGATAAAATCAGGGATGGTTTTGTTGCCTTGGCCTTTGGGACGTTGATTAGTTTGCTTGCTCTTGAAGTGCTCAATGAACCGGTAAAAACTGAAATTTCTGAATACTATGCTGCTAATGCCTATATTTTGGCCAAAGGAAAAAATATAGTGAATGTTATACTGGTTGATTTCAGAGGAATGGACACTTTGATTGAAATAACAGTATTGACCATTTCAGCTATAGGGGTTTTAAGTTTACTTAAATCAAAAAGTAAAGAAAGCTAACCACATATTATGTTTGAAAAAAATTGAACCACATAAACGCGCAGAGGTATAGTAGGAAAGAAACGCTGGTGTGACTCTGTTACCTCAGTGATTCCTTAGTGTCCCTGTGGTTAAGAATTTTTACCACCAAGGCCACAAGATTTTCACAAAGGTTTTGCACTAAGTTACACAAAGCCTTCTTCGTGTTACTTTGTGCAGTCCTTGTGCACCTGGTGGTTAAAGAATTAGAAACTATAAGGTATAATTAAAGTCAAGTCTGTCCATAATGTCGGGACCCGCAGATTTTGCTGATCCAAAAATATATACTCATGAAAAGCCTCATATTCCGCACCGCATCCAGTTACTTGCTCCCATTGCTTTTGTTATTTGCAGTTTTTATATTATTAAGGGGGCATTACCTTCCCGGGGGCGGATTTGTTGGTGGGCTGATTGCCTCCATTGCGTTTGTCCTCCATTCCTTGGGACACGGTTTAAAGGAAACCAGGAAAATTATCAAATTCCATCCTGGTTATTTAATGCCCCTTGGTTTGTCTATTGCCGTATCCAGTGGGATAATCCCTCTCTTTTTAGGACAACCTATCCTTACTGGTATATGGTTTGATGAACCTTTTCCCATTGTAGGAATGATGGGTTCTGCCTTGTTTTTTGATACAGGAGTATTTCTGGTCGTCATCGGTGCCACCCTCACTATCCTATTCACCATTACAGAAACTATTTGATATGGAAATATTGCTCATTTTCATTATTGGTCTTTTATATGCCTCGGGCATTTATATGATGCTGCGCAGAAGTTTGGTGAAGCTTATTATTGGATTGGTTTTACTGGGGCATGGAGTCAATATGTTGATCTTTCTTGTGGGCAGGATTGTAAAAGGAAATCCTCCAATTATTCATGATTCTGTCAAAATACTTACAGATATTTATGCGGATCCCATTCCACAGGCCCTGATACTAACCGCCATAGTCATCAGTTTTGGTCTACAATCTTTTGCCATTATCCTGATAAAAAAAACGTATACCGTAGTCAAAACTGATGACTTAGATGAATTAAATCCTACTGGCGAAGAGTTATGACCAATCCCTATATTGTTTTACCTGTTATTTTTCAGCTTTTCACAGCTATTCTACTGCTCTTTTTTTGGAGCCATAAAAATATTCAAAAAGCAATCAGTATTACCTTCAGTTTAGTAAGCCTCAGCATCGCCCTCTGGTTATTCAGCCTGACCTGGAGTCAAGGTATCCAAACCATACAGGCCGGCGGATGGAAGGCTCCTTTTGGGATTACCTTTGTGGCAGATGTTTTTAGTGCCATAATGGTATTGCTCACTTCCGTTTGTGGGTTTGCCGTTTCCATTTATGCCATAGGAAGTTTAAGAAATGTACTGGTTAAGTTCGGTTTTTTCCCCATCCTCCATTTTCTTTTAATGGGGCTGAACGGTGCTTTTTTGACTGGCGATATTTTCAATCTTTACGTGTGGTTTGAAGTTATTATCATTGCCTCTTTTGTGCTGATTACCTTGGGGGGCGAAAAAATCCAGATAGAAGGGGCTGTGAAATATGTCACCATGAACTTACTGGCTTCTGTTATCTTTTTAACATCAATTGCCATTTTATACGGTTTAACAGGAAGCCTCAACATGGCGGATTTATCCTTAAAAGTAGCAGAATTGGAAAACAAAAAACTGGTCAATATAACAGCGGTTCTGTTTTTCATTGGTTTTGGTATCAAATCCGCTATTTTTCCTCTCTACTTCTGGCTTCCTGCCTCCTATCATGCCCCCCCTCCTGCCGTATCCGCCATTTTTGCAGGATTATTGACCAAGGTAGGTATTTATGCAATGCTGCGGGTATTTACACTTATTTTCATCCCTGATGAATTCATGAGGGAACTGATCAGCTGGGTGGCTGTCTTTACCATTTTATCCGGCGGGCTTGGTGCTCTTATAAAAAACAACCTCCGGGAAGTCTTCAATTATCTGATCATCTGCCATATTGGTTTCATGCTAGCGGGCTTGAGCCTCTTTACTGAAATTGCTTTAACAGGGGCTGTTTTTTATTTGATCCATGATATCCTCGTAAAGACCAATATATACATGATAGGGGGATTAATTTTTAAAATAGAAGGAACTTATAACATGAAACAGCTTGGAGGATTCTACAAATCTTATCCTAAACTTTCTTTGTTGATGGCCATTCCCTTGTTTTCATTAATAGGATTACCTCCTTTATCAGGGTTTTGGGCAAAAATTTTCCTTATTGAAAGTGGTTTTGATGTAAAGCATTATGAATTGATTGGGGCCATCCTTTTAGGAAGCTTTATCACCTTAATTACAATAGCAAAAATTTGGTCTGAAGTTTTTTGGAAAGAAATGGAAGAATTGCCCGCAAGAATTAATATGCGGTATTTTCATGAACTCCGGCCCATCAAGCAATACACTCTGGTGTTCCCCATCATATTCCTTGCTTTAATCTCTTTGTTTATTGGGTTTGGCGCAGAGTATGTAATCAGGGTTTCCCAACACATTGCTGGTGAATTAATAAATTCTTCTTATTATATTGAGGCTGTTTTAGGCCCTAACACCATTCAATCACCATGATAAGAACCCAACTTTTAAGTAATATACTACTGGCGTTCGTTTGGGTAGCACTTACCGGAACATTTACGCTCGGAAATTTCACTTTTGGTTTTGTTGTTTGTTTTATAATCATGTGGTTGATCAGTACTGATCGTAGGAATAACCAATATTTCAACCGGTTTCCCAGAATCATTTCATTTTTCTTCTTCTTTCTGTATGAGTTGGCAAAAGCCAATTATCAAGTAGCTTCTGATGTGATCACGCCCAAAAATATGAAGCCTGGAATAATAAGAATACCCTTGGACGCCAAATCAAATATAGAAATCACCTTGCTTGCCAACCTTATTAATCTTACTCCAGGAACCATTGTCGTGGATATTTCAGATGATAGAAAAGTGTTTTATGTTCATGCGATTTTTGTCCAGGATAAAGTCCAGTTTATTAAAAAGATGAAAAATGGATTGGAGAAAAAGTTATTGAGAATTTTACGATGAGCGTTAGTGATTATTTATATTATGTCATTTTACCTGTGTTGGCTTTGGCAATTCTGCTCATATTTATACGTTTCGTGCAGGGACCAAGACTTGCCGACAGGGTAATCGCTTTGGATCTGTTATTAACAACAGGCATAGGGATAATCGCGGTCTATAGTGTTTATTCGGATCAACCTACGTTTTTGGACATCGCCATGATTATGGCACTTATTGCATTTCTGGGCACAGTGGCTTATTCTTATTATCTGGAAAAAAGGGAAAAAAATGATTGATTTAATTATTATCTTTCTAAGCACCATAGGAACCTTGGCAATTCTTCTCGCAGCTATAGGGATCGTAAGGATGCCCGATATCTATCTGAGGATTTCCGTCACCACCAAAGCCGCTACTATGGGAATCGGCCTGATATTGATAGGAGCAGCCATGTACTTTAACGAATTGGGCATTACCTCCAGGGTTATTGCCATCATTTTTTTCTTGCTTCTGACTGCGCCGGTGGGGGCTCACATGCTCGGTCGCGCCTCCTATTTTACAGGAATTAAAATGTGGAAGAATTCCGTATATGACGATTTAAAAGGAAAATACGATCCAAAGACGCATGAACTCTCCAGTGAGGAAAAACATCAACATGAAAAAAAATGAAAAATCTATCCCTGTTCGCTCTCTTAATATCCCTTACCCTAGCCTGTGAATCAAAAACCAATCAAAATACAGCCATTAATATGAGTAAAACTTATCTCTTTTTAGTAGGCACTTATACAGAAGATTCCCAAGATGGTATCCATATCGTGAAATTTAATCCGGAACAAGATGTGCTGGAAACTGTATACATTGCTTCTGAGGTGGAAAATCCTTCCTTTGTCATCAGTAATGCCAAGGAAAACCTGATATTTGCTGTGGAAGAAACCAGCGGCGAAAACGGGGGAAAAGTAACCTCCTTTCGCTTAAACAAAGCAATGCAAACCTTGGAAAAAATAAATTCCGTCAATACACAAGGGGATCATCCCTGTCATCTTAGCCTGGATCCCACTGAAAAATTTTTGATTGCATCCAATTATTCAGGGGGAAATTTAACGGCGATACCCATAGATAGTGAAGGGAATTTATCCAATGAGGTGCAAGTGGTCCAACATACAGGAAGCAGTACCCATCCCAACAGGCAACAACAACCTCATGTCCATAGTGCTGTATTTCACCCCGAGGAACCTAAGGTGCTTGTTGGGGATCTAGGCACGGATAGAATAAACGTGTACGCTTTTGACAATAATTCTTCAACACCATTGGCTTCATCAGAAAAAACCCCCTTTGCTGTGAAACCTGGATCAGGGCCCAGACATTTGGCCTTTAATGAGGCGGGGAACAGACTTTACCTGATCCATGAAATAACTGCGGAAATTGGGGTATATGCCTATGAAAATGAACATCTGACCCATTTGGAAACCCACACGCTTCTTCCCGATGGCTTCTCTGGGAAGGTAGGGGCCGCTGAAGTGCGAATTTCTCCTGATGGTAATTATCTATATGCTTCCAATCGAGGGGATGCCAATGACATTACTGTCTTTGGGATAGAAAAAGAAACAGGTAAATTGATGAAAATCCAAAACGTGCCTTCCCAGGGAGTGGGGCCTAGGAATTTTGGTATTACCCCCGATGGTAAATATTTGATCGCTGGTAATCAAGGCTCTAACAATTTGGTGGTGTTCGCAATAAATGGATCAACAGGCAAGCTGGATCTTACCGACTTTTTGCTCATGCTCAAAAAGCCAGCTTATTTACATTTTTTGGATTAAGGCCTGGATTTATCCCATAATGAGCAAAAAAATGAGGACTTTATAAAAAAAAACGCATCTCTTTACAAAAATCTATTGACATGTATTATCATTTTTATACATTTATGGGGATTTTACCAATAAATAAATAATAATTAGTTCGATCAATTTGATAATAGTTAATAATGGTAGCAGTAAGTGAGTTTAAGTATAAAAGTGTTTTGAATAGAAGGGACACAGAAAAAGCAATAGATTTAATCAAAATTTCTTTTCCCAGTGTTTTATCAGAAAAGCTGAACCTTTTTAAATTATCCTGCCCTTTGGTCATCTTGGATGGCACAGGCATCAACGATGACCTGAACGGAATAGAAAGACCAGTTCGATTTCCTGTAAAAAATCAAAAGGATTCCAATGCCGTTGTGGTACAGTCACTGGCAAAATGGAAGAGGTGGCAATTGGCAGAATTAAAAGCTGAAATTGGCGAGGGGATTATTACGGACATGAGGGCATTAAGACCGGATGAAGACTATTCTGCTATACATTCTATCTATGTAGATCAATGGGATTGGGAACAATGTATAAGTCCTCAGGAAAGAACCTTAAATTATCTGAAAGAAACCGTGAAATCCATTTATGCGAGTTTAAAAGAGACAGAATCGCTGGTTTATAAAACCTTTAAGGAAATCACCCCCATCCTGCCCAGAGAAATCACTTTTATTCATGCGGAAGAACTATTGCAGCAATACCCTACGCTGACTCCGAAACAAAGGGAATATAAAGTTGCGAAAGATTATGGGGCCGTATTTCTGATCGGGATCGGGGGCCAGCTCAGCCATGGAAAACCCCATGATGGAAGGGCCCCGGATTATGATGATTGGAGCAGTCCCAATGAAGAAGGCTATACCGGCCTAAACGGTGATATTTTGGTTTGGAATCCAATCTTGGAATCCTCCTTCGAATTATCTTCCATGGGCATTAGGGTGGATGCAGCCACGCTCCTTGCACAACTGGAAATGGCAAAGGCCGAAGATAGAAAAGGATTAATGTTTCACAAAAAATTGCTGAACAATGAATTCCCGGAAAGCATCGGAGGAGGAATAGGTCAATCCAGGACCTGTATGTTCCTGTTGAGAAAAACCCATATTGGAGAAGTTCAGGCGGGCGTTTGGCCAATGGAAGAAATAAAGAAATGTGAAGAAGCTGGTATTTCTTTGATGTAAAATCATTTTTCTTAGACACAAAATGAAAAATAATTTTATAACATAGATAAATTTGCAAAAAGTATTCTTACATTTGAAAAATAATTTAATACAATATAATATCATTATGAATACAGGAAAAGTAAAATTTTTTAATGAATCCAAGGGATTCGGATTTATCGTAGACGATGACTCTTCAAAAGAATATTTTGTACATATCTCCGGATTGGTTGACGAAATTAGAGAAGAGGACGACGTAACCTTCGACCTTAAAGAAGGCAGAAAAGGCCTGAATGCTGTAAACGTGAAGCTAGCCTAACTAACAACCTACACAAACATTATTTTAAAGCAGCTTAGATTAATTCCAAGCTGCTTTTTTAATGTACTATCCTATCAGATTTGTCTTTAATCAATACTTTGGTTTAAGAACCTGCCCGAAATCTCGGATGCTTTTTTTGTAGAACTGTCGAATTGTTCAATTGTCGAACCGGTACTTCCGCTGTACAGTTCGTCAGTAAATCAGTTCGACAAGATGTCCGAATTGTCCGACTGTCGAACGGGGAGGTCAGCTTTCAGTTCGTCGGCTCGACATTACTGATTGATTTCTTCATAAATTCTCTTTGTTACCGGAACTGACAGCCCCAATTCCTTGCCAAAACCAATAATGGCACCAGCAAACAGTTCCAATTTGTTTGTTTTCTTTGACTGTACGTCAAGTTGTAGCGAAGTGGAGGCATGGTAAGGAAATAAAGTGGATTTTTGGAAAGTAAGGTCAATAATATCTTTGGGGAGAGCTATTATGGATCTAAAATCATGGCTAAAGCCCAATTGAACTGCATGGCCTCATAACCCCAGCCTTAAGGCTGGGGTTATGTCTCCACCTATAAGCTGACGGGCTTTAGCCCTGAACGCAAATCCATATTGGGAATATCCCTTATTTACCCTTTTTATAATTTCCAATATTGCCCAAAGTATCAAAGCTTAAGGGCAGATAATATAAAACCGATCCCACCACCATCGCAATCAAAAAGCCATAAGGAAGGCCTGCGGCCATAACACCTACCATCAGGGTAATGACAAGCCCCTTTTTATGTTGGATGACGTCCCGCATCAGTAACATCAGGGCCAGACTTTCAAATAGCAGGATCACCCCCAGCACCGGCAAAGGAAATACCTGGATAATGACTTGAAAATTTTCCCCAAAAAACAAACCCAGGAAAATATACAGCAAGCCATATAAGAGTACAGAACCTCCTGTCCTGCCCCCAAAGGTATAATGTCCAACCATTCCTCCTGCACCATGACAGGTAGGAACCCCGCTAAAGAAGGGGTTGACGAGATTCATTAAGGAATAGGTTATCCCAATTTTTTTAATGGTTAAAGGCCCTTTTTCGGGAAAAAGATCCTGAGCAACCTGTTTTGTGGCCAAAACAGAGTTTCCCAAAGAGAGTGGGATCTGTGGCAGGGCCAATAAGAGGAAACCTTTCAAAACATTTTCGGAAGTAGGTAAATGCCATTGTGGAAGATTAAAACCCACCGATTGGGACAAATCCCGATAATCCAATTTGAAAAAGAATGCATATACTAAGCCCAATAAAATCACCACAACCGCTGCCGGATACTTCTTACTGCCCATCAACCATAAAACAAGTATAAAAGCCAAGAGGGCAAGCACATAACCATTAATATGATCTGAAGGGATGTATTGTTTAAAAGCCAATAAAGCCAAGGTGATCCCCAGCCCCAATTGAAGACCTCTAATCACCACTTTGGGAATAACCCTGGCCAGCCAATCGAGCGATCCAGTAAGTGAAAGCAACAACATCGCCACTCCTATCGCCAAGCCTGCCCCAAAAAGCAAATTTCCACTAAGTTGCTGGGCGATCACCAAAGTGGCCATGGCTTTTAGCGGCTGTGCAGGCATTGGCATTTTATAAGCCAAACCCGTCAGGAGCTGCATCATGCCAAACATAATCAATATACTGGGCGCATGGAGATCAGCGGCCAAAATCATGGCAACAATCAAAGGAAAATCCGTACCAATATCCCCAAAGGCACCGGAAAATTCCTGGCGGTTAAAGGAGATGCCTTTGAGTAAATTCATTTACCTTTCCGTATTCAAGTTTAATTCCCTTACCACCTCTTCATACTCTTCCGGATGATTTACATTATAGAATTCCCTTTTATCGGGGGCATTGAGAATTTCAACTTCAGAATTTATCAGCACTTTTCTGGGACAGGAATAGCCTTGACTTAAGTATTCAAGTAATACTGGATAACTTCTTGGCTCCCAAAGTGTTACTAATGGCTCTGGGAATTTTCCTTTGGGATCCAAAAATGCCGTGGCGACTTTGGAAGGATTACGATGCATTAGCAGATGCTCTAAGGTTTTATTGGAAAGATAAGGCAAGTCACAGGCCACCGTCAACCAAGCCGCATTGGGATCGGTACGGAAAGCCGATAAAATCCCCCCCATGGGACCCAAACCAAAAAAAGCATCTTCAATCAATGGGAATTTATCCTTTAGCACTATTGCCTGCTTGGCATTACAGGAAAGGAATGCCTGGGAACAAAATGGCTGGATCAATGACAGGAGGTGTTCCCTTTGGCTTTTACCATGATATGCCAGCTCTCCTTTATCCTTCTGCATGCGCTTGCTTTCACCCCCTGCTAATACCAATCCTTTTATTGCAGGTTTATTTTGGTCCATCCATCCCTTGATCCAATCCGAAAGCTTATCGGTTTCTTCCAAATAAAGAACAGGTTTTTGGTGCCAATCAGGCACGGCTTCCTTTATAAAATCCGGTATATGGGTTCCTTGATTTCTTAAAACAATCAATTTTACGTCTGTTAACTTGTCCAGCTTATTCTCCAGGGATTTTCTGGGATCAATTAACAGGACCTGAGACTTGCCTTTGAAATGGTTCCCATTGATCAGCACCAAGTCTTTTTTGTTAAAAAGCGCCCTTTTGTCAAAAGCCGAAAGGGAATGATGGGTATCTATGCGCGTAAAGAGGATTTTGTCGGTCATTAGCATCATCCCAGGGGGATTTTCTCCCTGATCGCCCTTCTCTTTTGATCCTTCTGGTTCTTTATGATCGGCATCCACATAAGCGGCGGAATAAAAAGCTGCCAATTGATGGATCAAATCTTTGGTGAGGGATTGAATAACTCCACAGGGTGCACCTAGGAAAGCCAGTTCATTCCGGCCAAATTCCCCATAAGCTGGCTTGTTCAATGATGCATGTTTTTGGTGTTTATCTTTTGAAGTCATCTTTTCCTCCTGTTTTTTCCATCAGCTTTACCTCTTTAATGACAATTTCATGTGAGAAAGCCTTGCACATATCATAAACCGTAAGTGCAGCTATCGAAGCCCCTGTCAAGGCTTCCATTTCAACTCCCGTCTTCCCAGTTATAGTGGTCGTACAGGTAATCGTTATTTCTTTTTCATTGGCCACGGCTATAACCACCCTACAATCTTCCAGCCCCAATGGGTGACATAAGGGAATCAAGTCTGCGGTTTTTTTTGCTGCCATAGTCCCAGCTATAATAGCCGTTTGGAACACTGGACCTTTTTTGGTTTGAATGTCCTGGCTATCGGTCAAGGAGTGAAGGATTTCTTCTCCCAACACTACCGTGCAATGGGCTTTTGCCATTCTTCTGGTAACCTTCTTCTGGCTTACGTCCACCATTGAAGGGTTTCCCGTTCCTTCCTCCAGATGGGTGAATTTTTTATCCATTGTCATTTATTTTATTGCATATAAGATTTTGAATCCAATTTCTTTTTCCCTCTCAAAGAATGGACGGTTTCCTTCACATACCTGACAGCAAATTCCATCTGCGCTTCTGTGGTAGACCTGCCGAGCCCAAACCTCAGTGAACTTCTGGCCAGATCATCCCTTATCCCCATGGCACTCAATACGTGAGAAGGCTTGGTGGTGATAGATGAACAGGCAGATCCTGAACTGACTGCCAATTCCTTATTGATGGCGATCAACAGTTCCTTTCCTTCTACTCCTTCAAAGGATATATGGCTCACATGGGGCAACCTCAATGCCGTAGGTCCATTTAAGTGCGTCCCTTTTATTTCCAGTAGGTTTTTTTCCAAAAAACCTCGCAGCCGATGTAACCTTTCCTGTTCGGCAGCCATTTGCTGTTGGGCTATTTCTGCAGCTTGGCCAAGTCCCACAATGCCCGGCACGTTTAAAGTGCCGCTTCTCCTACCCTTTTCCTGTCCTCCGCCTGTTATTTGGCTTACAAGTTCAATCTTGGGGTTTGTGCTGCGAATATATAAAGCGCCTACACCTTTAGGCCCGTACATTTTATGTGCTGACAGGGGCATGAGGTCGATACCAAAACTTTTCACCTCTACCGGTATTTTCCCCACTGCCTGAACAGCATCCGATAAAAGGATAAGCCCATATTCTTTAGCCAGGACACTGATCTCCCGGATAGGCTGTATCACTCCCGTTTCATTATTGGCCATCATGATAATAATCATAACGGTATCCGGTCTTATGGCCCCTTCCAGTTCTTCAAGGTCAATCAAACCATCTTCCTTAACCGGCAGGTAAGAAACTGCTGTACCTTTTTTCTCTAATACTTCACAAGTATCCAATACCGCCTTATGTTCCGTGGCCACGGTAATCAGGTGGTTTCCTTTATCGGGATTGGCTTCCATTACTCCCCTAATTCCAAGATTGATGGCCTCCGTAGCACCACTGGTAAAAACAATTTCTTTGGGATAGGCCCCTATCAGGGTAGCTAACTGTTCCCTGGCTATTTCCACTGCTTCTTCTGCCATCCAACCGAACGGGTGGTGAATGCTGGACGCATTCCCGTATTGTTCCATAAACCAGGGCATCATGGCCCCTAATACCTTGGTGTCGCAGGGAGTTGTCGCGTTATGGTCTAAATAGATGGGGAATTTCATTGAATTGATTTCTCTTAAAGCCTTCACATTTTAATGGTGACCCAGAAAATGTTAAGGTAAAAATAAAAATCAATCCCTGCAATTAAAACCCTGTTTACACGGGGTCAAGAGTTACTTTTATGGAAGAAAATGGATCACGAAGCACTTTGATCCTTTATCCTTTTTTTGGTCATATTAAGAAGAAGTACCATATCAAAAACAGCATGGGCTGTCATCGCTGTAAAAATTCCCGAATATTTAAAAAGGTAGCCAAAGCCGGCGATGATGGCCACCATGACCAAACCATAAATACTGATCCGTAGATTTTTGGGGTTAAGGTAGCCATGCAGCATAACAAACAGGAAAGACGTCCACCAAATCCCCAAGAGAGGTTGTATACCGGCGCGGAAAAAAAGTTCTTCTCCTATCCCTGCACATAAAGACAAAATCAGTATCCCGGCAAGATTTAAGTCCAGTTTGGAAATTAGGTTGTAATAGAATTTTTTTTCTTGCTTAAAAAACTTTCGCGTAATAATAAACATGGCAATTCCCGATGCTGCCATTCCTGCCAATAAGCCAATAATCAGCTGAAAAGGTATGTCCCAGCCTCTCATCAGCACATCAATAAAACTTTGATCCTGTAAATATTCAATAATAAAAATCCCTCCAATCCCGAAAAAGAACAATGTGCCGAGGGCTAGAGATAGGGTTACTTTATTCATTAAGAAGTTTCCATTCAATTTCCATCCACGAAATATGGACTGCACCAATCAGTCTTTTCAAGTTTACTCGATTAGGCGGTAAGGTTTGGTGGCCCTGTGTTGGTTCCCAAAAATATCAGTAGCTTCTACTTCAATCACATGGTTCCCTGCATCCAGGTTGGTAGGGATATTTGCCCTCCAAAGATGCGTACTTTTTTGGGGATTTGAAGGTCTCCTTCCATTCAACAGTTCTTCGGTAATGTCCCACTGGTAAAGGTCCACCAAATAGGTCGGATCATAGTCCTTCACAAAGCTCATTTTCACCCATTCTCCATTGTCAATCCTTACCTTTAACTCGTTATCTGATTCTCCGATAAAAAAGTTGACATAAATGCCTGCACTTGTTCCTTGATCTTTCTTCAATACTTTTGGTGCAAATATTTCCATTTGATAATCCTCATCACGGTCCACGACTTTATACCTGATGTTGTATTGGTTCCCATCAAAATCAATAAACGCATATCCCTTCGGTGTGCCGTCCCTCATGGTGGATATTGGGATTCCCTTTTCATTTAAAGTCCCTTTGTACCAATCACCTGAGGTAGTACCCACATTATAATGGTGGTGTGGGTTTTGTTGTTTCCAGCCATCTTTCTCATAAAAGAAGTCCTGCTTTTGCAAATGGGTATGGGCGGAGAGGGAAAGGGTATGGGGATAATCATCTAGCAATTCAAAAAGCCTTTCCCTGTCTTCATCCCTAAAAAGATCCCTTTCGTCAGGCTCGCTTAATGGGATATGCATAGACAATACAATCAAGTGATCCTTGGGTACAAAAGCAAGGGTGTTTTTTACAAATTCCAGTTGATCCTCCCTGAATCCTCCCCAGTATCCCTTGGCGTCTCTGGGATCGGGGTAAAGAATATCATCCAGTACAATAAAGTGGACTTTCCCGTGATTAAAGGCATAATTGGCAGGGCCAAAATTTGCTTCGAAAGACTCATCAGCAAATTCATCTTTCTCCCCATCATAGTTCAGATCGTGGTTTCCCAAAACATTATACCAAGGAATACCTACCTTGGCGATCACCCGGATATAAGGATGGAACAAAGAGAGATCATCCCCAACCAGATCCCCTAATGAAAGGCCAAAGTCAATTCCTTCAATTCCCTCCACTTCGGAAACCACACCATCCGCAAAGAAATTTACCTCTTCAATGGTATAGGGCTGTGGATCACCAAAAACCAGAGAGGTGAAATTTTCCTTGCTTTCTCCTGGAACCAAGGCAAAATCAATGCTCTTTAGGAGTTTTCCTGTAGCTTCAACCCCTTCAAAATCAAGCTGTGGAGATCCGTTTGGCTTGTGTATATAAAAATACTGGGGAAGATTATGCTCATCCAAAGGGACTTGATAATCGGAAGGTTTGATTACAAAAATGATTTGGTCCTCCCCCACTGGCAACTCATATTTTCCTTTCGTATCTGACTGCACCACCTGCAATCCATTGGAAACGGCGACTCCGTCAATGCCTTTTTCCTTTCGGTCTTTCTTACCGTTGCCGTTCATGTCCTCAAAAATTATCCCATGGGCCATTTCCTGGGCCCCGGATCCTAAGGAATAAGCCAAAAGTACCATGGATAATATAATTTTTTTCATCATAAGTTGGGGCTTGTTTATTTGTTTTCCGGAAGGAATAATACTCCGCATATTTTAAAGTACTAAGAATATAAAATTTTGGCCAAAAATACCAGAGGAACGTCATGTTTTAAATAATAGTGGATGAAGAAATTGTTAAATAACTGAAGCAAAGTCAACGCCTGAATATCCATGGTGATATTGGCCAACCAGGATCCAATATTGTAATTCAAGGTACTCAAAATATCAGCCAGGATCTAATAGAGGATTGTCAGGTAGGAGCGAATCCCACTCCCGATCGAATCACCATACTTTCTGGAAGGCCAATCATAATTGAGCAGGAAATGTCTTCTTATAATAAAACAGGAGGGAATACTGGAGATTTTGAATGATGCAGCGGGACAAGCTCAATGATCACCCATCTAGAGGTGGTCACCTACAATGGCGGGAAGAAAAAGTATAATGCAATTTGCAATATAATTTTTATCTTTAAGCTTTTAACAATTAACCGCAGCAAAACCTGCTAAATCTATGATCGTACACCAAGTATTTTTCTGGCTCAAAAACCCAAAAAACGACCTCCAAGCAGTCATGAAAGGCTGTAAAACTATTGGTAAGCTAAAATCGGCAAAAAGTCATCAAGTGGGAGTACCTGCTCCTACCGCTAAAAGGAAGGTCATTG
>JBBDSC010000076.1:0-1400 GCA_040905145.1 Anditalea sp.
AGAAGGGATTTTACAGATTCCCCGATCACCGAAATCCCCCGACCCGAAACCCTTCGAAACATCGAAGCGGGTATCAGGGCCAAAAAAGGCAATCTCCAGTACAGCGCCAATTTGTATTATATGGGATACAAGGACCAGTTGGTCCTGACCGGGCAATTAAATGATGTGGGTGCCTACATCCGGGAGAATGTAGCCAGCAGTTACCGGGCAGGAATTGAGATGGAAGCGGCATTGGCCCTATCTCCAAAATGGACTATAGGAGGAAACCTCTCCTTCAGCAGAAATAAAATTGCCAGATTTACGGAATACAGCGATGTGTTTGATGAAAATTGGGCTTTTGAAGGGCAGGAAAAAACGGTTCATGAGAATACGGATATTGCCTTTTCCCCCAATATTATCGGAAGTGCAGTGATTGATTACAAACCGCTGGAAAAATTAGAAATCAGTTTGTTGAACAAATATGTAGGTGACCAATACCTTGATAATACCCAAAACCGGGAGAGAATGCTTGATGCCTTCTGGACTACAGACCTAAGGCTATCCTATGCCTTCCTCCCCGGATTAGTCAGGAGAATGGATTTTACACTTATGGTAAACAATATCTTTAATCAATTGTATGAACCCAATGGCTATACCTTTAGCTATTTTGTCCCAGCTGAAGTGGCAGGGGGAAGGGAATTGGTAACCGAAAATTTCTATTACCCTATGGCAGGCACCAATTTTATGGCGGGGATCAATATAAAGTTTTAAGTTTAAATCCTTACAATGACAGAGGTGTGGCATGGAAATCTACACCTCTGTTTAATCCCAGGCAATGAAGGGCTTAAACTTTCCGGCCATGTGTTTGCCTGATCAGCTTTCCTGCCAAATAAGGCGCATACCTGATAAAATTAACACTGAGCTTGGACATATGTGATGCCCCAAAAAGGCCCTGCACTTTTCTCCCGACCGCCAGCCTTGTTTTAAAAAATCCACTCCAATTTATTTTATATTCTTTATGAATATCTGACAATTCCTTATGCCTGATTACGGATTCAGCGGCTATTTTCCCAGTATGTATGGCTATGGCCATACCGTTGCCACAGAGGGGGGTAATCATTCCGGCGGCATCCCCCAGCATCATCATATGATTTTCTACAGGCATTTTTGTTGAAAAGCTAATCTCATTGATCACCTCAGGCTTTTCCCAAAGAAATGTGGCTCCTTCGTAAATTTCTTTTATTCTGGGGTTTGAAAAGAGGTACTGCTCTTCCATCGATCCAATGCTTCCACTGGATTTCAATTGTTCCCTACCCGCCAGGTAGCACAGGTTAAACAATCCGTTTTCAATCTTATTAATGCCAATGTAACCGCCTGGAAAATTGTGTAAGGCCACCACATCTGGATCATGCTTAATTTTT
>JBBDSC010000077.1:0-44822 GCA_040905145.1 Anditalea sp.
GTTGACCTTTAAACAAATTAGGATTCTTGCTACCTAGATGGGTAACCCTATAAAAGCATTCAAAGAAGTTTCGGCCACTCAACTTCATACTTACCTTTCGAATGCTGGATAAACTTCTCCAACTGATCTATCCTTAACTTTTCCCCATCTGGAATTCTGGTGGCTATTTTTTTCTGTAAAGTCTTCTCAAACCTGGCGTAGATGCCAAAGTCATAGGGATATTTACCTGGTTCAGCACCAATGAATTCTCCTTTGCTGCGTGCATGGGATAATATGGACCGTAAATATTCTTCAGAGGCAAGTCCCATTCCATCTATCCCATGCGAGAAAGGGAGCAAATAAATATTTTCAAAAGCCGCTGCTTTTTTAAGATACTCATTTAAATAATCAGCGGATGGTTTACCATTAAATGCGAGCCAAAATGGCACAGAGCCGGTTTTAAGGGTCCAATAAGGATCCATCAGGAAAAAGGTGCCAACGAGTAGTTGATTGTAGGTTATTCCTCTTTCCTTATACCAAGAACGGTATAAATCGGCAACCAAGGGGCTTAAGGTTTCAGGTTCATCAAACACAATTGACCTTACTTTAAAACCATGTTTTTGTGCCAGCTCCAGGATGTCTTCCTGAAGTGTAGGTTCAAACCCCCATTCCGATTCCGGCATCTCCCCTGTAGGTTTGGGGCAATCCCATTTTTTATGTTTGGAACCCACCCGTTGTAAAAAATGCTTAACGTCATCACTTCCGTTTATATACTCATCAATGCTTGTTCCGCCTAAACCACCAAATTGAAAATAATGCCTTTCATCTACTTTAGTGACAGGATGTTTTTTCCGGCAATCAACGATATACAATATGCCATCTTCTTTTAAGTTTTCAAGAATAAATTGTTTATAGGCACTCGTCAACCGTATTTGCTTAACCCGGAAATAAGAAGTTTTCCTCAACATCGGCCGGTCCTGGTTGGGGTCCATCATATGGTGAAGTTGTAAATAGGGATTGCTTTTTAATAATTGTTTGGCTGCCTGCCGACCCCATTCCATTCTTTTTATGGGTTCATCTACATCCAGCCCATTGGGTGTTTTAACCGGAATCAAAAAGGTTTGGGGCAACCAGGGGATTCCCATAGCGGCAGCGAGGTGAACTACAGGCCCGTTTGATGCACCAATGAGGAGAGCCGGATATTTCTGTTTAGGGTATAAACTACTTACCCATTCAGAGAATTCATTGGAATCAACCTTTCCTAATTTTTCCGGATCTTTAGCCCCCTTTGCACTTCCATATACGTAAATATTTTTCTGCAGCTTGGGGGGAATAACATTTATTATTTTACCGAGTAACTGACTGTTTGGAATAGTGCCCACACCTGCAAAGCTTTTACCATGAAGGCAATTTGATAAGGCTTTTACCAACCCTGAGGAGGAATCGAAGTTTACAGTAAACCAGGGTGGGTTATTTTTATGTTGTAACAAGGATTCAACCATTAAGTGAGACAGTTATTAAATGTAAACGTTTTTTCAAAATTTTGTTTCTGGTTTCACAAATAATTTGCCCTCTTCAGGAACAATTTTTGATAATATTTTTAATCAAAGTACGAAAAAATAAAGAGGAATTACATGGTAGACAGAAATTACACGGATGCATGGGCCGAAACTTCAGACGAGGAGAAAGTTTATAGGCTTAAGAGTCCCAATGAACTTGAACCTTTGATGGAGAGAATTGGAGGGGTCCAGCATGTTTTGTTAGGAGAAGCATCTCATGGAACCCATGAGTACTATACCTGGCGAACAGCCATAACAAAAAGGTTGATCCAGGAGAAGGGATTTAATTTTATTGCTGTGGAAGGTGACTGGCCGGATTGTTATCAAATCAACAGGTTTGTTAAAGGATATACAGACCAGGATAAGAATGCAGTCGATCTATTAAGGACATTTGATCGGTGGCCTACCTGGATGTGGGCGAATTGGGAAATAGTTGGCCTAATCGATTGGCTGAAGCAATATAATACTGACCTTCCGGCCAATAAAAGAGTTGGCTTTTATGGACTTGATGTGTACAGTCTCTGGGGGTCGATGGAAGCTATAATGGATTATCTTGTGAAGCATGATCCCAAGGCAGCGGAATACGCCAAAAATGCCCTTCAATGTTTTGAACCTTACGGAGAAGATGAGCAACGATACGCGAGGGCCCAGTACTCCATGGAAAATTCCTGTCAGGAAGCTGTACTTAAGCTATTGATGGAGATCCGAAAAAAAGCTCCAGTGTATGATCATGATCCTGAAGCTGCCTTAAATGTTGAACAGAATGCTGAAATTGCGGTAAACGCAGAGAAGTATTACCGAGATATGATAGAAGTTAAGGCGAACACCTGGAATCTTCGGGATACCCATATGATGGAAACCCTTCACCGGATTTTGAACTTTCATGGGACAGGAGCTAAAGCAATAGTATGGGAGCATAATACCCATATAGGTGATGCACGGTTTACGAATATGGCGAAGTCTGGGAATATCAATGTAGGACAGCTGGTGCGTGAACAAAAAGGAGAAGAAGACACGGTATTGGTAGGGTTTGGCTCTTATTCAGGAACCGTTATTGCCGGATCAAGCTGGAGTGCCGAGATGGAGCGCATGACCGTCCCCAATGCCCGAGCCGGAAGCATTGAAGAAGTGCTACATAGGGAATCTGCTGAAGATAAATTGTTAATATTCAATAGAAATAATAAGAAGGAACGCTTTAACAAGGTAATGCCCCACAGGGCAATAGGCGTAGTGTATAACCCGGCGCATGAAAAGTATGGCAATTATGTTCCTACCGTGTTGAATTCCAGATATGATGCATTTATTTATCTTGATAAAACTAAAGCACTATATCCTTTGCATATAAAACCGGATGGACATAAGGTGCCTGATACCTTTCCTTTTGATTATTAGAGACCAATGGTCAAGAATTAGAAGATATGCGAAGCTTTTCTCTTGGAGTAAAGAACTAAAAATAATCTGTGAAACTCCAAGTAGTCTACGGGGAAAAAAATTTCCAGTATAAAGTTTATAAATCAACTTTATTTAATAAAGAGATAATACCAGACTTTTAAGGCAATTTGCAGGTGGTAATCATTCCTTTACCATAAATTTGATTTTTTAGGTTAGTGTATTCTACTTGTTCCGTCGACTATGGATACTTCATAAATTTTGGGGTCATGTCCAAAGCCTTTGTTGTAGGCTTCAGTAATTTCCGGGATAAATGCCTCCTTATGTTCCTTATTCACCAAGTTTATCGTACAACCGCCAAATCCCCCTCCCATCATGCGGGCGCCAAGCACATCGGATCGGTCATAAGTGAATTCTACCAAAAAATCAAGTTCCGGACAACTTACCTCATACTGTTTGGACAAACCCTCATGGGAGCCGTACATTAGCCTTCCAAACTCTTTCAAATTTCCCGATTTAAGCAATTGGCATCCCTTCAAAAGCCTTTCATTTTCTTCCAACACATAAAGACATCTCTTAAAAACCACTGGTGAAACCTCCTGCTTCACTTTGTCGAGCATTTCTAAAGACACATCCCGTAAACTTTTCACCTTTGCGTCATGTTTTTTGACAGCAGCAACCCCTGCCTCACATTCCTTCCGTCTGGCATTGTATTCGGTGTCGACCAATGAATGCTGTACCTGTGAATCACATAAAATGAACAGGTATTTGTCCATTTTCAACGGAAAATAGATAAAGTCCAGGGAACGGCAGTCAAGTCTGATGGCATGGCCGGATTTTCCCATCATAGAAGCAAATTGGTCCATAATACCACAGGCTACACCGGCGAATTCATGTTCTGCCTTTTGGCTATACTTCAACATGGAAATCCTGTCCAACTTCAATTCAAAAAGCTCCGACAGTCCATAGCAGACGCCATTTTCCAATGCAGCTGAAGAAGAGAGGCCTGCACCAATGGGAATATCCCCCCCAAAAACACAGTCAAATCCTTCTAATTCAGGGCCTGTTTGCAAGACCTGAGCCACTACCCCCATCACATAATTGATCCAACCATTTGGAGCCGGGGAGAAATCCTTGATGCAAAAAGTAATCATTTCTTTATAATCATAAGAAAATATCCGGCAGTCATCCGTGCCGTTTTTACCCAATGCAAGATATATTTCTTTATCGATGGCCGCAGGAAGCACAAACCCTTCATTATAGTCGGTGTGTTCTCCAATTAGATTAATTCTCCCAGGAGATCGGATAATCAATGGTGACGATTTAAATATTTCTTGAAACGTTTGCGTAATGTCAGTTATTTTCAATTTTTTTTATGAATCTACTCCTGATAAATAGTGAATAAGACCGCTTCACCCACCACTTTTAATGTTCTTTTGTCTATGATTTCCATATTATCGGAATGAGTATGGTGATAATGGCCAAAACCATGGTCAGGAGAATAATCGATGATATTAATCATGGGAATATTCGCCACTTCATTGACCGGGATATGATCATCTGTAATGGGATGGGATTTTCTCATGGGAAAGAAATCACTGTATCCCAGATGATGTCCATAGCCCCAAACTTTGTCGACAATCCCTCCGGCATACTGAACGGAAATTCCTTCTTTATAAAAGCGGGCGCCCTTGGCCCCCACCATATCCAGCAAAATACCATAAAAAGCAGAATAACCTGCTTCATGAGGGGACTTTGCCCAGTATTGTGAGCCCAGGCACCACCAGTTAGTATCATCTGTATCACTTTGGGTAGCTTGTGGTTTTCCATCATCTTCTCCATCAAACAGTATAAAATCAATTCCTACATTCAGTTTTTCCTCCGAAGAGGCAATGGTTCGGGCGATTTCCAGAAGCACACCTACTCCACTCCCTCCATCATTGGCCCCATCAATTGGCTCGTCCTGCCTTTCAGAATCCTTATCTGCCATCCGTCTGGTATCCCAATGGGCTGCCAAAATGACCCTCTTTTCCATTTCCGGATGATAGGAAGCAATGATATTGGTCAATTCCAGTACCTTTCCATCATAGGCTGTTGCCGTAAATTCCTGCCCCTGGACTTCCAGCCCAAAGCTTTTGAACTTGTCCATTAGCCACTGCCCGGTGGCTTTATGCGCTTGGGTATTGGGGACACGCGGACCAAAATCCACCTGCTGCTGAATGTAGGCATAAGCCGAATCTGCATTGAATGAAGGGACGGGTTTAAAATCTTTTTGGGCTAGCTCTTCCTGAACTTTTTCTGTGGTTTCACCACAAGAAAAAAGCAGGGTCAGCATCAATAGGATCAATAATCTGTTACTCTTCATAAGCCCAATCTATTTTATCCTTCATGTCTTTCACTACGATTCCCATTTCTTTTAGGAAAGTCCTGATCTCATCCACTCTGGCATAATCCCGGGCCTGTTTTGCCTGGCCATAAATTTTCAATAAGGTTTCCAGCATTGCTCCGGCATTATCAGGCTTTTCTTCCACCAGCCCCAGGATATCCTCTACCAACACGATAAAGGTACTCACCATTTTATCAAACACTTCCTTTCCAAAAACCTCCGCCTGAAGTTGTCCAGTATAAACACTGTTGATTTTTTTCAGCAGGTTGAACAAATAACCGATGGCCTGTGCGGTATTGAAATCATCTGCCATGGCCCGGAAAGCATTTTCCATGTTCTGCTCCACTTGATTCACCTGGTCTGTGTCCAAAGGAACGCCCTCCTTAACGGTGAACTCCAGTTTTTTGGCGATCCTAAGTCCATTAATGATTTTTTTGTATCCTTTTTGAGCCGCTTTCAGTGCGCCGTTGGAAAAGTCAAGGGTAGACCGATAATGGGCTGTCAGTATAAAGTACCGGATGGTCATGGGACTGTACGCCTGCTCCAAAACATCATGGTTTCCGTTGAAGAGTTGCTGAAGGGTAATAAAATTGCCCAGGGACTTTCCCATTTTTTGCCCGTTAATGGTAATCATGTTGTTATGCATCCAATATTTGGCGGGATCAGTATGGTTGCAGGCATTGCCCTGTGCTATTTCACATTCATGGTGTGGAAACAGGAGGTCCATCCCTCCACCATGAATATCAAATTGCTTTCCCAGATATTTAGAGCTCATGGCCGTACACTCCAAGTGCCAACCCGGAAAGCCTATTCCCCAGGGAGAATCCCATTTCATCAAATGTTCCGGAGAGGCTTTTTTCCACAAGGCAAAATCTATAGGATTCCTTTTTTCGGTTTGGCCCTCCAATTCCCGGCTTCCACTCATCAACTCTTCTACTACCCTTCCTGAAAGCTTTCCGTATTTCTTCTGTTGGTCATATTTGAGCACATCAAAGTATACGCTGCCATTCACCTCATACGCCAGCCCCTCCTCCAGGATATCAGCCACCAATTTTATTTGCTCCGGGATATGCCCCGTAGCCCTGGGTTCTATGCTGGGCTTGAGGTTGTTCAGGGCCTCCATGTCCTTATGATAAGAATCAGTATAATTCTGGGCCACTTCCATCGGTTCAAGTTGTTCCAGTTTGGCTTTTTTGGCTATCTTATCTTCCCCATCGTCCGAATCCGCCTCCAAATGTCCCACATCAGTAATGTTTCTGACATACCTAACCTTATAGCCAAGGTAGGTCAGGTACCTGTAGACGATGTCAAAAGTGATGGCAGCCCTGCTATGGCCCAAGTGGGCATCGCCATATACCGTTGGCCCACACACATACATTCCCACAAAAGGTGGGTTTAGCGCTTCAAAAATCTCTTTTTTGCGGGAAAGTGTATTGTATATTTTTATTTCATTTGAATGCATATTGCAAATTTATCAAAACCATTCAAAATTTAAGCTTTTAAGAAACCAAAAGGGGAAATAGTCATTTTTTGTCAACAGTCGACGGTCCACTGACCACAGCCGATTCTACTGCTAATTCCGGGACCTTTGACTGTGGACTTTTTGCAGCTAGGGACTTTTTGGAATGTTTCACAAAGAAGGCTGCAAAGAGTGATATTAATAAAAAATCCCGGAGGGATGGCAGGATAATAGAAAAGCAGGTTAATCAACGCACATAAATCCCGGAGGGATGACAGGATGATGGACATCAATGGATCGTTTGCTTTAATGAAAAAGGGTCATATCACCTCCCAATGAAAATTCCGTCATATTAACACGGCCCATCTCCTCGGGATCCAAAAAAGCTATATTGTTCTTTCCCTCAAAATCAGTCTTGCCATAGGTGATGTCCCCGTAGATTCTGTCCGTAATATATCGGCTGTACCCCAGTATAAATCCGTTGCCGCTAAAATCCCCTCCAGAGTAGCGATCTCCGGTGACAAAACCATAAGAAGCATATATATTGTTTCTGGGCAGTTCCTGGGCCATGCAACCTAATCCCAAAAGGCCGAAAGCTATTATAAATATTAAGTGTTTCATTATTAAAAAACAATGGTTAATTATAAAATAAAAATTTCGGCAAAAGTAGAAAAAACTATAGAGGCAAGTTTACGCCCAAGTCAGTGTCCTCACTGACTTTTTAATTTAGCAGCGCCTTGCTTGTCCTGCTATTCATAAAGCTCCTCTGGCACAAAAAATATGGAGGAGAGGAAAACTCTTGCACTTTTATTACTTTTTTTACCAAAATTATTTTATTACCTTTGCTTCTGTATTAGCCAAATTCCAGGAGGGGACACACAGTCCCCTCTTTTATTATGGTATATTGAAGCATCGGATGGGGACCATCTTTAAGCTTTAAAAAGTATCAAAGACCATCATCATGCAAGGCAGATTGAAGTGAACTTCGGTAGGACGGTGGTAGTAGAACAAATTCAATGACAGTTATATGGGTTTGAAGCAGACAATTGAAGAAATTGTGGAGAAGCATTTACCGGATGAATCCCATTTTGTGGTAGATGTGGAAATAAGTGAAATAGGTGCAAAACAGCGTATAAAGATATTAATTGACGCTGATGCGGGTCTAAACATCAATACCTGTGCCATGGTAAGCCGGGCAGTAGGAGAGGAAATCGAAGCCAAGGAAATATTGGATGAAGCTTATATTTTAGAAGTTTCGTCCCCAGGCCTTGACTATCCCCTTACGTCCCGGAGACAATATGAGAAAAATGTAGGCAGGAGTTTGATAGTAACCCTTGAAGAAAACAGGGAAATAGAAGGCATACTACAGGGGGTTGATCATTCAGCCATCACACTTAAGGTCAAGAAGAAAGAAAAAGGCAAAAAAGCCACTGAAGAGGAATTGAAAGTGGCCTTGGAGCAGATAAGGAAATCAATTGTGTTAGTCTCTTTTAAATAAAAACAATGGATGCTAAAGTTCTAATAGAATCATTTGCAGAGTTTGCAAGATCAAAAAATGTGGACCGCCCAACGATGATCCGCATCTTGGAAGATGTGTTTAGAGCAATGATTCGTAAGAAATACGAAACGGATGAGAACTTTGATGTCATCATCAATGCCGACAAAGGCGATCTGGAAATCGTACGGATCCGGGAGATCGTCGACGACAATTCGGAGGATATTTGGGACCTGGACAAAATCAGTTTGTCCGAAGCACGTAAGCTGGAACCTGATTTTGAAATCGGTGAAGAAACGTACGAGAGAATTGAATTGGTTGATTTTGGGAGAAGGGCGGTCATGATGGCGAGACAAACGCTTATTCAGCGAATCAAGGACCTTGAAAAAGACCTGCTTTTCCAACAGTATGAAGAATTGGTTGGTGAAATCATTTCAGCGGAGATTTATCAGATCCTGGGACGCGAAACCCTTTTAATGGACACCGAAGGAAATGAACTGATCCTGCCAAAAAGCGAACAGATCTCCAAGGATAGGTTTAGAAAAGGGGATACTACCAGGGCCATTGTACATAAAGTAGAAATGGTGAACGGTAATCCAAGAATCATCCTTTCCAGAACCTCTCCGATATTCCTGGAAAGGTTATTTGAAAACGAAGTACCGGAAGTTTATGATGGGTTGATCACGATCAAAAAAATCGTAAGGGAACCTGGAGAAAGGGCCAAAGTAGCCGTGGAATCCTATGATGACAGAATTGATCCGGTAGGTGCCTGCGTTGGCATGAAAGGAAGCAGGATCCATGCGGTAGTCCGTGAACTTCAAAACGAAAATATTGATGTAATCAATTACACTGAAAATCTGGATCTTTATGTTTCCAGGGCCTTAAGTCCGGCAAAAGTTTCCAGCATTCAGGTCAATGAAGAAGGAAAAAGGCTGTCGGTTTTCCTAAAGCCCGATCAGGTGTCTTTGGCTATTGGCAAAGGTGGTTTTAATATTCGCTTGGCCAGTAGGTTAGTGGGTTATGAAATAGATGTCTTCCGGGAATTGTCCGGATATGAAGAAGACGAGGATGTTGATCTGTCGGAATTTTCTGACGAAATTGAACATTGGGTGATACAGGAACTGAAAAAGACAGGCCTGGACACAGCAAAAAGTGTATTGGCACTTACCAGGGACGATCTAATAAGAAGGACTGAGCTCGAAGAAGAAACCATAGACGAGATTTTCAGGATAATAAGACAGGAATTTGAACAGTAAAATAATGATAGTTTAACCGCTATCGGTGTTATATTTACACAATAATAAAAATAGCAATAGGTTTAAGAGTATGTCAGAAGAAAAAATGATGCGATTGGGCCAGGTAGCCAGAAAACTAAACGTAGGCATTTCTACGATTGTGGATTCTATGGCTAAGAAAGGCTTTGATGTAGAGAGCAACCCTAACTCCAAAATTAGCGCGGAGCATTTTAATATGCTGGCTAAGGAGTTTAAGTCCTCTGCGCAGGAAAAGGAGGAGGCATCTCATCTGTCCATTGGCAAACGGCATAATGAGACGTTTACCATCAAAGCTGAATCTGAATCTGAACCGGAGCAAACAAAGAAACAAGAACCTGCAATGCGGGCTCCAAAGGTTGAGGAGAAAAAAGAAGCCAAACCAGAGGTAGAAAAGGTCCCCAATGAGGCCCCTAAACTTCAGGGGATAAAAGTAGTGGGCAAAATCGATCTGGACGCCAAAGGGGGACCTGGAGCTAAGACGGAGAAAGAGGTCCCAGTCAAAGAGGAACCAAAGAAAGTAGAAAAACCAGTGGAGCAGGAAGCTCCAAAAGCCGAGACGGTGGAAAAAACTCCTGAAAAACCTAAAGAAGACATCAAGGAGGAGACTCCTTCTGAAGAAACACCTAAGGCTGTGAAGTCTAGGGATCAAGAACCTGCTAAACCTGAGAAAGCTGAGCCCCAAAAGGATCAGCAACCTGACGCATCAAAGGAAAAGAAAAACGAACAGAAGGCGGAAAAGCCAACTGCTCCTGACAAGCCTGAAAAAGAAGAAATGCCTATTGCTGAAGACAAAATTGGTGCTGAGGAGAAAACCGAAGACACTTCTGGAAAAATTATCTCAGCAAAAGCCGACGCCCTTAAGGGCTTAACTGTTTTGGGCAAAATTGATTTGCCTAAGGATAGACCTAAAAAGAAATCCAAACCAGTTGCCTCTTCTGACGAGAAAGGAAAAGATAAAAAGAAAAGGCCCCGCAAGAGGATAGATAACAGAAGTAAGCCAGCGGGTGAAACAGGTAAGCCTTCCACAGCTACAAGTTCCGGCGAAGGTCAGCAAAGACAAGGTGCCGGCAGGCCAGGACAAGGATCCAGGCCTGGTCAGGGTTCCAGACCTACAGGACAAGGTGCCGGCAGAGGCGCCGGAAACAGGCCGGGTGGGGGAGCCCGGGGAGGCGGATTTGGCAGCAGGCCAGGTGGTTCCAGATTCCAAAAGGCCGAGCCTACCCAAAAAGAAATCCAGGATCAAATTAAGCAGACTCTGGCCAGGCTCCAGGGAGGTGGAAAGTCCGGAGGTGGTAGAAGTAAAAACAGAAGGGACAAGCGGAGTGAAAGAGGTAAAGAACAGGTTGAAGGGCAGGAAGAAACCAAATTACTAAGAGTAACCGAGTTTATTTCAGCCAATGACCTTGCCTCCTTATTGGATGTTTCTGTAAATGAAATCATCTCTGTATGTATGTCTTTGGGTATGTTTGTCTCTATCAACCAAAGGTTGGATGCTGAAGCGATCACTATCATTGCCGATGAATTTGGGTATGAGGTTGAGTTTTCTAAAACAGACGAAGAGGAAGATGAAATAATACAGGAGGATAAACAGGAAGATTTAGTGGAAAGAGCCCCCATCGTTACTATTATGGGCCACGTAGATCACGGAAAAACCTCTCTGTTGGATTATATTAGAAATGCTAAAGTGACCCATGGAGAAGCGGGCGGCATTACCCAGCATATCGGGGCTTATGACGTTACTACTGAAAATGGGGATAAAATAGCGTTTTTGGATACGCCAGGTCACGAAGCCTTTACGGCCATGAGGGCAAGGGGTGCCAAGATCACAGATGTGGCAATTATCGTGATTGCCGCAGACGATAGCATCATGCCTCAGACAAAAGAAGCCATTAACCATGCCCAGCAGGCCGGTGTACCCATGATCTTTGCGATCAATAAAGTGGATAGACCCAATGCCAATCCTGAAAAAATCAAGGAACAACTGGCTAATTTGAACCTGTTGGTGGAAGACTGGGGAGGTAAATACCAGTCCCAGGAAATTTCCGCCAAAACAGGTGTAGGTGTTGACGACCTTTTGGAAAAAGTCCTATTGGAGGCAGAAATACTGGAACTTAAAGCGAACCCTCATAAGAACGCAATAGGCACAGTTGTGGAAGCATCATTGGATAAAGGTAGGGGCTATGTTTCCACCATAATGGTCCAGGCAGGAACCTTGAGAGTCGGTGATATAATGCTTGCTGGCCAATATTATGGTCGGGTGAAAGCCATGTTTGATCACTTGAGCAATAAATTAAATGAAGCAGGACCCTCCACACCCGTTCAGGTGCTTGGGCTAGGCGGAGCACCACAGGCTGGGGATACCATCAAAGTATATAATTCGGAACGGGAAGCCAGGGATATAGCGAACTCCCGGGGTCAGATCAACCGGGAGCAAAGTATGCGTACCAAGAAGCACATTACTTTGGATGAGATAGGCAGAAGATTGGCGATAGGCAGTTTTAAAGAATTAAACCTTATTATCAAAGGTGATGTGGATGGTTCGGTAGAAGCCCTTTCGGATTCCCTTCTTAAACTTTCCAAAGATGAAGTGAGCGTCAATATTATCCACAAGGGCGTAGGACAAATATCTGAATCCGATGTGCTTTTGGCATCAGCTTCGGATGCCATCGTGCTCGGCTTCCAAGTGAGGCCGTCAGGAAATGCCAAGAAAATAGCTGAGCAAGAAGAAATAGAGATCCGTCACTATTCCATCATTTACGATGCCATCAATCAGATCAAAGATGCCATAGAAGGCATGCTTGAACCAACTTTCGAAGAGGTAATTACCGGTAATATCCAAGTAAGGGAAATATTTAAAATCTCTAAGGTGGGTACGGTAGCAGGCTGTTATGTTACAGATGGTTTTGTAACCAGGAAGAACAAAATCCGCATCATCAGGGATGGTATCGTCATTCATGAAGGAGAAATTGATCAGTTGAAAAGATTCAAGGATGATGTGCCTGAAGTGAAAGCGGGATATGAATGCGGCATTTCCATTAAGGATTATAATGATATTGCTGTTGATGACATCATAGAAGGATATACCATGCAGGAGATCAAGCGTAAAAAATAATTCATGGACGCATACTCATTACAAAGGGACAGCTTTTTCACTGTCCCTTTTGTTTTGGTGGGATTTGATAGGAAGAATGGTTGAGGCAATAATTTTATTAATCCGGATCTTATTTTTCATTTCCTTGCTTTCTTTGATTATTGGATTTATCCGACCGGTGTATGTACTATGGTTTTTGGATCAATTTAACAGGCTGAAAGTCCTGAAGCTCTATGGAACACTCGCCGTGGTTTTTTTCGTTATTTATACCGTTACGGTATATGTATTTAGGTAATGGAAAGCTCTTCCATCTTGATCTAAGGATTGGCGAAGAGGCAGAATATTTTTTTGGGGAAATAGGATTAAAATCCGACCGGAACTTTTTTTTTTAGTCAATGGTGTACTCCTGGAAGGAGATACCTGTGACCTAGATCCGTTTACCTGACTTAAATTTCAAAAACACCCCTCCTAAAGAGGTTACCACTGTGATAACAAAAAATAAAAGGCTGAAGGCCACAGCGGAATTTTTATCAATCCCCATCTGATCATGGCTGAAAATAAAAACCAGTTCCCTGGCGCCAACACCCCCTATGGTCAATGGCAGTACCGCTACGATGGAAGATAATAAAAACACAAATAAATATTTGATGACCTGAGCAGTGATCCCCAACCCCAAGAGGATGAAATAGGCACAGATCAATTGCAATAGTTGAACAAGAAACGAATAAAAAATGGTTATTGACATGGAACCCGTGAACCGCTTAAAGAAATAGCGCATGAAAAAATAAAAAGCAATGGATACCGCCAAAAGGCCTATCACCCCCCATACCCTCACATTTAACGGAAAAAGGGCTACATGTACAAGTAGGGCAAAAATCAAAAATATTAAAACGCCAAGGCCATTGATCCTGTCCAATAGCACAGCACTGAACAATTGTTTGATGGGGGTCTTGTAATGCTTGTTCAATAAATAGACTTTGTATCCATCCCCCCCAATCCCCCCGGGCAGGAATAGATTATAAAACATGCCAATACCATAAAGTTTTAGGTTTTCAACTGTTGGCACTTTTACACCCAAGTCCCTAAAGAAGTAATTTAGCCGGAACGAAGAAAAGATCTTGGAAAGCGCAAAGAAAAGGAAAGCCAACAGCAGATACCACCAGTCAGCTGATTGGATCACCAGCCAGGTAACTTCTATATCTATCTTCCGAAAGACCACAAAAAGTGCTAATCCTGTCAGAATTAGCTTTAAAAGTAGCTTGAGGATATTCTTACTCACCCTTATAAGTTTCTTTTATTGAGTAAGTTTTTTTATTCTGGGATTCAAAATAAGTCCTCACGATAATTTCTGCCACTATCCCAGTGGTGATCAATTGGATCCCACCCAATAATAAAATAAAAGCTACCATTAAAAGGGGCCTCCCCCAAATGTCCTCCCCTATAATCTTTAATACGAGCAAATAAATACTGATTAAGATACCTCCCAAAAATGATAAAAGACCAAGTGAACCAAAAATATGCATAGGGCGCTGGAAATATTTTTGGAAAAACAACATCAAAATCAAATCTGTAAGCATTTTAAAAGTTCTGTCCAAGCCATATTTAGAATGGCCGTGAATTCTAGGATGATGCTTTACATCCACCTCGGTCATTAAGGCTCCTTTCTGTCTTATTAGCACGGGTATAAACCGGTGTAATTCCCCGTAAAGCCCCAAATCTTGGGCGATATGGGATTTATATACCCTAAGGCTACAGCCATAATCCGAGAGGTAAACCCTGGTGGAATGCCTAATCACCCAATTGGCGATTTTACTGGGTATTTTTCTTAAGACAAATCCATCTTGCCGATTGATTCTTCTTCCTGCTACCACATCCCAGTTTTCATCTTGGGCCTTCTGCAGCATCATGGGGATATCAGAAGGGTCGTTCTGTAAATCACCATCCATTGTAGCGATGTATAAGCCTTTTGCATGATCAATTCCTGCAGCTAAGGCAGTTGTTTGACCATAGTTTTTATTGAAAACCAAAAGCTTGGTTCTGCTGTTTGCATATCTCTTGACTTCTGCTTCAGTTTTGTCAATTGACCCATCATCAATCACGATTACTTCATAATTTAGATCCTTAAGGGAGCCATATATATCAGTTAACAAGAGGCGAATATTCTCTTCTTCATTAAAGACAGTGACCACAAGTGATATTTCCGGCGGATTCATATAATAGAAGGGGTATATATTGGGAAAGCTTCAAATATTTTAAATAAAACCCAAGTTAGAAAATTTTGATCGGGATATTAAAATTCATTAACTTTCCTAGCAGATGGATGTGATTTTAGCTAATCCTGTTTTTTTATGGAAAGATAAGAACATAGGTCCAATTGGAATTTCCCCGGAAGTTTTATAAATTAATATGGCACGTTTAGCCTTCTGGGTTTAATATAGTTTCAGCCAACAAACCCTTCAAATATGACACCTTTTGACCGCAGAGACATTCTAAAAACCTTGGTTTTTGGAACTGGGATTACCCTTTTTTCCCCCCATAGTTTATTATCCTCCACCAAAAAAATAAACGACCGTTTGGGGGTCGCTTTGGTGGGTTTGGGTTATTACAGTACAGACCTCCTGGCTCCAGCACTTCAACAAACGAAGAATTGCTATCTCGCTGGAATAGTAACAGGAACACCCAGTAAGGCGGAAATGTGGAGAAAAAAGCACAACATTCCTGAAAATAACATCTACAGCTACGAAAATTTCGATGAAATTGCCAACAATCCGGATATTGACGTAGTATATGTGGTACTTCCCCCCTCCATGCATAAGGAATATTCCATTAGAGCGGCCAATGCAGGCAAGCATGTGTGGTGCGAAAAGCCAATGGCCATGACTGAAACAGAATGTCAGGAAATGATTGATGCCTGTCGAAAGAACAAAAAGTCTCTTGCAATTGGATATAGGCTGCAACATGAACCCAATACTCAAGAATATCGAAGGATAGTGCAACAAAAGTTGTTAGGGGAAGTGAAAGGTCTGGACTGTGCAGCGGGATATAGGGAAAACCGGACTGGTCACTGGAAGCAAAAGAAGGAAATGGGAGGAGGGGCTTTATATGATATGGGGGTCTATGCTATACAAGGGGCACGTTTAGGAACCAACATGGAACCGATTGCGATTGTATCGGCCAAGACTTCCACTACCCGTCCGGAAGTTTATAAAAACGGTTTGGATGAAACCACAGTGGCCCAATTAGAATTTCCGGGTGGTGTAATAGCGGATATCAAAACCAGTTTCGGGGAAAATGTCAACTTCCTGAACATTGCCTGTGAAAAAGGGGACATCAAAATGGCGCCTTTTTCTGCCTATGCAGGGGTAAAGGGAAGCAGTCCACTGGGTGAAATTAACCATCCCTATCAGGTGCCCTGGCAGCAGGCCAAGCAGATGGACGATGATGCTTTGGCCATAATGCAAGGGAAGCCCATGCTGGTACCGGGAGAAGAAGGCCAGCGGGATATCCGCATCGTGGAAGCTATCTACAAGTCTGCCGATGGCGGGCAAAGTGTGGACCTATGATAGAAAGATATTTTTAATCGATGGTCCATAGTCTATGGAAAGTCCACGGTCGACGGAAAACTGTCCACTGATGCTTCCGGTGTCCTATCACGACAGTGTTTTTTCAGTCCAGGATGGTTGTCCAATAAACCAAAAAAGCCTTCTCAAAGAGAAGGCTTTTTCCGATGAATAAAAAAATTGATTATTGCTTGGCAAGGACTACTTTTTCCTTGAATTTTTTGATCTGTCTTCTTAATCCCTCAATCACCTCATCTGTCGCACTTTCAAAAGATTCTGCCTGATTTTTGGCAAATAGCTGCTTACCGGGAACATTTAATTTTATCTCCACAATTTTATTTTCACTTCTATCATTTTTATCCAGTCTCATGATAACTTCCCCATCAATAATTTGATCATAATAGGTTTCCAACTTGTCTGTCTTTTTCTGAATAAAGTCGATAAGTTTTTGATCGGCTACGAAGTGGATAGATTGCATTTGTAATTTCATAATTTTAACAGTTAAAAGTTAAACTTTATTTACGCCTTAGGATGTGCTTGATCAAACACAGCCTTCAGTTTCTCCATGGAATTGTGGGTGTACACTTGAGTAGCAGCTAAACTAGCATGTCCCAATAAATCTTTCACTGCATTGAGGTCGGCACCTTTATTAAGCAGATGAGTAGCGAAAGTATGCCTCAGTAGATGAGGACTGCGCTTAGAGGTCTGGGCAAAAAGATCTAAATATTTCCTTACGATCCGGTATATTTTCATAGGATAAGCTTGCTCTCTCCCTTTAGTAACGATAAAATAGTCGGCATGGTCTAAATTTAAAAATCTTTCTTCATATACTTTTTTATAAGAAATAATATTTCTTTTTATGCTGTTGGACAGGGGGATAATTCTTTCTTTTTTTCGTTTTCCCAAGACCTTTACGATATCTGCATACAGATCGATATCCGCCCACCTCAGGTGAAGCAATTCCGATAGCCGTACACCGGTAAGGTATAAAAATTCCATCACCATTTTGTCCCTTTGGCCCTCAAACCCTTCGGCATAGACTGCCTCATCCAGGATTTTTTCTATGACATCTTCCTGGACAAACTCAGGGAGCCTTTTAGGGGTTTTTAAAGCTTTAAGCTTATAGGTAGGATCAGTGGTGATCTTGCCCGACTGGAGTAAAAATTTATAAAAAGATCTTAAAGCGGCAATCTTGCGGTTTACAGAAGAGGGGGACAAGTTTTGCTCTACCAGTTCGATCCTCCAGGCTCTGATTTCCGCATGGCCCGCATAGCCAATATCTGCCAATCCAAAGGACAGTTGGACAAAATCGGCAAATTGCTCCAGGTCCTTTTTATAGGCCAGGAGGGTGTGGTTACTTGCACGTCTCTCGTGCTCCAGATAATTGATAAAAGAAAAAAGCATATTGGAGATTGAATACCCCAATATGCTTAATTATAATTTAGAAAAGAAGGATAAGTCTTAGTTTCCCTCTTCATCCTGAAGACGTTGTTTGTAGGCAGCCTTAATGACTTCCCCTCTACGTTGAACAGAAGGCTTCTCAAAGTACTGTCTTGCCCTTAGTTCCCTAATGGCTCCAGTCCTGTCGAACTTCTTCTTAAAACGTTTCAGCGCTTTTTCGATGGATTCGTTTTCTTTTACGTTTACTATGATCATTGCATATACACCCCCTTTCGCGACCGCAAAGATAAGGGATTAATTAAGGAATGCAAAAGGTAGTTTTATTTGTGGCAGTTAACCCTTTAAAATGTATAATGTAAAAGAGAATACAATCTGAACCCTTTCCGGAATATTACGTTCTTAAAAAAACACCTTGCGCATAGCCTGCAAGGGGAAGTTATTAACAACGCTTATTTTGGTGGAACCTACGAAAGACTAATCGTTACTGTTTCCTTATTATATTATTAATCAATTAACCCCAACATTCTTATGGCCCAATGTTTTGCACTTATGGGATGGAGTTTACCTGTCATCGAAAGCATGAGAAAACTCAACAAACCTTTCGTCGTGGTATCTTTCAGCGATTTCGAACCTTATGCAAAAGAGAATGACGTTCCTTTTGTAGCCTATAAGTTTGATGAATGGAGTGACACTTCAAATTCCCTTGACCTGGCAGAGAAGTTAAAACCTTATAATGCAGATGTAGCGGTACCTTTGTATGAAGAAACAGTGGAGTGGGCCGGTGCTTTAAATTCCATCTACCGTAATGATCCACGGGTTTTAAATCGTGCTTTTCTGTTCCGAAACAAAGCTATGATGAAACGGAAGGCTTTGGTGGGAGGGTTACGTGTGGGCCTTTTTGAGGAAGTACACAGCCGCGAACAGGTAAAACAATTTATGAATCGGCTTAACCAAGCAAATTTGCAGCTTGAAAATGAAGAAGACAGCTGGGTGCATATTAAACCTTTTGCCGCAGCAGGGACTGTAGGACACCGCCTGTTACGATCTCAACAAGACATTGAAGAAAAAATAGAAGACGCCGACTTTCCCTGTCTGGCCGAAAGCCATCTTTCCGGAAGGGAGTTTTCTTGTGAAGCTTTTATCCATCAAGGGAAGATCCGGTTTTTGAATATAACAGAATACGTAAAACTTGGCTATTCCAACTTTGTGCCCGAAGGTAGCTACCTGGCTTCCAAGCGGCCTGTTATTCTTAAGAAGATGCAGCAACTGGTCGATATATTCGGTATTGAATATGGTATGATCCATCCTGAATGGTTCCTGACTGAGAATGAGGAATTGGGATTTGGGGAAGTGGCGTGCCGGATACCTGGAGGACATATCCTGGAATTGGTATCGCAGGCCTATGGGTTTGATGCTTTGGCAGCCTTTGTCCAATGCCACGATCCATCCCTGACGGAGGAGGAACTGGATGCGATCTTCCCGCCCCAAGATTATAAGCCGGAAAATTATTACGGCAACGTTATGATTTATCCAAATAAAGAGGTTATTAACAAACTTGAAATACCTCAAGAACTTAACGAAGATCCGTACTTCCTGAACCACACCTTGGTCCCACCTCTCACAACCCAGAAAATCAATTCAAGAGAAGGGTTTGGGAACCATTTCGGCACGGTTAACTTTAAGGGACAGGACCCGGACCGGATGACGGAATTATTAAAACATTACGAAAGCGTGGATTTTTACGTTTAACAGAACTGAAGTACCTTTTAATTATATGAATACAACCCTCGAATTAAGATACGATAATTTTGATGTTAGTTTTGAAGAATTCAAATCAGCCAGTGAGCTCACCCGTCAGGAAAAGGCACAAAAGCTCATAAGCCAAGTCGATCTTCTGAGTAAAACCAAGGAAGGTTTAAGACATCTTTATAATAAGAGCCTGGAAATTGAAGCTGTGGGTTTCTTTGCCAATACAGCCTGGAATGATCCGGAAAAACTTTCCCCATCGTTGGTAAAAGGCACTTTAAAAGCAGGTCATCCAAGCTCCAGTTATGAGATCCTCAGCGAATTACGGATGCTGGCATATGCTAAAAACAGATCAGGAGATAAAAACGTCACTGCATCAAAAGAGGCAGAAGTTTTTCTTGAAGAGGTACTTATACACAACCTGGAATTTGCATTTCAGGAGCTAACGGAAGAAACCAGACTGGTTATGTCCCTTCAGGAAGTAAAAAAAGTATATAACCTGTTCAGCCTTCTGCTTGCAGAATCAGGGCTTCAAGGCATAAAAGATAAACTGGCAGAAGAGATACAAATGATATGCGAACAACGGCCAGTGGTAACCCGCAAGGCGCGGGAGATGATTAAAATGGTCAGCAGCAAAATGGAGCTTGATCCTGCAAAGGAATCGGACAAGCAACTTCTTTTTTATGTAAATGCGGTATATTCCCCCACTCCTCTTTCCAGAGATTATCCTGATCCGGAAGAATATGCCCGGGAGATCAAAGAATTGAGGGGCAAAAAATTGGAGGAAGAAGTGAAAAAGCTGGCGGACAGTATGCGTTCGACGGGTTTGGCTACCCCACACCTGGCTTTGATGTTACTCCAATTGTCGACAGACAACCCAGATCTTGTTCCAACAGCCTTGAGACTGAATGAGAGGGGCGTTGCTGAATGGAGTAAACATAAAGAATTGGTCATAAAGCTGATTGAGGAGGTAGTAAGTATAGATAGCTTCCAATGCATTTATGGCTTGGCAAGGGTTTTGGAAAAGAGCCTGCTGTCACGGAATGCGGTTAGAGCAAGTATTAATAACCTGCGTATGATCCGCATCGATCCGCAGGTTGAGGTGCAGATATTAAAGTCTCAGACCAAGCCAAGAAAAACCGTTACGGCCAAGCAGTATTTAATTGCAGCGACCTTACTGGTTTTGGGTCAACCATTAGGTGTAGGGCAAGGGAATAATTCCACCTGCCAATCTGCAAGGGGCATAAGTATGTGGAGTCAGCATTCACCTGCCAAGCTCATTAACATGATCATAACCGTTGCAGCCCAGAATAACCTGATCCTTCGTTTCGAAAATGCAGATCTGGAGTCCATGAAGCTTACCAAGGGCCTCGTGGATCAATTGGATTATAACCTTGATGCGGTATCCGCAGTGCTGGTCCCTCATCTGGATAAGATTTATAACGAGATGATGCGTAGGGCTTCAGTAAGAGGCGAAGATCCTCATAAATGGGTAAATCCAGCTCTATATGGACACTGGATCCAGATAGGATTTGCTTCTGCTTATAGTTATTTCACCAACTCCATCCAGGATTTCAAGGGTTTCGTCCGCTTATTTTATGCCGCTTTTCACCCAGAGCATAATGGTGGTAGGGAAATGGTTTACCCGAACCCTTTAGGGATATTTGTCACCACCAACCGGGGGGCTATGATCGGCTTCCACGCAGTGTCGCTCCTCCGGATTGCCAAAGATAAAGATGGTAACATGAGAGGATATTTTCTTAATCCTAATAATGAAGGCAGACAAAACTGGGGGCAGGACATAAAGCCTTCGGTTTATGGACATGGAGAAAAGCATGGAGAATCTTCTCTGCCCTTTTATCAGTTAGCCGCCCGAACATATGCCTTTCATTTTAACAGCCTCGAGACGAAAGATCACATCGACAGTGTTCCTGCCGAAGAAGTGGAAAAAGTGGAAACCCTTGCAAGGGAAAGTTGGGGAAAAGCTTATCTATGGAGTGAATTCAAAAAACAATGGTAAGGCATTCTCACGCCTTAAGAATATTTCAACCTCGGATTATCGCTTCGGAGCCTGAAGCCTGCCGACAAGGCAGGGGTTCCCATACCACACAGCCTGGGGCAGCGCCCAGGTTAAGAAGAACAACTCGATCCGGATAGTGAAGAAAAATACCGGGAGCTGTTTCACTTGAGAAATAGTTAACAAAGCAGAGGATCTGTAATAATGATGCCCTGCTGGCCTATCCTCATCCAAGGCGAAAAGATTATTTTCACTTTTAGAAAACTTCTGGTAAAATAAATTACCGGCAGTTTTTTTGGCTTTACCTTCTTTCAAAGCTTTCCTTTTAAAAGGATAATCCCCGAAGAAATCTTATTTTTAAATTTTACTTGGTATAATTGATCCTCATATGAAAAAAATCCTTATTACCGGGGGAGCCGGATATATTGGTTCCCATACTGCAGTCGCTTTGGCTCAAGCAAGCTTTGAACCCATCATTATTGATGATTTCTCCAACTCGGAAAAATCAGTGCTAAAGGGTTTGCACCAAATCCTGAACCAAGAAGTCAAATGCTACGAAGGGGACTGCAATGACCGGGCATTGATGAACAAAATATTTTCTGAGAATGAAATTTCAGGGATAATTCATTTTGCTGCCCATAAGGCGGTAGGGGAAAGTACGCAACTGCCCTTAAAATATTACAGGAACAACATTGGATCGCTCTTGATGATATTGGAAACCATGAAAGAGTTTGGGATTAAAAATATCGTTTTTTCTTCCTCCTGTACGGTCTATGGACAACCGGATAAATTGCCTGTAAAAGAATCCACGCCAAGAAGGGACGCTGAAAGCCCCTATGGCAATACCAAAAAAATCGGTGAAGATATTCTAAGGGATTATGTGAAAAGCGGCGCTCCGGTAAAGGTAATTTCTCTACGCTATTTTAATCCTATAGGTGCCCATGAATCAGCGCTCATTGGGGAACTACCCATAGGGGTACCCGCTAATCTTATCCCCTATATTACCCAAACGGGTGTGGGGATCAGGGAAAAGATCACGGTTTTTGGACAGGATTATAATACCCCTGACGGCACTTGTATCAGGGATTATATCCATGTAATGGACTTGGCAGAAGCCCATGTTAAATCCATTCAATATCTTGAAGACAAACCGGAAACCTTCTGTGATCTGTTTAATGTGGGCACCGGCACGGGCAACACTGTAATGGAAGTCATCAAAGCTTTCGAAAAAGTAAGCGGCAAGTCTCTAAACTATCAAATTGGCCCCAGGAGACAGGGGGATATTGAGAAAGTCTGGGCCAATTCCGAAAAGATCACCAATGAACTGAAATGGAAACCCCAATATACCTTGGAAGAAGCCCTCCGGGACAGCTGGAACTGGCAATTGAGCTTAGCCAAATAAAATCAGGAGTAGATCTAAGCAGTAAGCATCAAATTAATAGGAGGCTCTAACAAACTTCATCTAATAAGGTATCAGAGCTAATGCCTGTTGATAAGCTGAAATCTTAGGGAAATTTCCAGCAGATCATGATGACCTGCCTTGCCTGCAGACAGGTTTTCGCGGATGAAGGCCAAAGTTATCTTCGCTTATTTGAGGAATACAGGGTGCCTTTCAAAAGGTTTTTCCCTGTCAAACAAATACCGGTAAGTATGATGAGTTTTAAAAATTTTTGCATAGATCTGTTCACACATCCGCATCATCTTGGGATTGAAATCACCTATCCAGTTCATTTCAATGGTTTCATAATGAAAAGAACTGCTACTGCTTAATTCATTGTACCGCTTCACCATGGCACTTTCCACCCCTTTGCCTTGATGGGCAGGTACCACTCCAAAGACCAGCCCCAGCATTTTATTGGGTGGATTAAAAGTTTTATGATACAGGAACTTGATTTTTCCCAATAAGTTCATTTTTCCGTTGACATATTTAAACAGCTGGTTCAATTCGGGAATGGAGATAAAAAAAGAAATCGGCTCCCCTTTATAAAAGCCAAAGTAAATCAGTCTTTCGTCTATGATCGGTTTCATTTTACTGAACATCAATTGGGCCTCTTTTAAGGTAATGTTTTTACCCATATGTTTTGCCCAAGCATTGTTATAGACCGTCATAAAATATTCAGGGGCCTTTCCACTCAATTCTTTGCCTTTAAGGTATCGGTAGCTATAATCTGGATGATTTATGGTAATATCGGCCCTTTTATGGAATTTTGCCTCAAAGCCCAAACCTTTTACGGGTCGCATATAGGTATATTGTTTAAAGTACAACTGAAATCCATATGTCTCAAAAAGCTGTTGGTAGTAGTCAAAGTTCCAAGACATATTATAATTGGGCGGAGAAAAACCTTCCACCAATAGGCCCCACCATTTATCCCGCTCCCCAAAATTTACCGGGCCATCCATGGCTTCCATGCCTTGTGCTCCCAACCATTCCTTCGCCGCGTCAAAAAGCAAGAAGGCAGCTGTTTTGTCATTGATGCATTCAAAAAACCCTATACCGCCCGTAGGCTGTTTTTCTTTCCACTTTGGATTGACAAAAGCCGCAATCCTCCCGATAGTTTGATCTTGATCATTTTTCAACAACCAGCGGATGGCTTTGGCATTATGGCGAAACAGCTTATTGCTTTCAGGATGGAAAAGATCTTCAATATCATTATCCAGGGGCCGAATCCAGTTCTTTTCATCTTTATAAAGCCTCACGGCCATTTCATAAAACTCCTGTTGATGCGGGATACTGGTTACTTCCAGTAATTTCATAAGCAAGCTCATTTAGGTTGACCAAAAGTAGAAAGTTTGAAGGGAAAGAAAAAGAGTGGGTTTGGTATATGGTATGTAGTGTCTCCCATATACCATATACTAAATACTACATACTTCTTCATTACACCACATCCCCATATAAGTCAAACTCCGTGGCCTCTGTGATTTTGACTTCAACAAAATCACCAATCCTACAGTAATGTTGGGAAGCATCGATCAATACTTCATTGTCCACTTCTACGGAGTCAAATTCCGTTCTTCCGATAAAATGGCCATTTTCTTTTTTATCGACCAAGACCTTAAATATCCGGCCAATTTTATCCTGATTGAGATCATAGGAAATTTGCTCCTGTATTTCCATAAGGTGATTGGCGCGGGCCTGTTTTTCCTCCTGGGGAAGGTTGTCCTCCAGGCTATACGCATGGGTATCTTCTTCATGGGAATAGGTGAATACACCCAGCCGTTCAAATTTCATCCGCTCCACAAAATCCACCATTTCCTGAAATTCCCTGTCCCCTTCGCCGGGATGGCCCGCAATCATGGTGGTCCTTATGGCAATTCCCGGAACCTTTTTCCTGATGCTATGGATCAGTTCTTCCTGTTTTTCCATGGTTGTCCCGCGTCGCATAAGCTTCAACACATCCGTAGATCCATGTTGTAGGGGGATATCCAAATAGTTGCAAATATTCGGAGCTTGGGCCATCACTTCCAGAATATCCATGGGAAAGCCCGTGGGATAGGCATAATGCAATCGTATCCAGTCTATGCCATTCACTGCGGAAAGAGCAGTCATCAAGTCTGCCAATCTCCTTTTCTTATAAAGGTCCAAGCCATAATAGGTGGAATCCTGGGCAATCAACAACAATTCCCTTGTTCCATTGGCCGCCTTATGCGCTGCTTCCCGTACCAACTCTTCTATAGGTTTAGAAATATGCTTGCCCCGCATCAACGGGATGGCACAAAACGAGCAGGGCCGATCACAACCTTCTGATATTTTCATATAGGCATAATGGGACGGATGTGTTAACAAGCGCTCCCCCACAAGTTCATGCTTGTAATCTGCTTTGAATTTTTTCAATAAAGCGGGCAGGTCCCTGGTGCCAAAAAAGGCATCAACTTGTGGGATTTCAACCTCCAGATCATCCTTATACCGCTGGGAAAGGCATCCCGTCACATATACTTTATCGACCAGGCCTTTCTCCTTGGCATCCACATATTGTAAAATGGTATCAATGGATTCCTGCTTGGCATTGTCTATAAATCCACAGGTATTGATGATTACAATATTATGGTCCTGGGCAATGTTGAGCTCGTGAGAGGCATGGACCCCATTTCCCCTCAATTGTGTCAACAACACCTCGGAATCCACCAGGTTTTTGGAGCAACCCATGGTTACAATATTGACTTTGTCTTTTTTTAATGTTCTTGCTTTCAATATGTTCTACTTTGGTGCAAAAGTACGGAAATTTTTGCATTATAACTGAATCAGTATCTGGTAGGGCCAAAAGATAGGATTGTTGTTGTTCAAAATGAGTATTGTTTCTGAAGCAGCGTTTAAAAATAGCATAAAATGAAGAAGTGACCGGAATCCAATTCAGAGATTATTGAGCCGTATTCTACTTGGTATTCGGCATTAAAACTTAGAAGGAAAGGGAAGGTTTTATGGATCTTCCTTTTCTTTTTTTACATTAGCCCAAAAGGTCAGCTTTAAACCTTTTATCTTGTGGCATAAAACGAAAAGAAAATGGAAACGTACTATAATCCAAGGGATTTAAAGAAGTTTGGTAAAATTGCGGAATTTCAGCCAAAATTGGCGGAAAAATTCTTTGACTACTATGGGGAAGTCTTTAAAGAAGGAGCATTGACCGCCAGGGAAAAATCATTGATCGCTCTTGCGGTTGCCCATACCGTCCAATGCCCCTACTGCATTGATGCCTTCACTACAGATACTTTGGAGAAAGGCTGTGATGAAGAGCAAATGATGGAGGCCGTGCATGTAGCCGCAGCGATTAGAGGAGGGGCCAGTTTAGTACATGGCGTTCAAATGATGAACAAGGCCAAAGAAATCTCCATGTAACAAGATTTTAATTTAAAATAAAAAATTGTGAAATCACTTGCAGCACAAGGTCAGTCACTGGCTAAAGGCAAAGCACAAATCCACCTTTTAGAGTCCACGTCGGTTAACGGCTTTAAACATTTGAAGTTTAAAGATAAATTAAGAGAAGTGGGTGCTTTCCCCTTAAAGCCCAAAAGCATTGATGTTTTTCAGATCAATCTGGGGAAGATGTGCAATCAGGTGTGCAAGCATTGTCATGTTGACGCCGGGCCGGACCGGAAAGAAATCATGACTCGCGAGACCATGCAGCTTTGCCTTAAGGCCGTTAAAGAAAGCCATGCAAAAGTGGTGGATTTAACTGGAGGTGCTCCTGAAATGAACCCGCATTTCAGATGGTTTGTGGAAGAATTGTCTTTATTGGACAAGGAAATTATCGTGAGGTGTAATTTGACCATCATAGTGGCCAATCCAAAATATAACGACCTTCCTGAATTCTATAAAAAGCACCATTGTGAAGTAGTTTCTTCCCTTCCCTATTTTACTGCCGTCAAAACGGATTCACAAAGAGGGACAGGCGTTTTTGAGAAATCGATAAAAGCACTGGAAATGCTGAATGCGGTAGGCTATGGAATAGAAGGTACAGGCCTGAAGTTAAATTTGGTGTATAATCCATCGGGCGCTTTTTTGCCTGCGGATGAGAAATCGCTGAAGGCACAATTTCAAAAGAAATTAAAAACACAATATGACATTGTTTTCAATGAGCTGTACACCATCACCAATTTGCCGGTCAGCCGGTTTTTGGAGTACCTGGTGAGAAGTGGAAACTATGAAAATTACATGGAAAAGTTGATCCACAGTTTTAATCCTGCTGCTGTTTTGAATGTTATGTGCAGAAACACCATTTCAGTAAGCTGGGACGGCTATATTTATGATTGCGATTTCAACCAGATGTTGGATTTGCCAGTAGCTTGTGGTGCTGTTCATATAAGGGATTTTAATAGGGAGCAGTTGATCAACCGGGAAATCACCACCAAAAAGCACTGTTTTGGCTGTACTGCCGGGGCAGGGAGCAGTTGTGGAGGAAGCACTACATGAAGAAAGAAGATGCAATAATAATTTTTCAAAAAAAGCCTGAAAGGGGAAAAGTTAAAACAAGATTGGCAAAAACCATTGGGGATGAAAAAGCGGTAGAAGTGTATCAATATCTGCTTGACCACACCCATCAACAAGTAGCCTTATTACATGTTCCTACTTTTGTCTTTTTTGACAAGGAAGTTCAGCCTGAATTCTTACGGAACAGGAATTATCACAGTGCCATCCAAAGTCCGGGAAACCTTGGAGAAAAGATGAAATCCGCCTTTCAGGAAGTGTTTGACCAAGGGTATCAAAAAGCCGTTATTATCGGAACCGACTGTAAAGAATTGGAGGCTGAAATTTTGAGTGGTGCCATAAATTCCCTTGAATCACATGATTTGGTCATTGGGCCGGCATTGGATGGGGGGTATTATTTATTGGGCATGAAGAAAATACATCCACCTTTGTTCGAAAATAAAGAATGGAGCAGTTCCACTGTCTTTTCTGATAGCATGAAAGATGTAAAAAACCTGGGATTGGATACGTGCATTTTAAAAGAATTATCTGATGTGGATATTTATGAAGATATGGGAGATAGATTAAAGGTTATTTTAGGTATCGATTAATGTGACTAACAAAACTAATGATCATCCTAAAGGTAAGCTTACGCCCTTAGGGTGATTTTGGCCTTTTTTATCCGCAGGGCTACACCCTGCGTTATGGTATGGCCGCTCCCTCGGGGCTCAATATGGATCCTGTTCACATGACTATGGAAGCTATCTTTAACTTATCCGCTTATACCCGATGCAGAAGGACACGAAAACAAAAATCCATATAGGGGCCACAAAAAAAAAGCCCTGAAAGGGCGATTTACCACAACATCGGGTAAAGCCCGATGGAGTAAAATATAATGAAAAGCAACAGCCCTGAAAGGGCGGAAGGCATGGGGCAAAGTTAAGTGGATTAAAAAGAGCCTGCTGATAAAGCAGGCTCTTTTTACCATATTAACCTTATCACCTCAACTATTTATTTCCATGCTTTCCGCATTGTGGAAATGTGAACGGTCCCTTAATGGAAGGGATGATTTTCCTTGTAGGAACAGATCGGCCTGCACGGCACATTCCCTGCCTTCAGCAATCGCCCAGACCACTAAAGATTGGCCCCTGCGCATATCCCCTGCCAGAAAGACTCTCGCATTGGTGCTTTGGTAATCCTTGGATTTAGGCAAGGTGTTCTCCAATAAGCCAACCCCAAAAGCTTCCAATAATCCATTTTGCTTTGGACCTGTGTAGCCTATAGCAAGAAGTGCCAAATCACAGGGCAAGGTTCTTTCTGTACCTTGGATCTCAAAAAACTGCATCTTGCCGTTTTCTTCTTTCCACTCGATTTCCACAATTTTCAAACCTGTAACATTGCCTTGTTCATCGCTGGTGAACTCTTTGGTCAAAACAGACCACATCCTTTCAGCCCCCTCTTCATGCGAACTGGAAGTTCTCAGTGTCATGGGCCATTCCGGCCAAGGGTTCAATACAGTCCGTTGTTGTGGTGGCTTGGGCAATAGCTCCAGTTGCACAACAGAAGCTGCACCGTGGCGGTTCGAAGTACCGATACAATCACTTCCGGTGTCCCCCCCTCCAATCACAAGCACGTGTTTTCCTTTGGCACTTATCGGGTTTTCCGGAAGTTCTCCCGCAATTACCTGGTTTTGCCTTCCCAGGAATTCCATGGCAAAATGGACACCTGTAGCTTCCCGCCCCTTAATTTTAAGGTCCCTGGGCTGCTGTGCTCCGGTAGACAATACCACGGCATCAAAATTTTTCAGGATATCATCTGCTTTAACCTGTGAACCTATTTCCATGCCTGTGGAGAATATCACCCCTTCTTTTTTCATGATATCGATCCTTCGGTCAATGACCCATTTTTCCAATTTGAAATCCGGGATTCCATACCTCAAGAGGCCGCCTACCTGATTATCTTTTTCAAAGACAGTCACTTCATGACCTGCCATATTGAGTTGGTCCGCTGCTGCAAGGCCCGCGGGACCGGCACCGATGACCGCCACTTTTTTACCCGTTCTGTGGGTAGGTATTCTGGGCTTGGCAATTCCCAGTTCGTAGGCTTTTTCAGCGATCTGCTTTTCTATTAATTCTATGGTAACCGGATCTTTATTGATGCCCAATACACAACTTGCCTCGCAAGGTGCGGGACAGATCCTGCCTGTGAATTCCGGAAAGTTGTTTGTGCCCTTCAAAATATGATAGGCTTCTTCCCATTCATTATTGTATACCCTGTCGTTGAATTCCGGGATGACATTCCCCAAGGGACAGCCCTGATGGCAGAAAGGCACCCCACAGTCCATGCATCTTGCTGCCTGATGATTTAAAGTCTGTGCATTTATTGGTTGATATACTTCTTTATAATCACTGATACGGTCCTGGGGGGAACGCGATGTGGGCATTTCCCTTTTATATTTGATAAATCCTTCTTTCTCTCCCATCTTAAACTAATGTTTTTGTTTGTTCTAAAGCCCTCTTTCTCAACACTTCTTTATATTCTGTTGGGATTACTTTGATAAACTGGTCTTTGGCTGTCTCCCAATTTTGAAGCAATTTTTCTGCAAGCCCGCTTCTTGTGAGATTAAGGTGCTTTTTCAATGAATTTTTTATGATGACAAAATCATCTTCATTTAGAGGGTCTATCTCTACCATTTCTTTATTGATACTCCCCATATTGCTTTCGAGAATGTAAGCAATACCGCCGCTCATACCAGCAGCAAAGTTTCTTCCGATTTCTCCCAGCACAATCACTTGGCCTCCTGTCATGTATTCACAGCCATGATCGCCTATTCCTTCTACCACAGCTTCTACGCCCGAATTACGGACGCAAAACCTTTCACCGGCTTTTCCATTTATAAAGGCTTCCCCTGAGGTGGCACCATAAAATGCCACGTTACCCACTATAATATTATCTTCGGCCACGAAATTGGCATTCCTGCTGGGATAAACCACCAGTTTACCTCCTGAGAGGCCTTTACCAAAATAGTCATTGACTTCGCCTTCCAACTCAAAAGTGATGCCTTTGGCCAGAAAACCCCCAAAGGTCTGTCCGGCAGATCCATGGAATTTATATTGAATAGTTTCATCCGGTAAACCTACACTTCCAAAAATCTTTGATACCTCATTGGATAGCATGGCGCCAACCGTCCTGTCTGTATTTCTTATCTCAAAGGTTCCCTGCACGGTGCTTACTTGCTCGAGGGCAGGGAGTGCTTCCTTGATCAATTTTCTGTCCAGTACTTTTTTAAGCCGGAAATCTTGATCAATTTGCTTGTGGATACCCACATGGTCGGGTACTACTACTTTATGGAAAATAGGGGTTAAATCCAATTTATCCCATTTCCAATGGTTTAAATGACCTGTGGATTTGAGCACATTGCTCTGTCCTACCATTTCGTTAATGGTCCTAAAGCCAAGTGAAGCCATGATTTCACGGAGATCTTGGGCAAGGAACCTAAAGAAATTCACCACATGGTCAGGATTGCCGGTAAATAGCTTTCTTAATTCAGGATTTTGGGTAGCAATGCCTACGGGGCAGGTGTTCAAATGACATTTTCTCATCATGATACAACCTTCTACCACCAATGCCCCGGTGGAAATCCCCCATTCTTCCGCACCTAACAGTGCTGCAATGGCCAAATCCCTTCCAGTTCTTAGCTGGCCATCGGTTTGCAAGGTCACCCGGTTCCTGAGGTTGTTCTTTACCAAGGTTTGGTGGGCTTCAGCCAGTCCCAATTCCCATGGAAGGCCAGCATGGCGGATGGAACTCAAGGGAGATGCCCCTGTCCCTCCATCGGCACCTGAAATAAGGATTACATCGGATTGTGCTTTTGCCACACCTGCGGCCACTGTACCTACGCCTGCCTGAGAAACCAATTTAACATTGATCCTGGCTTTTCGGTTGGCATTTTTAAGATCGTAGATGAGCTGGGCCAAATCCTCAATGGAATAGATATCATGGTGAGGTGGGGGCGAAATCAGCCCCACTCCCGGAGTAGAGTGTCTTACCCTTCCTATCCAATCATCTACTTTATGTCCAGGCAATTGGCCTCCTTCACCTGGTTTTGCACCTTGGGCCATTTTAATCTGTAATTCTTCCGCATTGGAAAGATAATTACTGGTAACGCCAAACCGTCCTGAAGCTACCTGTTTGATGGCCGATCTTTCCCAATCGCCGTTATCCTTTCTGGCAAAGCGTATTTCATCTTCCCCTCCTTCACCACAGTTACTTTTAGCCCCTATACGGTTCATAGCTATGGCCAAAGTGGTATGGGCTTCATGGGAAATGGAGCCGAAGGACATGGCACCTGTAGCAAAACGTTTCATGATTTTTTCTACAGGTTCCACCTCCTCAAGTGGGATTGAAATGCTTTTCTTAAACTCAAAAAGGCCTCTAATCGTTAAAGCGTCCTTGGTTTGGTCGTTTATTTTTTCCGCAAATTTTTTGTAAAGTTGATAATCATTGTTCCGGGTTGATTTTTGTAGCAGGTGGATCGTCTCAGGGTTGAACATATGTTTCTCACCCCTTCTCTTCCATTGATAAATCCCTCCGGCCTCCAATACAAGGTTATCCGTTTCATAAGCGGCGTGATGTCTCACAAGTACCTCTTCCGCTAATTCATCAAATGAAATACCGCTGATCCTACTTACCGTTCCTTTAAAACACCTTTCAATAACCTCTGGTCCCAGTCCGATGGCTTCAAATATCTGTGCGGCCTGATAGGATTGCAGCGTGCTGATCCCCATTTTTGAGAGTACTTTCAGTAGCCCTTTTCCAATAGCTGCCTTATAATTCTCGAACAGCTGCTTTTGGGGGATGGTTTTACTTAGTGCCCCTTTTTCATTGAGGTCCAGTAAGGTCTCAAGTGCCAGGTAGGGATTGATTGCACTTGCACCATAACCAATGACGGTAGCAAAATGATGTGTTTCCCTAATGTCCCCGGCCTCCACGATGAGACCAGCCTTGGTCCGGATTTTCTGATTGACCAAATGGTGATGAACTGCTCCCACCGCCAATAAGGAGGGGATAGGAGCCGTTCCTTCCTGGCAAGACCTATCAGAGATAACCAGAATGTTTTTCCCGTTTTTTATGGCCTCTACAGCTTCTTGACAGATCCTATCCAGTGCCTGGAGCAATCTTCCGGGCTGGTGATCCGAAATAAACTGTGCATGGAGTGTATGGGAAAAATAACCCCGGCTTTCGAGATTTTTGATTTTCTCCATATCTTCATTTAAGAGAACCGGCTGGGAAATATGGATCTGCCGTGTATGCTGTGGGCTTTCCTCCAAAATGTTATAACCTTCCCCTATTCTGGTAAACAATGACATTACCAGCCTCTCCCGGATAGGATCGATAGGAGGATTGGACACCTGGGCAAATAACTGCTTGAAGTAATTTGAAATATGCTGGCTTTGCTTGGACAGTACCGCTAATGGAGTATCGGCCCCCATGGAACCTAATGGTTCATAACTTGTATCTCCCATAGGTGCCAAGATCACCTTCACATCTTCGGAGGTGTAACCAAAAATGGTTTGCCTCTTTTTAAGGTTTGCTGTGCTGTAAGGTATGGAAAGGCTCTTTGGTGCTGGGATCAAACGCAATTTCAGCCGCTCTTTTTTTATCCATTGTCCATAAGGCTTGTTCTCACAAACTGTAGCTTTAACCTCCTCATCAAATAGAATTTTACCATTTTCAAGATCCGCCAACATCATTCTTCCGGGGCTAATCCTCCCTTTTTCTGTGATGGTAGCTTCCCTTATAGGCAAAGCACCCGCTTCAGAAGATAGGATCAGCCGGTCATCGGAAGTGATAAAGTACCTCAAAGGCCTTAATCCATTTCTATCCAAAGTGGCCCCCAGGGATTTCCCATCAGTAAACAGCAAAGCAGCGGGCCCGTCCCATGGTTCAACCAAGGAGGCGTGGAATTTATAGAAGGACTTTCTTTTTTTGTCCATGGTTTTGTTATCCTGCCAGGCCTCGGGTATCAACATCATCATCACATGAGGAAGCTTTCTGCCAGTTAGGGTAAGCAATTCCACCATAAAATCCAGGTTGGCAGAATCAGAAAACTTATCGTTGGTGATAGGCATTAACTTAGCCAATTCTTCATCCGTGAAAAAAGAGGATTGCATGAGGCTTTCTTTTGATCTCATTTTGTTGAGATTGCCCCTGATGGTATTGATTTCCCCGTTATGGGAAATGTACCTGAATGGTTGCGCCAATCGCCAATTGGGAAAAGTATTGGTGGAAAACCTGGAATGTACAATGGCCAGTGCGGAATTCAGCTTATTGTTTTGCAGATCTTTATAGAAAGGCAAAACCTGATCTGTCCTCAGCTGCCCTTTGAATATGAGCGTGAAAGTGCTGAAGCTGGCAAAATAGAAAGATTGATTAACGCCGGGAACGGTCGTATTGATCTTCCGGGAGGCATAGTTCCTTAAGACGTACAGTTTCCTTTCCAGGGCGATCCCTGTTAGCCCTTCTTTATGCTTAACGAATACCTGCTCGATATTCGGCATGACTTCCAGAGCACCTGAACCAGGGACTGTTTCATCTACAGGCACTTCCCTGTAGCCAATCAAGTCAAAACCCAGTTCTTCGAGGATCTGACCAAACAATACTCTGGATTTCTTATATAATTGTTTGTTTCTGGGGAAAAAAGTCATGCCCACTCCATAACTTCCCTCCTCAGGAATGGAAAAGCCAGTCCTTATAGTAACTTCCTTTAAGAAAGTGTGGGGCATTTGAATTAAAATACCCGCTCCATCTCCGGTCTTTGGATCACTGCCTCTTCCTCCCCGGTGCTCCATATTGCTGAGCATTAACAGTGCATCACTTATCGTTTCATGACTTTTATTGCCCTTCACATTTACAACTGCTCCAATGCCACAGGCGTCATGCTCAAATTGTGAACGATATAATCCTTGATTCATTATGTATTTATTTTAGATGGATTTTCCTTTTGAGTTGAATAATTTACAAAGAAAAAATCTTTTTTTAAAATGTCAGCAATAAAAGAATAATAAAAATGAAATAACGGTCGATTATCTGATAAATAATTGCATTAAGCAGAATAGGCCTATGGGGGTAATATTAAACCTTAACTTTTTCTTAATGGCGTAACAAAGGCAACACGTGACTGCAAAAATAACTATATATTATGAAATCTGCAAAAAAAATGTTGAAGTTGAGCGGATATTTGGACAGGATGCAACAGGGGGAAACCAATTATTTTTCAAAAAAAATAATTGGTTTTTGTTTCAGGAAAAAAATCAGTTCTCGTGATGTTTGACGTTTTTCCTTTCATTGTGTTGGACTGATACTTTTACTTTTTTTATTTTTTTGGCATCTACGGCCATGATGGTAAATTCGAATTGATTGTAAATTATTTTTGAGCCACTTTTTGGAAGCCTTGAGTTTAGCTCAAGCAAAAGCCCCCCAAGTGACTCACTTTCCCCTTTCACTTCATCAAATGCCTGTGGGTCAATTTCCAGCTTTTTGCAGAAATCATTCAGCGAAACCTTACCCTCAAAGATGAAGGTACTGGCGTCGATTTGCTTGAAGATGACATCTTCAATATCGTCAAATTCGTCATTGATCTCTCCTATTATCTCCTCAATCAGATCCTCAAGGGTTACCAGGCCGGAGGTCCCTCCGTATTCATCTACCACGATGGCCATATGCACTCTTTTGTTTTTAAAATCCTTGAGCAGGGCATCTATTTTTTTGTTTTCCGGGACAAAAAAACCTTTTCTGATCAAAGTTTGCCATTCAAAGCCTTCCTCCTTGTCAATGTGATAAAGCAGATCCTTAACATATAGGATTCCCTCTATATAATCTACGGTTTCATTATAAACCGGAATCCTGGAGTAACCGCTTTTATTGATCTTATCCATCAGCTCGTGAAAATCCATTGTTTTATCCACGGCAGTCAGGTCCATTCGTGATTGCATCACCTGCTTTACCGACAATGTCCCGAAGTTTACGATGCCTTTGAGGATATCCTTTTCTTCCAGGGTCGTATTGTCCGAAGTGATATCCAAGGCCTGATGAAGTTCTTTGACGGAAAGGGAGTAACCCTTCTTTTCTATTTTTCTCTCTATGACATTGCTGATAGCCATTAGAAAAGCATATAGGGGGCTGAGAATGATCGAAAAAACATAAAGGGACTTGGCCATTAACTTAGAAAAAGAAATCCTGCTGTTATTGGCATAGGCCCTGGGAATAATTTCCGCAATAAACACAAGGAAAAAAGCCACGATGACAGTTTGGACCAGTATAATAACGACACCAACGGCGTTAATTCCAAATATTGACCAGGTCATAAATGTGGTCAAGGTGACAATTGCTATGTTTAATAAATTATTGAGGATTAAAATGGTGCTGAGTAATTTTTGTGGTGTTTCTACCAATTTAATTACCAGCTGGGATTTCTCATCACTTTTCAATTGTAAATCGCGTAGGTCTTCTTGTGTTAAAGAGAAAAAAGCTACTTCAGACCCTGAAATTAAGGCAGAAAAAGTCAACAAAGTGATAAAAACCAGACCATTTATCAGCCAAAAACCGACTGAAACCTGAGTGATTCCAGCCAGTAATAACATACTCGGGAAGGGGTCGTCCATTAATTTTTTAAATATTTATACAAAATTAAGGATTTAATCTTACAAAGTTTAAATTAAAACCTTTTAGAATGGAAGATCGTCTTCCTCCTGATCCATTTGATCATGTTGCACGGAAGCAGGAGCAGATGAGCCTGAAGACTGGCTTGTGGGATTGCTGACATTTTGACTGTCCCCGCTTTTAGAACCCAACATGGTGAAGCTTAAAACCCTGATCTTCACTTTTTTTCTGTTATTGCCCTGCTCATCCTGCCAGGTATCTGACTTGATTTTACCCTCCACATATATCTGACTTCCTTTTTTAAGGTATTGTTCGGCTACTTTAGCCTGGCCATCCCATAATTCCAGATCATGCCACTCCGTATTTTCCACGCGGTTGCCGTTCCTGTCTTTATAGGTCTCTGTAGTTGCCAATCTCAGGTTGGCAACTACTTTGTCACCCTCCAAGTACTTTACTTCGGGATCTTGCCCCAAATTCCCCAATAAAATCACTTTGTTTACTCCGGCCATGGTTCCAGTTGTTTTTAAGATGAAAGTTTCCTTTTTAAATTTAATGATTATTTTTGATCCTTCAAATACCTTACTAGAAGATTTGGCTTTCCCAATTTTTCCAACTTTTTTTCGGTGACAGGAAAATATCCTCTTTGAAAAGCCCAATTCTCTACTTCTTCTTTTTGTTCTTTTGCAATAGTAAACCTCACAAAGTTTGAAAAAATTTTCTGATGCGTTAGTATATGTTTATAGTTCTTTTCCTGATCAAATTTTATAGTGGGTTTAAATGTCTGCAGTTCAACAAAAAGGGAGGACCTTTCTAAATTGATGTTCTCTAAGCTTTTCAGCTCTTCAAGCGGGAGATCTATAAGGCCCTGCCAAATGTCATTGGATCCCCTTTCCTTGACAATGAGCTCATCTCCGCAGATGATGTGGAAATAAAGGAAAGCCCTATGGTTTATTTTGATTTTTTTTGCTTTGACCGGCAGATCTTTTACCAGATCATGATTATAGGCAAAGCAGCTGGTCTTTAAGGGGCAACATTCACAGTTTGGATTTTTAGGGACGCACTGTAAAGCCCCAAATTCCATGATGGCCTGATTATAATCATCCGGAGAAGTTGAGGGAATGATCCGATTGGCGAGGGTTTCAAACACTTTTTTTCCTTTTGAGCTGCCAATATCAGTGGCTATGCCAAAATACCGGCTAAGGACCCTGAAGACATTCCCGTCCACCACTGCGATTTTATCCCCATAAGCGAAAGAAGCAATGGCGGCGGCAGTATAGCTTCCCACTCCTTTTAGTTCCATCAACCCTTTATAGGTGGTTGGGAAAAGGCCATTTTTATTTTGGGTGATATCCTTGGCACATCCATGCAGGTTCCTTGCCCTACTGTAATAGCCCAAACCCTGCCATAGCCGCATGACTTCTTCCAAAGGCGCAGCAGCTAAATCTTGAACAGTGGGATAATTGGAATGGAATTCCTCAAAATAAGGTAATCCTTGAGCAACGCGTGTCTGTTGAAGGATGATTTCGGAAAGCCAAATGATATATGGGTCATTGGTATTTCTCCAAGGCAGTTGACGCTTGTTTTCTGGATACCAATGGAGTAGGGTATTTGTAAAATGCTTGGTATTCAAAATATTTGAAATTTTACTGATCGGATTTTGTTTAACAAAAGAAGCTAAATTTGTCCATTTTATTTTTATTTTGGATGGATAAGTATAAATTTGCAGTCCCAAAATTAATTGGTTAATAGGTTGTTAGCCTTATTTGAAAACAAACATTAAATTAAATTACAGTGACTAAAGCAGAGGTAATCGCAAGGATTTCGGAAAAGACAGGAATTCAAAAAGATGACGTTACTCAAACTATTGAAGCATTCTTCAAGGTAGTAAAAGATTCAATGTCCGAGGGGGAAAATATTTATGTAAGGGGTTTTGGTAGCTTTATCAATAAAAAAAGGGCTAAGAAAATCGCCAGAAATATTTCAAAGAATACCGCCATAGTAATCGATGAACATTACGTGCCGGCTTTCAAGCCGTCAAAAGTTTTCATTGACAAAATCAAAAAAAGTAAAAAAGTAAAAGAACTTGCTCCTCAGGAGTAATCAATCCTGATCGCATTCTTCCCTATGAAAAAATCGCAAATCATCTTTCTGGCAGTCGGAATCGTTTTTATTGGTCTATTGTACTCGCTCCCCAGGGTTGTGGTAGAAAATTCTCCAGAAAGTGTGCCGATGGAGGAAGTTGGTTCAGCGGGTATTCCCGGAGAAGCAGAGGAGACACATGAGCCTGTCCTGTCTACAACAGAAAGGGAACAGGTAAACAGCCTGAAGGCGGAATTGGACAATGAGGATGATAGGGAAAAATTCACTATCTTAGCGGATTCTATTGGCAATATGTTTTTGGATGCTGGTAAATTGGACAGTGCAGCCTATTTTTATGGGTTGATAGCAGATAAGGTGCCGGAAATCACTTATTTGGAAAAAGCGGGAAATACTTATTATGAAGCTTATGGATTTGCCATGAGCGAGGGAAAAACCGCTTATTTCGCCGACAAAACACGGGAATATCTAAACCAGGTATTGGAAAAAGATCCAAGCCGCCTGGATCTCAGGACAAAAGTTGCCATGACTTATGTATCTTCTTCCAATCCCATGCAGGGAATCATCATGCTTAAGGAAGTGTTGGAAGAAGATCCACAAAACGAATTGGCACTCTTCAATATGGGAGTGCTATCGATGCAATCCGGCCAATATAAGATAGCCGTGGAGCGGTTTGAAGATCTGATAGCCAATCATCCAGGGAATATAGAAGGACAGTTTTACCTGGGAGTGAGTTATTTCGAGTCGAAACAAAACAATAAAGCGAAAAAACAGCTTCAAATGGTTAAGGAAATGACGGATGACCCTCAGATCATTGCCGGAGTGGACAACTATTTGGACAGACTATAATATTGTTAAACTTTAAAAACACACAATTATGCCTTGCGGAAAAAAAAGGAAAAGACATAAGATCGCTACGCACAAGCGTAAGAAGAGATTGAGAAAAAACAGACATAAAAACAAGAAGTAATTCTCCAATCATTTAAGATTTTAAACAAAACGTTCATTAACATAGAAAAGGAGACACGATTTGAGTACGGAATTATTAATCGATTCTGCTCAAAACGGTAGTCGAATAGCCCTTTTAAAGGACAAAAGCTTAGTCGAGCTTCACACAGAGGAAGAGGACAGTAAGTTTAAAGTTGGTGACATTTATCTTGGAACAGTTCGAAAAATCGTCAATGGGCTCAATGCAGCCTTCATTGATGTAGGTTATGAAAAAGATGCCTTCCTGCATTATCAGGATTTGGGGCCTCAGATCAATAGCCTGATCAAATACATCAAGCTGCTCAAAAATAATTCCACCAATTATAATTTAAAAGGGTTCGATCAAGAGCCTGACATAGAAAAGCTGGGAAAGATTTCCCAAGTCCTTTCCAAGAACAATCAAATTTTAGTTCAGGTTGTAAAAGAGCCGATCTCAACGAAAGGCCCACGACTATCCTGTGAGCTCTCCTTAGCCGGTCGATACTTGGTACTGGTACCTTTTTCAAATTCTGTCAATGTTTCCAAGAAAATCAGGAGCGCAGAAGAAAGAAGAAGACTGGCCCGCCTTATCACCTCTATCAAGCCAGCCAATTTTGGTGTAATCATCAGAACAGTGGCAGAAGGCCAATCAGTTACAGAATTAGATAAAGATCTAAGTAACCTGGTGAAGTCTTGGGAAGATGGGATGAAGAAGCTGGCAAAGTCCAAAAGTAAAGATAAGGTTATTGGAGAAATGAGCATGGCATCCTCTATTATTAGGGACCTGCTCAATGAATCATTCGATGCAATCACGGTAGAGGATGAAGTAATTTATGATCAGATGCGATCTTATATAAGGTCCATTGCCCCAGAAAAAGAGAAAATTGTTAAGCTTTACAACGGAAAAGCTAAGCTCTTTGAAAGTTTTGGAATAGAAAAGCAGATCAAAAGTCTTTTTGGTCAGGCTGTCAGTCTTCCACAGGGAGGGTATGTGATTATTGAACATACAGAAGCGCTCCATGTGGTGGATGTCAATAGTGGGAACAAGTCCAATCAAGAGAGCGACCAGGAAAATACGGCATTAAAAACCAACCTGGTCGCCGTTAAAGAAATTGCCAGACAACTTCGCCTCCGGGACATGGGAGGCATCATTGTCATTGACTTCATTGATATGAAGAAAGCCGATAACAAACGGGCTGTTTTCGAAGCAATGAAGGAGGAGATGAAGAATGACAGGTCAAAAAATACCGTCCTACCCCTAACTAAATTTGGTCTGATGCAGATCACTAGACAACGGGTGAGGCCTGAAATGAACATCGTTACCAAAGAAACCTGCCCTTCCTGCAACGGAACCGGGAAAATACAAGCTTCTATATTGGTGGCCGATAAACTTGAAAAGGACTTAGAGCACATTGCCGTAAACCAAAACGAATCAAAGATAAAAATTGGCCTACACCCCTATCTTTATGCCTACTTTACACATGGCATCATTTCTAAAAGGGTGAAATGGTTTTTTAAATATTTCAAGTGGGTAAAACTGGTTCCGGATTCTTCACTACCGGTGACGGAGTACAAATTCCTGGATGAAACAGGAGAAATTATAGAAATAACCATAAAAAGCGAGACCGAGTAGGTTTCGCTTTTTTTTAGTATGGAGATGTGAGAAGAGGTTAGAAGTCAGATGCCGGATGTTCGGATGAAAAGAGGAGGCTTACATCCATGGATACTGATCCATGGACTGTGTAGATCAAGTCGCCGACTTGGTTTGTTGGTTTTGAGTCATGTGAAGTCACTATGGAGAACCAAGAACCAAGTATCAAAAACCGATCACCACCCATCACCAAAAATTGAATCTTACCTTCCAACCGGATTTCCTAATATATTTTTATTGCTGCCCTTAAAAAATAAAAATTAATTTGTATTTTTATTTGGATCCATGGGATTGTTTTTCACTTTGGTTTTTAATGACATAAAGCATGTTTTCGGTTGCTATCATCGTGCTTATCAGTGTATTAATTTATTTAATACTAATCTTAAAGCCATTAATAATTTTATGGTATGAAAAAAATTATCATGAAGAATTAAAATATTCATTTAAAAAGGATCTACTATCAGCATTAATTTGGAAATCTGCTATTTCTTCAGAAAAACCAGATTTTGAAAGACGCATACATGGATATACATACCTACTTACTGGATTGTTGATTTTGGCTCTATTGGCTGAAGCCTATATCCTATTTTTTAAAAGTGATTTCAATCAATCCCCAGATCCTGGCATCCAGAGAGGAATTTGTTTAATTAAAGACAACCTGGATGAAATTAATTCAAAATTGATATTCATGCATTCTCATGATGATTCAAGTGAGACAGCTCAAATTTCGAAAAGTATTAATATATTAATATCAGATCATAATGAAATAAATGATAGACTAAGGGATTTAGAGGAGACCATAAATCATCACATTTCATCATCAGGTCCTACAAGGTTAAGTTTGATTCAAACGTTTTCCTATGTTTTAATAGTAATAGGTATAGCAAGTTTAATATATTTTCTTGGGGATAAGCACAAATGGATTGCTCGTTTTTCAATTTCATCACTTCTAGGTGGAGTAGCACTTCTTGGCATAGAAACTTTTAATGGTGAATTCAAATTTTTTGAAAAAACCATCTTTAATAACACAAATGATGCAGGCGAGACCAAAGAATTGACATATACCCAATTCGCTTTGGACAGTATAGGCTCAGTTACAAAATTTAAAGAAGGTACTTCAGACCAAGATTATGATACCAAACAATTTAAAGAAATCGCCAAAAATATTAAGAATAGAAGCGATATAGCAGGGCTATTGGTAATAGGTGAAGTGGATAAAAGAGAACTGAAAGATGGAGTTAAAAAGCAGTTTGGATCCAATTTATCTTTGGCCAGGGCCAGAGCGGAATATATAAAAACCCGATTATCGAAAATTGTTCTTCCTAAAAACATTCCCATGATTACCTTTGGAAGAGGAGCTTATCATACAAGCCTTAATGACAAAAAATCAGATCAGGATCAGGATCGGCAAGTTGTTGTTTATGCAATTACCAACAACATAAAGAAAATTAAAACACCCCTTGCTGAAGAGGTTGAATAAGCAGAGTTGCTATTCTTCCTATTCGATTGGTCCCCTTCTGACTTTCGAGCCCTATACTTAAATCTGATTATGGGAGGTTAACGGTACAACCCTCCAAGGGTTTGAAACCCTTGGAGGGTTTCTAATCCCATTCCAATTCCAGTATGGTGCGATTAAGGGCCACCGGGTTTCTGGAGAAAATCTCCCATCCTGAATCCCATTGGCGGTCCAATATAATAAAAAATAGGGGAAAAATCGTCGGCCTCCAATGAGCGATTTTTAGTGGGGCTTCGACAACTTTATAATCAGCTGAATGTTAGTTTCTTTAGGTGATGCTTTGTCAAATGCCTTTCTGACAGATGAAAAAACCTCCACCACCGACAACTACAGAAAGGTATCCAGATCGTTTTTTTCCTGGCCGATCACTTCTTTTTCCAGCCATTTTTCTTCCCTGCTTTTGAAAAGAATCAGGCTGTCATCTTCCTCATTCATGATCTTCCTGGCCTTGATAATCAATTCTTTCAGTTTCACTTCAGTAATCTCCCCCTCAAATACGGAATTCTGGATCCAGTTTAAATATTGCCGGCAAAGCTTTAGCATTTTGACCACTCGGCGCTCACCGATATCATACACCAATATTACATACATTGTATAATTTTTTATAACCCATAGAGGTTTCCCAAAACCCTGCATGGGTTGTTAATTATTTACCACCAAATCTTAAATGGCTGATAAGTCTCCATGCCCAGTAAATGTTTGCTCAGCTTATAGCATTCCAGCTTGACCAGACTTTTATAGCTGATCTGCTTTTTTAAAATCCTATGCTTGATGGTCTCGTTCAGCCTTTCCTCAAAGGCCTTGATAAATGCCTTCTTGCCTGATTCTTTTAAAACTACTTTATTGACATGAAAATCAAAATCCTTGGACTGCACTTCCTTTTTGTTAAGCACCCTAAATATGGTCCGGTCCACCAAAATAGGCTTGAATATTTCAGCTAGATCCAGTGCCAGAGAATAGCGTCTAAATCCCGGCTCATGGAGGAAACTGATGGTCGGGTTAAGCTGGGTATGGTAAAGCTGGCCCAGGCAAAGGGAATAACACATCATATTGCCAAAAGAAACCAAGGTGTTGATTTCATTTAAAGGCGGTTGCTTGCTCCGGCCTTCCATGGCATGGTCCCTGATAATATGCTCAAAGGCCTGATAATAGAGATTCCTGATGTTTCCTTCAATGCCCATCAATGAAGGAATGTCCTTTGAAACCGCAATGCTATCCGCCAATACTGCGATTCTTTTGAGATAGATCTCCAGATCCTTTCCCCGGTTCTGGTAATATTTTAAGTTCTTACAGATATTATAGGCCGCTCCTTCTATAAATTTCTGGGCGATAATGACCCGTTTGGTAGGGGAGAGGTAATGTTTCGTTTGGTTGATCTGCATCTTGCCCGCCAATAGGTATTCCTTGGGCTGAAAGCTTCCGGTGTAATGTTCGTAGTAATCAAAAAAGTGCACACTGATATGGTGTTTACCCAAAAAATTATACAGGGCACTGTTGGCATCCAGGGATCCAAAACAATACAGATCCGAAATACCTTCCACAGGAATATATTTGGGCGTGCCCTCCTTTCCGGATTCATCCACAGGAAGAAATTTTAAGGTATTGTCTTTGCGGCTAAGCCTTCCGGGGTTAAAAAGGTAGTAGGTTTTTTTCATCAGTGATGGGTGGTAGAATTACCGATAATTCTTCTATAAATGCCAATGCCTTTGTTTATTCTCTAAAAATAGTGTTAAAATCTTCCATAACTATCCTTTTAACCACATTTTTGTCTTTAATCTTCCATCACCCCATCACTCATTTCTCTTCCCCCGAATAGCAAAAATCATGGTAACTGCATTTTTTACAAATGCTCTTCTTGAGTAGCGGAGGACAGCTTTCGCTGTGGATGATCCCGGAAATCTTCTCTATCCATTCCAGAATTTTTTCCTGGTCCCCATCTTCCCATTCAACTATCTGCGTTTGCTTCATCTTTGGATATTCAATGATGGCAGAAGCATCGGGTATTTGGTTTTTTCCTAAGATATACAGATAGTATTTCACCTGGGCAATATGGGCTTTTCGACTTTATCGGATTTCTTTACCTCATGGATAACCTTGTTTTTGGCATCATAAAAATCAATTTTAATCCCCTCTATTTCCAGTTCCGTATATTTTCTCGTCCTGTCCAGGTAAGTGGTTTCCCCGATCAGCTTGCCTTCGGCCACTGTTTCCGAGGTATGTTCCATCTGTATACCATTGGCAAATAGCCAGAGCTTTCTATGACAGGTGTGGTAATAGGCGATATGGGTTCCGGTGATTCTCATATTTCCAGGTGTTTCTTAATTTCCTTTGACAAGGAGGTGCCATGGTCCCTGATAAATCCGTTCAGGGAGCCAAACCACTCCAATACCTCTTTTTTGTTGAGGAGGGAGGGTTTATCTGAGAGATAACTTTGATAAGAGCTGAAGGTCCATTGGGTAAAGTCCACAGCAAAACCATGATGGGTTGGATTCTGGTGGATGTAAATGATCAGTGCAGAAAAATAGCTGTCCGAAACCATTAAATTTCTGTTAAAATTGGGGATGAATAGGCTGCCTTTTCTTTGATAGGCTTTATTGTAGGCCTGTGTGTAAGCATTAAACAAATAGGAGAATGGGAGGCTGATGGCTTTGGAAAACCCTCCAAGGGTTTCGAACC
>JBBDSC010000078.1:0-8153 GCA_040905145.1 Anditalea sp.
CGAAGACCTATAACAGGCCTTCATCTGCAAAACTCAGGTACGATACATCCGTGAAGATCAAGTGATCCAGGACCGGTATTTCCAGGCTCTTTCCGACTTCAGTCAGCCTGCTGGTTAACCTCTTATCCTGTTCAGAAGGTTTCATGTTTCCTGAAGGATGGTTATGCACTAGGATTAGTCCTGATGCCAGGTAATCCAGCGCCTTTCTGAAGATCAATTTAGGATCTGCCAGGGTCCCGTGGGTTCCTCCGGAGCTGATCTTGTGGAGCTTGACGACCTGGTTGTTTCGGTTCAGCAAAAGGATGTAAAAATGTTCCACCAATTCATCAAACAGGAAGGGTTTCATGCAGTTGTACACGTCCTGGGAGCAGTTGATTTTGATTTTCTTATCCGGCTGTTCAAACATCCGTCTTCTTCCCAGTTCAAAGGAAGTGACCAGTGCTGTGGCCCGGGTATATCCGATGCCCTCTATTTTGAGCCATCTTTCCATGTCCCATTTGGCCAATTCCGAAAGCCTGTTATCTGCCAGTTTAAGTATCTCCCGGGCTTTGTCTACCCCGATATTGGCAATGGCAGCGATGATATGGTAGTCTGTCATGGCGGATTTTCCCTGGTTGTACAGTATCTCCGTAGGTTCTGATAATAGATTAAAAGATTTCATAATGTGCTTACCGACTTTAAATCTCCTGGCACTGGAGGGCTAAATGAATGATAAGCCCATTCCATGGGGAGTTTTTCACTAAGCACAAGGAGGAACGGAATAAAACATCTCGGTCAATCAGCTCCTATTATGCCGTAGTTCCTTGGAAAACATCAGACAATCAACCCGGATGTATGTGAAAAAATAGCCCATAACTTTGGTGTTCATTGATTGGCCCAGTGAATCCATCTTTTCCACAACTTGAAGGAAGAAGTAATAAGTCAGCCACGATTATTGGTCTGGAATCCGTCCATAATATTCCAGTTCGCACCTTAGTGACCCTACGGATTCGGTTCCCGCTTTCTCCATCGCTTAACCATGGTTCTTTTTCGAGGTTAGGCAATAGATACCTCAGATCACTTAGGAACTTCTACATCTCCGAAAGTCCCAAGAATACAACTGATCACAGGAAAATGATCAGCAAGTACGAGTGTGGGGATCCCGTACCCTCCATCGAGGCGGCAAAATAAATAGCCGATGAATTCGACGTGTTGCGGGACTATCTGGTCGGCCAGGGGGGAAACAGCCCCTTCGGCAGGAAAACAGTAAAACGCCTGCAGGACTTCGAAAAACTGCAGTTCTAGGACAAAAACCAGGTCTTTGCGCTTATGGACTCTTTCCTGTTCAGGTGCCAGGTCCTGAACTCACTGGGTGCCTAAAAATCAAAAGCCTTGCAGGAATGCCGGGCTTATGATTTTTAAAACATACCGTTCCAAAAATAGGTGCCTATTTCAGGTGATGGGAAAGGTATGGCCCTAAACTGGTAAACCGACAGGCAAACGAGTCAGAAAATCAAAAACAGTCTAAATATAAAGCTAAAAAGCTTAACTTGATAGCTTTTTACATGGTTGCCTTTATCGTTGGATCCTATACTTATCTATTGACTATATGATTACCAAATCACTTTAATGTATTTATTAAGTGCCAAATTCAGCCGTTTCAAAAAATTATATATTCAATTCTTCTATTTTTGGCACATGGAGGACTACATATTGGAAATGAATCACCATAGCCAATTGTTGTGATCCTATCTTTGCTTATTCCTTTTGTAACTAAATATTTTTTTATCTCATAAGCTCTTTGTCTTGAAAGTATCAAGTTATATTTTCTTTTACCAATTTTATCTGTATGACCGTCAATTCTGATATTAAGAGATAAATTATCGTCCAAAATTTTATAAATTTTGTTTAACTCAGTATAAGAACTTGGTAACAACCTAAATTCAGACTGCTTAAAAAGTATAGTAGGCGATATAATTTTTGCATTTAATGAAATCGTTTTTAAAATTTTTCCCTTAATTTTTAAAATGTGATTTTGATTTAATAAATTTTTATTAAGTAAAATAGAATATTTAAAATTCTTAGAATAAAATACTGGAATATTTTTTATATTTCTTTTTTTAGTTATAAATTTAAAATTTATATAAACTTTTTTACAATTGGGTGTTACCCAACTTCCCCAGAGCGAAGTCCCGGATTTTTCAAATTCAAGTTTTAGTTTTCCTTTAAGTAAGCATTCCTTACTGGCTGAGTTTAATTTTTCCTTCAAAATAGAAGTCTCCAATATTCCATTTTTAAATTGGCCAGTAAAATCCGTAGTAATGTCACTAACTTCCTTTCCATTTTTAAAATTTTCACAAATACTAAAGTATGAAATACCATTATAATTTGCTGTCGTACCATTTGAAAGTAAATGTATCTTAATAATATATCTTTTGTTATCTTTTATAAAGGTACCTTCCCAAATTCCATTTAAGTTTTGGGCATTTGAACTAAAAGATAATATAGTAAAAATTAATACAAAATATTTCATTTAAATTTATTAAATAAGGCACTTATCAAATAATCGCTGTGTACGGATAAGGTGGCTTTCCCACCATTTTTAGCATCAGATTTTCAAAAATCCCTTCTTTCATTTTATGGCGATTGTACCGGTAGGTATACTCGTTGATGTAGGGTTGAAGGTCCCTAACCGAATGATGGGTTCCTGATATTATGTAAAGCTTTACATAACATCAGACGGAAAAACCACCTGTTCGCAGGTACCCGCGCCACCGCCCAGAACGCCGCAATGATCTACTCCCTGTTCGCAACCTGCAAAAAGAACGGGGTAAATCCACATGACTGGCTGCTCGCCGTTCAGCGAAAACTCAACGACCCCAACTATGACGGCAGGTTCTCCGACCTGCTGCCACCCAGGTGGAAGCATCACCAAGGGAACCCAAGCTGATTTTAATAGGGGGATGGCCGTTTGCTTACAAAGAAGCAGATAATTAACCTTCTTACTTTCCGCCTTTGTACTTTCTATAGCCTTCTCAATATCTTATTTCCCACATCCACGCTCGCCTGCTTTCGATGGAAGATTGGATAAACTCTCGGACTATGTCTTGATATTTAGTGCCCGATACTTCTCTCCCTTTCATTTTTTTTGGAAGGGAGATGATTTCTTCCGGTTCTCCAAAAGTGATTTTCTCGGCTTCCACGATGAGCATGCCATCGTTGATGTCATAAGCCAAAATCAAACCTGGAAGCCCGAATTGCTCCTCTGGACCAGTTGGGACGGGAATATCTGAGGCGAACCAAGCAGTGATCTTTTGGCCTTTAATGCTGTCCTCAGACACAGCTTTCATACACATGTGTCCCAGAATATCCCGTATTTCGTTCATTACCCTCCATTTTGGAGTATTTAGGCTGTCACGAACGATGTAAGTTTTGCCCATTTGATCCATGTATTTCAGATAGGTCTGGTCTTCTAAATTGTTTTCAATGAAATAATCATCTACTTGCCACGAGTAGCTTTGGACTTGATAGGGTTCTCCGAAAGTATAGACACTTTTTTCTGGCCAAAACTGAAGTTTCATCCGAGTGCTGTAGCCATCAGGATTACTCCAAGTGAGTAGGATTCTATCCTTTTCCTGCTCGGTAATATGAGGCAGGCTGGAATAGATTTTATCATAGAATATGCGGTATCGGTACTCTACCTCACCCACCATATTTTGGGCTCTTACTCCTGTGGAAATTAATAATAGAATAAGGATCTTTAGGTATTTTAATTTCATTGTTTTAATAATTTAAGAATTGGCTGATTCAGAATATGTGGAATGGATTGGCAAAATTTACCAACATTGAAACCTGTCTATTTAACTACATATGCCATGATAAATTAGGAGGAATCAACTTTTTTTACTGGGAAACCAGGTGGTTTGTATTTCTTAAAATGCAGATATAAATTATATCACGACGACTATTGATCATGCCCAAACGGTTAGCCGGGGGAAGAAAGCAATTTTCCAGTTAAGAAACTGGCCAATTGGTGATTTTGCGACTGTAGAACTTCCCCACTTTACAACTTACTCTGCTATCTATATTTTTTCACTTCTACTCCCCGCATATTATAAGTCACTCCGAGTAGGAAATACCTTGATAGAGTTTCAATCCTTCCAGTGGAAACGTAATTTTGGCCTGCATATTGGCTGATGGTTTGATTTTGCTTGAAGATGTCGTATGCGGATAGCCTGACTTCCCATTTTTTAGCCTTGCCGAGCAGTTTATAGACGAATGCATTGAGGATAGGTACTTTCTGATCAAATCCAAAACTTTCGTTTTCATATCGGTTGTAGTTGAATTTCACATCTAAGTAAAAATCTTTGGGGAATGTTATGTTCATGTTACTATAAGCACTCCAATTTATTATGTCCTGGTTTTGGGAGGGGTTCTGTTCGTATTTGGTTTTGCTCAGTCGGTAAGATGACCCGGTATATAGGCTGAGCCATTCTAAAGGTGTCAGGTTTAAATTCACCCCAAAGTTATGGCTATAAGTATTGGTCTCTGTCTCGACTGAGTTGATGAGGGAGAGGCTTTTAGAATAGGAGGGATTTGCAGATAAGTATGCGGTAGCCTTGGTTTTTACGATGGGAAAACCTAAACCCAGATATGGGTTATAACGCTGCCCCCCTGAAACATTTCCTGCCTTGTAGGTAGTGACAAAGGTTTCCGGGTCTATGGTTTGATTTTGAACTACTTGATTCTGATAGAATGTTGAATTGAATGAAAACCGCAAATTTATAAACGTGGCAGGATCATACATGCTATATCCTGTATTGAAAGAATGGGATACTTCAGGCTCTAGATCAGGATTTCCTTCCCGTATATACAATGGATTAGATATGTCCTTGTATGGCTGTAGGTCGACGATATTTGGGGGATTGACGCCCATGTTATAGCCTGCGTTGATACGCTTGTTCCCTTTCATTGTTTTCGAGTAAGTCACATTAGGGGTGAAATTAAGGTAGCTCTTGTTCACTCTGCCTAATATCTCACTATCTTTTACGACTGAAAATTGTCCATTTAACCGATAGTTGGAGGCGGCTAAACCCACGCTTAAGTTAGATCCTTTGTTGGCATATCGGATGCTAGAACCAAATCTGTTGTAGGTAATTGTATTTTCAAAAAACCGACTGAGCTCCGGATTCAGCTCTGGGGTGTCGCTTGATTCCACATCGTATACTTGTCGGTCTATTTCGCTCTGTGACTGGCTGAAATTGTAGAAAGTCTCCCAGAAAAATATTTTTTTGATTGGTTCGACAAAGAGTAGGCTTGACTTGATCAAGTTAGAGCCATTCAGTGCCTGGTTCAATTGATCCAAGTTTCGGAAATAGGTATTTGGGTCTGTTGAGTTCATGAGATCTACGACGGATTTTTGAATACCATTTTGGTCTGCCTTACTATACGTATCACTGATACTGGCAGCAAAGTTTCGTCCGTTTTTTTTGAATTTATGCCTATAAATTGCTGTGCCCTGAAAGGCCCCTGACCATTTATCCGATTGGTTGTTCCGATCCATTTGGCTTTGCTCCGTGCTACTGCGAATCAGTTCTTGATGGCTGGCCAAATATGTAGTAAGTGAACTTAGCCTTCCTTTTGCGTTAATGGTGATGGTGTTGGCGCTGTCTAATTCGTTTTGAAAACGAAGGTTCACCCGATGGTGGCCTGCCATGTTATTTTGTGAGCTTTGGTCAGTGGAAGTGAAGGATGTATTGTCCTGCAAGAAATTTGTCCTGCTATTGAAACTCTCTAGCGCTTGATCACTGCGGCTATAGAAGTAGTTGCTATTAAAATCCTTCTTATCCTTCAGGTAGTTATAATTGACGCCTATGGCTTGGTTGTTGGAGTAGCCAGAGTTGAGGTTATTGAAGGGGATTTCGAAGGATTCTTCATTGTCCCCACCTGAAAACGAAATATAGTTCATCCCACCGCTTCCATTAAAACCAAAGTCCCCAGTGTCGCCAAATTGGAAAGCACCGCTCCCTTTAAACTCCTGCAGGTCATCCCAGCTCAGACCGGATTGGTTGACATTATTGCCATAGCCGATCACCGAAAATTGGTTTACTTTGTCAAATTTATTGAATGAGGCATTTGCAGACCATCTTCCGTCTGTACCCAGTGCTGCAGAAAGCTTACCAAAACCTCCTTTCTTGGCTTCCTCCTTCAGCTCAACGTTTAAGGTTTTTTCCTTCACTCCATCTTCCACGCCTGTTAGCTTTGATTGTTCTGACTTGTCATCGTATAGCTGAAGCTTGCTTACTGACTCTGCATTCAAGTTTTGCGTGGCCATTTTTGTGTTACCTCCAAAAAAGCGCCTTCCATCCACTGTTACTTTCTGTACTTGTTCCCCTTGTGCAACTATATTTCCATCCTTGTCGATTTGTATCCCGGGCAGCTTGCGGAGCAGTTCTTCCAGGGTCGCTCCTGGGGGCACTTTGAATTTGCTTGCATCATACTCAAGTGTGTCTCCCCGCATCATCAACGGCGCTTTGGCGGCTTTCACTACTACCTCATAGAGTTCCTGTAAGATTGGCATCAACTGAATCTCATCGACTTCCAAGTCACCTGTTTCGGGAAGAACCAGTTCCTTTTGTATGGGAAGGTAGCCCATATAGGTGGCTTTGATGAGCAGCGGTTGTCTTTCTACGTTTTTGAATAGGTACTCTCCGTCTTTATTAGTCAGGGTGTATTCCACCAAGGCCGAGTCTTTTGGGCTAAGAAGTAGCACAGAGGTGTAGTCGAGCGGGATATTCGTGGTATCTTTCACCACTCCCCGAATAGTAAGTTTGGATTGGGCATGGGAGGCAGAAGTGATGAAGGCCAGAAGAAGGCATGAAATGAGTAATTTCATTTTTTTTCAGTTTTATGTTTTTTACAATAATTTCTTTGACTAAAAACTATCACCCCATTTATCACTATCAGTTCACCTTTATAAGTTGAATTGGTAGAGTCAGAAGACAGGCTCAGGATTGTATGCGGTGTTTATGAATCCACCTAAAAAAGTTGAAGTTGAGCGAATTTTACTTTTTGCAACTCTTTATCGACCTTTTTAAATATTACTCTTGAGCTTCAAATTCTAATAGTATATGCCCCTTCACTTCTCTTCTTCGTATAGTTATCTTTTTAAACCAATCAAAAATTCCTTCTTTCAAGTAGTGCCATTCAATAAAAAATCGGCAGATACTGAAATATTATACTTGTGACTATAGTACTACTACAATTATAGTGATAATTCAACTAAAAGCATCAAACTAATTTGTTAAATAATGTTATTATAGTTAAGAGCTATGGAAATAATTTTAATTTAAAAAGTGACAAACACATCCTATTAACAGGTGAATTTTCTAAAAATTGATTTCACTCAAGTGAAAAAGAGAATACCGGTTTTTTTCTTCCCTTACCAATCAGTGCAATTAATCCAAACTCATTTATGGGGAAGCCTACATTTCCAACTCCTCAGGGATCAGTGGAATGCTCACTTTTTTGGCTGAGCTTGCCAATATCCCCTAGTGCCGGATCCGTACCAGTCCTCTGGGTAAGATGTGCATAGAAAACCTTCTGATAAATTCCAGCTTGTCAAGCTTCATTTCCAGCTTCTGAGCGCCCTGACAATAATCCTTATAACTGAAGGTAATTTGCTTTTGGCATTCTTCCCCTGGATTTTTTTGGTAAACCCACCTCCCGGAACGATACATTATAAGTGAGAATGATCATAAATTCGCATTACAAAGTATGAATTTGATCTGGTGCGGATTTAGATTCTAAATCAACTATTTGGGAGCATCAATGTGCTTTCTTGTCCATATTTGTTTGGATTCTTCCGCATAAGCCCATTTTATTATACTATCTAAACTTTCAAACAGTCCTTATAGGATTGGGGCTGTCGGAAATGGAAGAAGTAAGTAATATTTTTTGGTTGGGGTTTTACTTGTTTTTTATTATTATGTTATGGCATGAATTTGAAATGGGATTAGGTAAGGCTATTGCCATTAGCTGTATGCCTACTTTATTGGTGGTATTGGGAAGGTGGTTGATTGGATTTTATAGTAATTTTTAAACATTTCCCAACGGTCTGGACGCATGATGCACCGTTAGTATTTCTATTCTGTCTTCACCTCTGAGTTCATAGA
>JBBDSC010000079.1:0-1355 GCA_040905145.1 Anditalea sp.
GAAATAACAACAATTAACTGATATTGAAGTGATTTCACCGGGTAATAGAATTTCTACTATATTTCGGGTTGAATGAACAAAAAGAATAGTTTAAGCCATTGGCACATGATGAACCGCTACTTATGAAGGGGGAAGTATTTTTTTTATTCGATAAGTGCCCCGAAAAATTGTATTGTATTTGAATAATAAAGTAGAAGTATTTATTTATTGCATACAATATCTTTGATAGGATAAATGAAAGTATTCCAATAAATCATTTCCTATGAAAGTAATTGTACGCATTCCACTGTTGTGGAAAAGAATTTTGATGCTTTATTGTTTTATGAGCTTACTGCAATACAGTTTTGGTCAGGAAACCAAGATCGTCAGTGGTACCGTGACAGACAATGCCGACGAATCCATTCCCGGAGTCAATGTATTGGTAAAAGGAACCTCTTTGGGCACCATCACGGATATTGACGGAAGCTATAGCGTCAACATTCCGGATGGCAGCAATACACTGGTGTTTTCCTTTATTGGTTATCAAACCCAGGAGGTGGATATCGGTAACAGGACCCAGGTGAATGTTTCTTTAGAGCCCTCCTTATCCGACATGGAGGAAGTAGTGGTGATTGGTTATGGAGAGCAATCGAGGGAAACCTTAACCACCTCAGTTTCAAAATTGGATGATAAGGTGCTAGAGAATTTAACTTTTGCCAATCCTGCCTCTGCTTTACAGGGTACCATCGCCGGGCTAAGGGTACAGAGTACCTCCGGGCAACCAGGAGAAAGGCCGAGGGTAGTTTTGCGTGGTGGCACCTCCATTAACAATCCGAATGGGTCTAATCCTCTATACGTAATAGATGGCGTTATCAGGAATAATATGGACCATATTAATTCCAGGGATATTGAATCCATCCAGGTATTGAAAGATGCTGCTGCTACTTCCATTTACGGTTCTAGGGCATCCAACGGCGTTATTATTGTAGAAACCAAATCCGGTAAAGCGGGTGTTACACAGATTAATTACAATTATAATCTGACTTCGTCTGACGTAGGGCGGCTTTATGACCTGGCGGATCCAAAAGACTTTATCTACTTTATGAGGAAGGGGATTGCTGCCAGTGGTGTAAAGGCCCCGAATGTACTGAATTTTCTTACCCAAGCCAATGCAGGGGGAACAGGCAACGACCTAACCAACAACACTGCCTTTACAACCATGTACCTTACACCTGAAAACCAATATTTATTAGACCTTCCAGGAGATGAATGGGGGGCAGTTTGGGAAACCATTCCAGACCCTCTTGATCCTACAAGGGAATTGATTTTCAAAGGATTGGATTTTCAAAAAACCGTATTCAGAAGATCCTATACCC
>JBBDSC010000080.1:0-43613 GCA_040905145.1 Anditalea sp.
AAACTGACCAATGCTTCGGCTTCTTTTTCACCCAGCTTTTGCTTTAGTATCTGAAACAGTTGTATATCGGTAGTAACAATAACCATAAACAAATATAATTAAAATACCTCCAAACTTAAAACCAATATCAATCATTAAGATAATTTCATTAATAATTCGGTAAAATTAAGTTGAAATGTCTTGTCATTCTTTTCATTTATGGGAATTATATTTAATATAGCACTGGATGTCTTTAGATAGTTCTATAAGATCAACAAACAAAGGATAACCCCATAATTAACAATAAAACATTCCCTTTTTATGAAAAGACCATTACATGCCCTTTGCAAGGCAGGAAAATACTGCTTATCTGGCTTTGTTGTTCACCTCCTTTTTTTGAACCTGACCTATGCCGCTGCTTCTAATGATAACAATCCATTGGATAAAACCGGCAAATTTAAATCTCCTGAAAAAGCTGTGATTGTGAAGTGACGGTAAGCGGCACCGTGGTGGATATTAATGGGGAAGCCATACCCGGGGTGACAGTTTCCGTTCCGGGAACTACCATTGGGACTGCTACGGACCTGGACGGAAAATATGCTCTAGAGGTGCCGGAAGGATCCACGCTGGTGTTTTCCTTTATTGGTTTTGAAAGCCAGCAGATCACTGTAGGAGATCAGAGTGTAATAGATATTACGTTGAGTGAAGATATGGCTTCATTGGATGAGGTGGTGGTGGTGGGGTACGGAACGCAGAAAAAAATTAATTTAACTGGTTCTGTAGCATCTGTGGATGGGGAAGAAATCACCAAAGCACCAGTGACAAATTTGAGTAATGGCTTGGTTGGGCGACTTCCAGGTTTAATTGCAGTTAGCGGAAATGGAAAACCTGGGGCAGGTTCCAGTATCTCTATTCGAGGAGCAAGTACTTTTGGTGATAACGGTGCTTTAATTGTAGTGGATGGAATTGTAAGGGGCCTTGAGCAGATTGATCCCAATGAAATAGAAAGCATTTCTATTTTAAAAGATGCATCTGCTACTGCAGTATATGGATCTAGAGCAGCTAATGGAGTAATATTGGTTACCACCAAGAGAGGAAGTAGTGGAAAACCTACCTTTAATTATAATGGTTTTGCAGGGGTACAACAACCAACCAGATACCCTAGGGTAATGAACGGTTATGAATATGCAGCGACAAAAAATCAGGCTGTCCAAAACATGGGAAAACCACTCCTCTACACAGATGAGATGCTCGATGACTTACGGAATGGTAGAATTCCTGAAACGGACTGGTATGGTTTGACTTTAAAGGACCAATCTTTCCAGACCCAACAAAACTTAAGTGTCAATGGTGGTTCAGAGGCTATCAAGTATTATCTATCCTTGGGCTATTTGGATCAGGACGGTATGTACGACAGGATTAATTTTCAGAGGTATTCTATTCGTTCCAATGTAGATGCTAAGATTAATGATAATTTGACTATTTCCGGGGATTTTGATGCCAGTACCCAAAATAACAATGGAAGTGCTTATTCAGCCGAGGCAATATTCGATGATATTGTTGCGGCATATCCTATGGATTTAGCCTATAATCCTGATGGAACTATCTTTTATACCCGTGAACAGCATCCTATTGAAGAAATAAAAACCGGGTATAATAGGCTTAAAACAAATATTCTACAAGCTACACTTTCCTTAAAGCAAAATATTCCTTTTGTGGAGGGTCTCTCCCTGTTTGGTAGAGCTTCCTTTGGAAAGGAGTACTCTAACAATAAGCATTACAATGTTCCTATTTTTATGAACAGGCAGGATTCCGAAGGCAATACATTGGAAATTTATCCTTATGGAGGCTGGAATGGAAAGACAGCTTTGAACCAAAGGTTTGATGAGTATAATACCACAACTTTAAATGCTTCATTGAACTATGAAAAAACTTTTGGATCCCATGAACTCAATGGGTTACTTCTCTTCGAACAATTTGATGCACAAGCCAACAACTTTTATGCTTTTAGAACCAACTTTCCAGCCGAAGGATTGGATGAATTCTTCTATGGGGGTGAGAGCCAAAAAGATGCAAACGGTGGTTCTTTTAATGATGGTAGGCGTAGTGCTGTAGTCAGATTCAATTATGGTTATAAACAGCGGTATTTATTTGAAGCTTCCTTTCGGAGAGATGGTTCGGTAGCCTTTCCGGAAACAAAAAAATATGGTTTATTTCCTGCTGTTTCGGCGGGATGGAGAATTGGTGAAGAAGCCTTTATAAAAAATAATACCTCACTACATTTTATTGATGATTTAAAACTTAGAGCGTCTTATGGTGTGGTAGGGAATGACCGAAATGTTTATAATGGAAGGATTCCTACATTTCAATTTCTCCAGGTATTCAATCCTTCGGGAACAATAGTATCAGGAAGTGAGGGTCTTTCCAGCATAACTCCTGGAATATTACCCAATCCTGATGTAACCTGGGAAACCGCTGCCATTTCCGATGTGGGATTGGAAGGGTTACTCTGGAATGGAAAATTACAATTTGAAGTTGATGTTTTTTATAAGCGAACCTCCAATATTTTACTTGAGCGCATTCGTTCCATCCCTGCTACGCTGGGAGCACAGTTACCAGCGGAAAATTATGCAAAAGTGGACAATAAAGGGATTGAATTTTCCCTGACCCATAAAAATCACATCAATGAATTGAATTATTTCTTTAAAATAAATGGCAGTTTTTCGAAAAGTAAAGTCATTACTTTAGACGAACCAGCAAATATTCCTGACTACTTGTTGCAGACAGGTCGCCCCCTTGGTTTTATTACTGGTTATAAAGCACTTGGATTTTTCCAGACTGAGGAGGAAGTAGATACCTATTACCCTCAGTTTAATGGCGGGCAACAACCCGGCGATGTAAAGTATGCGGATATCAATGGGGATCAAAGAGTGGATGCCAATGATCTGACGATTATTTCCATAGACAACAGTACACCTAAAATTATTGGAGGCTTATCGTTCGGAGGATCATTTAAAAGATTTGATTTAGCTGTTTTATTTCAAGGGGCAACAAAAGTCAACCGTTTACTTGATGGAATGGCGAGAAACTTTTTTGTTGGCGGATCGAGAAATACCTATGTGGATCTATTGGATTATTGGACTCCGGAAAATACAAATTCCTTATATCCAAGGCCTTGGGAAGGATATCACCCAAATAATTCCATGACTTCTGATCTATACTTGCGCGATGCCAGCTATATTCGGCTGAAATCTGTCGATCTTGGTTATACCTTTTCTGATAGGGTGGTCGAAAGGCTTCAGATAGAAAATTTAAGAGTATATTTTTCCGGTTCAAACCTTTTTGTGATTGACAAATTGAATATGTTTGATCCTGAAATGTGAAGTTCAACCGGATCATATTATCCTCAGCAACGTTCGTTGAACCTAGGTCTTAATCTCACCTTTTAATTTAACCTTCAAGAAAATGATCAAGTTTAATATAAATATAATTCCCCTTGTACTTGTTGTCTGTATAACAGCATCTTGTAGTGAAGGCTTTTTAGATAGGGAAGCTACCAATGCCATTCCCGAGGAGGAGGTGTTTGAAGATCCTGCTTTGATGCAATTATTTGTAAACAACCTGTATCTCGATGTCCCTGCATTTGATCATCATTTATACGATAATATAACGGATGAATCCCGAAGTTACTGGGGAGGGGCTCCTCAGAATGTAGTGGAAGGGCAGTGGTTTGCTGACAATAACCCCATGGAGTATTGGGCCTATGCCGCTATTCGTAAGACAAATATGTTTTTAAATAAGATCGATGGAGCCCCAGTGGACGAAAATCGAAAAAACGTTTTAAAAGGCCAGGTGAAATTTCTTCGGGCAATGCATTACTTCAATATGATAAAAAGGTACGGAGGAGTCCCTATTATTACCGAACCCCAAGAATTATCAGACGACCTGTTTGTAAAGCGGCAGACGGTAGATGAGAGCTTTGAATTTGTGGTAAAGGAATTGGAAGAAGCGGCCGAACTACTTCCGGAATCCTACGGCGATCAATCCATTGATGTGGGTAAAGCCAATAAATACTCTGCAAAAGCATTTTTAGGAAGGGTATATCTGTTTTGGGCAAGTCCGTTGTACAATCCAGGCGAAGACAATTCCCGCTGGGAAAAAGCCGCAGCGATTAATCATGAAATAGTGGAGTCGGGTATTTATAGCCTCCATGACAATTTTAGAAATATAATGCTGGATAAAAACAATGAGGAAGAAGTATTCGGTGTTCAGTTTATGAAACCATTCCGGGAGCATGGCTGGGATTCATGGGCAATGCCTGATTCAAGATCCAAACAGGATGCTGTTCGTAGAAGCCCTTTGCAGGAGTTTGTGGATGCTTTTGAAATGGAAAATGGCAAAGCAATAAATGAACCCGGCTCAGGATATGATCCAGCTAATCCATACGTCAACAGGGACCCAAGATTTGATGCAACCTTAATTGTTAATGGTTCAACTTTTGGATTTCAGGGCTTGCCGGTTTACCTGCATGTGGATTCACCTATTGATGGGATTAATACCCCTTATGCTACCATAACAGGATATCTTATCAGAAAAGGAACGGATGAAAGCAATAAAGATTATTATGGTGGGACTGGAAGTGATCAAAATTGGATAGAACTTCGGTTTGCCGAGGTTTTGCTCAATTATGTCGAAGCAAAGAACGAGGAATTGGCAGCTCCTGATCAAAGTGTTTATTCTGCAGTTGAAAGGATTAGGGAAAGAGCAGGCCTGAATCCTTACCAATTGCCTCAAGGTTTAAGCAAAGAAGAAATGAGGGAAAGGATAAGACATGAAAGATATATTGAACTGGCTTTTGAGCAGAAAAGGTATTGGGATTTGAGAAGATGGAAAGTAGCAGTGGAGAAACTTGACGGAAAATATTTTCATGCCATGCATATTACAGAAAATGAAGATGGATCCTATACCTACGAGCTAAAGCCAGTAATCCAAGGTCCTTATGTATTCCAGGAAAAAATGTATTTAATGCCCATTCCCCAGAGGGAAATTGAAAAAAACCCCAATTTGGAACAAAACCCTGAATGGTAAAGACTTTTAATTTCAACATTCCTTTTCATAATTCCATTAATGTTTACAAATCACCTGAATTTTAGCCAGCTTTTTTTATTTATTATATCCTTACTGCTTTTTTCCTGCCAAGGAAACGAAGCGGTACATACCTTCAACCCGAAGCCAAACAGTAGGATTGTATTTATTGGGAACACTTTTGCGGAGCAGCTTCAACAACATAATTATTTTGAGGCCCTCCTTTACAAAAGTTTTCCTGAGCGCAACCTGACCGTGCGGAATCTGGCATGGAGCGCTGATGAGGTCAACCTTCAGCCAAGACCGCTGAACTTCGGTACCTTGGATGAGTATTTGGAGGAGCAAAAAGCCGATATAGTATTTGCTTTTTATGGGTTAAATGAAGCTTTTAAGGGGCCGGATAGCCTGGAAAATTTTAAGGTAGAATTGTCCACCTTCCTTCAGCACTTAAAACAACAGGAATACAATGGGGAGAAGGGTCCAGACCTTATTCTGGTCTCGCCCATTGCCCACGAAGAGTTAGGGGGATTTTTGCCTGATCCTGCTGGCCACAATGAAAACCTGGAGTTATATAGCAAGGAGATGCAACAAATGGCCAAGGAAATGGATATTCCTTTCCTTAACCTTTATGAATCTACCCAGTGGTTAATGGAAAAAGGAGAGCAGCTTACCTTCAACGGTATTCATCCAACTGATCAAGGGTATAAAGAAATTGGGGAGATAATGGCAAGGGCCTTGGATTTCCCTATTTCATCCTGGACGGGAGATGATTATTCGCTTGATCTGAGAAAAGTAATCCATCAAAAAAACAAGCATTTCTTCTATAAGTACAGGACCCAAAATGGAGAATATGTCTTTGGGAGCCGGAAAGAATGGGAGGGAGGAAGTACCCTCCCTTCCGAATTGACAAATATCGACAGCATGGTCTACCGATTGGACACGCTGGTGTGGACTGCGAGCCAAAATACCACCGGTAAAATAATGGGGGAAACGCAAAAAATTGTTCAGCGAGTTTCTAAACATGAACCTGAAGTCCGAAATCCACCTTCCACCGACCAATTTATTTTGCAGGAGGGATATGAAATAGAACTTTTTGCTTCAGAAATCGACTTTCCCATTGAGAATCCTGTTACCTTAACTTTTGACCCTCAGGGAAGAATGTGGGTAGCTTCCATGCCTTCCTACCCCCAATATTATCCCGGCAACCCGCCAAATGACAAAATTGTTGTCCTGGAAGATACGGACAGGGACGGAAAAGCGGACAAGCATACCGTATTTGCGGACAGCCTGTATCTTCCCTTGGGATTTGAGCTGGGGGATGGCGGCGTTTACCTGACCCAGGCCCCCGATTTTGTGTTTTTGAAAGATACCGATGGGGACGGAAAGGCCGACTTCAGAAAAAATCTCTTGCACGGCTTTGGGACAGAGGATGCCCATCATGCCATCGGCTCCTATACCTGGGGACCTGACGGTGCTTTGTACATGCATGAGGGCACCTTCCTCCATTCCCAGGTGGAAACCCCCTATGGACCTGTCAGGGGAGCCTATGGCACCACCTGGCGTTATGAGCCCCGTACCATGAAATTGGAGTCATATGTTTCTTATCCCTATGCCAATCCTTGGGGCAATGTGTTCATGCGCAACGGGACCCATATCATAGGGGATGTCTCCACGGGTATGAATTATTTTGCCACTCCTTTAACCGTAGCTTCTGAATATCCGAAAAAACATGTGGAGATGAGGGATTTTCTCACCTCGAAAGTTAAACCAAAGACCTGTGGTCATGAAATCATCTCAAGCCGCCACTTTCCGGAAGAAGCCCAAGGCAACATCCTGTTCAACACCTTTGTTGGGTTTCAAGGAATAAAACAACATAAGCTGTCCAAAGACGGCAGCGGAATTATAGCCGAAGAAATAGAACCCCTACTCCAATCTACAGACCTGAACTTTAGGCCGGTTGATCTCCAATTTGGTCCCGATGGTGCTTTATATGTGGTCGACTGGTACAATGCTATCATTCAACACGGGGAACAGGGGTTCCGGGAATCTGACCGTGATCATTCCCATGGAAGGATATGGAGGATCACCTACAAGGGCAATGATTTGCTTAAACCTTTGGACTTGTCGGCTTTGAACGTTGAAGAGCTTCTGGATCAGCTTAAAACTTACGAGGATAGAGTTAGGTACAGGGCAAGGGTGCAATTGAGGGAATTTTCCGAAGAAGAAGTGCTTCCGGTACTGGATAATTGGTTCAGCCAACTTAACCCTGAAGACCCGGATTTTGAACAACATCAATTGGAAGGACTTTGGGTTTACCAACAGTTCCACCTCCCTAACGAAAAGGCCCTGAATATTGTATTAGAATCAAAGGATGAGGAGGTAAGGGCAGCAGCCACCAGGGTGTTGTTTTATTGGAAAGATCAAATTACAGGTGTGGAAGACAGGCTCATCACGATGTCCAAAGATCCTTCCCAAAGGGTCAGGGTGGAAGCTATTGCGGCACTCAGTCATTTTGAAACAGAGACCTCTGTAGAGGCCTTGTTGGCCACTACCGACCTGCCCATGGATTATTACATCGACTATGCGCTAATGGAATCCTTTAAACATTTGCAGCCAGTTTGGATGAACATGTTCAAAAAAGATTCCGATTTTCTGGCAGATGAACCCGAAAAAGCCAATTTCTTACTGGGTCCGCTTACTTCACCGGAACAACTCGCTTTACCAGGTTTTCTAAAGGGTGAACCAGATTGGCAGAAGTATGCCAGAGATCCCCTTTCCCCTGCTGATTTTGAAGCCTTAGCCGATGCCCCTGCTATCATGAAATTTTGGATAGCACAGAAGGACATCCCTGATGCAGCCAGAAAAAAAGGGGTGCTGCTTGTGGCGGAAAAATCAGGGACTCTTCCGATAGATGTCCTTTTGGATGCCATCACCAGTATTGCCCAGGAAATGGAAGATCGGGGACTTGCAGGACTTTCCCAGCTTTTAGTGGACCAGGATCCCGAACACCTCGAAGAAAGGGAAGTGCAAATAAAAGAACTGGCGGAATCAACCACAAATGCCAGGGTTAAGGAAGTCTGTTATGCCTTATTGGCTGACATGAACCAGGATGTTGCTGTTGTTCGGGATGTAACGGTACAATCCCCTGATAGTTATCAGGCACTTGTTGGCAGTGCTAAATGGTTAAGAACTGAAAAAGCTAAAGCGGCATTGTTCCCCGAAATTATCAAAGCTTTAAACGGGAATTTTTCCTTTGGTTATACTCCACAGCAGCGCCATGATCTGAAAATTTCAGCTATTGCGGCTTTGCCGTATATGGATGGACAAACCCGTGAAACAGTGCCACTGCTAAGTGGCTTGATAACACCTCAGGGGAATTATTCAGAGCATGCAACCAAAAGTTTGTTAGGCATTTCAGAGGATCAATTGAAGATGGTACCGCTGGACCCGTTGAAAAATAACATTATAAAAGTAATCAACAGTGTGCCGGAACAAGACCGGGCTCAATTCCTATCCAAGGACCTGGTGAAGCTGGGGCATAAGGTGGCTGCTTTATTACCCAATGAAGAGAGAAAAGGATTTTTGGAGCTGGTGACAAATGCAGAGACAACAGTAATTGAAATGGGAACTCTCCCCGGAAAGATGGATTTTAGTATTAAAAATTTTACGATAACAGCAGGCCAATCTGTGGAGATTATTTTTTCCAATCCGGATGATATGCCCCATAATATGCTTATACTAAAACCGGAAAGCCTTGAAAAAGTGGGGGAAATGGCGGATAATATGGCCAAAGCTCCAGATGGATATGAAAAACAATTTATCCCGGATACTGATTTGGTTTTGTTTTCGACGCCTTTGATCAATTCCAATCAAACCTTCTCTTTAAAGTTTGTGGCGCCCGATCAGGAAGGGGAGTTTCCTTATGCCTGTACCTTTCCGGGGCATTGGAGGACCATGAACGGGGTGATGAAAGTGACCAGTAAGTAAGAATGGTTTGGAAGGTGCGAGAACTGGTTGAAGGAAATGGGATTTAAACAACTGCTTATGGGCTTTCCAAACTAAATACATCCATAAAAACCTTGGGAAGCAGGGAAAATAAAAAAGGAGATGCGCCTTTAGAGGGATAAGCCGAAAGTTCCTTATTGGTATTTTTGCATCTACAGTATTTCTTTTAAATTGGTACAGGAAGTTAGATTAGGAAACTGAGAAACTTAAAATAACAATATAAAATTATTGTTTATTTGGTTCCTGTTTATGAGAATTGCCAAATTTAAACCAGTTTTTCATTCCTGGGGAGGGAGGACTTTGCCCAATGTTCCCGAGGATGCAACACAGCGTCAAGAGTACATTTTAGGTTTTCATCAGAAAAGAAGTGCTGAAGTGGCGGATAAATATCGGGAGCAATTAAATGAATTGTACGGACTGGAAAGAGGTAGCCAATTCAAATACGGAAGGACGGGAAGAAATTTTCAGCTTTATTGAAGAGGACAACATAAGTGGTGTTTTGCTTATTTCAGGAGATCGGCACGGTGCCCGCGGTTTTACAATTCCGCGTAATTCCGGGTTTGGATTTTATGAATTTGAAGCTGCCAGCTTAGGAGCCAGAGTGGGGCCTCCTGCGACAGATCCAGCCTGGAATACCCAATTATATGGTGTGGATGGGGAATTTGCTTTTGGTGAATTCACCTATCTTCCATCTGATGATGATCCGGCAGTTGTATTTCGGATAGTGGTGAAGAGAGCAATTACCTATACGAGCATACTTTGCGAAAAAGTGAATTAGCCCCTATTAATAAAAGCTTTTCTAGAGCCTGATGTTTTTCCGGTTTTCTTTTCAATGTACCCAAGCTGACCAAGTAAATACTCCAATTCTTGGAATTTGATCACAGTTTTATGGTTTAATAACTTTTCAAGTAATTTATCATACTTGCTCATTAAGCAAAAGTAAATTATTCGTGTGACTTTTGCAACTGAATTCTGGTGGCAGAAGAAATCCAGCCTGCTATGCCTTAAGATTGCGGCTTATCAATTAAAGCGGCATTGTTTTCCGAAATTATTAAACCTTTAAAATAAATAAATTTATTGAACTAGGCGTATGTCAAATAAAATTCTTTGTATGGATATGGTGGTTTTTCCACCATCCTTTTCATGAGGTTTTCAAAGATTCTTTCCTTCATCTTATGCCTGTTGAAGCGGTAGGTATACTCATCAATGTAGGGCTGCAGGTGGAGCACAGAATGGTGGATGCCCCTCAGCCAGGCTTTGAACAGCATCACCGTTCTATGGAGCTGAGGGAAATTCTTTCCCTTCTTTTCTGATTTCTCCCAGACCAGCTTGGGAAATTCGCTTTCCAGGCCTTTATAGCCGCTCCACCGGTCAGTCCTCACCTCTGCATCGGGAGCTATATGATCCAACATGAACCGCTTCAGGTGCTTCCGGGCAGCGGTCTCCACCACTCGTCCGTAGATGCGGGAAACTCCCTTTCCTTTCCGCTCCACGGCCACCACCATGATCTGTTTCTTGCCTTCGTTACGCCCGACAGCCTTTTCGTCCTGGCCACCCACATAGGTCTCGTCTACGTCCACTTTGCCATCCATCGGGTTGTTTCCGCTGCTCGACATCGCCTTCATCACTTTCTGCTTGAACAGCCAGCAGGTCTTCTGCCTAAGTTCAAGCTTCCTGCTCAGTTCAGGGCTGCTGATCCCGCTTTTGCTGGTAGACACATAGTAAACGATGTAAAACGCCTTCAAAAGGGGAAACTTACACCGGTGGAGCAGGGTCCCGGACTTCGGGGATTCCAGCCGATTACATTTGGTGCACTGCCTGTCATACTTCTCGATACCTTGACAATAGTGGCCGTGGCCGCACTTTTTGCATTGATAGCCATCCTTCCACTTAAGGGATGCCAGGTAACTCACACAGCTATCCTCATCGGGAAACCGCTCCTGAAACTCGAACAAAGACAAACTCTTATAAACCGCTTTTCCATGACTTTCTGCTTATACTCTCAATATAACAGCTTTTTAGTTATTTAAAAACGCCTTGTTTAATAAATTTATATCCTACTATTTGGGATATTGTAGTAACTTGAGCTCCATTACTTTCAATTCCGATCCAATTTATTAATCTGGATCAAAAAATAATTGTATGAAGACTATTACGCTGTTTTTTTTAATAGGAATTTATTTAATAGGCTGGGAGAGTACCCAAACATTTGGTCAAGAGATAGCTTTTGATGGAAAACAAGATTTAATGATATGGTATGATTCCCCTGCTTCAGCCTGGACAGAAGCCATTCCCATAGGAAATACCTATATGGGGGCCATGATTTTCGGTGGCCCCATGAAAGATCATCTGCAACTCAATGAAACCACACTTTACTCCGGTGATCCAACTTCCACCTATAAAGCTATCAATATCAGAAAAAAATACAGTGAAGTGACGGGTTTGTTGGATTCTTCAAAGTACAAAGAGGCCCAACAGATTATTAGGGATAATTGGTTGGGAAGAGCGCAAGAATGTTACCAACCTTTAGGAGATTTATGGATCGAATTTGAACATGATAAGGAATCGATTAGGAACTATAAAAGAAGCCTGGATTTGACCGAAGGGGTGGCAAAGGTTGAATACACCGTAGGGCAGACCAATTTCAAGCGCGAATATTTTGCGAGTTATCCGGATAGGATTATTGTGGTAAAGCTAAGTGCTGACCAACCGGGACAATTAAATTGTGCCCTTCAATTTTCCACACCCCATCAACCAACAGCAAAGTATTTTATTGAAAATGAAGCCTTAGTGATGCAGGGAAAAGTACCGGGAATTGCTTTGAGACGAAGTTTGGAGCAGGTTAAAAATGTTGGGGATCAACATAAGTACCCTGAAATATTTGATAAAAACGGAGCGCTTAAGGATGATGTACAGACCATTATGTATGATGAAAAAGTGAATGGTCTGGGGATGGCATTTGACAGTAGGATAAAAGCCATACATACCCGTGGGGATGTTTCTTATCAGAATGAAAAAATTATTGTGGAGAATGCTGACGAAGTAGTGTTTATTCTGTCGACAGGAACAAGTTATAATGGATTTGACAAAAGCCCTGTACACGAGGGAAAAGATCCTTCCAAAATGGTTAGGAAATATCTCACTTCTGTTCAAAACAAAGATTTCAATAATTTATATCACAACCATGTTTCAGATTACCAAAATCTTTTTGATAGGGTACAAATTAGCTTGGGTAAGATGTCCCCACAGTCCTCCTTACCTACGGAGGAAAGAATAAAGTTGTTTTCCAATGGAAGAGATCAGTCTTTGGCCGGCCTGTACTTCCAGTTTGGACGATATTTGATGATATCAGGCTCAAGGCCTGGAGGACAGCCTCTAAATCTTCAGGGGATATGGAATGATCAGGTAATACCTCCTTGGGCCAGTGCTTATACCATGAATATCAATGCTCAAATGAATTATTGGCCAGCGGAACTGACCAATTTATCGGAATGTCATGAGCCTTTTTTTGATGCCATTAAAGAGCTTGCTGTCAATGGAGCATCCACTGCGAGAAATATGTTTGGAAATGAAGGATGGTTGGCCAATCATAATATGTCCATTTGGCGTCAGGCAGAACCTGTGGATATATGTCCCTGTTCCTTTTGGCCTATGGCTGCTGGTTGGTTGACAAGTCATTTCTGGGAAAGATACCTTTTTCATGGAGATAAATTATTTTTGGAAAATGAGGTGCTACCTCTTTTAAAAGGTGCAGTCATGTTTTATAAGGATTGGCTGGTTCCCAACGAAAAGGGCTATTTAGTAACTCCTGTAGGACATTCCCCTGAGCAGGCCTTTATCTATGGAAATGGTGAAATTTCGACCCAAAGTCCAGGTCCTACCATGGATATGGCGATCATCAGGGAATCATTTTCCCGGTATCTTGAAGCTTGCTCCATTTTGGGTCTTAAAGAACCCCTGATGGTAGAGATAGAGGATAAACTAAATGCCCTTTTGCCATACCAAATTGGAAAAAATGGACAGCTTCAGGAATGGCAATATGATTTTGAAGATGAGGATCCACAGCATAGACATATTTCCCATCTATATGGATTTCATCCAGGAAATCAGATTAATGAAAAAAATACTCCTGAATTGGTTTCTTCTGTGAAAAGGGTGATGCAGATCAGGGGGGATAAGGCTACCGGATGGTCCATGGGTTGGAAAGTGAATGTTTGGGCAAGATTAGGAGACGGAGATCAGGCGTTAAAATTATTGACTAATTTATTAAAGCTTGTAAAAGAGGGGGACCCAAATTACTCAGGAAGTGGATCTTACCCCAATCTTTTTGACGCTCACCCTCCATTTCAGATTGATGGCAATTTTGGAGCCACTGCCGGTATTGCTGAAATGCTTGTCCAAAGCCATCATGGAGAGATTCATCTGTTGCCGGCATTACCCAAGGAATGGAGCACTGGAAAAATAAGCGGCCTGAAGGCAAGAGGAGGTTTTGAAATAGATATGGAATGGGAAAAAGGAAAATTAAAAAAAGCGGTCATTTATTCCAGTTTGGGAGGCAATTGTAGAATTCGCACCAATCAGGCGGTGAATGTTCAGAATACTGATTTTAATACTGCTGAGGATGTAAATCCAAACCCGCTTTTTAGTTTCATCGATCCCGGATCACCTATAGTTAAGGATAAATCAAAATTGATCGGGTTGGACCATGCTGAAAAGCATGTAATTGATTTTATTGCAAAAAAAGGAGAAAAATATTTAATTCAATAAGGGCCATTTTTGAATAGAATACTAAAAGCCAATTTATACATCGAATAGCCGGGGGAAAATGAGCAATAATAGAATTAAATGGAAAAAACCCGGATAAGCAGCAATGTTTTTATTTTAATAATTTTAATAAGATTTATACAAGATCAATAATTATAATAAACACAAAATTAATGGAACAAACATTACGTACACTTCAAAAGATAGGAAAATACCTGTTTTATGGCTTTGTGGGCCAGCTTTTTATTTTTAACCTGATCAACGCAAGCCCACCTAGTGCAAACGATTCATTTGAAATAAAAACATCCGCAAATCTTGACGGGAATAAAGCTTACGGAAATGATCTATTTGTGGACGTGACGGTGACTGGCACAGTGGTAGACCCTACCGGGGAGCCCATCCCTGGGGTGACAGTTTCGGTGTTGAATACTACCATTGGTACTGCTACTGATCTTGACGGGAAATATTCCTTAACAGTCCCGGAAGAGTCCACCTTGGTATTTTCATTTATTGGTTTCGAGTCCCAACAAGTGCCGATCGGTGATCAAAGCATCATCGACATTACCTTAACGGAAGACTTGGCGTCTTTGGACGAAGTGGTGGTAGTGGGCTATGGAATTGCCAAAAAACGGGATTTGACCGGTAGTGTCACCAGGGCAAATATTGAATCATTTAAAGAGTCCCCCAATGTCAGTATTTTGCAATCCCTACAAGGGGCGGTACCGGGCCTGAATGTAGGCGCGGTCACAAATGCAGGATCTGATCCCGAAATATCCATCAGGGGAAGGTCTTCCATTTCGGGTAGTAATATGCCATTGATTGTTTTGGATGGGATTATTTACAGAGGCAATATTGTCGATATCAACCCCCATGACGTGGAGTCCATTGATATCCTAAAAGATGCCAGTGCCGCTGCTATTTACGGCTCCCAAGCAAGTAATGGGGTCATTATCATTACTTCAAAAGATGGAAAGAATACCCAAAAACCGGTTATAGAATATAGTTTTTCCCATTCCCTTCAGGAAGTAGCCAATAAAGATATGCTACCGGAAGATGGAGATGGTTTTATCCGGAAAATAGGTGATAGGTTCCTAAGCGAAAGCCGGATCGGTAGCGATATGCTCACCATGAACCCGGATTGGGATCCGACAAGCAAATTTTTTGGCCCGGAAATATTGGAGGGATACCAGAACGGAACGGAAACCAATTGGTGGAAACTGTTGACCAACAATAATCCTTCTATTCAAAATCACAATGTAAGCGTTAGTGGAAGAGGTGAGGCCAGTTCCTATTTCTTTTCCTTGGGTTATACCGATCAGGAAAACGTTGTAATAAACGATTCCTTTGAAAGGTATAACTTTCGGATCAACTTGGATACCGAGATTACCAATTGGATGAAAGTAGGTATACAATCCTTTATGAGTGTCGGTAATTACTCTGCCATATCACCATCTGTTGGTGATATATTGAGGCTTCCACCCCAGGTAGAATATCTGGATGAAAACGGAGACTATATGCTTCAGCCATACCGGGGCACTTTGAATCCATTCTTACAAATGGATCAGCAGGATCTGGACAAAAGAAATAATTTATTTGGAAATATCTACCTTGATATTGATGTGCCTTTTATCAAGGGATTGAACTATCGGGTAAATTTCGCCCAGAATCAGATCAGTTCTAAAAGGTACAATTTCAATCAATATGCACAAAATTTTACCGGGGAGGGGTATAAAACCAATTCTTCTCAATATTTGATGAGCCTGGATAATATTCTTTCTTATCAGAATGTTTTTGCTGATCACTCTGTGAACGGGACGTTTGTGTACGGAATTGAAAACAGGGAATTTGAGAATACTACCGCAAGATCGGTGATGTTTGCAAACGATATTCTTGGTTATCACAAATTGGATGCTGGCCAATCCGGGCTGCAGACAGCCAGTTCCTCCGCATGGAAAGAAACCAGTTTATATGCCATGCTCAGATTGGGGTATTCCTATAAAGAAAACTACATTCTAACGGCAACTGTTAGACGGGATGGATTTTCAGGTTTTGGACCTGAAAATAAGATAGGGGTTTTTCCTTCAATAGCCTTTGCATGGTGGTTGAGCGAGGAAAACTTTCTAAAGGAAAATGTTTCTGTCATTGATGACCTGAAACTTAGGGTATCCTATGGGGTGAACGGGAACCGTACCGTCGGGCGATATGCCACTCTGGCCAAAATAGGATCCTCCGTAAGCAACGGTTATTTATATGGTGATGGTGGAGCAGCTGAGCAAGGCCAGTATATAAGCAGCTTGGCCAATCTGGACCTTAAGTGGGAATCCACCAAGTCCTTGAATTTAGGGGCAGATTTTTCACTTTGGCAAAACAGGATTTCAGGTAGTATTGAATACTATTTGTCTAATACTTATGATCTACTTTATGATATTGATATTCCTGTAATCAATGGGTTTGGCTCTACCCCAATGAATATTGGAGAATTAAAAAACACGGGGCAGGAAATTACTTTAACCGGAGTTCCGATCAGAAAAAAAGATTTTAATTGGGATGTAACCTTAAACTTTTCCAGAAACAGGAATAAAGTTGTCAGCATTTTGGGTATAGATGCAAATGGAGATGGCAGGGAAGATGACCTGGTTTCATCAAAAATATTCATTGACCATCCTTATGGAGTGGCCTATGATTTTAACATCATTGGGATGTGGCAAGTGGAGGATTATGAAGCTGAAAGGATCCCGGATGGTTTTACCTACGGTACTTATAAGGTAGAAGATGTGGATAATAGTGGTACATATACTGCCGCCGAGGACAGGAAAATATTGGGGTATACTGATCCTTCTTATCGTTTCAGCATTTTAAATAATCTGAGATATAAAGACTGGGGGCTAACAGTATTTGTAAACGCCATCCAAGGAGGACAAGATTACTATTATGGCCAGCCCGGCGCCTCCTTGGCCAATCCGGATAATATTTATGGATCAAACCTGTTTAAGTTTGATTACTGGACCCCGGAAAACCCAAACGCCAGATACAGACAGATAGGATATTATACCGTGGCGCTGGGAGAAAATTTTTCCTCTTATGTTCAACGGAGCTTTGTCCGTTTACAAGATGTGACCTTGTCGTATAATTTTTCCAATTCATTCATCCAAAAAATTAATTTTAACAGAATTAAGGTTTTTGTCAATGCCAAAAATTTGGTCACATTAACCGATTGGGATGGATGGGACCCTGAAACCGGATCTGGGTTGAATGCGGGTGCTTATCCACTTTTAAAAAGTTATACCCTTGGGTTAAATGTTGAATTTTAAATCGTCATATCATGAATAGATTAATTAAATATAGTTTTGTTTTATTGTTAGGTGTCTTATTGTCCTGTAACGAAAGCGAATTCCTTGAAGAAAAACCTTTGGATTTCTATACTCCCGGGAATTCTTTGGAAAACAAGTCCCAGTTTCAGGCAGCAGTCAATTATCTTCATAACCGGGTCAGGCATATGTTGTTTGGTGGGATCAATCTTGATGCAAATTTTGCCCTGCGGTATGCCACCGACTTCGCAGTCAATGCCACGGATTACAACCCACCGGTAAAGTTAAATGATTATCAGAATACCATGGTTCCCACCTTTTTTGTCCCCCAGGTGATCTGGCAGGCGAACTATAATATCATATCTAATGCAAATGTTATCATTGATCGGGTAGGATTGGCTTCAAGTTTATCAGAGGGAGAAATGAACACTTTCCGTGCGGAAGCTCTTTTCTTTAGGGCTTTATCCTATCGCATGTTGGCCAACCTATATGGTGGAGTCCCCTTGGTACTGGAGGAGGTCCAGGTGCCGAGAAGAGATTATACGCGTGCCTCCCGGGAAGAGGTGTACACCCAATGTATGGAGGATTTGCTTGAAGCAATAGCAAATTTGGAAAACATTGATCAGGTACAGGACGGGAAAGTAAATAAGCAGGCCGCTCAGCATTTGTTAACTGAAATTTACATTTCCTTAAATATGCCTGATGAAGCTATTGCTACTGCCAGTGAAGTTATCAATTATCCTGGAGTGGGCCTTATGACAGAACGCTTTGGAAGGCACCAGGACGAACCCGGCGATGTCTATCGGGATTTATTTGAATTGAATAACCAAAACAGGTCCAGTGGTAATACTGAAGGGCTGCTTGTGGTACAATCTGATTATTTAAATGCCGCCTCGACTCAAAGGGATGTATTACAATGGGCATTGATACCCAATATGGGAAGTTTGACCATACGATCAACGGTAAATGGTACAGAACAAAGTCTACCTGCAATTTTGGGGTACAACGATAAAATATCAGGTAGAGGTGTGGGTTGGATGCGTCCCACCTCCCACTTTTTCTATGGTATCTGGGAGGATGATTTTGAGGGGGATATAAGGAATTCGGAACACAATATCCTCAGGGATTTCCAGATAGATGGTGTTCCACAGGATTCTCCTGATTTCGGTAAGTGGTACGTTGCGGATGGATATAAAGACAACGTCATTAATTTTGGGGATACCATAAGAAACTGGTTTCCCATCATAAAAAAAGCCACTTTATCTGAGGGTGATTTTCCCAGTGAATACCTTAGAAATGATGCCAATGGAAATCCCATGGTCTCCCCCTTGGGAGGAAATATCCTCTTGAATTCAAGTGAAAATGTATTCAAGGATCATTATCTTTTCCGACTGGCAGAAACCTACCTGTTAAGGGCAGAAGCCCACCTTCTAAAGGGTGATAACCAAAAAGCTGCGGAAGATTTAAATGTGTTGAGGGAAAGGGCCAATACTTTTCCGGTTCAAGCAGGAGATGTCGATATTGATTTTCTACTGGATGAAAGAATGCGGGAATTGTATGGGGAGGAATTAAGGATGCTTACCTTAACCCGTATGGGAAAATTATATGACAGAAATGTAAAATATAATGAGAAATCCGGTTTGACAATCCAGGAGTACCATAATCTGTGGCCGATTCCATTTTCCGAAATTGAAAGAAATGTTTTTTCCAACATGGAGCAGAATCCGGGTTATTCAAATTAAAAGGATGAAAAGCCGGACACAGCATGTTTGTGTCCGGCTTTTTTTTCGTCAATTCTTACTGGATTTATTTTTACAACAATACCAAGAAAACCTGTAATGTTTTATGAAACAACTTATCCTATTAGTAGCCTTTTTTATAAATCTGCCCATATTTGCCCAGCAGGATTTACAACTATGGTACACCTCTCCTGCCAAGGAATGGAATGATGCCTTACCCATTGGTAATGGAAGACTCGGTGCCATGGTATTTGGCTATTATGATAGAGAGATCATCCAACTCAATGAAGAGAGCCTCTGGGCGGGTAGCAAAATCAACAATAATAACACGAAATCATATGATCATCTACCAGAGATCCAGCAAGCAATATTTAACAACGAATTTAAAAAAGTACTGGAAATGGCTGATGAATATATGGTGGGTACTCCACCAAGGGTACGGTCGTATCAGCCTTTGGGTAATTTAATCATCGACTACCATTGGAAAGGTCAGCCAAAAGATTATAAAAGAACCTTAACCTTAAATGATGGTATCTCCAGAACCGAATACACCATTAACGGGAATAAAGTGGTTCAGGAAGCATATGTCTCAGCTCCCCAAGATGTTGTAATAGTAAGCATTAGCGCTGATCTTCCCTTGGACAACGAAATACTTCTGTCCAGGGAAAAGGATATACAGGAAATAAGTAATTCAGAGGGGGTAGTGTACTACAATGGTCAGATCAATGACGAAGAATCCCTTCTTGAAGGGCCAGGAGGAATGCACATGAAGTTTTCAGTGGCAATGAAAATCATTGCAGTCGATGGCCAGGCCACTAAAATTTTAAATGATTCTACTGCGGGTTTTGAAATAAAAGGCGCTAAAAATATTGTTATTGCTATAACGGGGGCTACCGATTATAACCTGGAGAAATTGGATTATGACCGCACTATTGATCCCCTCAAAATTTGCCTGAAAAAGCTTAACCAAGCCAGTCAACTTACTCCTGCTACTCTTCGGGACATCCACAAAAAAGACCATCGGAACATGTTCGATCGGGTTTCACTTCATCTTGGTAAGGATGTTAACCGCCATTTGCCTACCGATGAACGGTTGATCCGTATCCAAAAAGGTGAAATGGATAAGGGAATGATGGTCTTGTATTATCAGTACGGACGCTATTTGTTGATGGGATCTTCCCGTCCGCCGGGACGTCTTCCCGCAAACCTTCAGGGAATCTGGAACCAGGATTATAAGGCGGCATGGAATTCAGACTTCCATACCAATATAAACCTACAAATGAACTATTGGCCGGCACAAACTGGAAACCTACCGGAAACGGTGGTATTGCTGGCTGAATTCATGAAGCATCTTACCGTTCCAGGAGCTTCGACAGCCAAAGAAATGTACAATGCCAGGGGCTGGACCCTCCACCATTTGACGGATGTATATGGCAGAACAGGTGTTGCTGACGGGGTATGGGGTATTTCTCCCATGAATGGGCCGTGGATGACTTTCCCATTGTTTGAACACTATAATTTTACAGGAGATGCGGAATATCTTAAGAGGACAGCTTATCCCGTTATTAAAGGTTCTGTTCAATTTGTACTTGATTTTTTGATTAAGTCACCAGAGGGATACCTGGTGTCCAATCCGTCCCATTCTCCTGAAAATGCTTTTTTTGTCCCTGGTTCTGATAGAAAAGAGCAATCCCAGCTGTCCTATGCAGCTACCATTGATGTTCAGATAATAAATGGACTGTTTAACAACTTTATTCAGGCAGCAGAAAAATTAAAAGTAGACGGGAATTTTGTGGAAAAAGTCAGTAAAGCTCAGGAACAACTTCCCCCCGTGAAAATTTCATCCAATGGTACGATTCAGGAATGGATCCAGGATTATGAGGAAGTGGAACCGGAACATCGACATATGTCACACCTTTTGGGCCTATATCCCCTTAATCTTATCACCCCAAAAGATCCAGCAATGTATGAAGCGGCCAACAAAACCATTGAACGGCGATTAGCCCATGGTGGTGGACATGTAGGATGGAGCAGGGCCTGGATCATTAATTTTTATGCCCGGCTCTTGGATGGGGAAAATGCCCTCAAACATGTACAGGGGTTGTTGGCAAATTGTACCCTGAACAACCTCATGAATAATTATCCTCCTTTCCAGATTGATGGTAATTTTGGTGGATCTGCTGGAATAGCGGAAATGTTGGTTCAATCCCAGAACGGAGAATTACATCTATTACCAGCCATTCCATCAGACTGGCAGGAAGGCAAAATAAAAGGGATGAGGGCACGTGGAGGATTTACCGTCGATTTAGCTTGGGAATCTGGAAATTTGGTAAAATTAACCGTTCATGCAGACCAGGCAGGTCCTTATCAAATTAGATATAAAGACCAACTGGTCCAAAGGAATTTAAAGCGGGGAAAGAATGATCTTTCATCAGATCCACAATTAATGGGGAGCAAATAAACGGGATTTCGGGGCTACTCTTTTATAGTGCTTGATTTAAACCATATTACTGATTTGGGACTACTTGGAACGCCAGTCATTCTTTTTCCAGGAATCGGAAGGAGGGATCCATAATGGATTCATATAATTTACCTGAAAATAAAACCATGCTCAGACGTCAGTTCCTTCAACAAACAGGAATGCTTACCGTAGGTTCATTATTCCTTCCCCGGATCATTAGCGCTACCGCTAAAGACGATCCAACCATTTTATTAGTTTCCGGATGGCAGGATGTGAACATTGGGGACATTGCCCATACCCCGGGCTTATTGCATGTTCTGGAAACCTATGTTCCCAAAGCCAAAATTATTTTGTGGAAAAAGAGCAGGGGAGAGGAAGTAGCCTCATTGCTCAACAGTAATTTTCCCCAGGTCAAGATTATCTATGGCGATGTAGATAAGGATGAAAACGTGAACAGCAAGGAAGTTTTGGATGCTTTTAAGCAGTCCGATATCATGGTGCACGGGTCAGGTCCTTCCGTGGTAGGGGAGATCAACCTGAAAGCCTGGCATAAAAGTACCGGAAAGCCCTTTGGAATTTTCGGCGTAACAATCCAAAATATTGATCCAGAATTGAAGGCTTTGCTGGAAAAAGCGTCCTTTATTTATACCCGCGAGACAAAATCTTTGGAGGTCCTTAAAAGTGCGGGGATTTCAGGATCCAACGTTTCTTTTGCTCCTGATGCTACTTTTTTCCTGGATATCCAGGACAAACAAACCGCTGATCAATTCCTAAAGGAAAACAATCTGGAGGAGAAAAAGTTTATTTGTGCCATTCCCCGGTTGCGGGTCACCCCTTATTACAAAATAAAGGAGACGAATTGGAGTCAGGAGAGAATAGAGGAAGTCGAGGCTTTAAACAATAGCAAAAAGGAATGGGATCATGCCAAACTCAGGGAAGCAATGGTTACCTGGGTGCGGCAAACAGGTAACAAGGTATTGGTGTGCCCGGAGATGACCTATCAGGTGGAAATAATGGATGAACTGCTTATTGAGCCTTTACCGGATGATGTAAAGCCATTTGTGTTAAGAGAGGTTATTTGGTTGCCGGATGAGGCAGCTTCCATTTATAAAAAAGCTTTTGCGGTACTTAGCTTTGAATGCCATTCACCCATTATTGCTGTAGCTAACAGTACCCCTTTCTTTTATTTAAAAGGCAACCGGAGGATACTATTAAAGGCCAAATGTACTATGACCTTGATTTTGATGATTGGATTTTTGAAATAGAGCAAACAAAGGGAAAGCAAATTGCTGATCAATTAATGAATATATTCAAGAATTATAGTGCTGCCAAAGAACGGGTGGAGGCCAATAAGGAAAGAGTGGCCAAAATTTATGAGAAGGCCTGTGGAATAATCCAAAAAAACGTCAGTTGAAAGCTGTTTTCAACCAATCCCTAGGAATTTCAGATTTTGAACATAGGGAAAAAAATGGTATATAGTTATTGTATTTAATATCAGCCATAAAAATCTGCCTTTTGGGAAAAAAGCCTTAAGTCGGGAGTTACATTAATATTACAGATGAAAAAATTAATCTTGTCCATTTTCAATAAGCTACTTATCATAGGATGGCTATTTTTCGCCTCCTGCCAGGTAAACAGTAAAGAAGAAAATGCCGCCGAACTCCCCAACATCGTCCTTCTGATGGGTGATGACCACGGCTGGGATGAGACTGCTTATAATGGCCATCCGCATCTGCATACACCGGTACTTGATCAGATGGCCGCAAACGGCCTTCGCATGGACCGTTTTTACTCGGCTTCCCCTGTCTGTTCCCCGACCCGGGGCAGTGTGATAACAGGACGTCACCCGAACAGGTATGGGACATTTAGTGCAGGTTGGTCCATCCGGCCGGAGGAAATCAGCATCGCCCAGATCATGAAGGATGAGGGCTATGCCACCGGCCATTTCGGGAAGTGGCACTTGGGGCCCGTGAAGGCCGAGTCCCCCACCAATCCTGGGGCCATGGGTTTCGATGAGTGGGTTTCTCACGATAACTTCTTTGAGATGAATCCTCAACTCTCCCGCAATGGGGCAGCACCTGAACTGTTCGAGGGCGAAAGTTCGGAAATTGTGGTTGCGGAAGCTATAAAATTCATTGAAAAGGCCAAAGAAAACCGTCAACCCTTCTTCGTGGTGATTTGGTATGGCTCACCGCATGAACCTTATAGTGGCCTACCGGAAGATCTCGCCCTGTATGATAACCTGCCGATGGAATACCAGGAGCGAACCGTGAGATTGACCTCCAATGAGACCGGACGTCCTGTGGAGCGTCCACAGCGGGAGGTATTGAGGGAGCGTTTTGCGGAAATCACCGCCATGGACCGTTCCATCGGTCAGATGCGGGATTACCTTGGGAAGCAGGGATTAAGGGAAAATACGCTCCTTTGGTATTTTGGGGACAACGGTACTCCTCAGGAGGGGAACGCCACCGTTCCGTTCCGGGGTGAGAAGGGCCAGGTCTATGAAGGAGGTGTTCGGGTTCCCAGTGTTCTGGAATGGCCCGATGGCATTCCAAACCCTATGGTGAGTGATGTCAATACCGTCACCAGCGATGTACTCCCCACCCTCTGTGACATGGTGGGCCAAGCTCTCCCAAACCGTCCCTTGGATGGCATCAGCCTAAAACCCCTTTTCGACGGCAATATGAAGGAGCGGCCGAGTCCAATTGGCTTCTGGAACGGCAGGGCTAGGAATGAACCCGGATTTACACCGGAGCCCTATATCGATCCCGAGCTTCAGAAGGGTACCACGCCTCTTGTCAAACTGATGGGAGACATCGCTACCCGTAATTTCAGGAATTTTCATCATCCGGATATTGAGGAACAGGATTTCGGAGGCCCCAGAGCCATTTTGGACAACCGCTATAAGCTTGTTATCCATGGGGAAGCCAATGAGGATGCCGTAAGGGAACTCTTCGATGTGCGGGAAGATCCCGCCGAGGAAAACAACCTGATTGATGCTCAACCGGCAATCGCCGAAAAGCTGGAACAACAACTCAGAGATTGGCAGCAATCCGTGTTGGAAAGCTTGATGGGGGAGGATTACGAATAGGTTCAAGAATTGGGCTGGGTTAAATACAGTTGATGCAGTAATACGAAACTTTGAAATTATTGATGTAATTTCAGAACTCCTGATTTGACCTAATAAAATTCAAAATAGAAGGTAAGGCCGTAAATTGTGGTGACGCAATTTAACTTTAAAAGCGCACTTATTAGGCAGATGCAATTCTCCATATAATGGCATTGGAGGTTATGGAGATAGACCCAAACCAAACCGCAAATCCAAGCCTGTTTTTTAGCTTATTCCATCTCAGATGAAAAAATATGGCTCCTTCGTACTCCTCTACAAAAAAATACCTTATCCAAAAATGGATAAGGTATAAAATGAGAATATTTACTTAATTATTAGGCCAATTGCCCCATATACTGCAATGTCCTCCTTGGTCTGTTCCCGACACCTTTGTTTGGACGCCTGAATAAGCGGCATTCATTACAGCTCTAGGTGCAAACTGAACCTGTCCATTTCTCTTTATGAACGCCTTTCCAAAATGTGCCTGGCTCAAACCATGTCCCATTTCATGTAAGGCTACAGTCTCTACGTCAATACCACTGCCGTCGCTCCAGGAAAAGTCATCGTTATAATAAATTTCCCTTAACCCCACATCAAACTTGCCATCATCATTGGTATCTATATAATCTCCATTTTCATCTATCAGCAAAAGAGTGAAGGTAACTCCAAGGATAAAATCGGAGCCTCCGGGTGCCAGAAAATCAAAAAAAGAACCTGGCATCCAGCCACAGTGATTGACATCTGCTACATAGCCCTCAGTACTTGGAAAACCTAATATAGAAGCAACAATACCTATAGGAACAGGAATATCGGTAACACGGTTTAATCCTATATCAGAACACCTGGCGTTGTCCCAAGTATTAACAGCACTTTCTATGGCCGCTTCTGTTTGAAGGAGGGGAAGCGTAGATGCCGGCCTCATTTGATCCACATAATAAGATATATCACTTGAGCCATCCAAACTGGCAAAGGGCGAAAAATCAAAATCAAGTTGTTTATTGCCCCTATCAGAGAAAATAACTGTTTTTCCCATTTGTGCACTTTCAGGCGCAGTGATGTATTCAGCACTGTGCATTATTACTGAATAAGGTGAATCATTTTGTGTCCTGGCAGTTGGATTTACCATATCGATGGATACAGGCTCCAGGTCTAAATTAAGATAAACCACCTCATGTTTTTCCATGTTTGCCAAATCATCTCCGAATACATCTTCTTCGCTCTGGCAAGAAATCATCCATACCGAGCTTGCCAGAATGGAAAAGAAAGTAAATTTCTTCATAATTGTTAACTGGTTAGTTGTTGAAATTGAATATCCATTAAAATTTAAATAAAAGGTTTATAAATTAAAAGTTTTATCATTATTCTTTTTTAAATTATTTTATTCAATAAAATAATTTTATATAATTATCATAAAAAACTAATACTACAAGGTGAGGGAGTTCAAGGGGCAGTATCCGTCGGATTAAAAAGAGCTGAATGCGGGTGTATGCTTTCCTTTCTAATGTATTACATATTATTTTTTATATTTTGCGTAGGAAAGTAGAAAGAAATAATCTTTTTTTGTTATTTTTATTGTAGTCAATATTGGCAATTATAAAAGAAAACCTGTTATTTTTAGTTAATCAATCCTTCTAATACTTTAAATTTTAATCAATTAGCAATAAAATATAATTCCATATGAAAAAAATATTACACGCACTTTGTAGGATTGGAAAATACAACCTCTATGGCTTTGTCTTCCAATTGCTCTTTTTGAACCTGATTCTAGCAGCCCCCTCTAACGGGCATGGTTTATTTGATGTAAAGGAAGTTGTTGACGTCACTGTGAGAGGCACCGTAGTGGACAACAGCGGCATGCCTATACCTGGAGTGACAGTTTCAGTACAGGAGACCACCATTGGGACTGCTACAGACGTGGACGGGAATTATGCGCTAACCGTGCCGGAAGGATCTACTTTGGTATTTTCATTTATAGGTTTCGAAAGCCAGCGGATCCTGGTGGAAAACCAAAGTGAAATCAATATCACTTTAATTGAAGATATGGCTTCCCTGGAGGAAGTGGTGGTAGTAGGGTATGGGACGCAGAAAAAAATTAACCTGACAGGGGCAGTGGATCAGATAGGCAGCGAAGTATTTGATAACCGGCCCCTTCCAAACATTAATCAGGGGCTCCAGGGTGTGCTGCCCAATGTAAACATCAGGTTATTGGATGGAAAACCCACTGCAGCGCCGAGCATTAACATCAGGGGAACCACTTCCATTGGGCAGGGAGGAAATGCTCTTATTCTGATAGATGGGGTAGAGGGTGATCCGAGTATGCTTAACCCGAACGATATAGAATCTGTTTCAGTGCTGAAAGATGCCGCATCGGCCGCCGTTTACGGAGCAAGAGGAGCTTTTGGTGTGGTGCTTATTACCACCAAAGAACCTACAGGAGAAATATTTTCTGTCACTTATGACGCCAATTTTGGTCTAAAAAGACCGACAGTATTGCCAAACTACGTAACCGATGGATTTTTATGGGCTACCATGTTCAATGAATCCTTTTACGCATGGGAAGGCACTTATCCCCAAAATGTCAACAAAACACTCACTTTTTCCCAGGAATACTTGGCAGAACTGGAAAGAAGGTCAAATGACCCAAGCCTTCCCAGGACCGAAGTTGGCCCGGATGGAAATTATGTGTATTATGAAAGTACAGATTGGTATGACCTTTTATATAAGGATCAAGTGTTCTCCATGGAACACAACATTTCTTTATCACGAAGTACTGAGAAAGCAAGCTTTTTGGTATCAGGGAGGTACTATGGGCAGGAGGGATTGTTCAGGTATAATTCTGATGATTTTGGAATGTACAATCTAAGAGCCAGGGGCTCTATTGAACTTTTCCCTTGGCTACGGGTAAACAACAATTTAGATTTATCGACCAGAAGTTATCACAACCCTCTCAATGTTGGGGAAGGGGGCGGAATTTGGAGAAATATTGCTGATGAGGGTCATCCTTTGGCTCCTATGCTTAACCCGGACGGAACGCTTACGCACTCTTCTGCTTATACCGTAGGGGATTTTTATTATGGAAGAAATGGAATAACCACAGATAGAAGCGTAGTAAGAAATACCACTGGATTTGAGGCGGATGTCATAAAGGATAAAATAAAGGTAATAGGTAATTTTACCTATCAAAGCATCAATAACGATGAATTCAGAAGGCGCGTTCAGGTTCCTTTTAGTAAGGCGCCGGGTGTTATACAATACGTGGGCAATCAATACAATGACATCAGAAATATCAATGACAGAACCAACTATATAGCATCCAACCTGTATGCGGAGTATGAAGAAACATTCAGGGAAAGGCATTATTTCAAAGCAATGGCAGGGGGTAATTACGAGCAATCCACTTTTCAAAGGCTACTGGCCCAAAGAAATGGGCTTATTTTTGAAGATGCGACGGATATTAATTTGGCTTTGGGTCAATCTATTGTTACCTCCGGAGGGTATGAAAAATGGAGGATATTTGGAGGTTTTTCCAGATTGAATTATATTTTTGATGACAGATATCTGTTGGAGTTTAATGGCAGATATGATGGATCTTCCAAATTCCCTGCAGATGAAAGATATGCTTTCTTTCCATCTGCTTCAGTTGGCTGGAGGATTTCTCAGGAATCTTTTTGGGTTGTTCCCGAAAGAGTTATTTCGCATTTGCAATTAAGGGCTTCTTATGGTTCCCTGGGTAGTGGAAATATTAGTTCATATGCCTTTCAGGAAACTTTCTCCATATCCCAATCGGGCAGGATCCTGCAGGGCATTCAACCACAAAGGACCAGTCAGCCTTCGGTACTTCCTGCGGGGCTTACCTGGGAAACAGCTACGACAAAAAATATAGGAGTGGACATGGAAATGGCTTCCGGTAAACTACGGTTTACCGGGGATGCCTATATCCGGGAGACTACAGATATGTATACTATTGGGATGACACTTCCTGCCATTTTTGGAGCCACCTCCCCCAGGGGGAATTATGCGGATTTAAAGACCACAGGGTGGGAAATGGTGCTGTCCTGGCGTGATCAGCTTAACCTAACAGAAAAGCCTTTCAACTATAGGGTGAGTTTGAATATGGCAGACAATAGGGCTGAAATATTAAAATATAACAACCCCAATAAATTCCTGAATGACTACTATGAAGGAATGCAAGTGGGGGAAATTTGGGGTTACGAAACGGAAGGTTTCTTTACCTCTGAATCAGATATTGAAAACCATGCGGATCAGAGTTTGTTCAATTCAACCTCATGGGGTGAATATTTCCCCGGCGACATTAAATTAAGGGATGTAAATGGTGATGGTATTATCAGCCCAGGTGACAACACAGCCGAGAATTCCGGCGACAGGGTTATCATTGGGAATACCAACCCCCGGTACACCTTTGGATTAAATCTAGGAGCTGATTGGGACGGCTTTTTCTTCTCCGCTTTTTTTCAGGGCGTTGGAAAGCAGGAATGGTACCCCAGGTATGATTCAAACCTTTTCTGGGGCCAATATAACAGACCCTATGGTGATATTCCTCAATGGCATCTTGAAGAAGGGATCATTTGGTCAGAGGAAACTCCCGATTCATTCTTTCCAAGATATGTTGCGCGTCTTGCTAATAGAAGTGGAGCAATCCTGAGAGAGCAACAATCAGGATATGTGATGAACGCGGCATATATCCGATTGAAAAATCTGCAAATTGGATATAATCTGCCACAGAATCTTTTCTCTGGGCTAAAAATAATAAAGGGAGGGAGAATCTACCTTTCCAGTGACAACCTTTGGACCTGGTCGCCTCTTTACAAAAATGTAAATAACATTGATGTGGAGAATGCAACGGCTCCTTCAGATCAGCTTTTTACAAGCTCCAATTCCGGAGATGGATACAATTATCCCATGTTGAAAAGCTTTACCTTGGGTTTATCTGTCACTTTTTAGTATTTACATCCTTAATTCAGCAATTATGAAAAATCAATATTTTATAAATGATAAATTTATCTGGCTTGTTCTTATCGGGGTTCTCCTAATAGGGTGTGATTTGGAAGAAGTGCCCACGGACACAGCAAACAAAAGTGCCGTATTTAGTAGTGAAAGTGGTTTACAATTGTATGCCAATTCCTTTTATGATTGGATGCCCAGCGCAAATAATATCCACCAGGCAGATGCCATATCTGATTATGCAGCTAGGAGAAATGTACCTGACCTTTTAAGAGAAGGGGTCTATAGTTCAAGAGTAAATGATAATACTTCGGCATCAGGATATGACCTGGTAGCATTGGGAGATGATTGGAACTGGGGTTGGGGAGCCTTGAGAAACATCAATTTTTTTCTTGAGAATAACATAGATCCTTTAGTTTCTGAAGAAGTAAGACAGCATTATAATGGGCTTGCAAGGTTTTTCAGGGCCTGGTTTTATTTTGAAAAGGTCAAAAGGTATGGAGAGGTTCCATGGGTGGACCAGCCATTGGATGTTTCTGATCCTCAACTGTATGAAGGCAGGGATTCTCGTACTGTAGTCATGGATAATGTTTTGGCGGATATAAATTTTGCTATTGAAAACATTAACACCACGGATGATCCTACAAGGACGGTGATTACAAAGGATGTTGCCCTAGCTCTAAAATCCCGAATCGCCTTATTTGAAGGAACCTTCAGAAAATATCATCAGGATTTTGAGCTGGGTAACACGGCTGATGCTTGGCTAACCGAAGCTGCATCTGCTGCTCAAACGGTGATGGAGAATGGGAACTATAGCCTTTATGTGGGTGCGGGTGCAGAGGAGTCTTACCGGCAATTATTTATCAGTGAAACGCCGGTTTCATCTGAAATCCTACTTTCTATAGTGTCAGATGTGAATTTAGGGGCTAGACATGCTGCCAATTGGTTTTTTACCAGTGCCACTACCGGCATCAGGTTTACCTTTATCCGGCCATTTATCCATACTTACTTGAATATTGACGGAACGCCTTTTACCAATGAACCCGGTTATGAAACTATGGTATTTACGAAAGAAGTAAAGGGAAGGGATAAAAGGCTTCAACAAACCATAAGGACTGACGACTATACCAGGATTAATGCAGGAGTAGAAGTATCGGTGCCACCCGCTTTTAGCTACTCTTATACGGGATATCAACCCATAAAATGGAGCCTTGATAATGTGGCTATTGATGGAGGTAATAACAATACTAATGCGGTTTCCGTATTCCGTTATGCTGAGATTTTGTTGAACTATGCAGAAGCAAAAGCAGAATTGGGCACAATTACCAATGAGGATTGGGCAAAAACCATCGGTGCCCTGCGCAGTAGGGCAGGAATTACGGGTGGTTTATCTACCCTGCCTACCGTTATTGATCCCTATATGCAAAGCACCTATTTTCCGGATATTTCGGATCCCGTATTAATAGAGGTGCGAAGGGACAGGGGTATTGAATTAGCCATAGAAGGTTTTCGTTTCTATGATCTTGTCAGATGGAAAAGGGGCGAATTGATGGAAATGGAATGGACCGGCATTTATGTTCCTGCAGCAAACGAATATATGGATTTAAATGAGGACGGGAGTCCTGATGTTTACTTTTATACAGAAGCCCCGACAGATCAAATAGACGGTGTTACCTATATAAATGTGGATACTGAAGCCCATAATTTGTCGAATGGCACGAGCGGCGTAATTAGATGGTTGCCCAATGTGCCACGAAATTGGGAGGAGAAGAAATATTTCTATCCTATACCGGAAACCCACTTGCTGACAAACCCCAATCTTGGACAAAATCCTGGATGGGATTAAAACACCTTGGTAGCATTGGAAATGATTATAGTAAAAAAAGAACCCTAGAGAATTTCCTTTAGGGTTCTTTTTTTATATTAAAGAAATTAACACAAATCGGATCGGATATGTTTTAGATCTGGTTTATTTTAATTAATATAGCATAGGTAACCTTATCAAGGTGTCCATCAAATCCAAAACAGAAATTACCTTTCATGATTTGTTGCCTGATTAAATAGATGGATAAGTGTTTTAACCCTCTAAATGCTTTGTTTTACTGAACTAACATAAAATATTTCCCATTTATGAAAAAAGAATTACATGCCTTTTGTACAATAGGAAAGTATGCCTTAACTGGTTTTATTTTCCAGCTGCTGTTCATTAACCTGATTATTGCGGCACCAGGGAACGCTAGTGTAACAGATATCAACAGAACTTTTGATCATGCCTGGGTGGAGAATTTATTTCCTATGCAAGCCTCTAAGGTGGATGTGAAAGTAACGGGTACAGTAGTGGATAACACAGGAGTCCCTATTCCCGGTGTGACTGTTTCAGTTCCTGAGACCACCATAGGGACTGCAACGGACCTGGATGGAAAATATGCTTTATCGGTACCGGAAGGATCAATATTGGTATTTTCTTTTATAGGATTCGAAACCCAAAGGATCCCGGTAGGGGACCAAAGTGTAATTAACGTCACATTGAATGAAGATATGACTTCCCTTGAGGAGGTGGTGGTAGTAGGGTATGGGACGCAGAAGCGCGTAAATTTGACAGGAGCTGTATCCCAGGTTTCCTCCGAAGTACTGGCAGATCGTCCCATTACCAATCTTGGACAAGGGTTGCAAGGTATGGTCCCCAATCTCAATGTGAATGTGAACAGTGGTGCACCTGGAAGGGGATCTTCCTTTAATGTAAGGGGTATGACATCCATCAATGGTGGTGACCCATTAATATTGGTTGATGGGGTGGTAATGGATGTAAACCTGATTAATCCGGAGGACATCGAGACCATTTCTGTCCTAAAAGATGCGGCATCATCTGCTATTTATGGGGCGCGTGCGGCCTATGGGGTCATATTGATCACGACCAAGGCAGGAAAAAGGTCCGGTGAAACCGTCGTTAATTTCAGTTCAAATTTTTCATTGAATAAACCTACCTCCCGTCCTGAATATATGAGTTCACTGGAATATGCAAACTGGATGAATGCCGCAAATACCACTACAAATGGGAACAACTATTTTGATGATGAAACCATGCAGCACATTCGGGCATATTATGAAGATCCTGTGAATAATGAACCTTTTTTCCACCATTCCAACGACCCATCAAACATGTGGAGGTACAGTGGGAATACGGATTGGACAGATGTGATGCTAAAAGATTCCTATCCTATTCATAATTATAATTTAAACATCAGTGGAGGGAATGAAAGACTGAGTTATTATACCTCCGTGGGGGTGCTTCAGCAAAAAGGACTTTTGAAATGGTTTGATGAAGAATATAATCGCTTCAATATCCTGCAAAATATCAAATATAACATCAATTCCTGGTTAGAGGTGGGAATGAAGGCTACGCTGAATGTTTCAAACCAGGATAATATACCTGACAATAAATGGGGGAGCTTTGCCAATTTAGATAACCTTTATATGGCAGGAGATTCCCGCCCTATCATGCCTGTTTATCACCCAGATGGGAACTTTGCGGGATATTCAGGGAATGGGTATTTTACCAATATGCCTGCATTTTTGTCCCAGGGAGGCGATAGGGTAAACAAAACCAATGATGCTTGGATCACCGGTACCTTAAAGCTCACACCGATCGATGGCTTCATTGTCAATATGGATTACACCTACAATTATTATAACCGGACGGCTACCCATCATATGAAGGAGTACTGGGATTATGATGCCAATGGCCCTGCTACCTTATTCCCCCATACCACACCTAACTGGGTCAGAAAAGACGAGCAGGATGACCGGTATTATGCGCTGAATATATTTGCCGAGTATGAAAGGAATTTTGACAATCATTATATTAAAGCCATGGTTGGATATAATCAGGAAGAGAAACAATATAATTCCTTTTGGGTCAGGCGATCCAACCTGATCAGCAATGAAATTCCATATATCAGTGTGGCTTCTGGGGAGAGAAACGGTGGAGATGCCGCTGGTGAGTGGGTTATCCGTGGAGGGTTTTTCCGCTTAAATTATACCTTTGATGATCGTTATCTGGTGGAAGTCAACGGCAGATATGATGGATCGTCCAGATTTCCCAGCGAAGATAGATTTCAATTTTATCCGTCTTTTTCAGCAGGGTGGAGAATTTCCAATGAATCTTTTTGGCAGCCCTTGGAAAACATTTTTGATGAGTTCAAAATTAGAGGCTCCTATGGCAGTCTGGGTAACCAGGCAGCTGTTAGCGGCAACTACTATCCTTATATAGCTTCTTATGGGACGGGGGAAGTAGCCTATTTATTGAACGGGCAAAAACCTATTGCCGTTTATCCATCGGGTTTGGTAAGTCCCACATTGACCTGGGAAACAGTGAATCAAAGTGATATTGGGTTGGATTTCAGCATGCTTCAAAACCGATTGACTGGCACCTTGGACTGGTACCAAAGAGATACGAAGGATATGCTTACCAAATCCAAAACAATGCCCGCTATTTTGGGGGCTGATGAACCTCAAACCAATGCGGCTGATTTAAGGACCAAGGGGTGGGAGATGATGGTGTCATGGAACGACCGGTTGAACGATAAATTCAACTATAAAGTGGATCTTTTGTTTTCCGATTACACCGCTGAAATTACCAAATTCGATAATCCCAATGGAATTATTTCAGATTACTATGTTGGGCAACAAATCGGTGAAATTTGGGGTTTTGAAACGGAGGGATTATTTCAAACTGATGACGAGGCAGAAAGTTATGACCAATCTGAGGTGGTGGGACACCAACTTCTGGCCGGGGATCTGAAATTTAAAGATTTGGATGGAGAGGAAGGTATTACCAGAGGATCGCAGACCTTAAGCGACCATGGGGATCTTTCTATCATTGGAAATTCATCCCCAAGGTATTCTTATGGTGTCAGATTAAATGCTGATTGGGTAAATTTCGATTTTAGTTTGTTTTTGCAGGGAGTAGGTCAGCGGGATTTTTATCCCGGCAACACTTTTATGTATGCACATTATTCTTCTGAATGGGCGGTGCCACAAAAGTTTAATACAGATTATTGGAGTCCTGAAAATCCGGATGCCTTTTTTCCAAGGCCACGTTTAAATGGAGGTGAAATAGGGCTTGCCCAGACAAGGTATCTCCAAAACGGATCCTATATGCGTTTAAAGCTTTTATCTTTCGGATATAGTTTGCCTCAGGAGATCATGGATAGGGTAAATGTTGACAGATTGAGGATTTATTTTTCTGCTCAAAACCTTTTTGAATTTACCAAAGTGGAAAGCATTTTTGATCCAGAATCAAACCGGGTCAACATGTACCCTTTGAACCGTTCATACTCTTTGGGCCTAAATCTTACATTTTAATTAGATATTGAAAGGAAAGACAATGAAAAACTTAAATAAAATATATTTATCGGTTCTGATTCTACTGAGTTTTGCCTGTAACGATGACTTCATTGATAGGTATCCTCTGGATAAAATCAACGATGCCAATTATTGGCAGACCCCCAGTGATTTAAAGACTTATGCCAATCAATTTTACCCCAGCTTAACTACTTCGGGTAACTGGACCAGAGATAATATGACAGATAATCAGGCACCGGCTAACCGTAATGCTTTTGTCTGGAATGAATATGTTGTTCCTGCAACCGGAGGAGGATGGAGTAAAGACGATTGGTCAAACATTAGGAGCACCAATTTCTTCTTGAAAAGGTATAATACCGTTCAAGGAGACCCTGATGAGGTAAAAACCTATGTGGGCGAAATCAAATTCTTCAGGGCATGGTATTATTTTGAAAAGGTTCGGACATTTGGAGACGTTCCTTGGCTAAGTACGGATCTAAATGTGGATTCTGAAGAGTTAAGTATGCAAAGGACCTCTAGGAAAGTGGTAGTTGACTCTATGCTTCTTGATTTGGATTATGCCATTGCCAATCTTCCGGAAACCTCAAGTGAAGAGCGGTTAACCAAATATGCAGCTTTGGCCTTTAAATCCCGGGTATGCCTATATGAAGGAACGTGGCGTAAATACCATAACTTGGGTGATTATGAAGATCTGCTGCGTCAAGCAGTATCCGCCTCTCGGGAAGTCATTGATTCAGGGCAATTTGAAATCTACAGTACAGGAAATCCTCAAAAAGATTACCATAACCTCTTTATAATAGATGATTTGTCCGGTAATAGTGAGACAATAATGTTTAAAAGGTTCACGGAGGATTTATTGATGCACAATAGAGTCAGGCAACTGGGAGAAGCTGGAAGTGGTTTTACCAAGGATTTTGTTGAATCCTATTTGGATATTGATGGTCTTCCTATTGCAATCAGCCCCAATTATCAAGGAGAAGATGTGAATGATTATATGCAGGAATTTGAAAATCGGGATCCCCGCATGAAGCAAACAATTTATACTCCCGATCAGCCCTATCATATTACAGAAGAAGGAGAGATCCAATATCAGGAGGCTCCCCAATTTGATAATGGAATGACCTTTACCGGGTATCGGATTTATAAAATGTTTTCCCCGACTCAGCGGGATTTTGAATATCAGAGAAATACCATTGATGAGTTCATTTTCCGATATGGGGAGGTCTTGCTGAATTATGCAGAAGCCAAAGCTGAATTGGGAGAATTAACCCAGGGAGATTTAGACATAAGTATAAATCAACTTAGGGAGCGGGTAAACATGCCTGATTTATCTGTTGATGTTGGTTTTGTTGATCCGGATTGGCCGGACTGGGAAGTCCCTGTTTCCAACATCATCAATGAAATTCGACGGGAACGGCGTATAGAATTAGCGGCGGAAGGTTTTCGTTTTGATGATCTGGTAAGATGGAAAGCGGGCGAACTGTTAGAACAACCAAAAACCTATCTGGGGGCTCTTGATCCAGAAACCAATGATTACCGTGAATTGTATCCCGGAAGAACCAGGGTATGGGACGATAAACTATATCTGTATCCGATTCCTTCACAGGAAATTGCTCTAAATCCGGATTTGAACCAAAATCCCGGTTGGGCACAGTAAACAAGGAATCTGAGGTTTCTATGCCTTCTATGCGCCCTAAATCCAACTTGCTAAAGGTGGAGTAGGTATATTCCATAGCCACTTAAAATTGCTGTTCTATAAGTGCCTTTTTGTGCTATATTTTCCCTAGTAAAATTCCCATACGCTAGATAAAGTTAATCATAAGGAGATCCCTGAAGAACCATATGGGGAGATGATTCAATCCATCACATCAAAAGCTGATAAGAGGATCTTTTGGTCATGATAATAACTGTTGAATGCAAAAAAGTTTAAAATAATGAAATATATATATTCCTTGATCTTATCCGCACTCCTATTGAACACTTTATCTGCTCAGCAAATAGATCCACCGGAACCTTATGGGGCCATACCCACCCTCCAGCAGGTAAGCTGGCAGAAGATGGAATATTACATGTTTATTCATTTTGGCCCCAATACTTTTACGGATATGGAATGGGGGCATGGGGATGAAGATCCGGAAGTGTTCAATCCCACACAATTGGATGCCCGTCAATGGGCACGTATTGCCAAAGCCGCAGGGATGAAAGCCATTATTATCACAGCCAAACACCATGATGGGTTTTGCTTATGGCCCAGTGAATACAGCACCCACACTGTCAGGGAAAGTCCATGGAAAAATGGTCAGGGAGATGTATTAAGGGAGCTTTCTGAGGCTTGTAAGGAATACGGATTGAAATTCGGCGTGTACCTTTCTCCCTGGGACATGAATCACCCAGCCTACGGTACACCAGAGTACAACCAGATTTTTGCCAATACCCTTGATGAAGTTCTTTCCAACTATGGGGAGGTTTTCGAACAATGGTTTGACGGGGCCAATGGGGAGGGCCCCAATGGCAAAAGGCAGGAATACAATTGGCCTTTGTTCCACGGGGTGGTTTATAAAAATCAGCCCCAGGCCATCATTTTCAGCGATATTGGTCCGGGTTGTCGATGGGTTGGAAATGAGGCCGGTATCGCTGGCGAAACCAACTGGTCTACCCTGAACACCGACGGCTTCGGACCGGGGGCATTGGCACCGGACCGGAAGTCACTGAATGAAGGCAATGAAGGTGGAGAGAATTGGGTTCCTGCTGAGAGTGATGTTTCCATCCGTCCGGGATGGTTTTATAGTCCTTCTACTGATGATAAAGTAAAGACCTTAAATCATTTGCTGAAGATCTATCATGCTTCTGTGGGCAGGAACAGCAATTTATTGCTCAATGTTCCTGTGGATCGCCGGGGGCTGATACATGCCAATGATTCAGCGAGGCTGATGGAACTTCGGGAAGTGTTGGATAAATCTTTTGAGTCCAATATTGCCCTAAGCAAAAAAGTGGGTGCTTCCAATGTGAGAGGAAATGAGGGAAAATTTGGTGGCAAAAATCTATCAGATGAAAACTATGATACCTACTGGGCCACAGATGATAATGTCCAGCAAGCTTCTTTTACCATGGACCTAGGGAAGCCTGTTGAAATCAACAGGGTGGTTTTGCAGGAATATATCCCGCTGGGACAAAGGGTAAAGTCGTTCAACGTGGAATTCTGGGATGGAACCCAATTTGTAAAGATAGATGAACAGACCACCATTGGATATAAACGCATTTTGGTTTTCCCAACCCTAAAAACGTCCAAAGTCAGGGTTAATATTCTTGAAGCCAAAGCCAGTCCTGCACTCTCTGAATTTCAATTGTATAAAGCCCCTGAAATGATGGGTATCCCGGAAATTAAGCGGGACAAAAATGGGGTTGTAGAGATTACAAGTGAAAGCCTGGATGTCATCATTACCTACACTACTGATGGGACTGAACCGACCATGAAATCCAAGCCTTATCAACAAGCTTTTGGATTTCCAGGTGCAGGAATAATAAAAGCCAAAGCCTTTATCAACAGGGGCGGGCAATCCAGCGAAACAGTATCTGCCGATTTTGATTTGGCTCCTAAAAATTGGACTGTATTGTCAGCAAACAATGAATCAAAAGGTTTTGAAGCTTGGCGGGCAATAGACGCAAATCCCCGAACTTATTGGCATACCAGTACAACAGAAGGAGGAGTTGCTTTCCCTCATGAATTAGCGATAGATCTGGGTGAAGCAGTAGCTGTTCAAGGCTTTTCCTATACCCCTCATCAAAGTCCCAACAGCCGCCGGCATGGACATAACAGTGGGATAATTTACCAATACAGCTTTTATATCAGTGAGAATGGGCAAGACTGGGAGGAAGTAATCCATAACGGTTCTTTTGCCAATATAAAAAATAATCCTGTAAAGCAGGAAGTGAAATTTGATGAAACGTATAAAGCTAGATATGTTAAACTGGTATCCCTTTCATCGGTTAACGGGGAAGAAAACTGGTCTTCAGCAGGGGAAATAGGGGTGATTACCAAATAGCATGCTTCTTTAATAGATTTAAGGAAGGTCTCAATTTGATGTTATATGCCTGTTCTGGAAGTTTCTATGAATCAAAATTACATTTCCATAAACTATGGACCCTCAGCTACGGACTGCTGTTCTAAAAAAATAATTGACAAAGATATATAACCACACCATGTCTCGTTCACATCATTTCCGTATCGGATGTTTTTCCCGAAGCTGTTTTGTCATTTTGTTGATTTTGTCGGTCTTCTCCCCATTGATAGGGGGTTCAAGGGCTTTTTCTTCTCCTCCAATACCCGAAAAAGTCCGGCGGATAGTTTTTCTTGGCAACAGTATTACTTACAGTGGGCAATACGTTAGGGATATTGAGGCCTATTTTACGGTACATTACCCCAATCGGAACATAGAATTTATTAATGTTGGATTATCCAGCGAAACAGTGTCCGGGCTTTCAGAGCCGGGCCATGCGGAAGGTAAATTTCCCCGGCCGGACTTGCATGAGCGTCTTGAACGCGTGCTGGCACAAACAAAACCAGATCTGGTCTTTGCCTGTTATGGCATGAACGACGGAATCTACATGCCATTTGATGAAGGTCGGTTTCAAAAATACAAAGACGGTATACACTGGATGCATGACCAGGTCGTAAAAGCAGGTGTAAAGATTGTGCATTTAACTCCTCCTGTTTATGATGAATTGAAAGGCGGAAAAAATGGCTATGATAAAGTATTGGACAAGTATTCGACTTGGCTTCTTGAACAGCGAAAAGCCAAAAAGTGGAAAGTGGTGGATATCCATGGACCGATGAAGAAATATCTTGAAGAACAGCGAAAAATGAATTCCACATTCTCTTTTGCAGCGGATGGTGTGCATCCTGACGATCTGGGGCATTGGATTATGGCCAAGCAGGTCCTTATGTATCTCGGAGAAAAAGAAGTGGCTGATGCAGGCGAGGTAAAAGCTACTATGGCCGGAAATCCCCATGCAGAACAGGTCATAAAGTTAGTGGAGGAACAACAAGCTTTAATGAGAGATGCTTGGCTAACGGCGACAGGTCATAAAAGGCCCGGTGTAAAAGCAGGATTGCCCTTGAAAGAGGCAGAGATCAAAGCGGCTACCATTGAAAACCAAATACGGCATATGGTGAAAGAATAAGGAGATGAGAAGTACTAATTCAGGACGATATATAAAAGTTAACCACAGATAGACACAGATTAACACAGAGAAATAATCTGTGAGAACCTGCCGGGCAGGCTGATCTGAGTAATCTGTGGTGAAAAAGAAATAAATTGGGCACCTCCGGTTATCCCAAGTATTTTATTTGGGATCCCCAACATTGTGTCACGTCCTGAATTTAGTTGACACTTTTCCACTTAATGTTTTCCCGTTCAAGCATAATACTGCCAGCTGAGGCACATTTTTGATGACTGTTTTTTGGGCTATTTATTCAATAGAGAGATTTTTTCAAGAAAAATTTTTTTGGCAAAGAAAATATCCTTAGTATTAAATCCTGACTGATTACCCTTAGCCGTTTTTTTATATCAGATAGGTTTATGATAACAATTTTAGTTTCTTATGAGTATCAATAAATACTGTGTCCCATTAATGTTTCTCCTGCTTTTGTTGCAGGGCTGTGGGGATGGGAAAAGCAATGGCGAAGATATCCCCGAAGCCACGGACGATATCTATGCCGAACATGTCCGGACCACGGAATTCCAGACCCCGGAAGAGGAACGGCTTGATTTTATTTTGCCACCGGGCTTTGAGGTCACCCTTTTCGCCTCGGAACCAGACATCACCAAGCCCATCAATATGGCCTTTGATGAAAAAGGCCGGCTGTGGGTGACGCAATCATCCGAATATCCTATAGCCGCCGGGTCCAGTGAGGGTACGGACCGGATCACCATCCTGGAGGATACCGACGGGGATGGGCGTGCCGACGAGATCCACGATTTTGCCAATGACCTGAACATCCCCATCGGAGTCATGCCGATAAAGGGCGGGGCCATTGCCTACAGCATTCCGAATCTTTACAGGTTTACCGATTCTGATAATGACGGCAAAGCGGACAGGCGCGAAGTGCTGTTGGGGGAGTTTGAACATAGGGACACCCATGGCATGGTAAACAATTTGATCAGAGGCTTTGACGGCTGGATGCATGCCTCCCACGGCTTCTCCAACATCTCGGTGGTGGCAGGTGACGATGGTGATTCCGTGAAGATGGTGTCGGGGAATACCTTCAGGTTCAGGATGGACGGCAGCAGGGTGGAAAAGACTTCCGACGGCCGGATCAACCCCTTCGGCTCCGATTTCGATGAAATGGGGTACCATTATTCCGCCGACTGCCATACCCTGCCCATTTTCCAGCTGATCTGGGGAGGGAATTATACCCAATGGGGCAAAAAGGAGCCTAATATGGGTTTTGCCCCCACGATGATGGACTATGGCCTCAACTCCACGGCTTTGTCCGGCCTCGTCTATTACACGGATACCCAATTCCCGGAAGAATTCCGGAACAGCTTTTACTCCGGTGATGTGGTCACCTGCAGGATAAGCCGCAACACCATGGAATTCAACGGTTCCACCCCCACGGCCTCCCGGCAGGAGGATTTTCTGGTAAGCAGGGACCCTTGGTTCCGGCCCGTGGACATCAAGATAGGCCCCGATGGCGCCATGTACGTAGCGGACTTTTATAACCGGATCATCGGACATTACGAGGTGCCGTTGGACCATCCCGGAAGGGACCGTATCAGCGGGCGCATATGGAAGATCACCTATAAGGGGAACCAACGGCAAGTCACCGACTGGTCGGAAGCGAACATGGCCGAACTTGTTGAGGGGATGGGCCACGAAATCCTACAGCTCAGAATGCAGGCCACCGATGAGTTGGTGGACCGCCTTGGCAGTGAGGCCGTCGGTTCCCTGGAAGAAACTGTGCGCGATAAAAACACGGAACCCATACAGCTGATCCAGGTTCTATGGGCCCTGTACCGTTTGGATGCCCTTCCCAACGGAGTCCTGAAAGATGCCATAGACCATGAAGATGTACGTGTAAAGGTGCATGCTTATAAAATATTGGCCAATCACAAAGGGCTGTCGGGCGAGCAGTTGGCCTGGACACTTCAAGGGCTCGAAAGCAAGAACCCCCATGTACAGCGGGCGGCGGCGGAACTGTTGAGCAGGCATCCCGACCCGAAAAGCTATAAACCGCTTATCTCTTTCCACGGCAAGGTGCCAGATTATGACACCCATTTAAAATATACCATCCTATTGGGGATCAGGAACCATCTGTTGCAGGAAGAAATCGTAAAACAGGTGGTCAACGAAAAATGGGTCAGGAAAGAGGCAGATCTTATTGCCCTGGTCATTTCTGATGTGCCCTCTGCTTATTCAGCGAACTTTCTGTTGCAGCACATCAAGGAATATCCACAGTCGCAGGAACGGCAGTTGGCCTTTGTTGAATCCATTGCCCGTTCCATACCAACACCTGAAATGGGCAGGTTGATAGAATTTATCAAAAGCAAAACTTCCAATGATCTTGACCTGCAGTACAAAATGGCCATGGCCACCAATCAGGGAATGGAACAAAGGGGGGGAGAATCCAATCCATTACTCAGTGAATGGTATGTGGAACTGGCCTCCGGCTTTTTGGACAACCTGCCGGGAAATGCCGGTCAATGGACAGACCAGGTGAAGGCACAACAAAAATATGCCGCGGAAATAGCCGGTAGATATAAGCTAAAGGCAATGGAACCGTACCTTAAGAAGCTGTTGGCCTCCCCCCATGCCGACGAGGAATCAAGGGCTGTGGCGGCAGGTGCCCTTATGGATATAGCTCCGGGAAGAAATGCCAAATTGATTGCCAATGTTCTTTATAACGTGGAAGAATCCACCTCCATGAGGCAGAAGTTGGCCGCTGCCCTGGGCCGTCCCGAAACTCCGGAAGCCCGGAAATTATTGGGGGAAGGTCTGAAAGGGGCACCCATGGAGGTACAGGAAAGCATCGCCGTGATCCTGGCGAACCATCCTGAAGGCAAAACCCAATTAATGGAGCTTATCAGGGAAGGTTATGCCCCCGCTCGTTTGTTGATGGAACGGGCGGTAGAAGAGCCTTTTCTCACCAATATAGATCCCGGACAAAAAGAGGAATACGAGGCCCTTACCGCCAATATAGAACCCATCAGCGAAGAGCGGCAGCAGCTGATTGAAAAAAGGCTGGCCGGCTTTGATCCCGAGGGTAAGACTGTGGAAATGGGCAGTGCCATTTTTCTCAAGCATTGCAGCATGTGCCATCAGATCGACAATGAAGGAGGACTTATAGGTCCCCAGCTGGACGGGATAGGAAACTGGGGAAGAACCGCATTGACCACCAAGATCCTGGACCCCAACCGGAACATCACCGAAAACTTCCGGAGTTATAACATTACCCTGAAAAACGGCCAAACGGTCACGGGTCTTTACAGAAGGGAAGAGGGGCAGTCTCTGGTTTTGGCCAATCAGCTGGGAGAGGAATTTACCATTGCCAAGGAGGATATTAAAGAACAGATAGCTTCAAAATATACACTGATGCCGGATAATTTTCACACAGCCATGAGCGAGGAAGAATTTGATGCGCTGATGGTATATTTGCTTAGCAGGAAGTGATTTAGGTCGGATGCTGGATGTCCGAAGTCCGAAGCGAAGATGTGGTGATTTAGTTATGGGGGGAAAGGAATGAAGAGAGAAGTTTGGGCTTTATCCAATTAAAGGCCCACCCGGGATAATGTGGCTAAAGCCAAAGGATTCTTGTCCATTTTCCCGTTGGCTAAAGC
>JBBDSC010000081.1:0-43539 GCA_040905145.1 Anditalea sp.
TTTTGAACAGACCATTGTATCCATTTGGAAAAGGCTCCTTAATATTGACAGGGTAGGAATTGAAGCTAATTTCTTTGAAATCGGGGGTGATTCTCTCTTGGCAATGAGGGTAATTTCTTCCGCACGCAGGGAATTAAATGCTGAGTTAGGAATTAAAGATTTATTTACCCATCCCACGGCATCCAAATTAGCGGCACACCTTCGCTCCATTAGCAATGGATCCATCCTGCCTCCAATCCAGAAAGCGAATCCCCGGCCAAAGAGTATCCCACTATCTTTCAGCCAGGAAAGCCTGTGGTTTATTGATCAACTTGAAGGAAGTGTACAATATCACCTTCCAATCGTGTTAAAAATCCAGGGACAACTGGATTTGGAGGCTATGGAATATGCTCTGAAATACATTGTAAACCGGCATGAAATATTCCGAACGGTCATCCATGAGAAAGATGGACTGAAAGAACAACTGGTAATGGATGCGGACAGTTGGCAATTATCTGTAGTGGAGGGGCAAAAATACCAGCAGGATGCAGAAATAATGCAGAACATTGAACAGTTTGTGCAAGAACCATTTGATCTGTCCAATGATTTTATGATGAGGGCCAGGCTGATCCGGCTTGGAAATCAAGATCATGTACTGGTATTGGTTATGCATCATATTGCTTTCGACGGCTGGTCCTATTCCGTTCTTATAAAAGAATTGGAGGCATTATATAAAGCTTATCCGGAAAATTTAAACAGTGCTTTAGTTTCTCTTCCATTCCAGCATGGAGAGTATGCGCTTTGGCAAAGAAAGCTTATCAGAGGGAAATTTATTGAAGAGAAAACCTCCTATTGGAAGAATAAGTTAGCTGGGGCTGTGACTCTTCAGCTTCCTACTGATCATGCCAAACTTTCTTCCTCAAGCACTAGCACTAAAGGTGCTGTCAGTCAATTTAGGATAGATAGCATTCTAAGTGGGAAAATCAGGGCTATTGCCAAACAGGAAGGAGCCACCCTATTTATGACTTTATTGGCAGCTTTTAAAGTACTGCTTTACCGTTACAGTTCCCAGGAAGATATTTGTGTGGGAACTGTTATGGCAGGACGTCAGCAAACTGAAACAGAAGATCTGATTGGATACTTTATCAATACCTTGCCTTTACGTTCTCAATTAGATGGTAAAGCTTCCTTTACAGATTTATTGGAACAGATAAAAAACACGACATTAGATGCCTATGCCAATCAAGAGGTGCCTTTTGAAAGGATAGTAGCTGCAGTCGCCGTAGAGAGGGTTGAGAATCAAAATCCTTTATTCCAGGTGATGTTCCTTCTTCAAAATGTGCCTGAAGTCCCCCAGTTAAACCTAAATGGGGCAAGTGTATCGAAAATGGAAGTCCCTCAAAAAACTTCAAAATTCGATCTTACTTTTTCCCTTACCGAAACCGCTGAAGGATTGATGGGCACTGTGGAATATAGAACGGATCTATATCAAGAGCAGACAATAGAAAAAATGATGGGGCATTACCAGCAGTTGCTGCACTCCATCACCGGGAATCCCGAGGCAAGCATAGGAAAATTAAAAATGCTTACTTCCGAGGAAAAACATCAATTGCTGATAAGCAATAACAATAACGCCTTCAACTATCCAACAGGTAAGACTATAATTGATTTGTTTGAAGAACAGGTATTAAAAAACCCCCATGGAAAAGCATTGGTTTTTGAGGGACAGCAACTTTCTTATCAGGAGTTGGACCATAAATCCAACCAATTGGCCCATTTCTTAAGAAGTAAAGGAGTTAAAGAAGAATCCTTAGTTCTGGTTTGTATTGGAAGATCGCTGGAAATGGTAGTTGGGATGATGGGAATCCTAAAAGCCGGAGCAGCTTACGTACCCATAGATCCTCATTATCCCCTGGAAAGAATCCGGTATATTCAAGAAGATACAGGTGCTCAGCTAGTGTTAAGCAGCAAAGAAAGCAAAACAAAGCTGCAGCATTTGGCTGGGTTGGATATCATAGAACTGGACCGGAAATTAGCCATTCTTGAGGGGCAATCCACCTCTAAAGTAAAGACTTTATTAAGCCCGGATCATCTGGCATATGTACTCTATACCTCCGGTTCCACAGGAACCCCAAAGGGCGTGATGATAGAGCATAGAAATACCTTTTACTTTGTTTGCTGGTGTAAACAAGAATTTGGTTCCAGCCATTTCGAACTGGTATATGCTTCCACATCCATCTGCTTTGATCTTTCCGTATTTGAACTCTTTTTCCCATTGAGCATAGGCAAGTCCATTCGGTTGATAGAAAGCGGATTGCAGATCAGTAAATACCTCTCACACGATACCTTTGTATTGATAAATACGGTGCCCAGTGTGGTCCAGAATTTATTAGAGGAAAAGGCTGATTTAAGTCGAGTTAGTATCATCAATATGGCTGGGGAGCCTATTTCTCCAAAAATCCTGAAAGAATTGGATCCCGAAAAAATAGAAGTGAGAAATTTATATGGGCCAACAGAAGATACCACTTACAGTACAGTATATAAATTGGATAAGAAAAAGCGGTTATTGATTGGAAAGCCAATAAGCAATACCAGTATCTACATCCTTAACCCGGAAAATGAATTGAACCCCGAAGGAGTTCCAGGGGAAATATGTATCGGAGGAGCTGGTGTGGCGAGGGGCTATCTAAACCATGAAGAATTGACCACCGAAAGATTCATCCGAAATCCATTCCATAATGGCCATACGAAGATTTATAAGACTGGAGATTTGGGACGTTGGAAGGCGGGAGGCTTTATAGAATACCTAGGTAGGAAAGATGAACAGGTAAAGATCCATGGATACCGGATTGAGTTGGGGGAAATAGAAAGTGTGTTGCATCAATTTGAGGGAGTAAAGCAAGCTGCGGTAGTAGTAAAACAGGATTTAGAAGGGGACAAATATTTAGTGGGATATATTGTGCCAAACGGCAAGTACGAGTTAGCAGCCATCATCGATTTCCTAAAGGAAAAGTTACCTCACTTTATGATCCCCTCTTCTTGGGAAAAACTTGACGGACTGCCTCTAAATCCAAATGGTAAAATCGATAGAAAAGCATTATCCGATTCTGTAGGAAGTGCACATTCAGGTAAAGAATTCGTTGCCCCAAGTACCAAACTGGAAAGAGAATTGGCCAGAATTTGGGAAAAAATCTTAAATCTTGAAAGAGTTGGTATACATGATAATTTCTTTGAGATAGGTGGACATTCGCTTTTGGCATATCGAATTATTTCGGCTGTTCGGGAACAAATAAAAATAGAACTTGGTATTAGAGAATTGTTTTCCAATCCTACTATCGCAGAATTATCAGGTAAGATTAAGAAAAAGGCTATAGAATTACAATCAAAGGAAAATGGGGAGAAGGAGCGGAATTCATTGATCCCTATCAAATCCACAGGGAATAAGGCACCTCTCTATATTGTTCATGGGGAAGATTTAGATGTGCTATCCCTTTTTACCATTGCTAAAAATATGGATCCCGAACAACCTGTCTTTGGATTTCAGGCAAAGGGGCTAAATGGGAAGAAAATATCCTTGACCGGTGTGGAAATCATTGCTTCACATTATATTGATGAAATCCTGAGAAAAAACCCAGATGGCCCCTATATTTTGGCTGGTTATTCCTTAGGAGGAACCATTGCTTATGAAATGGCCAAACAATTGAAAAGTTCAGGTAAGGAAGTGAAAGACCTGATCATGTTCGATACCTATGCCTACCAAAGTGACCATAGAGATGGGTGGTTGGTGAAGTTGGTGAATCAACTTAAGCATGGTATCGGTAAAAGATGGTTTGATATTCTTCTTTTAATAAACCATCCCCAAGTTTTGAAACGAATAAAAACAGAGTCATATAACCGTAAAATAGCTAAAATCAAGAACTTGATAAAGCCAAAAAAAGAAGCCCAGAAAGCAAACATTACCATAAATAATGAAGCCCTTCAAAAAGAGGCAAGAAAAAATTATGTGTTTAGCTCCTATGATGGCAGAATTCAACTGTTGCGCGCTAAGATCCCTTCTTACTATGTCCCCGATTCCCGTTACTATGGATGGAAATCCTATGTAAATCAGGTGAATGTTTGGGAGGTAGACGGAGAACATACTACTTTGTTTAACACCCCAAATGATGTATCATTTGCCAAAACCTTGCAGAAGATTTTGGATATTGATTAATATCAAGTTGGAATAATTATTGCTAAGGAATGTTTTTACTAATTTAATTTTATAACCATGAAGAAATCGTTAATTGCCCTATCCCTTATTGTTTGGTTTGCGGGATGCAACACCACAGAGGACGGTGAACCAACAGGCACTGATCCCGAAAATGAAGTTCCTTTTATAGAAGGAACCACTATTGTTTTTAATAGTAAAGATGAGGCCAGTAAATTGTTGGGTACATCTGACCGCTACACCCAGGAACTCAGCAAATTTGATGTTATTTCTAAAACAGAAAGCAAATCCAACACTACTGAGCAGGATTATCTGGATTATGCTGCCCAACAGGCCTTGGACTGGACTGATGAAGAAAAAGCTTCCGTAAGGGCCCAGATATTGGGAGTGCGCACAAAAATTGAAGATAAGGGGCTCAATCTGGATTTTCCCGAAAAGATAAACCTGGTCAAGTCTTCCATGAATGAAGAAGGTGGATTCACCAGTTATACGAGAGAAAATTACATTGTAATCAAGGGATCTGTCTCAGAAGAATATATTACGCATGAGCTTTTCCATATTCTTTCAAGATTTAATCCGGATACAAGAAACGAATTATTCAAAACCATTAACTTTGTGGAATCCAATAAGATAGAATATCCTGAAGCCATAAGGGACCACATAATTACTAATCCCGATGCTCCGTTTTTAGAGCATACCCTCGAAGTACAGATTGATGGTGCTCAGGAAGAAGTAGTTTTTATTCTCCACTCCGAAGAAGACTGGGACGGTGGTTCATTTACTGAATATATGAAACAAAAATTGATGGTTGTGGAAGGTGGTCCTACAAATAAAACCCCCACACTGATCGGTAATATGCCGGTGCTGAAAAATTTTGAGGATGCATCAAATTTGAAAAGCAAAATAGGTAACAATACCTCCTATACGCTCCATCCTGAAGAAATATTAGCTGAACATTTCGTGATGTTGGTAATGGGCAAGGAAGTGAGTGCTCCCTCTTACATAGAGGCTATGAAAGAGGTATTACTGAAATAATACTCATAATGGGTGTAAATCATGACCCCTTGCAAATTTTCACAAGGGGTCATGCTTATTGGACAATTACAGGAACTCACCTTCTACCTAAACCATAATATTCTTATGTTCAAAGACACCTTTACAAGAAAAACTAAAGTAGTTTTTTTTTCTGCTTTATTAGGGTTGGCATCCTGCCAACCGTATGAGTTTGAAAATCCCGAAAAAGAAGACCAGCTACTGGAAACAACTTCTTCACAGCTAATCGAAAGTCATTACATTGTGGTACTTAAACAGGAGGCAATAAATGCCCGGTTTAGCCAAAAGGGGAACTACCATCAACGTACCTCAGCCATGAAATCGGCTATTGCTCCCATTTTAAAAAAGGCCAAAATTCCCGAAGAGATGGTGGGTCATATGTATAGCAGTACGGTACTTGGATTTTCTGCCCCACTGGATGAGGCCATGCTGGAAAGGCTCAGGAAAGAACCTGAAGTGTCCTATATCGAGCAAGATCGGATCATTACCATAGCTTTGCCTTGGGAAAGAGGTGAAGAGGATCCTGGTGACGAACAGGAAATACCTCCTGGAATTACAAGAGTCGGTGGTGCGGTAGATCATTCCTCCTGTGACAATGTGGCCTGGATTATTGATAGCGGAATTGACCTGGATCACCCCGATTTGAATGTAGAGATTTCTGATGGTTTCAATGCTTTTTCAAATGGTCGTGATGCACAGACCTTTGATGATGGAAATGGCCATGGAACTCTTGTGGCAGGTACTATTGCAGCTATTGATAATACTATAGGTGTGGTGGGAGTAGCTGCTGGTGCAACAGTAATCCCGATAAAGGTGCTTAATTCCGAAGGTAGCGGTACTTATTCCGGTGTAATAGCAGGAGTGGATCATGTAGCTGCAAATGGTAAAAAAGGTGATGTAGCCAATATGAGTTTGGGTGGGCCTGAATCCCAAGCACTGGATGAGGCTATAGTGGCAGCTGCTGGATGTGGAATTATTTTCTGCCTGTCGGCAGGAAACAATTCGGATGATGCGAATAACTATTCCCCTGCCAGGACCAATGGAAAGAATGTCTATACCATTTCGGCTATGGACCAAGATGATTACTGGGCTTCCTTTTCTAATTTCGGAAACCCTCCGGTTGATTTTTGCGCGCCGGGAGTAAGTATAAAGTCTACCTGGAAGGATGGTGGTTATCATACGATTAGTGGAACTTCCATGGCTACCCCACATGCAGCTGGGGTGTTTTTGGTTACAGGTGGGAAGGCTTTCAAGGATGGCAAGGTAATGGAAGATCCTGATGGAACTCCTGATCCGATCATCGTTCATAAATCCAAGCATTGATGTAACTGGATTTCAATAAAAGCGATATTTAAAAGCCCGGCAGCAGCTGGGTTTTTTACTTTCTAAAACCTTGTTGTCTTGCCCTTCATCAATAGGCATGGAGCAAAATATGCGAATGGTTTAATCCCCTTCCTCTTGAATAGGGAAAACCAGCGCTTTTACCAATTTGTCTTTTATGCATGAATATTCCTCTTCTTCCACAACCAAGTGCAAGACATCATTAATCCCTTTGTTAAACAATATTTTATATTCCTCATCAATAAATTCTACCCAAAGAACCGCCTCTAAATTTATAAAGTAGTTTTTATTTTTCCTTCCAGTAATCCTATAATACTTCATACTTTTAAAATGTAAAATTAATTTTCAAAATCCTGTGGGATTAAACGGTATGGTGGATAAAGATACAAATTAATGATTCTTATTCAGCACCACCAATAATGTATCCAAAAATTCAATTACGCATAAGTAACTTTCCATGTTTTTCCAGGTCAGTACCATCCGCATGTCAGCCTTCAGGACTTTAAATCTGGTTTCATAATCCCGCAGATGATTCTCCACCATTTTCCCATTAATGTTGGTCCGGGATGGGATTACTCCGTTACGTATCATCTCGTACTTTTTCTGATTTGAATAATAGACCACACTCTTGAAAAGTTCTTCCAAATCTTCAAGAAACACGACCGAGTCCGCCAAATCTATTGGGAATTCCTCCTCCCCGTTTTCCAGATATGCCTTGCCCTCGTGAAGTTTGTTTAAGACCTGTTCAAAATTATAGTATTTAAAGATCCCTTTTATCATCGTCCAAATGGATTTTTTCAATTGTGCGAAAGTAGGCAAATAATTTATTAAAGATTGATACCCTACGTATTTTCCCTGCTATAATGCAAAAGGCCGTTCAAATAGAACGGCCTTTTGATCAACCAATGCTTCAACTAAAATTTATTATAGAACAAGATCGAAATAGGACCTTTGGCCATTGGGATAAACACCCAGTATACTTACCTCTTCTCCATTTAATTTTTCAAGGATTTCCACCAATTCCTCAGCGTTATTGATTTTAGTCCTTCCCACCCTGGTTACAATAAAACCTTCTTTAACACCGGCTTCTCGCCATATCTCATTGCCCACCGATGTAATGGCAGCACCACCTTCTAATTGGAGCCTTTCTTTCACTGAAGTATTTACATCTTCAAAGGCCACTCCATTGAATTCAGAAGTTTTGGGCTCTTCCTTAACGACAATTTTAGTGTCCCCTGAAAAATTCTTCAAGGTAGCAGTAGTAGTCATTTCATTGCCATTTCGGAGGTATTTTACTTCCACTTTATCCCCTGGCCGTTTCCTTGCCACCATTTCCTGCAGCTTTGAGGTATTGTAGGTATCGACATCATCTATGCCTATGATCACATCACCTTTTTTCAATCCTGCCTCTTCACCGCCACTGCCTTCATTCACTTCAGCTACATATACACCACGGATCGCCCCGATTTCCTCTCCAAGGTATTCTTCCAACTCTGGGCTGACATCCTGAATTTGTACACCAAGAAGCCCCCTCTGAACAGTGCCAAACTCTAACAGGTCATCCATCACCTTCTTAACTATGGAGGAGGGTACTGCAAAGGAGTAGCCAGTAAAGGAGCCGGTTTGGGAAGCTATCGCAGTATTGATACCAATTAGCTCACCGGCTAAATTTACCAAAGCGCCTCCCGAGTTGCCCCGGTTTACCACTGCATCAGTTTGAATAAATGATTCTACTTGAAGGTTGTTGACCTCGTCACGTAAAATCCCGATGTTCCTGGCTTTAGCACTGATAATTCCTGCTGTAACAGTAGAATTCAAATTAAAGGGATTGCCTACAGCGAGAACCCATTCCCCCACCTTGGCATCATCCGAATTGCCGAATCTCACAAAAGGAAGATTATCTTCTTCAATTTTCAGGAGTGCCAGATCAGTAGTTGGATCGGTCCCAATAACTTTTGCGGTATATCTTCTGTTATCTTCCAGTGCAATACTTACTGTTGAAGCCCTATCGATCACATGGTTATTGGTAACGATATATCCATCCTCGGAGATGATCACCCCTGAACCAAAACCCCTACCTTCTCTTGGGGCTTCTTCTCTGGGAGTAGGGGATCTAAATCCAAATAGCTCTTCCAGGGGATCCACGCCTCTTTGGCCTTGAAGAGAAATTTTACTGGTTACATGAACCACTGCTGGAGTCACCTGTTCGGCGGATGCAACGAAATTAATTCCATCTGGAACGGTGAATTTATCATCAGACAACCAATTTACGAAGCTTGTATTTTGCTTTTCCGTAAAACTTGTGGAAGAATTGGGCTTGGACAAGAAACTGGCACCTGCCAATGCAACTAATCCCCCAATCAATGCAGCCAAGATTACTCCTAAGAAAAATTGCTTTTTATTCATAATATCTCCTTTATTTTTTTAAACTTTATACACGTAATAAACCTTCTCTAGTTCCCTTTCATCCTGCAAATCCTGTGAAACCGACTGTTTTTAACACCTTTTAACAGCGTTACCGAAAATTCGGCTTGTGGCAAGCCTTATGACTTAATTTACAATAGATGAACTTATAACCAAAAAACGGACCAGCTAGTTTTAAAATAGCTATTAAATCAAAAATAAAAACTGCCTCAGATGTGCAATCCCAATGAGGGTAAAGGCGCCAAAAAATCCCATTATTATTGTTGTGATTTTTGCCAGTCCCAAGTACCGGGTATCTTCAACCCGGCCTATATTTATGGATATCTGATATAGAAGCAGTCGCTATACTATTCATACTGCCATCCAACGAAGCCATACTGGCAGCGAATATTCCAGCAATCACTCCCCCAAATTGATCCTATTGGATCTGGATCATGATTGACCTTCATTCTCGGATTTATAGGAACGGATCCCCTTCTGACTTGAAAGAGTCCCGTTCCTGTGGGATAAATCAAGTTTAACCCCTGTAATTGATTACTTCCTGCTTTGCGACTCCCAAGCCGTCAATCCCTAACTCTACCACATCCCCTTCCTTTAAATACAAAGGTGGGTTAAATCCCAATCCTACCCCTGAAGGAGTACCCGTACTGATAATGTCTCCAGGCAATAGTGACATATATTGACTGATATAGCTCACCAATTGAGGAACGTTGAACACCAAATCGGAAGTACTGCTGTCCTGCAACATTTTATCATTTAACTTTAGCCAAAGCCTTAAGTTATGAGGATCTTTGATTTCTTCTTTGGTCACAAGATAAGGCCCTAAAGGAGCAAATGAATCGCTGCTCTTTCCCTTCACCCATTGCCCTCCGTGTTTCAACTGAAAATCCCTCTCGCTTACATCATTGTGGAGGACATATCCTGCCACATGATCCATAGCTTCCTCTTCAGACACATAACTTGCTTTCTTGCCAATAACCACGGCCAATTCCACTTCCCAGTCGGTTGATTCGGACCCTTTGGGTATAATAATCGGGTCAAATGGACCTGAAATGGCAGAAGTGGCCTTCATAAACAAAATCGGTTGCTTTGGGACTTCCACACCGCTTTCTTTAGCATGGAGGGAAAAATTTAAACCAACACAAATAATTTTTGAGGGTCTTTGGGTAGGAGGGCCCAATCGCACTTCTTTGGAAATCTCTGGACAGGAAGATTCATGCTCCTTCAACCATTTTACCAGTCGAGTTATCCCCTCTGAACCCAAAAACTCCTCGGACCAATCACTTCCAAAGGCACTACAATCAATCCATTTTCCATCTGCTGTTTCCATCCCAGGCTTTTCGTTCCCAGGTGTTCCAAATCTTAATAATTTCATATTAACTCATTATTTTTAAATTGTAAAAATCCGTTATCCAAACTTTCTCTCCTGTTCCAGGAAAACAAATATAAGATCAAAGAGATGTGGAAAGAGAATTTGGGCTTACCTCATTCCTGATTTCCAACATCAAAGAAATATTAGTTTCTGTTTTTCCCCATCATGGGGAATAAATGCTTGATTTCCTCCTCGGATGGACGGCTCCCATATTCACAGAGCTCAAACGCTTCCACATATTCCACCTGTTCCGCATGTTCTTTTCCGTACCACTTTTCCAAAGTGGCCCTTACCTCCGGATTGATGGACCCAGAACGGTTATCTTTCAGCCATGATAATCTTTCCTCCTTTCCGGTAGGGATTTCCTCATCATTTCCACTGATCCAGGGCAACCATTCATAAAACTGGGATTCATGGGCATCCATTGCCTCGATTTTTTGATCGATGACTTGAGTGATATCTATAGCTATGTCCGGCTGAAACGGGTTGGGTTTCTGGAAATGATCCTGGTAATAAAGGAATACGGGGTTCTTCCTAAGCGGGGGAGTGTCTGCGGCAATATTCGGGACGCCTACCATAAAGGCTGCATCCTGAACCAAAACACCAGTATAACGGTGGTCGGGATGGTAGTCGTTGGATCGGTGGGAAATGACGATATCGGCCTCCCAATCCCTTATCCTTCGGATAATCTCCAACCTTATGGGTAAGGTTGGAAGCAATTCCCCATCATGGTTGTCCAGAACTTCATAGGTGATCCCTAACCGACGGGCCACTTCTTGGGTTTCGGCCACCCTTCGCTTCGCCAAAATACCGCCCCCTTGTTCCATATGCCCCGCATCTCCATTGGTTACGGAGAGAAATTTTACATTGTGGCCCAATTGGACAAAAAGGGCAGCGGTGCCGCCACTCTTGATATCACAATCATCTGGATGGGCTCCGATCATTATAATTTGCAGGGGCTCATCTTGAGCATTGATAAAGAAAATCTGGCTACTTACCAATAAAAAGGTATAAAGGAATTTTAGCATCATGTATAATTGTGGATGTAAAAAGAAGGTGAATATATGCAATTCGTCTTTAATAGACAATTCTATAATGGTATATTGTAGATCAAATGAGGGCTAAAACAAAAAAATGAGATGAAAATGAACACCGATGAAAGCACGGACAATCTTTTAAGGGGCCAACTTACCGAATTGCTCATAGGCGGTTTTGCCCCTGTGGTAATCCTACTCCGCGAATACGATTATGAAAAAGCAGGTATTACCTTGGAAGGTTTGCCCTTTTCCGCTTACTCCTTGTTGGAACATATGCGCCACCGCCAGCATATATTACTTCAATTTATGAGAAGCCCTATGGATCATTTGAATGTCTGGCCTGATGCCTACTGGCCGGAGAATCCTGTGCCTGAAAGTAAGCAGGCATGGAACGAATCCATCGATGGCTTCGAAAAGGAATTAGAAGAAATGATCGATATAGTTCATCATCGGGATACCCTATTGTTTGAAGTACATGAAAACGGGAAGACCCTTTCCTGGGCAGCCATGACAACTTTCCATCATAATGCGTACACTGTCGGGCAGATCAAAGCCATAGGCCGGCAGCTGGACGTCTGGTAAGTTAGTACAACGGTTCCTGAGAAAGGATGATTTCCTGCTTTAATTCTTCAAAAATAGAAGAGTTGTGACCAGGATGAAAATCCACTGAGGGACTTCCCTCAGTGGTATAATTCAGGAACTGCATCAAGGGCTCTGCAATGATGGCTGCTTTTTCAATTTGTTCTTTACTTAAAGCCTCTTTCCAATAGCCCGAAGTTCCCTTTTTGAGATGCTTGGGATTTCGCTCTTTCAACGTGGAAAAGCTCACTTCATTTTCCAACTCCTCCTTCTGTGGCGGATCGAGATCCAATTCCAGGTAATCCAAAAGACGTCCCAATTCCCGCTGAAAATCAGATAAAAGATTCTCAAAAAAGATAATATGAATGTTGAATTCCTGGCTCAGTCGCAAATGGTCCCATACATTCCATACCCATTCCTGCATCAATTGGTCAAAATTCTTTTGCAGAAAAACCTTAGGATCTTTTTCCTCTTGGGGAAAATACCTCAGCATGTAATCTGAACAATAATATTTAGCTGCTGAAACAGCCCTGTCTCTGGGATCTCTTATAATATAGACTTTCTTATCAAACAGGTTAAATACCTCTCCGCTTTTTTTGCAAACAGGTGAATGGGTCCATACATGATTCGTTTGATCAATGTATTTTTTTATATCCTCAATGGGCATTTGGAAAATACTGCTGATGCGGTAGCTGTATTGTAGCTCGTTAATTTCCAACACATCTATTCTTGCCTGATCAGGAAAATTCAAATTCCAGGCTTTGGCAAGGGGATATATGGGATGCTGTTCTATAAAACTGGTGGTGTTTCCGCCCGTCTTGTGAAGAACTTGTTGAATAATTTTATACATCCAAAAATTCCCACACTTAGGCACTCCGCCTTGCAAGATCTTCATAGTCTCATCGGTTCTGTTCAATTACCTTTACTTTTTTCGGGGGTATGGACCATTTTTATCTCTGTTTAATTTTTCTGGTAAATCCGTTGCATGAATCTATAAAAAATAATCGACAACCAGACTCTCTTTCTTGGTTATTCCGTGAGGCAAAGGGGCTTGTTCCTTGTTTTCCACATTCAACTCCTGCCGGAGTTGGGTTTCGAAACCATTTTCATAACCACCGCATTGGCATGCGGGGCTATTCAATTTTAATCCCTTTCAGGGATTGATCCCCTGCAAGGATTGGCAAAAGGGGCTCTTCTTCTTTTAATGCGCAGCCTTCCATTCCCAGTCGCTACAGGGCAGGATCTTCGCTCTCTTTTCGAATACATCAGAAAATCACCAAAATTAAACCACTACTCCCCCTTATTACTTTTGCACAATTATTGCATCATTTTGATTTTTTGAGAGTACCAACAGGTTTTACAAAAAAAACATCATTCACCTTTGGCAGATCTAAACATACATTAAAACTGACAACGTATGAAAAAAGATAAGTACAAGAATCTTTGGTGGCACAATGGGGTGATTTATCAGATTTATCCCCGATCTTTTCAAGATAGCAACAGCGATGGAATTGGTGATTTACGGGGGATTACCAATAGGTTGGATTACCTAAAGTGGCTTGGCATAGAAGCAATCTGGATTTCGCCTTTCTATCCTTCGCCCATGGCTGATTTCGGCTATGATATTTCAGATTATCAAGATATCCATCCTTTATTTGGCTCCTTTGCTGATTTTGAGCAGCTGTTGTCAGAAATCCATGCACGGGGCATGAAACTTATCCTTGACCTTGTTCCCAACCATACTTCAGATCAGCATCCATGGTTCCTGGAATCGCGGTCCTCCAGGGACAATCCCAAACGCAACTGGTACATTTGGGAAGATCCTGGTCAGGATGATTCGTATCCCAACAATTGGCTTAGTGTTTTTGGCGGCAGTGCCTGGGAATGGGATGAAAAGACAGAACAATATTATTACCATGGGTTTTTGAAAGAGCAGCCCGACCTGAACTGGCGTAACCCCGAAGTGCAGGAAGCGATGCTGGATGTGATGCGGTTCTGGTTGGAAAAGGGGGTGGATGGTTTCAGGGTGGATGTAATCTGGCATATGATCAAGGATGATCAATTGCGGGATAATCCCCCCAATCCTGATTATCAGCCGTACATGAGTACTTACGACCAGCTTTTACCGGTTTACTCCACCGATCAGCCCGAGGTCCATGATATCATCCATAAAATGCGGAAGGTCATGGATGCTTATGAAGAGCGGGTAATGATCGGTGAGATTTATCTACCCATTCACAAACTGATGAGTTATTATGGGATAGATAATCAAGGTGCCCACCTTCCTTTCAATTTCCAGCTGCTCTCACTTCCCTGGGATGCCCAACAAATAGCAGTAGCAATAGATGAATATGAAGGGGCCCTTCCAGAAGAAGGATGGCCAAACTGGATTATAGGCAATCATGATAACCCCCGAATTACCAGCCGTGTTGGAATACAACAAGCAAAGGTTGCAGCCATATTGCTCCTTACCCTTCGGGGCACACCTACAATTTATTACGGTGATGAGATAGGAATGCGGGATGTCCCCATACCATTTGAGGAAGTTCAGGATCCGCAGGGATTGAACATGCCGGAAAAGAATCTCAGTCGCGATCCTTCCCGCACCCCCATGCAATGGGACAATAGTTCAAATGCCGGCTTCACTGATTCAAAACCCTGGTTAAGACTCGACAAAGGTTTCCCAAGAGTAAATGTTGAAGTCCAGAAGGGAGATCCGTATTCTATGCTTTCCCTTTATAAACGGCTCATTAAATTTCGCCAAAGTGAAATTTCATTAATGGTAGGCGATTATATTCCTGTACATGCTGATCGGCATTTGATAGTTTATCTCCGGCATGAAGAGGGTCAACAGAAATTTTTGGTGGTGCTGAACCTGAGCCATCGTCCGTGTTATTTCAAAACCCGGAAAGTAAATTTAGAAGGTACTATCGAAATTTCTACCTCCCCTGAGCTTGAAGGAACCAAGGTCAAGGAGGTCCTCAACCTCAGTGGAGATGAAGCTCTCATTGTAAGGCTGGATTAGTTGCATTTGAAATTATTAAATTAAGCATTTTAATCACGGAATAATCGGATGAAGACCATTGGCGCCAGACCTTTAAGTAATGGAGGTTGTATATTTACAGTATGGGCTCCCGAAAAAAAAAGGATGACTTTACATCTGGTGCATCCGGAGGAACAAGAGAGCGAATTGAAACGGGATGAAATGGGATATTTTAAAGTTGAAATAAAAGACTTTTCACCTGGAGCCCGTTACTTCTTAAAACCCGATGGTGAAAATGATTATCCTGATCCGGCTTCACATTTCCAACCTGAGGGAGTCCATGGTCCATCAGAAGTGATCAACCATGCCCAGTATACCTGGCAAGACAACAACTGGAAAGGGATCCCCTTTAACGAACTTATCTTATATGAATTACACGTAGGAACTTTTACTAATGAAGGGATCTTTGAAGCGATTATTCCTTTATTGGACGATATTGCTGAAACAGGCATTAATGGGATAGAACTAATGCCTGTTTCGCAATTTCCCGGAAACCGTAACTGGGGCTACGATGGGGTTTTTCCTTATGCGGTCCAAAATACGTATGGGGGCCCGGACGGTCTGAAAAAGCTGGTGGATGCCTGTCATCAAAGAGGAATAGCTGTTTTTATGGATGTAGTATACAATCATTTAGGCCCCGAGGGCAACTACTTTTCCAATTTTGGCCCCTACTTTACTGATCAGTACAGTACTCCTTGGGGAGATGCGATAAATTTTGACGGGGAATGGTCTGATGGAGTAAGGGATTATTTCTCCAATAATGCACTTCACTGGTTTGACCAATACCATATGGATGGATTGCGTTGTGATGCCATACATGCCGTATGTGATTCCGGCGCAGTAAACTTTTGGGAACTTACCCATATGAAGATAAAAGCTTTAGAACAAAAGCTTGGTAGACCTTTGCATATGATTGCAGAAAGTGATTTGAACAGTCCCAAAATAATAAAATCGCCTGAAGTAGGAGGTTTCGGATTTACAGCACAGTGGCTGGATGATTTTCATCATGCCTTGTATGTGTTGTTGGACAAAGAGGGTAAAGATCGTTATGTGGATTTTGGTAAGTTGGAACAATTGGCAAAAGCATATACGGATGGTTTTGTACACAGCGGAGAATATGTAAGCTTTCGAAAAAGAAAGCATGGGGTTTCTTCAGCAGGGGTCTCCGGGGATAAATTCGTGGTTTATAACCAGAACCATGATCAGACGGGTAATCGGGTCCGGGGTGAACGTTTGGACATGCTTGTTGATTTAGAGCGATTGAAAATTGCTGCAGCAGCCATCTTCTTATCTCCTTATGTACCCATGCTGTTTATGGGAGAAGAATATGCCGATCTGTCCCCTTTCTTCTACTTTGTCAGCCACTCAGACCCAGACCTGATTATTGCAGTACAGGAAGGCCGAAAAAAAGAGTTTGAAAGTTACAATTGGGATGTTGATCCACCGGATCCACAGGATGAAGAAACCTTTAACAGTTCAAAACTTAAATGGAACCTCCGGTCAAAAGGCAAGCATAGGATTATACTCCAATGGCATAAGAAATTAATTGAACTGAGGAAGTCAATGCCTGCACTGGCGAACTTTAACAAGAACAGTGTACGGGTAAATGTTCCTTCCCCCGGAGTACTGGTTTTAAACAGAAAATCAGAAGAAGAAGAACAGCAGCTTCTATGCCTCTTTAATTTTTCAGATGACCCTGTCCCTTTTATTTTTCCTTTAACGGCTGGCAGTTATAAAAAACTGTTGGATTCAACAGATGCTCAATGGCTGGAGAAAGCTGAAGAAACATTAATTGCTCATCCAGAAGAAGCAAAAGCTGGGGAAAATATAAAGCTGAAGACTTGTAGTGTTACAGTTTATGTCTCTTCTCAAGATGGACAAAAAGCACTTTTAGGTGAAAAAATGTGATTTAAACTAATAAAAATGTCGTATATTTAAAGTAAAATTTTAGGAAAGACTTACACTGATTGGAGTGTTTGGTTGAAATTCTTTCCCTTATCTTTTGCTTTATGAATAAGGATATTAAATATTATAAGTTCATTAATAGTGAAACCGGAAACGTGATCTATTTTCTGTCCTTTCCATGGGATGAACCAAACGCTGTAGAAAAATTAGAGGCAATGAGGGAGAAGTTAGCTTATGAAAATGGTATTTACATAGAGAATATTTATTATTCCAAATCTTCTGAGAAAGATTTCGAATAATAACTCTTTCTCGTTTAAAACCCATATGGGTCAGCAATCTATTCCCGAATATTGTTATTCTTTAAAATATCTTCTCCTCGGAGAATTTCATCTGTCAAAAAGAAACCTAAATTTTAGCTCATCTTTTTCTATCTTGTCGCGACAAAACATTTTTTCTGTCGTAGAGCAGCAAAATAAAAATGAACTGATGAGGATTCCTATCGAGAGACAAGCAGTCAAAGTATATCCGGATTCGAAACGTGTAATTGCCCGATTTTTCTTCAACGGTGAAGTACGTGCCAAAGAATTGACTAAGCATGTTATGGCCTTAAATGATGAGGAAGTATTCAGCATTGTTTCACCACTTCTGCAGGAGTATTCCAAGCGCCATCGTAATATTACTAAAGTATTGCGCCGCCATTTCAACAAAGTAAAAAGGGTAATAGAAAGCCTTGATGTGGATTTTGATGAGATAGATCCGCTCAGGAAATTGCTTTTAGGATCTTATTTTACACATGAATATTCCATTGAATCTGCTGCATTTTTTAATCCTTCTATTGTGGAAGATCCTGATCAGTCAGAGCTGGAGGAGGGTGAAAAGCGACTAATAATAAGTTTCAGGGCTGTAGGCGAAGGGCATATTTCTTCCATTGCATTTAGGAGAGCCCTTATTGATAAGCATAATAATATACGCGTTATTCCTGCCGGAAATTATGTGGATGAAGCTGAAATCATACGTAATGTCGAGTATGAGAAAAAGCTTTTCTTTGAAAAGGCTGCCACCTCACAAATTGATATTAATGTGTTGCAGGAAATTGAAGGTAAAATCGATGATACTTTTGAATATGCCACTTTGCGTAAGATTATACTTGGTTCACAGAAGCTTCTGGAAGACGATTTCAAAAAACTGCAGTATGAAAAAATCCTATGGTTATCCGACTCTTATCATGAGATAAGTTTTTCTCTTGACACGGATATTTCAGATAGGGTTATTTTTCCCATTTCTGAACTGGAGCGAAAAGGAATTGAAGATGCACGTTTTGTAAAGTTTACGGAGGAAAATGGCGAGGTAATGTATTTTGCTACTTATACTGCATTTGATGGCTCATTGATTATGCCCAAACTGCTTCAAACGAGAGATTTTTATCATTTCAAAATCAAGCCATTACATGGGAAAGGGGCCCAGAACAAAAATCTTGCGCTATTTCCACGCCGCATAAACGGGGAATATGTCATGATCTCGAGAATTGATGGCTGGAATAATTACATCATGTATTCAAATAATCTGTACTTATGGGAAAATCCCATTAAGTTACAACAGCCCTTACACCCCTGGGAATATACTCAGATAGGAAATTGTGGCTCCCCCATTGAAACTGAGCATGGCTGGCTTATTATCACTCACGGAGTAGGTCCGATGAGAAGGTACTGCCTTGGAGCAAGCTTATTGAAACTTGATGATCCTTCTGTTGAAATAGGGCGGTTAAAAGATCCATTACTTATTCCAAATCATGATGAGCGGGAAGGTTATGTACCTAATGTGGTCTATTCCTGCGGATCAATCATCAACAATGGAAAACTGATTATTCCTTATGGACTTTCTGATTATTCCTCTTCATTTGCAACAGTTGAGTTGAAAGCCTTACTTGACCGCCTGATCACTGATACTTAGAGCCAATGATGAAATGATACGCTTTAAGATATTCCTGAACCATTTTTTCCTGGGAGAACTGGCTTTCCGCCCATTTATGACAATCAATCCGGTGGATCCTGTAAATATCCTGAAAAGCTTCTACAGCTTCATTAACCGTGTTTACAAGAAATCCAGTTTTACCGCGCAAAATAAGTTCGGGCATTGATCCTTTATTAAAAGCAATTACAGGTGTCCCGCACAACATGGCTTCAGCCACACTTAATCCGAAAGGCTCCTTAAAATTAATAGGATGAAGTAAAGCTTGGGCTTTTCCTAACAGTTCGTTTCTTTTTTCAGGTCCTGCATGCCCTACATAGCGTATATCCTCATTTAAAAAAGGCTTTATTCTTTCATCAAAATAAGCCTGATCCTGGATAATTCCGGCAATAAGCAGCGGCCGTTTGCTTCTTTTGGCTATTTCAATAGCTTCTGCAGTCCCCTTATCAGGATGTATACGTCCTAAAAAGAGCATGTACTCATCCGGGTCTGCCTGAAAGCCGAAATCAGCAGTCTTAAGACCATTATAAACCGTTGCCAGGTAATCCAATTCAGGGCTTCTATCCGCATCGCTAATAGAAGCATAGAAAGAAGTACTGTTATATTTTTTATAAACAGGAATAATCCTGGGCGATGAAAATCCATGAATGGTAGTGATCATCGGGGTCTTGATCAGCCTGGAATAAGTAAGCGGGAGAAAATCAAAATGGTTATGTATAATGTCAAAATCCTCCGCTTTCTCCATCAGGTTGCCAATGTGCAGGCATTCCACAACTTTTGCATCCTGTAGCCGATCTTCTTGGTAGCCGGTTTCAACAACAGCATCAAGCTTACCTTCAGTAATCGAATCGGCAGTTGCAAACAAAGTAACCTCAACACCCGCTTTTACCAAACCTTCTGTAATGTTAGAAGCAATTTGTTCCCAGGGCCCGTAATGCCTGGGAGGCGTTCTCCAGGCAACCGGGGCTAAAACTGCTACTTTCATTTAAACAGAATACTTTCAAGTTTTTGTCTATCCTGACTATTCCCATTTTCATGCTCAAAAGCCGTCAATACTGCTAAATGGGCAATCAGGTAAGCCAATGTGCTTTCAGCTCCCTGATTCCTGTTGATACCTGATGGCTGCAATCCATCACAACAACCTTTGGTTTCGTAATCATACAGAGGTATGCGAAGCGAGTTTTCTCCCAAAAACCACAAATAGCTTGAAAATATTTTCTTGATATATTCCGGTTCCTGAGTTACTTTATAAGCTTGGAAATACATCAATACCATGGCCATGGTTTCAATGGCCTGCTGGTCGTGCAGGGGCATTTGCCCCTCCCTAAAGTACCACCCGTTATTGCCCACCGGATTCAAATAATCTGCATTTACGGTAAGCTTTTCGAGAAATCTCAAAGATTCAAGCGCTATCTCTCTTATCTGCTCGTTGCCTGTTATTTCTGTAGAATGGAATAAGGCTAAGGGCAATATCGCATTATCATAAGTTAAATGGTTTTCAAACCAATGCCATTCCCCACCTTTGGTATTATGATACGATTCAACCAGCTTATCCGTCAAAGATATGAGCTCCTGAAGCATTTTTGTATCAGAGGGGTGAGTTCTTACATAATAGGCGATTCCCGTGATGGTATTAGAAATTCCCCTCAGATGCTTCAGGTTTTTAAAGTGCGGCACAGATTTGATAAACAATTCCTGTCCAAATTCCCTGCATGAATCGTTAGGGGCAGTATTAATGAGATAACCTAAAGCCCAGATGGTACGGCCGAAGGAATCTTCAGAACCCTCCTCATCCAGATACTGCCTGCTATAGCTCAAAAAATTACGGAAGTTGCCGTCTTCACGTTGCATATTATGGATGTAACTCAGATAAGTTGGAAGTAATTCCAATGCTTCCTGACTCTTGTTCACCTGATAAGCCATCAATACCATAATTAGCGCCCGGGCGTTATCATCTAGGCAATACCCTTCGTTTCGATTGGGAATGCCATATTTTGCATGCTGGATAATACCTGTATCATCCGTCAGCCGTTTTACATAATCGAGGCTAAACTCGGGCATCACTTCCAGATCGATGATTTGATTCAGAATTTTCTCACTATAATCCGGGTGACTTACTGCCTCTTCAACTAAAGAGATATACTCGCTTCCAATCTTGGGCCAGCGAAGCTTCAAACCGTATTGATAGGCATTCTTTTTCAGCGCATTTAATTTGTTGGGGCTTCCGAGAAGCTGATTAACAATTTGTGCCAGTCCATTCTCATCTTTAAAATTAAAGAGACGTCCACGGTTATCCCTCAGCAATTCCTGGGCATGCCAATAAGGGGTTGACACAACAGCAGCTCCTGCTCCAACCGCATAAGAAAGGGTCCCGCTGGTAATCTGGGCTTCATTAAAATACGGAGTGATATAAATATCAGTTGCTGTCAAGTAATTGATCAACTCTTTTTCCGCAACGAATTTATTTATAAAAATAAGATGCTGCTCTACATTCAGTTCAACGGCAAGCCGCTTTAAAAACTCCCGGTATTCTTCTCCCACATTTTTTAATATCCCAGGATGGGTATTTCCCAAAATTATATACATCACGTCCGGATGCCGGGCTGCTATCTGAGGAAGAGCACGTATTACTGTTTCCAATCCCTTATTTCTACTTAGAAGGCCAAATGTGAGCAATAAGCGTTTATTTTTTAAAGCTGGAAGTTCTTTTACAGGATTTACAACCGGAGCTTCCAGATCAGGCACCCCATGCTCAATAAATTGGATTTTTTCATGAGGCACTTCATAAATTTCAGTTAGGAATTTGATGGCTTTTTTACTCATTACCACCACTTTTGCGGACCGCTTTGCAATTTCCCGAATAATTGATTTTTGCAAAAATGTGGGCGATTTTAACACGGTATGCAAGATAGAGATAAGCGGTTTGTTGAGGCGATTCAAAAAAGGAAGAACGTAAATTCCACTTTCACCGCCGAAAATCCCAAATTCATGCTGAAGAATGCAGGCATCTGTATCGCCTGTATTTATAAAATCGGCTGCGTCAATATAATCTTTCTGGTGTTTTTGCCTGATGATCAATTTAACATCTTCAGGATAATCATATTCCTGCAAGTTATCAGAATCATTTAACGCTACAACAAAATCAGTTTCAATGGGGGTCTTGCTTTCTAAATTTGAATTTATGGCCCTGATAAGATTATGGTTAAAGGTGGCAAGTCCGCATTCCCGAGGTGGGTAGGTTGAAATATAAGCTATTTTCATATGTATAATAGTTTGTCTTTATTGGTCAGCTTGCCCCACCAAAGCGGGATAGCCTGCCCCGATCATTTATCGGGAAACTCGCTGAAATAATTATCATCCCGGTGTGTGAGAGCCTTTCCCATGGTCGAGTTCATATTATCTGCAAGTCACTTCTTATAACAATCAATTTATTGTACTAATAGTTTAGAAAAAAAAATAATAATATATTTCTTTTCACCTTATCCTGATATTCTTTCCCCCTTTCCGCTTATTATGTTGAAAAATTTTTTGATTATTTGCTTCATCAGCTGGGCTTTAGGTAGTATTAGCCCCCTTATTTCAATCCAATGTCACTTTTTCTGCTTACTCCCTCTTTTTCTCAAGATAAACGGGATCTCCTCAAACTTCCAGCATCCCATCCACCAAATAACCTGATCGGAACGTTCGGCAAAGTCGTCGTCATGGGTTACCATAACCATGGTTTGACCTTTTTCTTCAGATAGTTTCTTCAACAGGTCAAATACGATATCGGAATTATGACTGTCTAAATTTCCCGTGGGTTCATCTCCCATAACAATTAATGGCTCGTTGATCAAGGCCCTTGCGATGGCCACTCTTTGCTGCTGCCCGCCAGAAAGCAGAGAGGTCCGCTTTTTTGCCTGGTCTTCTATACCCAATAATTTCAACAGTTCATAGCCATTGTTTTCCACCTCCTTTGCGGAATATTTTGCTAATTTAAGTGCCGGCAGCATCACGTTTTTGAGAGATGAGAATTCAGGTAATAAATAATGGAACTGAAATACAAAACCTATATGATGATTGCGGAAATCCGCCAACCAGCGGTTGTCTTTCCCGTGCATTTCTTCTCCGTTTATCTTAATGCTCCCCTCAAAATCAGTGTCCATGGTGGAAAGTAAATAAAGCAAAGTAGATTTTCCACTTCCCGATTTGCCGGTTATTGAGATGAATTTCCCCTTTTCCAAATTAAAGCTCAATTCCTTCAGTACATGGAATTTTTTGGGCTCATGAAAATACTTATTGATATTTTTTACTTCCAGTACATTCATTATTCTTTTATTTTTAGGGCCAGATAAACTGATCCATCTTGTTGCAGGCATGGTAAAACCTCATTAACCTCTTTATATTGAAATTGGATCGACATTGGCCGCCTTACGCGAAGGAATATAGCCGGAAAGGGCTGTCGTTAAAAGGCCAAATACCAACCCCAACAGAGCCCCCACCAATCCTATGACCAAAGCTTGGGTAAGAAAAATCCATCGGACATCGGTGTCGGAAAAACCCATGGCTTTCAGTATGGCAATATCTTTCATTTTTTCGTAGATCATCATGGTCAGGATATTGAATATGCCGAATCCTGCTACCAATAAAATGGTTCCCGCCACGCCAAATACGATCATGTTGCGCAATACATCCCCTTCCAATAAAGCCGCATTGTCCTTCTTCCAATCAGATCCCTGATAATTATACTTCCTTTGAAATTCCCCGGATAATTCAGGAGCCTGCTCCCTATTCTGAAGTTTTATTTTAATATTGGTAATGTAGGCTGAAGGGACTCTAAGAAACCGTTGTACTGTTTTGATATTTGCATAGCTTTGTTGTTTGTCAATGTCCGTGATCCCCGTTTTCAAGAGGCCAATGATGGTCACCAAAAAACTGTCCCCATTCTCTGTGGTAATATGGAGTTTATCCCCTGTTTTTACATTAAGTTTTTCGGCCAGACCCACACCCATGACCATGCTGTTGGATTTGGTGGAAAGTTCCGCAAAGCTACCCTCAACTAATTTGCTCCCAAGATTGAAAAGGGCATTTTCATCTTCAAAATTTATCCCGTTGACCAAGCCATTGATCGAGCTTGAACCCAAACGGTAAAAAACCTGTGTGCTGATCACCCCTGAAACTGCCTCTACCCGGGAATCCTGCTTAAGTTCCTGTACCACCTGCTTTCCACCCTTCAGGTTCGGCAGGATATCTTTGGGCTTGAGATGATGGACCACATTGACCGAATTAGGCGCTATTTTGTCCAACAAGGTTTTTTCAGCAATCTGTACCTCGTTATATAATCTCAGATGAGGGGATTGTTCAAAGATAATGTCCTGCACATAAGTATTGGTCCCTTTGATAAAACTCACCATAAAAATGAAAACAGTAATCCCAAAAGCAACTCCTACCATACCGATAACAGTTTGCTTCAGCTTTGCCCGCATATGTGTAAATGCGATGGATGAGGACAACTTCAGGTCTTTTAATAGCTTCATGCGCTAATTGCTTTTGGTGATAGTATCCCCTGCTTTTACTCCATCCTTCACTTCAATAAAGCCTCCATTTCTAGTTCCCGGAATAATTTTTACTTTCTGTTCTTTATCACTTTGCAGATATACACTGTCGCCTTCAAGGAGGTATTCAGTAGGGACCACCATCACCCTGGCATTCTCGCGGATCATGATATTGGCCTCAACTGAAGATTGCGGATAAAAGGATTCATTATCCAAAACCCGGGCCTCTATTTTGAAACTCCGGGTTTCTCTTTGCAGCACCGGCACGATTTTAACAACTTCACCCTCAAACTGTTTTTCTGCAAAAGCATCTGTTTCAAAGTACACTTTCTGACCTAGCTTTACCTTGTTGATATCACGCTCATCCACCAATAATTCCAGCTTAAATTTACCTGCACTTCCCACCATTAATATGGGTTCGTCCGGCTTTGCCAGCTCGCCCTCATTCATATTCACGCCATATACTTTGCCATTAAGGTTGCTGATCAACACTTTTCCTTCTTGTGATTGCTTTAGGCGCGCCAGCTCTTGTTCGGCACTTAACAATTTGTTGCGAAGATCATTCTTTAGCGATTGGTACTGCTGTTGCAGACTTTTATATCTGTGTCACTCATTTCGGCCTGTATCCTTGCTTGCTCCGTTTCTCTTTCCGAAACTGCCTTGTCCTGAACCAACTCTTTATACCGAGCCAAAACATCCCCTGATCTTACCGTATCCCCTTCCTCCACAAGTATCTTCAGGACCCGCTCGGGAGTGGCGGTATTCAAAAATTCATATTCAGCAGGGAATATTTAGCCAGAAGCGTAAACCGCTTCATTCATTGTTCTTTCCTTTACTGTATAAGTCTCAGCTTCTTCTTTGCAAGAAGCCAATGTGAAGGCGACTAGTATTACAATTACCCATTTTAACATGGTGGTCAGTTGCTTTGTATATAGTTGATTTCTACCACATGCCCCAGAAAATCCAGCTCAGCTGTATTTAATTTTTCCTGAGCCACGTTCAGATCTTGTTGGATTTGCTTTAACTGGACCATATCAATGATACCCTTCTCGATTTTTTTCCTGGAAAGCATCTCATTTTCTTCCGCCAATTGTACATTCTCCCGTTGGATAATTACAGATTCCCAGGCTTCTAACAGCAGTGGATAGCCCATCCAAAATTTCAAATCAATAAGGGCGGTCCGGAATGTCATATCGGCTTTTGATAAGGCATTTTCCCTTTTCTTTTAATAGACTCAGGGATTGATTATAGGTGATTTTATCTATCAATCCTTTATCAAACTGTAGTACAATAAGACGGTTGGATTTCATTATATACTCTTTTTGTTCTTAACTAAAAGAACCAAATGAAGTTTTAATACTTTCTTTTGTTTCATTTCAATGGTTCTTTTCCACCTTTCCAATATGATAGGAATTTCGACCAACAACATGTCGTACAGTAATGAGGCCTCTTCAAGCTCTTGGGCAAAGGCATCGTCAATGCTTCTCGTGGACTTGATATCCTCAAGCATATCTGAAATCACCCGAAATCCAGCTGCCATAAATCCTTCATTAAAGGTGTTCTTGAAATTCACAAAAAAATACCGTGTGCGTTGACCTCCAAATGATTTCGAGTCAGCCAGGTCATCGATGGTCAAAGTAAAAAGTTTAAATCTTTGCCCCAAGTAAAAAACAATTAACCGTTCAAATAATGTAACACCTTGGGGCATTTCTTACCCACTACAGGTTAACAGGATGTTATGAATATGTTTTGATGGTCTATGTGCATGCCAGAATATATTTTGGAAGTTTAAAAAGGGGGATGCCCTCTTCTTAACTGCACATTAAGCAGCCATTTTCCTGCACTCTTCTGCACACTTTTTACAGGCTTCTGCACATTTCTTGCAATGGCCAGCCTTATGCTTCTCGCATTCAGCACCGCAATCTTCACAAATCTGGGCGCATAATCCACATATCTTTCGGGTATAATCTTCACTATCGAAATCGGCTCTTGCCATAAAAGAGGCAGCCATGCGGCAGATATCCGCACAATGCCTATCCAAGTGGATACATTTTGCCATGGATTTTACATCCTCCTCCTGAAGACAGGCAGTGGCGCAGTGATCGCATTCCGAAGCACAGGAATAGCAGGCGTCAATACAACTTTTGAATTTCTCGTGGCTCATAATGTCTTCCGTTTAGGTTTCTTCAGTTCCGCTGTTGCCCGACCTTCAGTAACGCTGTTGCCCGCAAAAAACAATAAGAAATATTTTTATGGATTATTGAAACATTGACCGTGCCAGCTGAGGGTAGTGGAAGTCAATTCTAGATTAAAGATTAAGTAAGAGATTTACTTATTTATTTCAAAGTCCTCACGATTTTGTAATCGAACATCAAAGCAGATAACTTGTTATCGTAAATATTAGTCATAACCCTCCAAGGGTTTGAAACCCTTGGAGGGTTCCATCCCGCTTTAATCCCATCCAACAATATCAAGTTATATAGTAGCACTCATGCGTATGAAGCAAACTCAACCCATTAATTTCTTAATAAGCCAGATAATAATCTTAAACAAAGAAATGTTCTAACGATATTTATCAACTTTGCTAATTAAATCCCTGCATTACATTTTTTCCGTATTAATTGATTATATAAAAATCAATTCGGTGGTTTTATCTGGGGGAAAAAACGCAGTTGGCACCGGATAAGCTGTTTTCTTAAACCGGGGCCAACTGCCTTAAATTGTTTGCAGAATCTAGTAAAGCCAATTATTTATCTTGGGACTTGGGTAGTATTTACCGAAAAAGCACTAAAATCAAATTGGTCGAAAATCGCCGCTATTTTCGATTGAAGATTTTTTTCATTCTCTACATCACTTTCTTCCAAAGCTCCGGAGGCAAATCCCTGCCAAACTTGAAGACCTGAATCTGCATTTATAAAATTTACAAGGACTGTACCGGGTTCTACATCAACCATTTCAACATCCTTTTCTACTGGTCCTTCACCTAAATAACTATTGCCCTCCCTGGTATAGGTCCTTAATTGGTCAGCTTGCTCTAAAACCATATAATTTACCAGCATATCAGGATTGTTCGCATCTTGGGTAAACCCTTTTGCTTCAAGTTGTGTTCCGATCGCTTCCTTTATACTATTCCTGGTAGATTCCTGGTTAAAAATAAGAACACCCTCTGACCCTATAAATACTTGAGAGCTGGGCATTTCTCCGATATCCGATACCCAGTTATATGTCTGAAAATCAGAAATATTGGCATCTGTTCTTTGGTCGGAGCCTACATTCATGGAACGTTGTGAGGCACATCCCACTAAAAAGGACGTTACCAAACATAGAAGAAATAATCTCATTAAAATTTTCATAATTTTTTTGGTTTAGTTAAACAAAATTTTTACAAGTTGTTATAATCAATAGGCAGGATACTTAAATATTAACCACTACAGGTTCCAAGTCTGCAATGTCTTTGTGCAATAAATATTAATCATAATCTTCAGCATCAATTAATTATTTATCAATCACTTAACCGTCCTTTCTGACAATTTTTTCTTGTAAAGAATCAACCAAATTTTGTACCAAAAATTTGTTCCACTGCTGGACTTGAATAAGCAAATCCTGTCGAAAAACTGATCAAAATTCCAGTTTATTCCATCCTTCTGAAAATAGTCTTTAGCTTTTGTTGTTATATTGATGAAAGAATAAATATTTAGGAAATTGAGTAAAGAATCAAACCTCGTCGAGCTAAACCATATCACACAGGTATTTGGGGATCAAACGGTACTGTCAGACGTGACCCTTTCATTTAAGCGGAACAGCATAACAGCCATATTGGGAAAAAGCGGAAGCGGCAAGTCAACCCTTTTACAGATCATTAATGGGATGATCAGGCCCCTTCGGGGAAAAGTGACATTAAAAGGCCATCCACTAGACTATAAAAGAGTACATGAGCTAAGGCTCCAAATAGGGTATGTCGTACAACATGTAGGGTTATTTCCTCATATGACCGTCCGTGAAAACATCAGTCTGCTTGGCAAGATCAGTGAAAAACCCCAAGATGAAATAAAGGAAAGGTTGGAAGAACTAATGGAAATGGTTCGGCTCCCCCTGTCCTATCTTGATAAATATCCACACGAATTATCAGGGGGTGAACAACAAAGAGCCGGACTTTGCCGTGCCATGTTACTTCGCCCATCCCTATTGCTTATGGATGAACCTTTTGCCTCGCTTGACTATGGGACGAAGCAAGGCATTTATGACCATTTGTTAGCCATACAAAAAAAGGAGAGCAGAACGGTTATTATCGTTACGCATGACTGGGAGGAATCTGTAACATTGGCGGATCATTTTATTTGGATTGCTGACGGGAAAATAAAGGCGACTGGCGACAAAACGGACTTGGTTCAATTGAAAAGCACTTATTTGTCCGCATTATGATGAAAAGGATCGGCTATCTTACGCTATACATCTTCCTGGTTATCCCAATAGCGGTAGCTGCGCAATCAAAAGAGACAATAACAGTTGGGGCAAAGCATTTCAATGAGGGCTATATTCTTGGTGAAATGATTGCGCTTATCCTGGAAGATGCAGGGTTTGAGGTGGATAGACGGTTTAATTTAGGAGGAACCGCAGTGACATTTGAGGGATTGAGAAACAGTGCCCTTGATGTTTATCCGGAATATACAGGCACGATCTCCTCCGAGATTCTAAAAATGCAGGATATGCTCACGCTTAATCAGCAAAGGGATTTGGCAAAAAAGAAATTTGGCCTGGAGATATCAGATCCTTACGGATTTAATAACACCTACGCCCTAGTAATGGAGAAAGAGAAGGCCCATAAACTTGGGGTTGATAAAATATCGGATCTTATTGACCATCCAAACCTTAATTTAGGGCTAAGCTATGAATTTCTCAAACGTCAGGACGGATGGGATAATCTTTCCGCTTTTTATGGAATTTCTCACATCCCTACTGCCCTCGAACATGGTCTTGCCTATCAGGGGATTTTGGAAAATAGTATTGACATTACTGATGCTTACTCCACAGATGGTGAGATAAATCGGTATAATTTATTGTTATTAGAGGATGACAGGAATTTTTTCCCGGATTATCAGGCAGTCTCTTTCTACAGCGCCTCACTTTCCCAAAGGGCAAAAAATGCCTTAAAAAAATTAACCTCGTCTATTTCAGCCGAGGAAATGCAGGAGCTCAACTCACTTGCGCTTTTTGAAAAGAAGAGCCATGCAGAAATCGCACATCGCTTCTTGGTCAATAAAAAATTAATTGATGACAAAGAGTTTGAAGAGACCTCCGAATGGAAAGAAATCTTAGATAAAACCTTAGTCCATTTGAAACTAACTTTTTTGTCTTTGTTGGTGGCCCTTTTAATAGCCTTACCCTTGGGGATAATTATCTACCGCTATAGTTTTTTTTCAAAGGCTATCTTGTACACGGTGGGAATAATGCAAACTATCCCTTCTATTGCCCTTCTGGCCTTAATGATTCCTTTGTTTGGCATTGGTATGCTGCCGGCTATGATTGCACTTTTCTTGTACGCTCTCCTTCCCATCCTTAGAAACACGGTTGTTGGCTTGTTTACAGTTGATCCGCAATTGAAAAAAGTTGCTTCAGCCATTGGATTAAACGACTGGAAGAGGTTAAGATTGGTAGAGTTTCCTTTGGCCATGCCTGCTATATTGACCGGTATCAGAACGGCTGCGGTTATCAATGTGGGAACGGCTACCTTGGCAGCTTTTATTGGTGCCGGAGGATTAGGTGAATTTATTGTGACTGGCCTTGCCCTGAACAATACTACCTTAATTTTAAAAGGCGCTATCCCTTCAGCTATACTTGCCATTGTGATCGAATTGTTCTTTGAAGGGCTGGAGTTAATGTTAATCCCAAAGCATTTACGGCAAAAAACCTGATAGGTTTCTTCCAAAAATATCTGATAAAATAAGCTAATTGATCAATTGTTTGATGAGCCAAAAAAAAAACGATTACAAGGACCACAATTTTTAGCCCATTTATTGCTATCCGAACACTTGCTTCAAATAAATCACCTACGAAATCACAACTGGTTAAAACAGTAGCAATTAGGATGAAAATAAAAATTTGTATTAAAAATAAATTTTTCATGAAAAGTATTTAAAACATGAACAACTGAATATAATAATCCTGCTACCTGGTAAATTTCCAGATAAAATCTATAATATTTAAGTCCAAAAACTATGCTGAACCTTACCAAATGCTTGTTTACACTGGATCAGCCATTGAAAAAAATTGTTTCAGCTATTGTATTGAATGGTACCTTGCCCTAAACAAAATTGTCTAACTTTAACCATGAATTTCACCAACAACATTATCTCTCCCACGGAACTTCCCACTATAGTTGATGTTACTTTTCATCCATTGGAGAAAAATTATCTTATAGTGGAGCGGATCTCTTTTTTTATTACCATAGGGATCTTTTTGGTCCTTGCAATTCCACTTTTTTATTTTTTGGATAAAATACAAGAACCAGTTTTTATTTTAATTGCCATGACTCTTTTTATCCTCTTATCTATCTTGAGTTATGTATCGACAAGCATCAGCTTCAAATACAGTGGCTACGCTTTAAGGGAGAAGGATTTACTTTTCAGGAGTGGCTGGCTTAAAAGAAGGGTTAGGATAGTAGTGCGCAATAGGATACAACATGTAAGCGTACAATCAGGTCCTATCGAAAGAAAGTTTGGGCTTTCCTCGGTTTCTGTTTTTACTGCCGGGTCCTCGGAAGCTGATTTTACCATTAAAGGCATAACCGAGCAAACCGCTCAAAGAATAAAGGGATGGATCAACACAGATACAAATGGAGATCTCAACCAGTAATCTTAGTCATTGGCAAGTACCGCAAAGACAATCACCCGCTGCCATACTCATTATGCTATGGGGAATATCACTTAAACTTCTAAAAGCATTATGGCCAATATTGATCCTCTATCTTTTCAAAAACGAGAAGGACAATGATTCTTTAATGATGTTCTGGATCATCATTGGCTTTAGCGCTCTTAGTTTAACAGGGGCCATTATTGGCTACTGGTTTAAGAAATTCCATATAAAGGACGAAACTTTAATTATAGAATCAGGCTGGCTAAAGAAAAAAACCTTGAGTATTCCTGTTCAAAGTATACAGGCGGTCCACCTGGAGCAAAATATTTGGCAACAAATGATGAAAGTAGCAAAAGTATCCTTTGATAGTACCGGAAGTGGAAAAGCCGAGGTAAAACTTGATGCTTTGTCCATGGAAAAGGCGGAGCAATTAAAACACTTGCTAATGGAAAAGGTGAATATGGAGCCAGCATATGTGCTTAAAAAGCCTTTGGAAAATCAAAATAAATATACACTTGACTTTGCGGATTTAGTGCGGCTCAGCTTGACCGCAAATCACTTAGAGGCCTTTTTTATCTTACTGGCCTTAGGTTTAAATATTTTCAATGAGGTAGAACAAATATTTGATGGGAGTGAATACATAGATTCCTATTCCCAACAGTTAATTGGACCAACTGTAATCTTTCTTTGCGCCTTATTTATAGGTGTAGCCATTATATCAATCCTTTTTTCATTCATTCGCACCATGGTTCAGTTTTATGGCTTTGAGCTAATGGACTCTGGGATGAGATGGACAATTTCATTTGGGCTCTTTGACAGAACCAAAAAAATAATACCCATTAATAAAATCCAAATACTAAGTTGGCGTGCCAATTGGTTGAGAAGAAAATTTGATTACTGGACTCTCCACGTACAATCCGTGGGGCATCAAGAAAATAGAAAAAGCAATATTCAAATACCAGTCACTTCATTTGACCGGGTCATTAAACTAGCCAAAGACTATCAGGAATTCTTCGGTATTGAGTATGCAGCAAGCTTTAAAATTGAACCTGATTACTGGAAGAGAAAATCCCTAAAAAAAGGTTTACCATTCACACTCCTACCCATGATCATTGCTTTTTATTGGATAGGATGGCAGGCTTTGGGACTAATGGTAATATTTCCGTTCTTAATTTGGTATTATTACCGATGGTACCAACACTTCCGTTGGCAAACCAATGAAAGAGGCATTCAAATACTTTCTGGTTTCTTTGGCAGAAAATTCACTTTGTTAAGCTGGAAAAAAATTCAACAGGTACATATTCATCAAAATCTTTATCAAAGAAACCATCAACTGGCCAATGTCATTTTTATTACCGCAGGAGGGAAAGTTTCCCTTCCCTATCTCTCGCTATCTACAGCAAGGGCACTTGTGGATCATGTTTTGTATGATGTGGAAAGTAAAGAAGAAAGCTGGATGTAATACACTTATGGGTGCTGGAATTATGATCAAACTGTTCTTCTAAGGAAGGAAAGACCATTAATACCAATAATCAGGTTACCGCATAATACTAATCCATCAACTTTTTAATAAGCCAAAAAATTAATATTATTGCAAGAACTACGATAATTACTCCTGCCCAAATACCGGCCTCAAAAATATCGCCTATAAAATCACAACCTGTGATAAAGGTAGCTAATACTACAAAAACAAGAATCTGTGTTAAAGAATAATTTTTCATAATAAGTCTATTATGTGTTAAACAACAAAATAATGGGTGAGTACATAGCTTTCTAACGGACTTTAGGGCATTTAGTTTAATTGATTTTCGTTAATGTCCAATTCAATTGCCGCATGAATTCTAATTGCTCAAATCTATCCATCATCTTCGGAAGATTTATCCCCCAACACATCCTCCACATATAACATATTGATCAAGACCATAGCAATAGCTATAATTGGAGTTGCTAAAATCAAACCCAATCCTCCAACCAAAATGCCCAACAAAACCTGTGATATCAGAATAATGGCAGGAGGCAGGTAAACCATTTGTTTCTGCACCAAGGGGGTAATAAGGTTACTCTCTACTGCCTGAATTCCAATGTACAAAAGGGCAACATGTAAAGCTGTATTTGGCCCTTGCATTAAACCGACCAAAACGGCAGGTATCAAGGCAACTAAAGGACCAAAATTTGGTACAAAGGATAGAAGGCCTGCAATAAAACCCAGTGCCAGAGCAAGCGGAACTCCTAAAACCCATAAGCCTAAAGAGGTTAAAACCGCTACTACAAGCATGGAAAATAATTTGCCCGCAATCCATCTTTGTAAAGTAGTTCCCAGTTTATTTAAAACCTCCTGCGCCCTTCCACGATTGGCGGGGGGCACCATTTTTATTATTCCTTTCTGGTAAGGTGCAGGTTGGGCCATCATAAACATGCCGATGAAAAAAATAATATACAGATCGGCCAAAACACCAAAAGTAGCTGAGAAAACCCCAAGGGACTGCTTAAGTAAACCGCTTTTTTCTTGCAACCACTTCTGAGGGTCTTCAGGAATTTGATCAACAAGTTTTCTTCCCTGTTTACTTTGCTCCAACTGCTCTTTGGCACTCTTGACAGTTTCCGGCAATTTCTGGCTGAGCTGATTTATCTGTTCAGTTATCTGAGGGGCTATAAGCAAAGTGGCAAGTGCAAATATGCCAATAACAAGGAATACTGAAGCCACCATTGACCATCCCATGGGTATTTTTAAATACTTGTGTATATAACCAGCAATTCCCCGGAAAAAAGAAGCCACCAAAACCGCTGCAAGAATTAACAATAAGACGTTAAAAGCAACTCCAAATAGCAGAAGGATAAGAATAATGGGAATAAAAATACCTGCTGAAATTAAGACTTTTTCAGTATAAGACGTTTTATTTGAAGTTTCTGTTTGGGGTTCTTCTTTATTATCCTCCATTGGTACAGGTTTTAAAACATAGTCAACAAATCAATTTCCTTTGGGACAACATTAAGTTACTGTGCTACAGTATTCCTTTTACCAATAAGGGAGTGCAAAAATCATTCCGCTCCAATTATACTTTCCAATAAGTAAATTTGCAGCGCTAGCCTAAACGTATATTAACACCCGAGTTCGACTTTAAAAGCTTAATTTGATCAATTAAAAATTTCTGTTGAATATTTTTACCACAAAGCCGCTTCATTCCCAGTGTACTTTGTGCTTTTCCTTGGTGTACTTTGTGGTTTCTTTAATTCAACAGCAATTAATCATTAATTCTATATAACTTAATTTAAATAGGTAATTATCACCTGTTTGAGATTAATTAGCGTTCTTAATGGCTTTGGGATCATAATGCACAAAGAAATTGATCCAGATGGACCTGCTTAGGCGGAAAGTGATGGGGAGAAGAAATATTACCACGGCAAATAATATCCCCAGAATCATAAGCAAGGACATGTCCTCCACCAAAAAACTGGTTGCTATCCAGAAAATGATAAAGAGGGCCGTATTGATTGCATAGCTGACGAACATGGATCCGAAATAAAATCCCGGCTCTGGCTCAAAAGATTGGTCGCAGTAGGCACAATAGGCATGCATTTTATAAAATTTGGTTGGGTGGTATAAAGTTCCCGGAGCAAACATGTCCCCTTCATGGCATTTTGGACATTTGCACTCCACTATACTATAAATCTTGGATCCCTTTCCTACACCCATTGCCTTGGTTTTCATTTTAAAAAGACAAAGATACACCGCATTGAACTCTTTTTTAAGGATAAAGGCACAATATTTAGTACAATAACCTTTGGTAAAGTTTTCGATATTTTTATTAACATGTGTTCGTGAAAATATTTCCTGCTTTTGTATTAGATCCAATCTATTCGCTAAAGGTTTTTGCTTTAAAGGTTTTCATCAGAAAGAACAGGGAAGGCAAAATCAATAAGGAGCCGAAGAGCAGGGCCAAGGCTAATTGGCGCAGGGTAGCTTCGGGGGCTGCTGTATTCAACAGGCCTAAATAATGTCCATTGGAATAACGGAGAATCACGGGATATTGATCCCAAAACCAAGCCCCCAGGATCATCAGGGTTTGAAAGCCTGCCAAAAGGCGGGGTAAAATGACCTGACGTTTTAAGAGGCTCCACCAGAACAGGGGCAAGGAGAGCGTAGCCAGGATGATGGCCAGCAAAGCTCCTTGGGAATCCAAAAACATCCGGGCTAGGGGCAAACCATTCCATTCTGCAAAAACAAAAACCAAACCACCACTCACTACTGTAGCCACATTGGCATTCCTTGCGAAGTGCAGAAAACGCCCCCGTATAGATGGGCTTTCTGCTTCTCCTATAAGGTACACTGCCGCTAAAAAAGCAAAAAGACAGCAGGTAAATACACCCAGCATAAAACAGAACCCGTTCAGCCATGGAGCAATAAATCCTTCATAAAATGAAGTGGGCTCCGGATTGATCCTGCCCAGGATTAAAGCACCGGTAATAATCCCCAAAAACAAGGGGGAAATTATACTGGAAAGCTTAAAGATAAAGGAATAATGGATCTGGGAACGGTCTTCAATGGCATCATAATGGCGAAAAGTAAAAGCGGTTCCTCTAAGTATAATACCAATCAACAAGATCAACAATGGAATATGAAGGTATAAAGACATTTGGGAATAGATAAGCGGAAAACCCATAAAAAGAATTACTACCATCAGGATCAACCACATGTGATTGGCCTCCCAGACGGGTGCAATGGCATGCGTAATGGTTCTTTTGGTGACATTCCCCGAAAAAATCTCAATAATACCCGCTCCAAAATCGGCTCCTCCTAACAAGGCATAGGCCAATAAGGAAAGCCCCAAAAAAATGATCACAATGTATAACATTCAATTTTAGTTTATGGGTTCATGGATCTTAGCCGATTGATATTTATCCTGTAGGGTCTTTATTTGTCTTCTCATCAGCCACACCAATATAAAAATGAGCAAGAGGTACAATCCCGTAAAAATATAAAACGTTACTTCCAGTCCGGGCATGGAGGATACGGCATCCTCGGTCCGCATGATGCCATAGATGATCCAAGGTTGCCGGCCAACCTCCGTTACTGTCCAGCCTGCCTCTACTGCTATAAATCCTAAAGGCATGGACAGCGTTACTGTCCATAAAAACCATCTCCGCATAAGGAGGTGCTTCCACCGCCAGTTAAACAGTAGGAAAAGCAGACCAATCAGGGCCATTAGCATCCCACAAAACACCATAATCTGAAAAGCCAGGTGGGTGATGAGCACCGGTGGCTGTTCATCTGCAGGAAAGGCATCCAAACCCGTTACTTCCGCATTAAAATCACCATGGGCCAAATAGCTAAGTAAGTTGGGGATATGAATGGCATAATTGACTTCCCGGGCAGCTTCATCGGGTATTCCCCCTATTACAAAGGCTGCAGGCTTACTGGTTTCAAATAAAGCTTCCATCGCAGCCAGTTTGGCGGGTTGCCGTTTCGCCACATCTTTGGCTGAAATGTCGCCGCTCAAGGGCTGCAATAGGGCGGCTACAGTCCCCACTGAAAGGGCGATCCTCATAGCGGTTTTATGAAAAAGATTTTGCTTATCTTTCAATAACAATAAAGCATGTAAACCTGCTACAGCAAATCCAGTAGCTACAAAAGCAGCAATGGTCATATGCAGGGCTTGAGAAAACCAAGCTTCATTGAACATGGCTGCTACAGGATCTATATTATACGCTTGTCCATCCACCCAATCGAACCCTGCCGGGGCATTCATCCAGGCATTGGCGGCGACGACAAAGATTCCAGACGCCACCCCTGAAATACCCACTACCACCCCACAGCTCCAATGAACCCAGGGATGAAGGCGGTCCCAACCGTATAAAAACAGCCCCAAAGCAATGGCTTCGATAAAGAAAGCTGTCCCTTCCCAGCTAAAGGGCATCCCGAATATGGGTCCCGCATGCTCCATAAAAGTAGGCCAAAGCAATCCCAATTCGAAAGAAAGCGCTGTACCTGATACCGCCCCTACCGCAAAAAATATAGCCACCCCAATAGACCAGGCTTTGGTCAGGTCTTTATAGACTTCTTTTCCACTTCGTAAATACTTATAACCCGAAATGGCCATCAAAAAAGGCATGGCCATTCCAATGCAGGCAAAAATAATATGAAAGCCCAACGAAACAGCCATTTGTAACCGGGCAGCCAGTAAATCTTCCATAGCGGTAAATTTATCCTTTAAAGATACTTATATAGTTTCAAAACCCGTGTCCATTCAAAGTAATAATTCCGTATGGGCTGTCACAAAAACTAAAAAAACCATCATTAGGAAGCCTTGATCCTGAATTCATTCCTCTATATTATTACAATTTTAGATCAAGCCACAAGCCAACAGATAGAGGCTAATGATCTATGTTTTTAGTAAAATTAAAAGCTACCCCTACACTTATGATCACCTGGTGAATATCATAATCATAAAGAAAATGGTCATACCGTGCCGCTAAGATCAACTTTAACCTTTCCAGTGGAGAGATTTCAAATTGTACAAAAGCGGCAGTGTTCATCAAATTAACTTGATAATGGCTCAAAAGGGAATCCATTGGGTGAAACGATGTATATAAGCCATTTTCGTTTCTGTCCACGTTAATGAACTCCGCCTCATACTGACTTGGGCTATGGTCCAAACTGATACCCCCAATCAACCTGGCCTCCATGAAATTGATTTCCTGCATATGTTGAATAAAGATATAACCGTAAAAGGTTTTTTTTCCGGTAACCGCTTTTTAGATTGGTAGCCTATGGAAGAGAAAGTTAAAAAGGTTGCAGTGTCCTGTAGATAAAAAGAAAATTCGCCTTTATGGTTGGTGACAGTTCCTAGGAAATGATGGGATGGCCTATTGATCAGGAAAAAAGATTCTATGCGGTTTGCGGTGGATGAAATATTTGGGAAAGGAATCTCAAGAAGGAATGTTCTGAGTACTCAAAAAACTTTTTCTGGAAGGTGGGGAATATTAAAGGATGAAAAACAGCCATGAGATCGGAAAGTATTTCCAGCAACTGACTTTTTCCGGTTTGATTTTGCTCCGGTTTTTCATTTTCCTGCGCTTTTTTCATCTTTTGCATCAGGATGCATTGGCCGTTACATTCAAGTTGTGGTTTTTCCCGGTTGATACAAAGAACTTTAACGATATAGTCCTGGTTAAGTTTAAAGTCAATGTATACTGCAGGGGCCAAAAAAGCTTTGAACAACATTGAGGTAGCTAAAAGTAGCAAACCAATTTGTTTTATCGCTTTAAAAGTGGTTGACTTCATAACCTTGTAAAGGTAGACTGAAACTATATTTATTCAAAGGAAAAAGCCTTTATTTGCAGCTTATTAAGTGTATAGTGGATGAAATGACCACAATACATAAAAGCAGGTGAAAGAAGCTTTTTTTAAGAGGTGTATGGATAAATCAACTTGTATCTGTGGTGGAGCTGAGGTAACAATTTAGTATAATGGACAAAATATTACTCCAAATAAAAAGCTGTAGCGTGTGCAAAAACTACCTGGAGTTTGGGGTTAATCCCGTTATTGCTGCAAGTGAGAAAAGTAAAATAATAATTGTCGGACAGGCACCCGGGCGTATGGTCCATCGTTCCGGAATCCCTTGGGATGATAAGAGTGGCGACAATTTGCGGAAATGGCTGGGCATGGATAAGGATACATTTTACGATGCGGACAAAATCGCTTTAATACCCATGGGATTCTGTTACCCGGGCAAGGGCAAATCTGGGGATTTACCTCCACGAGCGGAATGTGCCCCATTATGGCACCATCAATTATTGTCCCGGATGCCGCAGGTGGAGCTTATTGTTTTAGTCGGGCTATATGCCCAGAAATACTACCTGGGAGACCGGGCAAAAGGCTCCCTAACAGAAACCGTTAAAAATTTCCGAACCTATTTGCCTGCGTATCTTCCTGTACCCCATCCATCCCCAAGAAATAATATTTGGCAGAAAAAAAATGAATGGTTTGGGAAAGAAGTGCTCCCTGAAATGAAAAAACTTATACAAGCAATTATCTAGAGTCTGGCCCATAATATTGGATTCAGACAGATTAGCAGATCCCCCCAAATAACTAAAGCCTTCATAATGAATTAAATAGGACAGCAATGAAAAATGATTCCGATATGAGAGGACTTTGGATAGGATTGGTATTTTCCTCCCTCCTTTTAATCCAGTGCAAAAGTCCCCTGAATATGCTTCAAATTGTTCATCAAAAATATGGAATAACCCAGACGCAGCATTTTGTTCCTGTGCTTATCGGTGTAAACAATGAAGTGCTGGAACTGTCCCTTGAGCTTTCCACGGAACAGGAACTGAAAGAAATTCGAGTGTCACTAAAAGGGGAAGAGGCCTTGGAGGGAATTCAGGTGCACCAGCTCATTGGGGAAGGGGAGGAAATACAAAAAATACCCATAGCAGCCATGTCGGCAGTAGAAACCATGAATAACATTGAAATCCATAAGACATTGCCAGCAGGAAAGCATCGATTTATGATTTCAATTATGCCTAAAGAGGAGGCATCGCTCCTTGAAAAAATAACAGTAGGCATATCAAAAATTGATTTGGGGAATAAGCACATCCGTCCTATTTCTGCACAAGGGTCCGTATTACCAATGAGGTTGGCCACGAAACTCAGACATCATGGGGACGATGGGGTACATTCCTTCAGGATTCCCGGATTGGCCACGACAACAAAAGGTACACTTTTGGCCATTTATGATGTGAGAAGGGAAAAATCCAGTGACCTTCAGGGTGATATAGACGTGGGATTGAGTAGGAGCACAGATGGAGGAAAAACCTGGGAGCCCATGAAGATCATCATGGACATGGAAGAGTGGGGTGATAAACCCCATGAGGAGAACGGCATTGGGGATCCTGCAATACTGGTGGATCATGAAACGCACACCATTTGGGCCATGGCACTATGGGCCCATGGAAAGCCGGGGGAAATGCTGTGGAACAGCTCGGAAGCAGGAATGACACCTGCTGAAACGGGACAGCTTATGCTGGTGAAGAGCGAGGATGATGGCATCAGCTGGTCGAAACCTGTCAATATCACTTCCCAAATAAAAGATCCCAAGTGGAAACTGATGTTCAATGGTCCGGGTAAAGGCATCACCATGGGGGACGGGACCTTGATCTTTGCAGGTCAGTTCAAAGATGAAAATGATATGCCGCACAGTACGCTGATATATAGCAAAGACAAAGGTGATACCTGGAGTATTGGCACAGGGGCCAAACCCAATACAACAGAAGCTCAGGTGGTGGAATTGAATGATGGACGCCTCATGCTCAATATGCGTGACAACAGGGGAGGCTCGAGGTCCGTTGCTGTCACCTCTGACCTGGGACAGACCTGGACGGAACATTCGTCTTCAAGGTCAGCGTTGATCGAACCTGTTTGTATGGCCAGTCTGATCACTTATCCTGAAAACCGGGTAAAGGAAGATGCATCATGGCTGTTTTTTTCCAATCCCGCGGCCACCGATGGCCGCTACAATATGACTATCAAAGCAAGTGCAGACCAAGGCGTTTCCTGGCCCAGTGAACATCATGTTTTATTGGATTCAGAAAAAGGTTGGGGATATTCCTGCCTCACCGTCATCGATAAAGACCATCTTGGCATTCTCTATGAAAGCAGTCAGGCCCATATGACCTTCCAGGTTATTAAAATTGATGAAATCATTTCGGGATCTTAAACCCTACTACATCTCACAAGTGATCTTCCTATTCCTTCTCCAGCTGCGCACCTATAAAAGGGGTCTTCGGAGCTAAAAAGAAACCCGTCAAGCTGGCAAACATGATGGGTACGAAATATGAAAAGCCGGTCAAGGTAGATAGAAGAATGATCGTGCTGATGGGTGTTCTTGTAACACAGGCGTTGATTGCTGCCATGCAACACACCGCAATGAGGGCAAGATTCTGACCGGGATAGATATGGTTGATCACCAACCCCAAGGTGGTTCCTACAAAGAAAAGGGGAATGATAAACCCTCCCCGCCATCCGGAAGTCACGGTAACCGCAATCGCCAAAATTTTAAAGATCAATATAGCGACCAAAACAGGAAGTGTAAGTGAATTCTCTAAAAGCGTATTGATTTCATGGTGGCCAAAATATCTGGTGATGGGAAGATAGAAAGATATAATGCCCAATATAATTCCTCCTGCGCACATTTTAATGTAAATAGGTATCTTCCATTTGTCGGTTAACTGTTTCAGAAAGTTTACCAAAGCAATAAAAAGCCAGCCAAAGGAAGCTGCCACCGTTGCATAGACCATGGCATAAAAAAAATCCATTACCCCTTCAGTGCTATAAGCAGGGAAAAGCCATACTGGCCCTATTCCTAAATGGGTGATGAGAATAAAAACCACATAACTGGCACAACTGGCTACAAAAGCAGGAATTAAAGCCTGATAATATTCCACTACATATTTATGGTGAAGTATCTCCAAAGAAAATAAGCTGCCCCCGAGAGGTGCCCCAAATAACGCCGTAAATCCCGAGGCCATCCCGGCTATACTTAATGACCTGACCTCTTCCCCTTTAAACTTCAGTTTCCGCGCTATCCAAGAGCCAGTGGAACCCGTCACCTGCACCAAGGGCGCCTCCGGACCCAAACTTCCCCCGGACCCGATGCAAAGCAAGGAAGACAATACCATGGAAGGGTTGTTTTTAGGATCAAGCCGTCCTCCTTTAAACCTGATATTATTGACAATCAGCTGAATCTCTCCGGGGTCACCGATGAAATGAATGATCAGACCCGCAAAAAGACCTGCAAGGGCCATTACCGGGATCACATAGACCCCTTGAAACATGGCCAATGAATGGGTCAGGTATTCCAATGCAATCCAATATACCCCAGCGATAATCCCGCCGAGGAGCCCAATAAAAAGCCAAAGAAAAAATAACCTGCTAAAAACAAACGGATTAAGCTTTAGTGGCTCTTTTAATTGGTTTCTGAAGGTTACAATCTTCCTTTCTCTACTTAAACTCATTTGCTGTCGTATATCTAAAATGCAAAGATATTCTTTTTAATAGGTTTGAAAAATGCTTTCCATAGACTACTCTATAACTATTGATCCAAATTTACGTAATGATAAAAGTGGGAAACCTACATTAGGGTTAAAAAGAAGCCCCATTCAGAAATTTAAAAGCATTTAAACTTTCTTCCTCTGAAAAAAGTGTATATTGTAAGAATCCAATGAATAAACATCAGACCTATAAAACCTTTTCACCGAAGCCTTTTTTTAAGAAGAGGTGGAAGACCTTATTGGGCTCAAACAATAAGGCCTTTATTTTGCCCTCCCCACTCTGATTTTTCCGGGGACCTGTTTCTTTCATTTCGAATATTATTTAAGCATTCATTAAGCATTCCTATTAGATATTAGAGGTCGCTAATTATGTTATAACCATTAATTATAAGCAATCATGAAACCCATACTCTCAGAAAAAGACTTTCAGATCATACATGACCTGATAAAAAACCAGTCGGCTATCCAACAAACCAAAGAAATCAGATACCTTGCTGAGGAATTGAAAAAGGCAAAAATCGTAAAAAACAATAAGATAGGAAATGATATTGTCCAATTAAATTCCTTTGTTCAAATCGAAGATCAGGTCAACCATAACCTTATGGATTTTAAGATCGTTCTGCCTTCTGAGGCCAACCTCAAAGAAAAAAAAATATCCATATTAGCTCCTATTGGAATAGCCCTGCTTGGTTTTAAGAAAGACCAGATTTTAGAGTGGCAAATGCCGGCAGGTAAAAAAACCATGAAAATTATTGATGTGGTGAATACACCTGCAATGGTTAAGGCAAAGTAATATTCCCTCAGTTTTACCCCATAATAAAAATAGGCAGAGAGATCAAAGGAAAACTTTTGATCTCTCTGCCTATTAAATACAGAAGGAATCTCTCTCACTTGCGAATCAGATTCACATGAGCAATGAGTTCTTCCAAGATCTTGTTGATCTCCGACCCATTGCAGCAGTCATAAGGATCGGCTGAATTTTATAAATATAAAAGAAGAAAAATACCAGGGGAAAGGTAAGGCCAGTGCAGATTGTATAAATTATTTGCAGTATGTTTTTGAAAACTGATAATATTTTCTACTTTTGCATCCTCATACTCCTGGAAATGAAAATTTTTTCCGCAGCAATAAGTTCAGGGTATAGCGTAGTCCGGTCATCGCGTCCCGATGGATCGGGAAGCTCGCAGGTTGGGATG
>JBBDSC010000082.1:0-26556 GCA_040905145.1 Anditalea sp.
TACGGTTTTTTTTCTACCTTAATTCATTGACCTAATTCAGGGGAGTATTATATACAGTCTTAAAAGGAGAAGCGGGATTTCCCCCCAGGTCGCGCAGAAAAGGAAGGATTAATTGACAGAAATTCCTTAAGGGATTGATTTTAACCCGATTCAATGCCTTATCGTAAAGCAAATAAGCGAAATATGGTTAACTTGTAGCATATCAATGAGAACGTTTAAAACACCTATCATATGAAATCCGGGGAGAACAAAGAGATACTGAAGGAGCCAAGTACATCCTATGAGGGAAAATACTCCTATGCCGATTACCTGACATGGCAATTGGATGAGATGGTGGAAATCATTAAAGGCAGGCTTTTTAAAACGACAGCCGCACCCAGCCGTATCCATCAGAAAGTTGCTTTAAAATTAGGTTCAAGTTTATTACATTTCTTAAAGGGAAAACTAGGCGAGGTTTATATCGCTCCATTTGATGTTCGCCTTCCGAAAGCAAGCACCAATAATGAGGACATTCATACAGTTGTACAACCGGATATCTGCGTTATTTGTGACAAACACAAGCTGGATGAAGCCGGATGTATAGGTGCGCCTGACCTCATTGTAGAAATCCTTTCTCCAGGAAACAACAAAAAGGAACTCCAAAACAAATATGACGTCTATCAGGAATCGGGCGTAAAAGAATACTGGATTATCCATCCCAGCGAGCAGACCTTGTTGATTTATAGCCTCCAAGACGGCAGCTTCGTCCCTTCCCGGTTATTTACTTCAGGAGATAAGGTTGTTTCCCATGTCATCCCCGGATTCGGCCTGGATTTGGAAGATTTTTTTAAGGATATGGATTAAGGACCAGGCGGGTTTACTTAAAATCCATTTGTGATAAGATAAGCTGGCTCAATTTTTCTGCCCAATTCTTATAAATAAATCCACTGGGATGAAGTTTATCAGCGACTAAGCTTCCGGCCAGCCCTCCCCCTTTACGGTATGCTTGCGTGACCTCCAAGTAGTGCACACCTTTTTGAAGGGAGATATTTTGGATCACCTGATTGTACAGGTCGATTTCTTTAGCTATTTTTTTTACATTTCTGTCTCCTTCTAGGGCAAAAGACGTTACCCCCCAGTCCGGAATGGAGATGGAAATCGTCCGGGATGGATCATTATCAGCCAGGGCAATGGCCTTATCCAATAATTGCGAGAATTCAACTTCAAAAACACCTAAGCTTTCCCCCCTGTACTGATTGTTCACGCCAATCATTAGGGTCACTAAATCATATTTTCTTAGCGGAACAAGGGCCTGCTCAATCCCCTTTTGAAGTTCTTTGGCGGTCCATCCTGTTTTGGCAATAACAGTGGGAGGAAAAAAAGCCAAAGAATAATCATTAAGCTTGGATACCAACTGATGGGGGAAGCTATCTGCTTCATCCACCCCTTCTCCAATGGTATAGGAATCCCCTAAGGCCAAATAATTCAATCTCCTAAAGGATTTTTCCTGGTCCACGAAATTTTTTGGGGTATTGATATTCATTGGTGGTTATTGGTGATTAGTGATGGGTAATGGCGGCGGCACTATCTCTTCTTTTTGACAGTTGGATGGGCAATATTGAGCGGAGAAGTTCATCCCCTTTTCTTTAAACCTGAAACACCTTACTTCTCATTTCGAATACTCCTTTGCCAGCATCCATACTGACTTCGGCGCCTATGGGTACAATGAACTGTTTGGGAATATGGCCGATCATCGCACCCCGATAAGCGGGAATGTTCAACGGTAAAATATAATCCTCAAAAATCTGGTTCAATGTCAGGGAACCATACCCTCCTGATGGTTCACAACCGCTACACTGACCAAATATAAACCCTTTAATCAAGTCCAAAGCACCCATTAGCTTAAGAGTACTCATCATGCGGTCAATGCGGTATGGATCTTCATCAATATCTTCCAAAAAAAGAATCTTATCTTTAAAACTGGGTAAATAGGGAGAACCCGCAAGAGAAGTGAGGACCGTTAAGTTCCCCCCTACGATGATACCTTCCGCGGTTCCGGGAAAAATCGTCTGAATACGGTTTTGCTTAATCACCAGATCATCCCCTTTGACCAGTTCATTCTCAAAACGTATCAGATCCTTATCAAAAAACATTTTTGTAAATTGGTCCACATTAAAGCTGTTCCAGCTTCCGCTACCATTGGGCCCATGAAAGGTAATCAATCCCGTTTGGGCATAGATGGCATTGTGTAGGGCAGTAATATCACTGTAACCCAAAAGAGGTTTGGGATTTCTTTTGATATTCTCATAATCGATCAATGGCAAAATCCTAGCTGCACCCGAACCTCCCCTGATGCAGACGATGGCTTTAACTTTTTGATGGGCAAACATATTATTCAAATCTTCCGCCCTTTCCTCATCAGATCCCGCTAAATGCCCCCTTCGGTTGGTAATATGTTCTCCCAGCACCACCTGAAAGCCCAAAGCTTCCATAGCTTCGCTGGCAAATTGAAACTGCATTTCATCAGCAGTAGCAGCCGATGGGCTTATGATGCCCACCAAATCCCCTTTGCTCAGAGCTTTAGGCAACAAGGATTTATTTTCCGCCTGAACAGCAACTGTGATGTTATTTTGCATGCCCAGGAGCGGGAACAATCCAGCAGTCAACCCAAAGGTTTTTATAAAATTTCTTTTATCCATTAAGAGTATTTCATGATGAAAGTTAATAATTATCCCTGATATACAATAACACTTTTTCCATTTCCCGCCTTACCTCACTGGCTTTGTAGGGATAATTATTGTTCATAAAAGCAAAGGCATATAATTTAGTGTTCCTGGTTTTTATAAATCCAACCAAACTATGGTTATTGCTTATTGTTCCGCTCTTTGCAAATACATAAGGGACTTTGGCCTGATAATTATTTTTAAGCGTGCCATTTACGCCCCCTTTGGGAAACAAATCAAACAACATCTCATCCGGTAAAAGGCGGTAAATTTTTTCCGCCAAGGAAATCATGGTTCTTGGAGAAGCCAGGTTGTGCCTGGACAGGCCGGACCCATCTACCCACTGAGGTTCATCAGGCAAGTCAAAAAGATAGTTTTCTTTGATAAAGTCAATGGCTTTTCCTGTATTCAATTCTTTATAAATTTCATCAGAAACCATCAACATCAATTGCTCTGCTATAAAATTATCGCTCTCCTGTAATATCTCCCGATAAAGTGATTCTGTCTTTATTCCTTTAAGCACAAAATGTACGGGCGGTAGCTCTTCATTGGAAAGCAATATTTCCTTATTAAGCTCCTTTCCTGCCAGCTCCGCAAAAACCTGCTTCGAGGTAATAAATGGCACATCATAATTCCTTCCGTTATATGATCTTGGGTTATAATAAAAGTTATTGCTGTGGAAATCCCGCTGGACATTCTTCATGGTCTTTGGGCTAATGGATATCCTGTTCCTAAAAAGATCCGGAGTGATAATAGGTTTATTGTTTACATTTTTTGCAGTAATAAGATTTCCGTAAATGGGGAAAGGGGACTTTTCTGCCGAATAAGAAAAATAATAATCATCCCATTGCCACCCGTATCCAAAAGGATCGTCCTTCCAGTTACTATCAGAAAAATAGATTTTATTATAAGAATTCAAAAACTTTTTTAATTCGGGCTGCGGAAGGGCCTTATATCCCCAAGAAGGATCACCGGTGCCCCAAATGACGATGTCGTCCCCCTTGGGAATAAACCGCAATAGATTAGTACTATCGCCAAGAACCATTATGGAGCCATAAAAGGTGAAAAGCTTTACGGTAGAGGCGGGAATAAAATAAATATGGCTGTTTTTTTCATATTGTACTGTTTGGCTGTCCAAGTCATAAAGCATAAACCCCGTCAGGTGATTATCAAAAAAAGAATCCTTGCCCAGCAATTTATCCAATTCAATGTAGCGCTGCCGGGCATCCTGAGCAATAATGGGCTGAACAAAAAATAAAATAAAAATGAGTGATAAAAGAGGCTTCTTATTCATTATCATGCAATCCTTCTATTAAGATTTCTTCCACACTCCAACGAACAATAAAATCCATCCCAAAATAAATGCCAGCCCTCCAATGGGGGTAATAGCACCGAGCCAGGTGAGATTGGTCAAGGACAGAACATAAAGAGAGCCTGAGAAAATAATTATACCTGCCAAAAAGGAATGGGCACTGTATTTCAAAAATTTATTTTTCTGATAGATTCCAATCAAAACACCTATCAATAAAATGGCCAGTGTATGATAAAACTGATATTTAACGGCAGTTTCAAAAGTGGCTAAATAATCATTTTTGGTCAATACCGGTTCCAGGCTATGAGCCCCAAAAGCTCCAATAACCACCGCCAAAGCACCCAATATTGCAGCCAATTTTATGTACGTTGTGTTTTTCATCCTTTGTAATTCCTACTTCCAAAAATAGCACTTCCTATTCTCACCATGGTACTTCCCTCCTCCTGTGCAGCCAAATAATCCCCACTCATTCCTGTGGAAATTTCTTTCAATTCAAAAGTTGGGGGAAGTTGCCTTTTATTTATTCTTTTCATAAGGTCTTTCAAACCTGCAAATTCACTTCGGACGGTATGCTCATCCGAAGTGTTTGTTGCCATTCCCATCAAACCCATCACTTTAATATGGTCCAAAGCTTTTATATCTTCACTGTCTACCATCTCAAGCAGCTCCTTTTCGTCAAAGCCAAATTTACTATCCTCTTTGGCGATGTGGATCTGCAATAAGCAAGAGAGGACCCTATCCACTTTTTTTGCCTCCTTATTAATAGCCTTTAATAACTTGAACGAGTCCACCCCATGAATCAAATGAACAAAAGGAGCAATAAATTTTATCTTATTCCTTTGCAGATGGCCTATCATATGCCAACGGATATCCGAAGGAAGCTGGGGTTGCTTTTCGGTCATTTCCTGTACCTTATTTTCTCCAAAATCCCTTATTCCAGCTTCATAAGCAACCTTTATATCCCCGATAGGTTTGCTCTTACTGACCGCTACCAGCAGGCACTCCGGGTTTTTAAAGGTGCTTTTAACTTTGGACAGGTTTTCTTGTATGCTCATGCTTTTGATTTTGTATTTTCAAAGATACTAATGAGGCTTTACGTATCATACCCTTATCTCAATATATCCAAGGCAGCCTCAATCAGTGTATCTTTGCCCTTTACTAAATCGCGCTGATCCATTTTTATGGCAATATCTGCGGGGACCCCCATTTCGATATGCTCCCCCTCTAGATTGACAGTTTGTGTGACAGAAAGCCGATATTGCCAGCCATTGGGCAATTCTCCCGAGGAAGGAGCTCCTCCCCCGCCACCGGTTTGATCGCCCAATAACAGGACGTTAGGCAAAGCTTTCATCATTTGGGCAAAAAAAGTAGTGGCGCTATAACAGGCCCTGTTGCTAAGGACAACCACTTTTCCTTTAAACCGGCGGCCCTTTTTAGCAGGAAAAGTTAACATCTGCCAGTCTGAAAAGTCATTGGCCTCCGGCCCTGTCTTTCTTCGCTCCCGGGCATAAGCCACCTTCTGATCGGTAAAGCAGGAAGCCAATAAGCGGGCATTGTTCAGGTTACCACCTCCATTATTCCGCACATCTATGATAATCCCTTTAAGTGTGGATGCACGTTCCATCAATACCTCCAAATGATCTGTGGATATGGTATTGGCAAAAGAAGAATAATAGATATAAAGCACAGAATCAATAACCTGATTTCGCAAGGGACCGGTGATCCGGTAATTAGAACCAAGGTAATTCCTCTCCACAATCGCCCCATTGAAATTGGATGGATGTCCCAAAAACCAGTCCCAGTTCCTACTCCGGTCAAAATCTGAAGTGAGGTTTACATGTCCATCCTTCAATTGATACAGCATGTCCGCCATTAAATCAAATAATTCCTGATTGGACATGTTGTCTTTCACCAAAGGGCGGTAATCTTTTCGTATAGTCTCCCAATCAATGCTCTTAAGGTCAAAATAGGAATATCGGTTTTGAACATCCTCCCACAGGTATTCAAAATTACTGACAGGATTACTGACAGGATCAGGGCTTACAAAATCTTCTTCACAAGAACAAAAAAAGACCAGCAGCCAAAAAATAAACAGGTTAAAAATTCCTTTCATATCCGCGTAAATAAACTGATAAACCAAATCCCACTGCTTTGTGTAACGGCATTAGGGGTGTTTAATTTGTAAAATTCATATTGATAGCCCAAAGAAATCCGGTTTCCGGATTTTAAGGGGTAATTGAGCTTGGGCCGAAATCCAAAGTTCCATGCATTTCCAGGATGATAAACTTTTACTGAATTCACTAATCCATTAAATATCGAAGGCTGCTCCCGAAGAAAGCCTTCAGGGTAACTGGAAGTATAAGAGGGCCTGATCATAAAGCCGATCAATTGGATATGAGCCAATCCCTCCATAATTAGATTTCTCCCCTTGATTTTGAATGGGTAAAGGTATTTGGCCGCCGGGCCAAGATTGGTGAAATATTCAAAATGGTCATTGAAATTGACAAATTCCGGATTGTACCTATGACTAAAAACATTATTGGTGGATAAGCCCCAGTGCAATTTGTTGGTGAGCTTTTTGTCTTTATGGCAAAAATTGAAAATTCGGATGCTTCCACGATTAAAACCAATGGAATTTCCATATTTACTGCGCTGGGTTCCGCGCACAAAATTAAGGGCCAACAATAATGACTGCTTTTCTGATTCCTTATAAAATGCCATCTGTGTAAAAAAACCGCTGCCAGAATACATCAGCGGTGACATCCCTTTGTCCCGTTGTACTGATTTTTCAAAACCACCGCTGATATTTATAAAATTTGATTTTTGAGCAAAAGAAGGAAAACCCACCATCATAATGACCGCAATCAATAAAGGCATTAATCGACTGGCCCTCAATTTTGTTGAAAATGTCTTATTGGAATTTATATTGGCCATACTGTTCATTTCAGCGGATATTCCTATTCATCTATAATTATTAGCCGTTGCTTTTTTGATAAATATACAAATTCTTGTTTAGGATTAGTCATAAGTCGATATGTTATTAGTCATCAGGATTTCTACCTTCCTAAATTTGGCTAAAGCAGATTCTGCCATTATTAATTGGTAGTCCACCGTCTGACGGTCAACTCGCCACAGCTTTAAAATAAGCAATAAGTGCAAAGTTAGCTTCATCTTTTGTCCCAGGTTCGTCTCCTTCTTCCCTTCGGTCTTCCGACTTCATTTCCTCTTTACCCAATAATACCTTTTTCCCTTTTGGGCCAACACTTCTTTGTAATTTCCCGATAGGATTCCCTGTATCAATTCCGGGATAAATTTTAAGTCCCAGTTTAGGGCAGCAGTCTCTGCAACATATAAATCCTCATCAAGTTGATTTTTGATTTCCTCCTCACAAATTATATAATCATATTGATCCAATGTTTTGAGATAGGATTCCTTAGGAAGATTGGTCATCGAATAATCCTTTCCCAGTCCAATCCTTATTTTACTTCCGGTAGGTAAATGCCCTATAAAGGCTATATCACTGCCTTTGGGAACGGCTTCTTCTGTCACAAACCCAGCCACTTGTTTTCCCTGATGGGGCAAGGATATCTGATGAGTGATAAAGGAGCCATTATAGAAAAGCAACAAGATGGACAAGGCCAACCAGGAAAAAGTGTCCCGTTTTTGCGGAATACTTCGAAACATGAGCAACAGCACTGCCATTCCAAAGAGTAGTCCCAAATAAATATGCCAAGTGGCCTCCATCCCTACATTCAGGAAAAGCGCCCCCAAAAAAACGATGACATTGAGTGCAAAAAAAACATATAACACGGCTATCAACCCTTGACTTTTTGATAAACCCGCATTTTTGGATAAAAGCCAGGCCAATCCTACTGCCGTCAAAGGAATTACCGGCAAAAGGTACCTTTCATAAAATTTAGTGACCAGGGCAGACATCAAGATGATGGAAATTACCCATACGATCACCCACCAAAGGAAGGCGCGGTTCTCCGAGGTCATAGATTTAATATTGGCCCCATAATTCCTGAATCCGAAAAACACCCAGGGGAAAAACATTCCTACCATCAAGGTGATGGCCAGGATCAAATTTTCCAACATCCCCACAACCTGTGTGGAAACTCGCTCGCCCACCTGGTCATTGTAAAAAGAATTTAGATAGGTGGTGCCAAATTTCAAGTACATGGAGACAAACCAAAAAGAGGCAATCAAAAGTCCCACAAAAATTGCAGGAAGGTAAAACAGCTTTTTCCAGCTGATCCTTTGCCAGGGGTTGATCAAAAGGTATAGCATCCCGATGCCACCAATCGCTACGGCTGGAAGGCCTTTTACCTCAAAAGCCAATCCAAGCCCTATATAAAGCATCCAAAGGTATTTCCGGGGGGATAGGTTTCCATGTTTTAACAGGCCAGCTATGCCTAATGCGCTGAGTGTCACAAACAGGGCAAGCAAGATGTCAGGGATAGACCGGGTACTACTGAAGATCACTACCGGGTGACTTGCCGTAATGAGGCTGGCCAAAAAAGCGAGCTTCCTGTCCCCGAAAGTTATCTTAGCTATTTGGTAAACCAAAATCAGGATTAAGCCTCCAGCCAACAAAAAAAACAGCCTGGAGGAAAAGGCGGAAATACCAAAAAGCTGAAAGCCTGCCAATACTCCCCAGTAAGTCAAAATGGGTTTTTTAAACCTTAACTCCCCGTTTCCAAGATAGGTGGTCAAATAATCATGATTCTGGATCATCCGTACGGCGGCATCAGAATAATACATCTCATCCGGATAATGCAGGTGAAAATTCAGGGCAAAAGGACCCACTAATAAAATAAATGCCAAAACAATAAGCCAAGGGGATTCCGGTAACCCTTTTTTCTCAACATTGATACCCATTTTCAAGTTAAAGTAACAAGGTATTTTCCTCCACTTTTTATATTGGTTCCTATTATGGTACCTGGGTTGAAAATCTGATCAGTCATATTGCCACTTAAAATCATTGAAACATGTGCCGTAATGCTCCTCCACAAAAGTTCCGGTAAGGAATTCATCTATAGGCATTTTGCTCTGTAAAACAGAACCCCTGATTTTGTCTTGTAACAATAACTCCGCACTTTGAGCCAATGCAGAAGCCGTGGTTCTCTGTATGGCAGACATCATTACCCCATTGAATTGAGCAGGCCTGACTTCAAGGTATTTGTTTTTTTCGATCCAATAGCCCAATTTATTGCGTCCAATTACACTGGCATAAATCAAAACCCGGTCATTTTCCTGAAATGAAGTCTGATTTAACATTTCCCATTTTAATGACTCAGCATCTAGTTTATTTCCCAATTTCTTTTTCAATTGATTGATCCAAGAGTAGTGCCCCGGATATCGCAGTGATTTGTATTCGAGATTTTTAATTTTGTTCTGGTAGTAGTTAGGTAAATCACTGGATCCTCCCGAGGTAAAGTCCGCTTCAAAAAATTCTCCCTCAATAAACAACTCCTCCCTTTCTGAGAGAGGTTTTACAAACTGAACTTTACCATCCTTTAATACCTCGGCATCATTTAGATACTCTGTACTTACGCCGGCCGGACTCCAGGTAAAGGCATAGTAGGAAGGAGAAGAAACACAGGAACTGAGTGCCCCCACCCGCATTTTCACATTCTCAATGGGAATATCAGGATGACTCTCTTCAAATGATAGAATCAGCTTAATGGTAAAAATATTAATAAAGCCCGGTGCCAAACCGGTTTGCAATATAAAACCTTTCGAATTTCCGTTTACTAATTTTATGATCTTCTTGGTTTCAAAAATATGTTCCGATAGATTGGCATAATGCATTTGGTTGCGCACAGCTACTTCCGCTACAGCCAGGCAGCAAGCTCCGGGTGTACAATCCAATAATATATCACCTGATGGATTCCAGTTCTTTAAACTTTTATCATTGATGGGCATGACTTCGATGGAAGAAATGCTTTTTCCCAAACCTCTTTCGATCCATGAGATGGAGTCCAGGCATTGATCCTGATCAATATCAGCCAGTGCAAGCCTGATATTCTCCTCTTTATAATGCCTTAACAAGATCAAACCGCATGCTCTGCCAATTCCTCCGGAGCCCACAATGATTATTCTTTTCATTTACTGCTCTTTTTATTTGTACTTTCGAAAATCTTATCCGCTGACTGCGTCACAAAACCGTTAAAAATGGAATCGCCTTTTTCGTACCGATAGGCAAATTCGTAATAACAGCCCGGGATCTCATAGCTTCCCTCCTGAAAATCTAAAATAATATTATCCGCCAGAATGCTGCTTTGTTCCAGGTAAACAGTGGGGTCACCCTTTATTATTCCCCCACTGGTATTCATGGCAAACCCATGTTCCACTAAAAATCTGTTTAAGTCAGCCAGCCCTTGAAATGAATTCAAATAGTTGACATATACCGTAAAATGATTGGCACAAAACCCATAAACATATAACCAGGCCGCATATTCACTTTCTTTTCGGAGATGCTCATAGATATCATAGGAGGGAAGACTCCATAACCTTCCCTGAAAAATTGTATCTTTATTCCCCTGCCATTTTTCGGGTATTTCATCCACCACCTTTTTCAAAATTGATTGAAGACTTCCTGAAAATTCCGTAGTTATCAGCTCACTAATAAACACTTTAGGTGCCAAAGGTTCCGGATGTTCCAAATGGATAGCATTTAATTTTTTTTCTTCAAAATGGTAATTCCCTTTTACAGAATATCCCAATTCTTCAAAGTGAGATGCCAACACGCTGCTGTTGACGCGCGGATCATCAAATGTTCTAAAGGCTATGTGGTCATTCACCAATTTGTCCTTTTCCTGAAGTAAATTGTGAATCTTTAAGGCAGAGGGACACAGGTTAATATAATGCTTCCATAACCTATCAAATGTTTGTCTATAATTCTTTTCCATTTCATTGATCAATTTCATGTAAGAAAAAAGAACTGAATTCTGCTTTTTGATTACTTCCTATCTGTGGTTGTTTTTTCCATCTCAGATTACCCAAATCGTAACAGATTACTTTTTTCTTCTCTCTGTGTTAATCTGTGCCGATCTGTGGTTAATCAATCCCTATCCATAAAGGGGGGCCCTTGTTTCCCATTTTCCCTTAGTAAAATCAGGAAAATCAACTGGTCGGCTATTATCTGCGACAGATGCTTCTGATAGAGGGATAATGGCACTACTGGTCACCGAATCATACACATCCCAATCAGGCTGCTTGTCTTCGCGAAGGGCTATTATTAGCCGGTCCCAATTGATTGGGGTTTGGTTCATACCCCCGCTGCCATGTCCCCGTATTGCTCCTCCGCTCCTTTTTGGCGGATTGTAATTTTTTATGATCGAATGCTCATATTCTTTTAGATATTCATCTGCTGGTTCCCACTGATGTTCTTCAGGACTCCGTCCATCTATATAAATCCTACCTCCATTTCTTTCCCTTAAATACACCCCTTTAGTCCCCTGGATCCCGAAGTCTTCCCGGGGGTGGGGAGTGTGTGTATCATGATTGAGGGTAATCAATTTCCCATCCACCGTACGGATAAGGGTAGCGTTGTAATCGCCAAGCGCCATTTTCTTGGTGGCATAAGGGTGGTCTTTTCCATATTGGGCTTCAGCATATTTATTAAGCATTACTGCCTTGGAACTCATGGAAACCAGGTAATCGAATCTGTCCCCATGGTTAATATCCAAAGCTGGCATCATATTTCTCATGGGGTGATCGGGATAAAGATTCCCGTTGCGGTCTATTGCCGGCTGCAGGCGCCAAGGTTCCCTTTCGGGATCGAACTTCACCAACCTTAAATCATGGACATACCCACTTTCGACGTGGATGATATCCCCAAGCAGGTCCTTTCTAACCATGTTTAAAAGAGTAAGGTCAGAAAAGCCTCCTAAGACTATGCTTGCCCATTTGCCCGTGCTTTCAAAGGTTTCCACTAATTCCCATGCCTCATCCAATGTCTGCACCAGAGGAACTTCACAGGCGGCATGTTTATCATTTTTCATCGCCGCAAGACATACTGGGGCATGGGTGTCCCAAGGGGTAGCACAAATAACAGCATCCAAATCCTCTTCCTCGCACAAGCGCATAAAATCTGTCGGCCCCCGGTCATAAAGACGCGGACTTGGCTGGCCTGACTCCTCCACCCAGTTTTTTGCCCGATACAGATTTTTGGCATCAATATCACATATAGCAGGAACTTCCACTCCTTCTATGCCCAGAGCGGTGTCAAGATGGTAGGATCCCCTCCCTCCTATTCCAATAAATCCAAGACGTAATGATTGCTTCCTTACAGACTTATTTCCAAAGGCATTGGCTGGTGAAAGTCCCGTGGATAACGCCACACCGCCGGCTGCAGCAGTGGATAACTTTAAAAAACTTCTGCGATCATAATTGTTGTTGCTCATATTCCTCTTATTATACCCGGAAACCATCTTTCCGCATTTTTTCTATATATCTTATCAATCACTTCTTTTGGAAGCTTCATTCCTTTGAACTCTCCATCCACCTTGGGTACCTCCATTGCTTCATCCGTCGTAAAAAACTTCCAATGGCGCATCCATACTTCATGTGCATGGTTTTTTATTTCCCCTGGGGCGGTTAATCCTTTAGCTACAATATCCGAAGCACCGGTCCTGAGGTCCGTTCCATATAAAAGCCTGTCCTGGTATTTAATCAAAAAATCGTGTACGCGCTGCCAATCCGTAACTGCCTGATGTTGAAGGTGGGATATTCGTTCTGCCATGTCAACAGCCATCAGGGGATATTTATCCAGCCGTTTGGCCAATTCATCTACATTCCACTCCAGACTACCTAAGTGGGCGCCAACAAACCTTAAATTGGGATGCTTTTCCAGCATCCGGTCTCTTGCCTGGATCTGCTCTTCATAGGATGGATATTCAGGATGTCTATACATGTGATATTGGGGATTTTCGCTAAAATAATCCCTATCCCCCTGAACAGTCATGTCCTCTAGGGGTAACCACGTGTTTTTAGGCTCTCCCAGATGTCCAATCAAGGTAATGTCCTGCTCGACCATAAAATCCAAAATAGGGTCAAAACGAGGGTTATCAATCATTACAAGCAGGCCCTTCTCATCTTGTAATTCCATCCCGATATTTTTCCACACTTTAACTCCTATTGCTCCTTGGGAAAAGGAATTCCTTAAATAGGCAATGGTTTCTTCTTCCCATTCTTTACTGTTGTAGTTTTCCAATGAAAAAGCAGTCGCATAGGCAATTCTATCGGGAAAAGCCTTCAGTAGCTGGACAGAAAACGCTTCCTGTTCTTCAGGAGGTGTTCCAGAAGAGGTATATACACTTACATTAAGTAGTCCGAAATTGTCTTCTTCTGCCTGTTCAATAAATAGTGTGTCAAATTCCTTTCTTAGATGCACATGGACATCATATTTTTTAACCGATCCGAAATCCTCTAGGATATAATACCCTGATTCGGGACTTTCTTTTTCAGATCCGGAATCTTTCGATGGATTGCAGTTCTGAAACAGCACCAATATTAAAAAGACAGGCAGATATCGATAATTTAATGTTTCGGGTTTTCGCATTGTATTATTGATATTGTATTTGTTTGAATTACTTTAATTCAGGTATCCATTCTTCAGCATTTTTACGATAAATTTTATCAATTACTTCACGTAGCAATTTTAGTCCTTTGAATTCCCCGTCAAACCCTGATGAAACCATCTTTTCATCGGTAGTAAAAAATTTCCAGTCGCGAATTCTGCTTTCATGAACATTCTTTTTCATTTCGGATGGATTTAATGTTTCTCCTACTGCTCTATCTGTAGCATAAATAAGCCTGTCCTGATATTTAATAAAAAAATCATGGGTTTTTTGCCAATCCGTCATAGCATGGTTTTGTAAATTGGACATCCGGGCTAAATCCACCGCCATATTTGGAAATCTACCCAGCCGCTTCGCCAGCTCATCCAGGCTCCATTCCAAACTTCCCAAATGTGCCCCAATGAACTTCAGATCAGGATGTTTTTCAAGCATTTCGTCCCTTGCACGGATCTGATCTTCATAAGATGGATACTCGGGATGTCGGTACATGTGATATTCGGGATGTTTACTATAATAGCTTTGATTGCCTTTGATAGTCATCTCTTCTATGGGAAGCCAACAATCTTTTGGTTCGCCAAGATGTCCAATTAAAGGAATACCCTTTTTTGCCAAATAATCCAAAATCAAATCAAATTTGGGGTGGTCAATCATAACGAACTTTCCATTTTCATCTTTCAGGTCCATCCCGATGTTCTTCCATGCTTTAACGGCAACAGCTCCCTTAGAAAAGGAATTCTTTAAATCGGAAAGCGTTTTTTCCTCCCATTCCTCATTGTTCCAATCTTTTACTGAAAAGGTAGTAGCATAGGCTATAGTAGAAGAAAAATCTTCAACAAGCTGGACAGCGATCTTTTGTTGGTCTTCCATTGGGAGCCCAAAAGGTCTATCGTCTGTTATATTCAGCAAGCGGAAATTATCTTTCTCTGCTTGTTCGATAAATGCCGTATTTAAAAAATTAAAATGATTGTGGGAATCAAATTTTTCAACAGTGGCAAAATCATCAACTGTGTAATAGGCTGATCCCGAGTTTTCCTTTCCCTCTTCTAAGTTCTTCTCCTGTGAACAATTTTGAAAAAGAACCAGTAGGATAAGCAAGCTCAAATAGGTATGTTTTTCCAAATCTTTCATTATTTATTTTAACATTATCATAGAATGTTAGCCATCCCTACTAAACCTTAAAGAATATTTTCTTTTTATAAAGGAAATAACAGAGGCACCACATAAGGGCCAAGGTCAATATAGCATTGATCAATCCCAAAATTGGCTCGGGAAAACCCAACGGAGCCAGGAAACCAAAATTGAATATCGCTACGAAATCCACCAGCCATCTATGGCCCAGTACTTCAGCAAAGAGATAAATAAAGATGGAATTCATCCCTACAATGATAAAGAAGGTGGTCCACGCTTGTACCTTTTTCACATCAACCAGCCAATAGAAGAAAGCCAATGCGGCCAGGGCCCATCCCCCAGAGGCAAATACAAATGCTGTGGTGGAAATCCGCTTGATAATGGGGGTGATGTTCAATAAATCCAATCCATAACCTACCAATAAACCTACTGCAGCCGCGATCAGGATGATTTTTATTTTTTTATCAGGCCTCCTGTCGGACAGTAAAATCTTTCCGCACATCGCCCCCCAAATGGTATGTGCAGCAGTAGGGATGCAATTGATGGCTGCCCATCCCCCACTGTTGATCTTTCCCATAAGGATCATATCCATCCAGGAGCCAAAATTTTCTCCTTTTACAAAGGGGTCAGCCGGATCGTAGACACGATATAAAACCTCCGTTAATACCAAAAGGCCAAGAGTAATCAGCAGTTGTGTCCTAAGAGGTAACTTTATAATCAAAAAAGTCAGCAAAATGGTAAAAGACAGTTGGGTAAGCACATTCCACAGTTCCCAAACCAACTCTTGGCTATACACACAATGCAGGCCTACCCCAAATAAGAACAATAATAAGCAACGTCTTAAAATATGGCCGGAAACTTTGTTCCAATCACCGTCTTTTGACAATCTTTTATTAAGGGAAAAAGGCATGGCTACCCCCACAATAAACATAAAAAAAGGTTGAATCAAATCCCAAAACCTGAGTCCGTTCCAAGGATGGTGAAGGAATTGTTCCACCACCTTAAAACCCATTGTCCCTTCAGGAAACAACTCATTCAAAGCCCTATATAATAAAGCTGCCTCAGCTATTAATAGGAACATAGTTAATCCGCGATATACATCGAGGGAAAGCAATCGGTCAGTCTTCAGTACAGGTTCAATTACAGCCATATATCAATTCATTTATTTCAAAAAGCAAGGGGAACTTCTCTACATCATCGATACCATATTCCGCTTGATCAAGTCCTGCTACTTTGGCCAATACTATTCCCCATCTCTTTTGGGAAGAAAAGGAATAAAATTACCTTCAATAAGGATTTATCTACGACAGCTCTAATGTACATATATTTTTAAAATGCACCATTTATTGAAACAAAAAGCGGCAAAATTTAAAAATTTTAAAAGACATACCCTTAAAAATCTCCCGTTTTTTCACTTACTTAGATCAATCATCCACTTATATTTGAACATGATGCAATTTCCGGTGAAAGGTGAATATGGTGATAGTTATGAAGCTTATATCGCCAAAGTGAAGGGCCAGGATATTTCGGCTTTACTGGTGTCCCAGATCGAAGAGCTGCGCTTTTTTTTCGATCAACTTTCTGAAGAAAAAGCAGGTAAAAGTTATTTAAAGGGAAAGTGGAGCTATAAACAGCTCTTGGGGCATATCAATGACACAGAAAAAGTCATGTTTTTCCGGGCTCTCTGTTTTGCCCGGAATGAAAAACAACCCTTACCTGGCTTTGATCAGGATGATTATGTTAATGCAGCAAATTTCAATGATATCCACTTGACCAATCTTTTGGAAGATTTTGATCTGACGCGTCGTTCATTGTCATACTTTCTGAAAAACCTGCCAGAAGAGGCTTTTTCCCGTACGGGAACAGTCAATGAGCAAACAATGAGTGTGAGGGCATTATTGCATATCATTCCAGGTCATTTTGAACACCATCTTACCATATTAAAAAGCATACCCCAATCCAATCCCGCCAAATAAGGGCCAGAATCCATGGTTATTGAAAATAGGGGTCATATTAACCCTATAGTAAATCCTCCATCTTCTGGCATCTTTCTGTACCCAAACTATTATTGGAGTTTTAAAGGTTTTGAAAAAAAAAATTTATGATTCTGCTTGATATCACGGTGGAACCTAAGTTAATTTTTCGGAGAATAAATTTGATCATTTACCAGGTTTGGTGCCTGTTTCCCCTGTAGTACGGCAAGTAAATTATCTATGGCGATCATGGCCATTTTTGTGCGGGTGGCTATGGTCGCACTGCCAAGGTGCGGAAGGATTACCACGTTGTTCATTTCCAGCAATTCCGGTTCTATCTGCGGTTCATTTTCAAACACATCCAGTCCAGCCCCCCAAATCTGACCCGCCCGCAAGGCTTGCACCAAAGCCTTTTCGTCCACCACCGGGCCCCGGGAGGTATTGATCAAAACGGCGGATGCTTTCATCAATTCCAATTCCCTGTCACTGATCAAATGAAAAGTTTCTTCGTTAAAAGCTATGTTTATGGAAACGAAATCAGCTACTTTAAGCAGTTCATCAAAAGGTAGATATTCAATTCCCAACTGAAGTTCTTCCTCTTCTGATAACCGGGTCCTGTTCCAATACTTGATGTCCATGCTAAAGCCTTTAGCCCTTTTGGCTACCGCCTTTCCGATTCTTCCCAATCCAATAATCCCTAAGGTGGTCCCATAGATATCGGTTCCCAAAAATTGAAGGGGCCCCCAGCCTGCCCATTTTCCGGTACGGATGAATTTGTCTGCTTCAGCAATCCTTCTGCTCACCGACATGATCAGGGCAAATGCAAGGTCTGCAGAGGTTTCTGTGAGTACACCCGGGGTATTGGAAACAGGTATGCCCAATCTTGTGGCAACTTCCACCTCTATGTTATTGAATCCCACGGCATAATTGGCCACCACTTTTAATCCCGAATCGGCAGAAAGAACTTCTTCATCAATTTGATCCGTCAATAGACACAATAAACCATCTTTTCCTTTGACCCCTTCGATAAGCTCTTTCTTGGTCAAAACCCTATCCTCCATGTTCATTTCCAGTTCCGTCTCCTGCCTCAGTCTTTCCATGGCTTTTGGCGGTAATTCCCTGGTCAAAAATACTTTCGGCTTTTTCATTGGTTATAATTGATTTTTAAAGGCGCGCATTGACTATCCTTTGTAGTTTCTGTTTTTTTCAACCACCAATTGCACAATAGTGAACAGCTAAGGTCTTTGTTTGTTTTGAATTTTAAAAGTTGTTTTTTATTTGTTTTTTGCGATTTGTCTTTTGAGGTTTTGCTAAAAAACACGAAATTACTGATAAGAGCCTAAAACCCATATCCTACCTTTATACCTGGGTATAAAACAAATTTATTCCCCATGGCACTGTCTGATAATCTTATGGCAGGATTGAATCCCACACCGAAATTGAATCCGCTATCCAGGCTTAAAAACCGATATCCAAGCCTTCCTGATAGAAGAAAAGTATGGGTAAATTCATAGGCATTTGTAAATCCCATCCCAATACCATATTCTAATCTCCCTTTTTTTTCTCCCTTTAAATTCAATAGCTCTACCGATATGATTTCTTCCATTTTCCGCTCACGGGTAATCTGACTGTTCAACCCGCAGGCCCCACATTCCAATGTCTTAATTAATCCGAATCCAAATTTAACTCTCAATTCATTGGAGGTTCCCCGGCTTACAACTCTTTCATAGCCTATGGTATAAGGTCTACTAGAGCCCCCCACTTCCAGGATGATGTTATTTACTTTCTGATTTTCCTGTCCATAAGCATGGGCAGAGAGCAATAGAACAACTAAAAATTGGAGGTACTTTAGCATGGTTTGAAGATAAGAATATTTTTTTATGAAAAGCAACAACAAATTGAATTGCCACATTAAATCGGTGAGGTTGAAAAAGGCTACTAAATTTTAAAACAGACATAATTATGGTTGTACTTGCTGTTTTTGGTCAGCTGCTTGGCCCTGTCCCAGGTATTCCCCATATCTGTGCTTTTCCACATCACCACTTCTCCCCCGGCTCCCCACAGCTGAGGGCTGTCTTCGGAAGGGCCGACCACCATCCATTCATCTCCTTCAATAAATAAACTGCCCATATCATAGTTTTGGTCTGATTCGGTGATTTTATGGTTCTCCCATTCCGCACCGTTCCAGTAGGCTACAAACCATTCCCGGGGGCCGTTTTCGGGACCAGGCTGATGTCCCGCCCCTGCCAGATAAAGAGCAACAGGAAAACCATTTTCATCAAAGTTGACATCTTTTATATAGATGTTTTTCTCCTGGCTATAAAACTCCTTGACCAAAGCCGAGGAATTTACATCGCTTACGGGAATAGCTGTTTCCTTTCCATCCACTGTAGTCCAGGTATTGCCGAAATCCGTGGTTTGCAGGTAATATATATTGGTGCGTTGATCTACATTGCCATTGGGATGCCAATTAAAAAAGAAAACCACTTTCTCCCCATGTTGGCCACTGATCTGATAATGCCCGCCGTTTTTATCTGACTCCCTTTTCATTCCTACTAATTTTTTGTCAGCTGTCCACGTAATGCCGTCGGGGCTGGTTTCAAAATACAGTTCCCGCACTCCGGTATATTTGGTAAATAAATGAAGAAATCCTTTACCGGGAATATACTTAGGCTGCGGATAAGTCATTTCTTCCTCGGTGATTTGATCAAAGGATTCAATATTATAAGGTTCACTGCTCTTGAATTTAAACCCGGGCCTGCCCCGTCCCCTTCCGCTTACGAATACCCAGATATATCCTTCTGCATCCATGGCCAAACTTGGATTGTCATGCGGGTCATCCACCCCTTGCTTGTCATAAACAACCGTGGGTTTGGTGACCATTTTGCTGGAATGGTCAAAGCTACCGATCATGCACAGTAAATAACGTTCTTCTTCGCCAGTTGTACCCCCATATACAAAAAATGTTTTATTTACTTCCGGTGAATAAATGGACAAGGGAATATGTTTGGCGGTGTACGTCCCCAGCCCTCCTGAATATTTATCGCCATAATCAGAGGATTGGCCCAAGGTAAACCAGATGCCTTTGTAGCCGTCTATTTTTTTATTGTTCCAATTGGATCTTTCCTGTGCAAAGGTGAGATTACAGATCAGGAAAAATAAAATTGCGGTAAATCCCAAATGTTGTTGCTTCATCTGTTTATAATGGGATAGTTTTATGCCAATTCTGCAACATGAATGTAACTTATGCACGTTTCTTTCCGAAAAACTACCGGATTCCTTCTATCCGGTCAGCAAAAATGTTAATCAGCTTGTATTCTTCACTCAACCTGATTACTTCATTCCAGACTGCCGAAATAGCAACATGAAATTCTTTCATTTTCATATTGCCTAACCTAATGTGAATTACCTTGGGTGGTGGTTCCCTGAAAAGAATCCGACTGGAGAAGTCACTGTCTTTGCTAACGATCGTTAGCTTGTTTTCCCTGGCATATTCCCATATTTTACTATCATGCCAATCATCACCTAAATCATATTGATGTATATACTCTTTTTTGTTCCATAAAGAAAAGTAATAAGGAAGGTTATTATCAATCAGGTACTTCTTGCTGGTCATGCAATAGTCTTTTTGATAATAAAATTCCTGTTCATTAATTCTGTTGCAAACCGCAGGCAGGCTTTAATATCATCTGACTCCAGAGAAGGATATTGCCTTAGAATTTCTTCTTCGCTCTCTCCGGCACTCACAAATTCCAATATAGTATGTACAGTAATCCTTTTTCCACGGACGATAGGTTTGCCATTGCAAATATCCCCATCTATATAAATCCGGTCAAATAGCTGTTCCATTTTTAACTTGCTTTTAGATGCATATACATAAAGATAGTATTTTTGTCGGTGCAAAAAAAAAGTCGTTATCAAAGTGAGGTAAAGAATTTGATACTGCGACACAGGATTGTCAGAAGGTTGACACTTGCGCCGGCTATGGAAAAATCATATCCGGATCATATTTTCTTCTATATAAGGTAGATAGTGAGGTTTAACCCCTTTTTTAGAAACCACATCTACTCTATTGTCAAAAGCATCCTCCAGTTCATTGGCAAGGCGGAAGCCGAGACCAATGGCATCATCAAAATCAACTGGAATGTTTATGTCACTTCTGCAAGTTGCTCAAGTTTGAAAACAGCCAATTTTGAAAATTTTACTTCCATTTTAGCCGCTTATATACCGACTCCCAATCTTCAGTATCACCATCCTTAACTTGCTGTCGGCTGATCTCTATTTCTTCTCAGTTCATCTGATTTATTCATGATAGAATTAAAAACCGACATTAAAATTGGAAATAGTTTCTTTTGCACTTTTATTCAGAAAATAACTACAGCCTTTAACCGCAGCAAAGTAGAGGCCCATTGGAACCGGGGCCTTTACCCTGATACCAAGGAGCCTGCCCACATCATCTACACAGCATCAACTTAAGCTATTCGCAACACTCAATAACCCGGATTTTGTACCAGAACATCAGGTTGAAGGTTAATCTGGTTTTGTGGGATAGGTAGATATTTATCCTTTTCAGGATCAAATATAGCTCCCCTCATAGTACTTCTTAACCTTTGGTCTTTTGCAGCAAAATCATTAAGAGTTGCAGCCATGTCCACTCTGAAATCGGGGTTGGTATGTTTATCCCAGCGCCTGAGATCGAAAAAGCGATGGCCTTCGGTGGCAAATTCAAGACGTAATTCCCATTGGACAGCTCTCATCGCAACCGCTTCGTTGGTAAAGGGAGGATAAAGACCTATATTGTAATTAGCTGCCGGTTGTGTCCAATCCACATCGCCACCGGTCATATAATCCCCATCAGTAGTCCCTTCACCCCAGGGATATGTTACAGAAGGAAAGGTATGAATAAGCACTTTTCCCATAACAACCTCGTTATCGGCTCTGTCGCGAACCCTGTTGACATAAGTCCGGGCCAATTCCAAATCGCCTTCCTGAGCAGCAACCTCCGCTCTCCATAATAGGATATGGGCTAAACGAAGATAACGGTAATTATTGGCATTGATTCCTGTCATCCATCCAGTAGCTGTGGACATACTGCCCCGCACACTTTTATAAAACATAGGTTTAGAAGCAGGCTGATAAGGCCCTCCAAAAGGCTGATCCCGTATCCATCTACGGCCTGGGTTAATGCCCCAGTCGCGATAAGGAATACCCCTACGGCTTACCGTCCAGTCAAGCCGGGGATCTATTTCATCCTCAAAGGGTATGAATTCATCAGTTGATTCAATGCCCTGATCATTCTTAAGATCTACATCGTTAAAAGTATCGAACATGGGTAGCCCGTTCTCATTAACCTTATAGGCATTTACCAGATTCTGTGAAGCTTGGTGAAAACCGCAGCACATACTCATATCACCGGGATATGGAAAATTTAATCCTATGCCCATTTCGCCATTCATAGAACTATTTGAACCATCGTTCACACTTGCCTGGATTTCAAAAATGGATTCTACATTGTTGTTGGTTTCGATCCTGTAGTTATCCATAAAATTGGGCATCAGCTGATACTTGCCACTATTGATGATATCATCCAACAGGGGTTTGGCCTTATCATATTCCAATTCTTGCATATATGCCTTTGCAGCCAGGGCCATAGCCGCATATTTGGTTGGACGCCCTACTTCGTTTTGGGTTTCCGGCAGATTGTTCCAAGCATACTCCAGATCATTTATAATATGCCCAAGGACTGCTCCTTCAGGATTTACATTGGTGACCAATGCCGGATCTTCGGTGTCCTCTGTGATGATAGGGATATTTTTGAACACCAACCAGGCTTCTAAATTGAAAAGGGCCCTTAAGAAAAGTATTTCACCCCGTAAACGGTCTGCTGTGGCCTGATCCAATTCTTCGGTTTCGTTTAAAACTTTCAGTACTAAATTGCACCTGCTAACGCCCGCTCCAAGCGTTGCCCGCCACTTTTCAGCAACATAAATGTTGTCGGTCAGGGTCTGCCATCTTTCAAGGGAATTAAAGGGAACCGCATCGGTAAACTCAGATCCTTTGTAGGCATCGTCCGACATCACTGAACCATATACCCAATTTTGAATAGAAGCTCCCCAATCAGCACCTGGAGAAACACCGCTGATAATCCCATATGTTCCAATCACTAAAGCATTAATGCCTTTTTCGTTATAAAACACATTTTCCGAAGTACTTCCTAAAGGTTTATGATCAAGGAAATTTTCAGTACATGAATAGATGGTTATCAGGAACAAAACCGAAACCATTATGATTATTGAATTTTTCATAACATTATTTAAAACTTATTAATATTTTAATTTACAGACCAACTGATATCCCAAAAATGATCTCACGAGGTGTTGGCCATGCCCCTAAATCCAGTCCCATTCTATTCACTGAGGTAGATAGTTCTGGATCAAGACCGCTGTAATTAGTCACCGTAAAAAGATTGGTAACCTGTCCGTAGATTCGCAGATTTTGAATTTGTAATTTATTTCTAATTTCATCTGGAAAAGTGTAGTTGAGTCTCAGGTTTTTAAATCTCAAGAAAGATCCATCTTCAATAAATGCTGTTGATGGCTGAACTGAACCATCATTCAGGTCATGAATGGGAAGTGTTGCATTTTCATTGTTATTTAGGTAAGGACTTCCCCATGATTTATAAAGCACATCTGTGCTATAATTACTATCGAACATTCCGAAGTCAATAAGGCGGCGTGAAAGGTTGAGCATATCGTTTCCATAGCTGCCGTAAAAGAACAAGTTTAGATCAAAGTTACCGTACCCGATATCCATATTAAATCCTCCTGTAAAATCAGGGTGCGGATTGCCGATATAAGTCATATCCTCGTTGTTGATCACACCATCTTCATTAAAATCACGATATTTAAAACGGCCCACCTGATTATAACTACCTCCTTCGCCAAATGCATTGGGGTGATTATCTACTTCTTCCTGGGTTTGAAAAAAGCCGTCAACTATATAGCCATAAAATTCCGGGAAAGACCTCCCGCTGGATGATCGTAAATAATTTATATTCCGATAGTTCCCCATAATAATTTCCTCGTTGATATTATCAGAAAGGTTTACCAGCTCATTCGCATAATTGGAAATGGTCGCAGTCATACTATATCTGAATTTATTACTCAATGCAGTGTTACTGTAACCAAGTTCAAGATCAAATCCGGCATTTTTCATGTTGCCGATATTCACATAAGGAGCTGTCGAAATACCACTTACTTCTGGTATGGCTAGGCGATAAAGCATATCACTGGTGTTTCTTTGCCATACATCAACAGACATATTTAAGGAATTGTCAAGAAGTATCAAATCCAGCCCAAGATTTAATGTTTGTGTAGTTTCCCAGCCGACTTCGGGATTACCTAATTCTATTGGCATAAAACCTGAAGTCACACTGGTATTAGTTCCATGAATATCATAAGCAGCATAGGTAATATCCGTTCCATATGTCGAGAAAATATTATAATCTCCTATTCTGTCATTTCCTGACATTCCCGCCCCAAATCGTAGCTTAAAAAAGTCAAGCCAATTTCTTGTTCCTGATAAAAAATTTTCCTCTGAAACAATCCAGGCCACCGAACCCGCGGGAAAGGTAGCAAAGCGATTGTTGACACCGAAACGAGACGAACCATCCCGGCGCACAGTCGCCTCAACTATATATTTCCTCATCAAATTATAATTGACACGGCCAAAGATGGAGAACAATGACCATTCAGACCCTGATCCTGCACTTCTTTGTTCACCTTCCCCGGCGGATAGTTGCATATAACCTGGGTCTAAAGAAAAATAATCGATTCGTGATGCCTCCATCCAATCATAGGAGTTTTCAACCGCTTCTGTACCCAAGATGACGTCCAGTCTGTGGATCTCGGAAATGGTCGTGTTATAATCAATGGTATTACTCCAGTTCCACTGAAACGAATTGTTACTTGAACTGTTAACTGCAGGGATATGTGTTTGATAATGCTCAGGAGCAGGGATGGTTCTCGACAGGGAAGTATTGTGCCCATAATTATAACCAAACAGACTTTTAAAGGTGAGTTCTTCAAAGATTTTAGCCTCTGCGAATAAACTCCCAAGTATTCTGAAATTTCTGTTTTTGTTATTTTTTGCACGTTCCAGTTGTGCTCGGGGATTACTGGATTCTCCCAGATTTATCGGTCTTGAGCCGGCAAAATTACCTCTTATATCGTAAACAGGTATAATTGGTTGAAGCTTGAATGTATTAGCAATGGGGGAGGATTCTGCATTATCACTTAAATTCCCTTGTGGCTTAACTAAAGAGACCATTAATGACTGCCCTATCCTTAACCGATCGGTAAACAGGGATCCCTCTGTGTTATTACGAAATGAAAACCTTTCAAACCCTGTATGGTCGAGAATGCCGTTTTCTTTTAAATAATTGGCAGAGGTGGAATAAATCACATTCTCTCCTCCTCCTTCAACAGAAAGGCCATATTCCTGGATAACGCCATTGCGTACAATCTCATCAAACCAGTTCGTTCCCTCTTTATTGGCCCTGATAATAGCGCCATAGGTATCTTGGTCGAAGGGATCATAACTGTAATCTTCAATACTGGTACCAAAATCACCTTCCATAGCACCCGCGGGAAAAATATAATCAGGTATTCTAGGCTCAGGACCGTCACCGTAATGGGGGTGTCCCCAGTCCTCTCCCGGAGTATTTCCTTGATTCCTGGCCGTTATCCAAAGCATTTCACCGTATTGTTCGGTATTTAACAAGTCATAGCTTTTGACCGCTTGCTTAATTCCGGTACGGGCGACAAAATTGATCCTTGCCGGTTGATTTTTTCGGCCCCTTTTGGTGGTGATGATAACCACCCCATTAGCACCCCTCGTTCCATAGATGCCTGCTGATGAAGCATCCTTAAGAATGGAAATTGACTCAATGTCATTGGGATTTATATTGTTGGAGGGCCCTGTGGGTATTCCGTCAATAACATATAATGGATTAGAATCATTAATAGTACCCAATCCTCGTATACGGACATTGGCTGAACCCCCGGGAGTATTAGCAGTAGAAACAGTAACACCTGAAACATGTCCCTGGAGGCGGCCCATGGCACTTGCCTCAGTGGAGATATTCATTTTTTCACTTGTAATGGAGGAAACCGATCCAGAAAGCTCCTCTTTGAGTCGGCTACCATACCCTATAACCACCACTTCCTCCAAAGAAGCCATGTCTTCCATTAAGGTGACATCAATTACACTGCGGTCCTCTATGTTAATTCTTTGCGCCTCAAAACCTATAAAAGAGAAAACCAGCGTGGCTCCCTCGGGAACTGTCAATGAATAATTCCCGTCCAGGTCCGTGGCTGTACCGATTGAAGTGCCTAACACCGCCACAGTCACGCCAGGTATGGACTCCCCGCTTTCATCGGTAACCGTTCCATTGATGGTCACGTCAACCGGGGGCTTTTTGGCTATTGCAAACCTATCTACAATTTTTAGATCCATGCTTTTAGTTTCAGCATGTACGGCTCCTGCCAATGTGTGGTTGATCAATGCCATTTGGAAAAAACAGGCATATAGAAAATACCTTGGTAACCAATTCATTGTCCTATGTAATTTTTGTTTCATTATTTTGATATGGTTTATTGAAAATTTTTTAAGCCAAAGCCTTTGGATGCTTTTCGCAATCCATTTACCTCCCAGCTTGGATAAATTGCCAACTGGAAATTATCTTTACTAAGTGTATTTGTCTTAGTGGAAATTTTTGTAATTGCTCAATATTGAATACTATTAAGTATTCATGCTTTAATATAGGCGGGGAGCAAGTAATCAAGAGAGATTTA
>JBBDSC010000082.1:26656-28577 GCA_040905145.1 Anditalea sp.
AAGAGAGATTTATAAAATTAAAGGGCCTGTTCATTGCCCCTATTAAAAAGCATTCAAAGGTCTTTTTTTTATATTGATTTTTTATTTTTGGAATTGATTCCCGCTATAATCAAGACGGATACAGGAAGATTGTTTCATTAATTGAGGTTTATGAATAATTGATTTTCAAATAAGGATTAAAAAACCGAAAATAAAAAATGTGGTAGGAAAATTCATTTAAAATTTTTCGGTATCCATAATTGTTTCTATTTATTGTTTGAATTTTTAATCTAATTCCAACTAGACCATACCTTCTTTTCGATTCCTAAATTATAGGCAGAAACTTATTTAATTCTCCCCAGTTTAATCAATCCATTGGCCATTTGACCTTGTGGATTTCTTTTGGTTTTAATTCAGCATACTTTCCGCTTGTTTGGGGTCTTGTAACAATCTTAACGCCGGCTTTATGGGCCATGCCTACAAACTCAAGCATTTTTTTAAACCTATAGCCTGATATCCTCTACGCCTCATCCCCGGATCTCTTCGTTCAAATGTAGCCAAAGTAGGAGACAACACCACATTTTCCTTGGCCGCAAGTTCAAGCTCTTTTTCTTTAGCAAACGAAAGTGCTTGATAAGATCTAAACGGATTTCCAGGATCCCTCAAGGTTGTGACTCCGTTCTTTAGAATGGTATAAAGAATTCGATTGTTATTCGTTGAATGCAAATGGGCATCAATCAAGCCTGGAAGAAGGGTCATCCCTTATGCCTGGGTAATTTCAGCCCCTTCAGGAACGGACACTTTAATTCCTGGGTCCTACTTCAACAATCGGGTTCCCGGCAATGACCACTACAGCATCAGGGATAACCGCCCCGCCCAAACCATTAATTAACCGAACCCCTACGATGGCTTTTATAACATCACTTTCTGGACCATCCGTTGGATTAATTTCAATTAATGAGGGGCTTGAATTGATTTCTTGGGCTAAAGTTATATTATAAGTTAAATGAATATCCGTTTTTATACCCATACCATGTATTGGTGACCGAGGCCACCATCACCCCGTCGAATATTTTCTCGCCAAAATACCTCCTGTTGAACTTGTAACAGAATTGATTGAGGTAATTCTGCATGTAAGGACTATCTATCCTGTGAAATATCCCCAAAAACAGCCTCTTTCTGTTGCTAATGGTCGTATGCGCCCACGGGAATAGTTTTCCCGCCTCCCTTGGATCCCACAATACTACTTTTACGTGTTTTGAAACCTTTTCCGACAAATGATTATACCCCTTGTACCCATCTGTAATTACCGTAGCCGCCCTATCTATCTCTTTTTCAACCTGGCGCTAAAGTCGGGCATGATCGTCATTTTGAGGCGGCCCACCGATTTCAATTTCCCTTTTTTGTGCTCCTTTACATCTTTGGATTCTGTCGACACCAGTACCTTCGCCTGTTTGGATGATCCCCTTCCCCTTTTTTTCTTTCTCTTTTCATCTTCTTCCCCATCGTCCTTCTTGTCCGCACTTTCAAAAAACCCTTTGGCCATTTCCACATAATCAGTCAACTGGTAGAGCTTGTCCCGGTGAGCCAATACTGAAAGAAAGTTGCTGGCCTCCATTACCGTCCCGCTCCTCAGAGTGGTCCTGAAACAGCATGATTTATACTCCCACTGCCATTTGTCCTGTTTCCGATAATGGTCAGTACCATCGCATTTCTTACATTTTATCCCTTCCTGCTCCCTTATTTGCTTTATATAGAGCTCACAGGATTCCTCATTTGTTGTATTTCTGATAAAAATCTTTAAATTTCATAGCCTAAATACAAAGATATTATTCGACTTTAGGTATTCTTACAAACCCTCATTTTTTATTTTTATCCAATGGATTTAAATTTCAATTCGCCAAGTTATTTTGCTTCTGCCATGGTACTCTCCCCCCTTCTT
>JBBDSC010000082.1:28677-43452 GCA_040905145.1 Anditalea sp.
ATCGGGTAAAAAGATCAGTAGCATGTCCTTGCGGATCAATGGTTTTGTCATTTAATCGCATATAATTACCCCCAAGCCGGCGGTGAGTCCAGTAATCATCCATCATACCCACCAGCAATCCGTGGAAGTAGTCAAAGCCATGCGCATTAGGCGTATTAGGTGATTCATGACCCAAGTGCCATTTGCCAACCAGGGCTGTATGATAGCCTGCTTTTTTTAACCTAGCCGGAAGCAGTACGGCCTTTGGATCAAGATATCCCCAGTTATTTTCTTCATGTATACGTATCACACCGGGTACTCCAACCTGATCCTGATAAATACCTGAAAGCAATGCAGCCCGTGTAGGGGAACAAACTGGTGAGTTAGCATAAAAGTTATCAAAGCGCATTCCTTCAGCAGCAATCTGATCAATATTGGGTGTTTGGATATCTTCTGTTCCATAGTACGATACATCATGATAGCCCTGATCATCGGTCAGAATTAAGAGGATATTTGGCTTTTGTGCTCTTTTCTCTTGGGCATATGTGCAGAAAGAGACTATGAGCAGCAAATAAGATAAAGCCATTAAACTTTGCATGTTCTTTAATTGACTGAGCATTAATTAAAATTGGGTTTTGTTAGATTAGTTTTTCTTTTCAACTTCTACATAAAATGGAAGTATATTTTTCCCTGTTTTGGAAGAATAATGCGGTTCTAACTTATAAATACCTTTCGCAAGCCTGATATTCTTCATTTCTAAAGTGGTTGTACTTGTATTATTATTTGGTATGGAAAAATGATAGGGATATAATTTGAGAAACAGCTTGCCTGGCTCCTTCATATTTTCAAAGAAATGAAAAGTGATATCAAAGGTTCCTTCTTCCATGATCTCCACATCCCAGTAACCATAGATTTCAGGCTGACTCCATACAGCAATCGGACCTTTTGCGTCATGTCTACTGAGAATTACCGGATTTTCAAAGGGTGTTCCGATTTTTATATATTGTATGCGGTTATTCTTCGGATGTGCATAAAAGTTATTAAGCCAAGCATCTAATTCAGCTTTCATCTCCATGGCCCTTTCTCTTTCCTGATTTATCAGATTATTTGCTTCTGAAGGGTCCTTGGTCAGGTTATAAAGTTCAAATTTATCTACAGAGGCTTGATAATCAGTTTGGGCTACCAGCTTATAATCCCCTTTATGTACTGACATGTTTTGATAGGGAATAGCATAACCGCGGCCCCATTCTGTGAAGATCGTTCTGTCAGATAGAAGTGATTGCTCATCTTTATTTTGTATATGATTAAAAAGATTATACCCATCTATATCATTAGGTAAGTGAGCTTTGGCTTTACTAAGCTCTAAAATTGTAGGTAACAAATCGATGTGAGCTGCCCGCATATCTATCTCCTTGTTTTTTGGGATATCTCTTCCAGGACCATAAATAAAGAATGGCACTCTTACCCCACCTTCATAAACAGAAGTCTTTCTGTCACGATAATCAAGTTTGTACCTTTTTTGCTGAGGCCCATTATCGCTCAGGAAAATAATAATGGTATTATCATCGATTTTTTTTCTTTTTAGCGCTTTTAAAAGTTTCCCAATATTCTCATCGATATTGGTGACCATTCCATAGATTTTACGTGCATCATCCAAATCTTTCTCAGTCATATTGTCAATATCACTGTCTTTCCCATGGAACTCTTGCTTATATTCTTCCAAAGATATGTCTTTATACATATCATAATACTTTTGAGGAACTTGCAGTGGTGTGTGGGGGGCGTTGAATGAAAGGTATAGAAAAAAAGGATCGCCATCATGATGCTGTATAAAATCAATTGCACCCTCAGTAAATACGTCAGAGCAATATCCTTTGCTTTGATTTTTTTTCCCGTTTTTATAAAGTACAGGATCAAAGTAAGCCCTATCCCCAGCAGCATAATTATCAATATCCCCTGGTTGTCCTATTCCACCACCTTTATGCACTAGAGAATTGTCAAAACCCTGATCGATGGATCGATATGGATAGCTATCCCCCAGATGCCATTTTCCGAAAATGCCTGTTCTGTACCCATTGTCCTTCAAAAGCTCTGCTATGGTTATTTCTTTGGTATCCATAATGGCCCCTCCGTTAAAAGTATCGTAAATTCCTGTTTTCTCGGGGTACTTACCAGTCATTAATGCTGCTCTTGTAGAGGAACACACTGGATTTACATGAAAATTGGTGAACCGGGTGCTATTGGCTGCAAGATGGTCGAGGTTGGGAGTTCTAATAAAAGGATTGCCTAAATACCCTATATCTCCAATCCCCTGATCATCGGTCATAATGAGAATGATGTTAGGCTTTTCTTGTGCATTGTCAGATAACACCACAGCATCAGCATCTGTTCCTCCGATTATAACGGCATATAACACTCCTATTAAAATCATCAGGTTTTTAGGTATTAATTTGTTCATTTGAAGTTATTTTAATTTACCGGTCTTACCAGTTGGGGTTCTGTTTTAATTGAGGATTTAGCTCTCTTTCTTTTTGCGGAATTGGCCACAGATAATCCCTGTTTTTATTGAATGTTCTTTCATATGCAGGTACTTCAATTGTTTTGAGCGTTCCACTTTCTGAATAAGTCATCCCATAAACATTTCCCGGCATCACATCTTCAGCTATTTTCCAACGGCGGATATCAAAATATCTCTGGCCTTCAAACGCCAACTCTACTAAGCGCTCATGTCTTACAATATCCCGTAATTCTGGCTGCGAGCTTATACCTACTATGGGTGGCATATTAACATCCGGACGCTCTCGAACCTTATTAATTGCATCCACCACACTCTGATCTATCTGATTAACTTCAATTTTGGCTTCGGCATACATTAGTAGCACATCGGCGTAACGTAAAATAATAGTATTAATCCCGCCATTTACAGGATCAGCTAAATCTTCTTTGTTAATGTATTTCTTAACGTTAAAGCCAGTGTTGGTTGTGAACCAGCTAAAATCAACAGCATCAAATGTACCGCTTCCAGGTCTTGAATCATATATATTACCATTTGCCAAAGTATCACCCAATACAAAAATAGAGTACCTAAGACGAGGGTCACGATCTATATATGGATCTTGCGGGTTAAAATCGCTCGTTATATCGGTTATGTCTTTTCCATTATTCATTAGATAAGCATCCACCAGTTTCTTGGTAGGCACAAAGGTACTACCACTATTATTTAGCTGGCTCCAGGGAGCCATAAATAAAAAAATATCATTGTTATAGTTATCTTTAATAAATTGTTTATCTAAAATCACTTCCTGATTATTCTCCCCTTCATAAGTAAATAACTTCTCATAAGAAGGATACAAACTATAAACATTTAAGTCCATTACTTGCTTAGCAGCATCTGCTGCTTGCTGATAGCGACCGGCATAGAGCATCGCTCTAGCGTTAAGTGCAAGAGCAGCACCCTTAGTTATTCTGCCTTTGTCACTTTGTATATTTGGTAATACATCTGCTGCATCTGCAAGCTCCTTTGCAATAAAATCCCAAATCTCAGTAACTGGCGTTCTGCTTAAATTTCTACTTTCTTCTAAGGAAATTTCTGTGGTTATTAAAGGCACATCTCCATATAAAGCAGCGAGTTTGATGTATAAATATGCTCGAATCACTTTTACCTCGCCCTTTAATCGATCTATTAAAGCCTGATCTCTTGTTTCTACCTGGTCGACCTTACCAAGATATGTGTTTGCTGCTCGAATACCGGTGTAGGCATTAGTCCATTGTGCCTGAATTACACTTAATGTAGCATCTATCTGACCTTTTTCAATAAGAGATTGTTCTGAGGTAGGAAAGTTGGCGTGTCCAGTATCTGTTATCCCATCCCACATAAAATAGCTTCTCACATCACCCAAATATCCGTAAACAGCATTTGCAGCAAAAGTAGCATCTTGATCGGTTCTCCAAAAAATCTCTGAAGAAAGGCGGTCATTTGGAATAGTCTCTAATAAATCTTCTTTACAGCTTGCAAACGCAGCTAGTGTTAAAATGAGAGTTATATTGTTTAAATGTTTCATGTGATTTTCTTTAATAGATGATATTTCCGATTCTAAAACTGAAGATTGACACCCAAGGTATATAGTGTAGTTTGCGGGTAGTTTTCTACACGCCCTGGTGAAGATTCCGGATCAAGATTCCACTCATTTAATCTTGAGAAGGTGAGAAGATTAGTGCCAGAAACATAAATGCTCATCTGTTCTATAGACGCTTTTTTTGTGAGCGAGGAAGGTATTAGATAAACAAGTTGAATGTTCTTCAAACGCAGATAAGAAGCATCTATCATCTTCCTATCTGATTGATATATATTTCGAAGGTCAAACTTGGTTGGCCGGGGAAAGCGAGCATTGGGATTTTCTAGAGTCCAGTAATTGTTGGTAAGTATTTTATGAGTAAAGCCTTCTAAATTACCCAAGTGACTTAAGGCTCCACCAAAGGAGGTTTTCACACCGGCAGCACCCTGAAATAACAAATTTAAGGCAAACCCTTTATACGTTAAATTAAAAGTAGAGCCGAAAGTATATTTAGGAAAATTATTTCCTAAATAGGCCTGATCATCGGCATTGATTATACCATCATTGTTTAGATCTAAATACTTGACATCTCCGGGTTTGATACCCGAACCAATTGTAGTATGATTCAGAACCTCTTCCTCTGTCTGAAACAACCCATCGGTTTTGTATCCCCATAAAGAACTAATAGGATAACCTTCTCCAGTTATACTACGAACTTCAGTAAGGGAACCTGTAATGTATGGACCAGTCCCGGCCAAACTAATGACATTATTGTTATTAGCACTAAAGTTAAGATTAGCGTCAAAGCCTAATTCGCCAAAATTATTTCTTGATCCTACCGAAAATTCCCAACCATAATTACCCACCATTCCCGCATTTTGAGCAGTAGCTCTTAAACCTAGTGCACCAGGAACAGGCAATATGAGCAATATACCGTCGGTCCTCTTATTATAATAATCTACACTAAACGATATCCTGTTATTCAGAAATTGTGCATCCAGACCTACATTAGATTGAGTAGTAGTTTCCCAGGTAATGTCTTCATTTGTCATTTGTTGCTGTAAATATCCTTGTACAGGGACACCATCAAAAGAATAATCCACAAGGTTTAAAGTGGGGAAATAGGTGTAAAGCGCTACTGCCTGATTACCTGTTTTGCCCCAAGAACCTCTTAATTTAAACTCGTTGATTATATTGCCTAAGTTTCCCCAAAATTGCTCTTCGGAAATACGCCACCCTGTGGAAAAGGAAGGAAAAAAACTATAACGGTTGGCGCCAGTAAACCTGGAAGATCCATCGTAGCGGCCATTTGCCTCAAAAAGATATTTGTCTTGGTAGGAATAGTTGAAGCGGCCAAAAAACGAACGTAACCCCCACTGATACTCATTTCCATCATTATCTTTGGTATTATCATTTGCGCCTTGCCCAATAGATTGAATATCATTGTTATAAAATCCTTGGCGGTACGCATTTAGAGTGCTTCCTTTATTCTCTATCTCAGAATAGCCTGCTAAGACATTTATGGAATTGTCACCCAAAGTAATGGAATAATTTAGCAAATTATTGAGCGTAATCTCCCGGTTGTTATTTCTTATTTCAGTCAACCTATTAAGAGGTTCTGTTTTTCTTACAATAGTTGGATCATAATAGTCATTAATTATATAACTGTTAGCAAAATTCTTTATAGTTTCGAGATCCATCCTGACGGCAAATTGAGTTGTAAAGGTTAGCCCCTTCAAAATTTCCCAATCCCCTTTGATATTCCCTATAATAAAATCATTAGCTGTCTTGGATGTGCCGGCTATTTCTGCGTATATCAACGCATTTTGTCCTTGCGCGCTTATCCCATAAGTACCATCAGGGTATTTTGGGACCGTCCATAAAGACCCATGCTTAAATCTTTCGAACATTTTATGTTCTTCTACTGGTGCCAGGGAATTAACATACCGATAATTAACATCTGTGCTAAGGTTTATTTTCGGAGAGACTTTAAAGTCAGTATTTACCCGGACTTCGTTTAATTGTGATTCTGAATTCGGAATTATACCTCCCTGATCCTGATAACGTAAACTTAATCTTGCTTTAAAATTTTCGTTACCTCCGCTTACCGACAGAGAATGGTTTACTTGAGGGGCCGGACGTAAAATAGCTTCAGCCATTGCATAGGGTAAGGGATATTTGTACCTGTCTGTGGCATTTACATATTCCTGAATCTGCGGTTCAGTATATATTGCTTCTGAACCTACATTTTGATAAGCTACATTTTGCATTCGCATGTAATCTTCCAAACCCATATGTTCCGGATTATTATTAGCCTTTTGCACCGCGTAAAAGCCATTGTAAAAAACAGCAACTTTGCCTGATTTAGCGCGTTTTGTGGTAATTAGTATAACCCCGTTTGCAGCCCTGGAACCATATATAGCAGTGGAAGAAGCATCTTTTAATACCGAAACCGACTCAATGTCACTGGGGTTAATATCAGAAAATCGCTGTTCAATTCCGTCTACTATAATTAATGGATTATTATTACCGCTTAAAGTAGTAATACCTCGAATTCTGGCAGTAGCAGCTGCCTTGCCTGGCCCACCTCCTTGATCAATAATTGTTAATCCAGGAACCTGTCCCTGGAAAGCTTGCCCTAAATTAGAGATAGGTCTCCTTGATAGGTCCTCTCCCTCAACTTGACTGACTGCACTGGTCAAACTAACTTTCTTTTGTTCCCCATACCCCACTACCACCACTTCATCCAAAGAGGCCATATCTTCAAGTAAGGTCACATTAATTACACTTCTGTCCCCGACCACAATGCTCTGAGTCTGAAAACCTATAAAGGAAAACACCAAGGTGGCCCCCTCTGGAACAGTCAAAGAATACTTTCCATCCAGGTCTGTGGCTGTTCCTATACCGGTACCGGATACCGACACCGTCACCCCAGGAATTGCCTCTCCTTTTTCATCGGTGACCGTTCCACTGATGGTCACATCAACTATTGGCTTTTCGGCTATTACTGGCCTTTCTATCTTTTTTATATCAATGCTGTTGTTCACCTGCCGGAAAGTCAGGGAAGCTTGCCGGGCAACCTGCTTTAAATAATCCTCGACCGAAGCCTTTTTCTGGTCCATGGTTACCGAAAAATCCCTGTCAATGTCCTGCTTGTCATAGGCAAATAAAAAATCCGACTTTGCCTCTATCTGTTTAAAAAATTGATCCAATGTTAAATTCTTCCGGTCCAGCTTGATCAAAACCTCGTCAATACGCTTGTATTGAGCAAGAACGTCTACTGCCGATGCCAGGTTGATAAACACCATTTGCAGTAAAAAGGCATATAGAAAATACCTGGACAACATATAAATTGTCTTTTGTAATTTTAATTTCATAATTTTGAAATGGTTTAGTGAAAATCTCATTAAGCTATGGCCCTTGGATGCTGTTCATTCCCCAATGCATCTACATCCCTGGACCGGATTACTGCCAACTGGAAATTTTCCAGTTGGTTTCTCTAATCTCTAAGAGAAGAGTCTTAAAGCGGGTTTCTCATATCTTTAAAATTTTATTTGAACGTTTTTATCCTCAATGGAAAATTCGAATTGCTCTATATAGGAAATCCTTTTTAGTACCATTTCCAGGTCTTGATCGGGATATTCCCCGGTGAGGTTCCACCTTCTGTCAGGTTGGCCTGTTACCTTGATTTTTACCCCGTACCATTTCTCCAATTCTTCATGCACCTCTTCAAAAGAAGCCTGGGTAAATTGGAGCAATCCAGACTTCCAGCCGATCACCCGACTTTCTTCAAAAGACCCTACAACGGTTTTTTTGGACTCCTCTGAATATTGAAGTTGTTGACCGGGAAGCAACAGGATATTTTCATGGGTCAGGCCGTTTTCTACTTTCACCTTTCCTGAGACCAGGGAAATGCTTAGATTATCCTTGTCCTCATTATTGATATTGAATGAAGTGCCCAAAGCGGTGGTGGTCAAATCGTTGGAAATAACGCTAAAAGGCCAGTTTGCTCCTTTTTCCACTTCAAAAAACGCCTCTCCTTTTAAATGGACGATACGTGCCGCAGCATCAAATTCCTCCGGATATTTTAATTCACTGCCCGCATTCAACCAGACCAAGGTGCCGTCGGGCAATTTAAAATTCAGCTTCTCCCCATAAGCGGTGGTTTTATTGATGGTATTGACTACAGCAATCGGCTCCACTGGGGCAGTTTCCCTATTTGAATAGTTCAACATAAACGATAACCCAAAGGCTAGGATGAGAATGGCGGCAACTTTATAAGCCTGACCAAACCTGTTCCAATAAGAAAATGAGCCAGGCGCTTCTTTAGGCGGCACTTTCCCTCCATTAAACTTCCGGACATTGTGGTCGCTGTTCAAAATATTGGCCAATACCTCTTGCTTTGCGACAGGATCCGGCAGCTTTTGTTCAAAATGAAAGCCTTGAATGATTTCACGCGCCAATTTTAAATCTTCCCTTTTATCCGGATGGGCCTCCATCCACTTCAACCAATATATCTCCAGCTCCTTATCCGGATCCCGCACCCATCTCACAAACTCCGGATTGGTTAAAAATTCATTGACCTGGCTACTTTTTCTATTCATTCTTCTACTTTTTCAATAGTATAAGAAGAAAAGGCATTAAATGACATCTATTTTTCTGAAAAATATTTTGTAAATCAAGTCGCTAACTTGATTTATAATGTACATAAAATTTGATTTCTCTAGTTAAAAGGTTACAAGTAGAGGAACGGCTCAAAAAATCAGAATTTACCCCAGACATTTTAAGTATTGCGGAGCAGATTATCCAAGATTGGTGGGATAGCAATGGAGCAATTCCTCAAAACAATTTACTTGATATACTCCCTTAAAAAATCAACCGCCTTGTACACCAGGTTTCGGGCGGATTTGATATGGGAAAGCTGCATTATTTCCTGGATTTGCTGATAATCCAGTCCCTCGTAATAAAAATAATAGATGACTTCCCGCTTCCGGGGGGAAAGGGCCTTGATCGCCCTATTCAACTGGGCCACTTTTTCATCATCCAATTGTTTGTCTATCAAAACCTGCTCATGGGAAAAGGTAAAGTCAAACGTGAAGTCTCCCGAAAACTCCTCACATTGATGGAACCATTGGCTGGACTCCCTGATAATCTTTCTCTTCAGGCATTTAAACAAATAAAACTTAATGGAATCGGTACGGCCTAATTTATGCCTATCTTTCCTTAATTCAATAAAGAGGTCCTGTATGGCATCCTTGATAAGATCTTTATTCTTTGTAAATTGATTACCATAAATAAACAATGGATCAAAGTAAGCCTCATAAATGTATATAAAAGAAGATTCATTGCCCCTCTTAAAAGCTTCCCAAATAGCCGCTTCGTCTTTATATTCGTTTTTTATTTCTTGGGATTGCTTTCCGCTGTAACCAATGCGGATACTGGAAGGTTGTCTCATTATTTTGGGTTTAGGAATGATCCTTTTTAAAAATAGGATTTAAAATCCAAAAATAAAAGCCAGACCTAATTTTTCACTTTCCGCTAAACCTGTTTCCGTATTTTGTAGCTATTTAATATTTTAACTATTTAATTTTATTTGTCATATATCCTTATTGTCGATACATGAAATTGATACCGAGACTGGAGGAATCACAAAACATTGGAATGATAAATAATGGGATTGTGCTGTTTGACAGGGATAAAAATTCCGGAAAATTAAATTATACCGGGAAGGAAGCACAGGTTCCGGCTGCTGCCTGAAGGTATTGACATTAAAATAATAATGGCCCCGGGAAAAAATCCTACAGGGCCATCTTTTAATATATCACTTGGAAAAAAATCACTTCCAGCTCAGCTGGTATCCATCCCTATACTCCCGGTGCAGCATTTTGGAGGCTTTTCTGTCCCTGACAAAGGTCTCCGTGTCCGGGTTCCATTTAATAGGCCGCTTTAGTTCATAGGCGATGTTGCCAAGGGTACAGGTAACACAGGTACTGTGGCCAATTTCAACAGGGGCTATCGGATCCTTCCGCCTTCTGACAGATTCTATAAAATCGATGTAGTGGGCAACATTCCTGCTGCCCGATTCCTCTTTTTCCTCAGGAAACAGGGAGGAGTCAGAAGCATTGTATTGCCCTCTGGATACTTCGATCCACCCATCGCTGCCAAAAAACTTACAGCCCTTGGTCTCCTTTTCATCATAAGGCTGTTCGGTGACCACCACTCCATTGTCATATTTAAAAGTGAGGTATCGGGTATCTTTAAAACCTGCAGGGATAATTTCTATGGGCCCCCTCCTATCCATACCTATAGCCCATTGGGCAATGTCAAACATATGGGCTCCCCAATCGGTCGTTAATCCACCGCCTGTTTCTTTATACCATCTCCAGGCCCCCCATACTTTTTCATTTTCCGGTGGATCCAAGGAGATGGGCGGGTTCAATTCGTTGTTGAAATGGATATCTGCTTTAAGCGGGCCCAACCACATGTCCCAATTCAAATCTTTGGGTATCTCTTCTTTGGGCAAATCATAAGGCTTTGGTGGCCCCCCTACACTGGCATATACTTTTTCAATCTTACCGATTCTGCCTTTCTGAACCATCTTTACAGCATGCTGGAAGTTTTTATAAGATCTTTGCATGCTTCCTACCGCCAATACAATATTGTTGGCCCGGACGGCCCTGATCAATTCCTGCCCTTCTTTGATCGTAAAAGTGAGCGGCTTTTCCAGATAAATATCCTTATTGGCCTTGCAGGCATCAATGGCCATCAAGGCATGCCAATGGTCCGGTGAAGCAATGACCACTGCATCAATGTCCTCACGGGCCAGAAGATCATGATAATCCTCATAATCATCCACTTTTATGTTCTGGCTGCTTTCTGCATAATACTCGTTTGCCCTTTTTAGGAATCTTTCCCGTTTGATGCCATACACATCACTGCATGCCACTACTTCTATTCCCGGTAGGGGCAAAAATCCACCCAGAATGCCCATAGCCTGACGGCCCAATCCTATAAAACCTACCCTGAGCGTGGAGGCATTTATCCCCGTTTTAAAAGGGCGGTTTTTTCCAAAACCAATCTGGGGAAGCATGGTCAAACCTGCGGCTCCCAATATACCTGAGCCCAAAAATTTCCGCCGGGAAAAGTTCATTTTATCTTTTTCATTCATGATTAAAATTGGTCTTTTGAATTAATTGTATCCTTTAAATTTAATGGAAAAATCTGAATGATCTAAAATTAAAGGGGTTTGATCATCAGAAGTGTCACGTCCTGAATTTAGTTGACACATTTTTTTAATATTGGATTTAATGTTTCACGCCCGCCTCACGGCAGGCAACGATCGCAGCGAAGAATTTGGGGAATTATAACGTTGCGTTCGTCGCGTCTTCTTTGCGTCCGCTGCCTGTCCTCCGTGAGGCGGGCGTGAAATCTGCGGTCCTTCATCTTCCAACCCCTTAATCCTCATGTCCCGAAATAGGGAGACGAAGTGAGAGAGACCATCACGACCCCCTCCTTCTCTAAGTCCCTTAGTCCCTATGTCTCTCTGTCCCCAAATCCCCCAGTCTCTATCTTAGTCTATTCACCATTCTTTCCCGCTGTAGTTCAGCGAGGATTTCATAGGACCTCACACGGGAATTGTGATCATAAATATGGGAAACCACCATCAGTTCATCTACCTGACTTTGATTTAAAAATGCCTGAAGCTCCTTCTCCAAGGCAACCTGGGCCCCTATAAAAGTATAAGCCATCATCTGCTGCACGGCAGCCGCTTCATATTCTGTCCATAATCCTTCCATGCTTTTGACCGGTTTGCCCAAAGGCTTTTTAGTTCCCCGGATAACGCCGAGTGCAAATTGATAGAAAGAGGTGGAAATATGATGGGCTTCCTCTTGTGTATCGGCGGCGATCACATTGACACAAGCCATGACGTAAGGTTCCCGAAGATGCTCAGAGGGCTGGAAGTTGCTCCGGTATACCTTCAAAGCAGCCTCAAACTGCGTCGGGGCAAAATGGCTGGCAAAGGCATAAGGCAAGCCCATCTTTGCGGCCAGTTCTGCACTGAAAATACTGGATCCCAATATCCAGATGGGTATATCCAGCCCTTCCCCTGGTATTGCCCTTACCCGGCTGCGCTGGTTTTCCACAGAAAAATAGGTGAGCAATTCCTGCACATCGTTGGGGAAATCCTGGACCGTCTCCACCCTTTCCCTTCTCAAGGCCCTGGCGGTCACCTGATCCGTACCCGGTGCGCGGCCCAAACCCAGGTCTATGCGGCCCGGATAAATAGAGGCAAGGGTGCCAAATTGCTCGGCAATGATTAGTGGGGCATGATTGGGCAACATGATGCCACCGGAGCCTACCCGAATGGTAGAAGTACCCCCGGCAATGTATCCGATTAGAACAGAAGTAGCAGAACTTGCTATACTTTCCATGTTATGATGTTCCGCCAACCAAAATCGTTTATAGCCCAAAAATTCCACCTTTCGGGCAAGGTCTAAACTATTATGAAATGCATCAGCAGGAGTACTCCCTTCTGTGACAGTAGCTAAATCCAGAACTGAAAAAGGGATGGTTGGGATTTTTTTGTCCATGGTTAGAAAATTGCTTTTTAATCTAATCTTAACCCTGAGATGGGTATTATGGTTCTATAAAAACAATTTTACTTAACGGGTTTTCGTATTGAAATCCTAAACAAGAATAAATGAATAATTTTTTTAGGTTGAAAATTTCCCGGGTAAAACCAAAAATGTTAATTAAAGTTAGTCTTTAGCTGGATTTTTTTTTATCATTAATCTTCATTTGGCATTAAGCCCCTATTAATTTGATCAAAAGAAATTTGAATGAAAAAGGTATTTCTATCAGGTAACCCTAAAAATTTAAACCAAAATCATGCCTATGAAACAAAAACGATTTACCATGGCCAAAAAATGCTTCATTCCTTCAGTCTATTCCTAAGTTAGAAGGATTTACTGTTTTTCCGGCCACATCAGTTCATGTAAAATTATTCATAAGCCTAATTAACCCATGTAAGATATGAAAGCACCCATACTACTGCTGGTGAAATACACGACCAGATTATTTACCATTGCCTTAACCCTCCAATGCCTGACTATGGGGTTCCTGTTGGCCGGCAATGGAGATGTGCAGGTAAAAAACCTAAAGGAAGTCCCCGCTTATATTTCCTTGGGAGATGACCGCCTAAAAGAGCCATTAAAATCAGCTTCCTTTGGTGAGAGGGTGGATGTTACCATTACAGGAACCGTAACAGATGAATCCGGAGAGCCTATTCCCGGGGCAACGGTTTCCATTCCCGGAACGGGCATTGGCACGGCCACGGACCTTGATGGCAATTACTCCATTACGGTTCCGGAAGGTTCTACCTTGGTTTTTTCCTTTATAGGGTTTGAATCACAAAATGTAGAAGTGAACGATCAAAACGTAATTGATGTGACCTTGGTTGAAGACATTGCTTCCTTGGATGAAGTGGTGGTAGTAGGGTACGGATCGGTCAACAGAGAAAATCTGACCAGTGCAGTAAGTTCATTGAATGAGGATGATTTTATTGCAGGTACCGTTTCCCCTTTAATGGCTATCCAGGGGAAGGTCCCGGGACTAAGTATACAATCCACCAATGGTGCTGATCCCAATGCAGGCGTGTCCATTCAATTGCGGGGGGTTAATTCCGTTAATGCCTCTCAGGGACCTCTGATTGTTATAGATGGAGTGCCCGGTGGAAACATCAACTCTGTTGTAAAAGAAGACATCGCTTCTATTGAAGTTTTACGGGACGCCTCCGGGGCAGCTATTTACGGCACAAGGGCCTCCGGAGGGGTGATTCTTATTACCACCAAATCAGCATTGGCAGGTGGCTTATCCGTTAGTTATACCGGAGAAATGTTTGCAGAAACCGTACGCCGTTATAATGAGCCCCTGAGCAGAGACCGGTTTCTTGAAGAAGGAATAGGTGAAGATTTGGGACATAATACGGATTGGTTCGACGAGGTTACCAATGATCTTCCCATCAGTTACAGGAATGTGTTGAGCTTTAGCGGAGGAGTACAAGAGGCTAAGATCCGGGCTACTATCAGCAATAGAAGCGCTACAGGTTTGGCTATAGGCACAGAGAGGGATGAAACCCAGGCCAGAATTAATACTGATTTTTTATTATTTGACGGATTTATGGAAATAACCAATAACCTTTCCTATAGTGAAAGGCAATCCGAATTTTCAAACAATGATATTTTCAGGATGGCTTTGCAGCTTAATCCCACTGAGACAGCGTATGATCCTACCGTCCCACATGGGCTCAATGTCTGGACAGGGGGCTATGACTGGTATAATCCTGTAGCTGATATCCGTTTAAGAACAGATGAAAGGAAATATACCTATTTTCTAAACACCACAAGTATAGTATTAAATCTTACCAATAATGTATCTGTCACCGGCAGATACTCCATGACCAATAATGATGATTATGGTACCTATTGGAGATCCGCACAACACAAAACCTCATTGGATGAGGGGGTAGCAGGAAATGCAAGCCATAGCTACGGGGAATCGATGGACAATACCTTTGAAACTTTTGCCACCTACAACCAAATCTTTGGTCAGCATAACATCAATCTGGTTGGAGGGTATAGTTTCCAGGAGTTCAATGCACAGGGTTTTTCCGCCAATAACTCCGATTTTGCCGTGGACGGTATAGAAGAACATGATTTGGGCACAGGCAGGTTTTTAGCGG
>JBBDSC010000083.1:0-6841 GCA_040905145.1 Anditalea sp.
GCTTTCAGCCTAACATAGAATTCAATAGCAGATGTATTTTCCCGGAAATGACCTGGTCCTGAATTACAAAATTGCGACTTGATTATTTACGTTAGGTCAGGAGTTCTGAGCTTTTGGGCTTGGGACTTTTCTTCCATCGGTCATGGGACCATAAGTACAAAGAAGGTTCCAAGCGGATATTATTTTCGGTACAACGAATGAACCCATTAGTAATACTGTGATTTGGTCCTTCAAAGGGAGGCTCCTCCAGAAGTTCATAGGTGAAAATATAATGGCCACGCCTGGGTTTGGTGACATGGGAAAAAATAACGGAATGGTTAAACTTTTTGGCCAACTTTTCCGCACCTTCAAAAAAAGCTGCTTCGCGGTTCATAAATGCTGCCCAATAGCGTTGCTCCATTTGCTGAGGCCTTTGATCTGCAGCCAACACGATCAATCTGGGATTGCTCCTTTCCCTCAGGAAATTCCGATGAAATTGCTTCCTTTCTACCAGCATTCCTCCGAACCTACTTCTCAGCTGTTGCATAAGTCTTTCAAAATAAGGATTATTGACCTTTAAATAGACTACCTCGCATCTTTTTTGCACGTGGGCCATAATGGCCAATAAATGAGCCTCCCAATTGAAAAAGTGGGCTGTCAGGCCAATAATGATTTCACCTTTGTTGATTTTCTCCAAGATCAAATGGACATTTTCAATTTTCACCCTTTTGGCCAGGTCTCCTTGGCTAATGGTCAATAATTTGACCGTTTCAGCCAAGGAGTCCGTGAAATTCCTGTAAAATTGCTTTTTGATTTTCTTCCTTTCAGAGGGGGATTTTTCAGGGAAGGCGTGGAGGAGATTGGCATCGATGACTTTTTCCCGGTACCTCAAAATATAGCAAGCGATCAGGTACAGGAAATCTGAAAAAAGATACAGGATGGAAAGGGGTAAGTAGGAAATAATACGGAAAGCAAACATTAAAAGACAAGTTTCGTTAATTCGTCCAACTGATTTAAAATAAGTTGCCAATTTAAATCCAAAATAAAGGAAATCGAGTGACTTTCTTCCGAAAAATTAGTTATTAATTGAGGGTATTTACTATTTTTGAAATATATGTCTGAGGTCCAAAGAAAAAAATATTCCGAAGGGGATAAAAACAATATTTTTGATAATGAGTTTATGCCTCACATAGACTCTATGTACAACTTTGCTTTTAGGCTAACCTTCGACGAGGATGATGCCAAGGATTTGGTGCAGGACACTTATCTTAAGGCTTATCGGTTCATCAATTCTTTTGAGAAGGGGACCAATGCAAAAGCCTGGTTGTTCAGGATTTTAAAGAACAGCTTCATCAATGAATACAGAAAGAAAAGCAAGCAACCTACTAAGGTAGATTATCAGGAGGTTGAAACTTATTATAACTCCGAAAGTGTTGACTACAGTATGACCTCTGATTTACGGGTTGATGCTGTAAAAGATTTGATAGGGGATGAGATTTCCAATGCTTTGAACAGCCTGGCAGTTGATTTTAGGACCGTTATTATTCTTTGCGACCTGGAAGGCTTTACTTACGAGGAAATGGCTAAAATCCTGGACATACCCATAGGGACTGTCAGATCAAGACTACACAGGGCACGGAACCTTTTAAAGGAAAAATTGCGTTCTTATGCACAAAATATGGGTTATGATACCGAGGAAGATTAGTGAAACCATAAGAGGTAAATAATAATGGAGAAAAATTTAAACTCATCCGGAGAGAGGAAATTAAACTGTGGTGACGAAAACAAGTGCTTTCAATTACTTGAAAGCATATTAGACGGAGAAAAAGTAGCCGATTCCGAAGAGATGCTCGATGAGAAATTGGCGAAGTGCCAACCTTGCTTTGAGTATTATCATTTGGAACAGGCCATCAGGGAAGTGTTGAAAACCAAATGCACCATGCAGCCCGTCCCCCATGAATTGGCAGCAAGCATCCGACAAAAAATTGAAGAGATCAGATAATTTAAGAGAATGTCTTCAGGAAAAGCTGTTATCTTTTCGGCCCCATCAGGATCCGGAAAAACCACTATTGTTAAACACCTCATTGAAAACAACCCGAAACTGGGTTTTTCTATTTCTGCCTGCACCAGGGACAAACGTGGCAGGGCTGAAAAAAACGGGAAAGACTACTATTTTTTGACCCCCGAAGAATTCAAAAATAAAATTGATCAAGATGCCTTTGTCGAATGGGAGGAGGTATATGAGGGAAATTTCTATGGTACCCTTAAGGAGGAGATCCAGAGGATCTGGGATGAAGGGAGACATGTAATTTTTGATGTGGATGTGAAAGGCGGACTTAACCTTAAAAAATATTTTGGGGACAAGGCCTTGGCCATATTTGTAAAAGTACCTTCATTGGATGTCCTTAACAGCAGGTTAAAGGATAGGGGTACAGAATCCGATGAAAGCCTTTCCAGAAGACTCTATAAGGCCAAGTTTGAAATGACTTTTGAAAATAAATTCGATGTAAGCCTGATCAATGACAATATTGAAAATTCTTATGCCGAAGCAGAAAAGTTGGTGAATTATTTCTTAGAAAGCAATAAATTTTGAAGATAGGACTTTTTTTTGGCTCGTTCAATCCTATCCATATTGGACACCTGATCATCGCCAATATCATGGAAGATCAGACTGATCTGGATGAAATTTGGTTTGTTGTAACCCCACAAAACCCTTTTAAAAAAAGAAAGTCGCTGTTACATGAGTTCGACCGCCTTCGGATGGTGGAGCTGGCCATAGGGGACCATTTTAAATTCAGGGCTTCAGATATAGAATTTCACATGCCGAGGCCAAGTTATACCATTGATACCTTGGCTTTTCTTTCTGATAAACATCCCCATCACGAGTTCAAACTGGTTATTGGGGGGGACAACCTGAAAAACTTTCATAAATGGAAAAACAGCAGTGTCATTTTGGACCTATACGGCCTATATGTATATCCAAGGCCACGGGAGACCCATCTTATTGATCATGAAAACGTGCGTTACATCAATTCTCCTATGATTGACATTTCGGCCACCTTTATCCGCAATACCATTAAAAGCGGCCATTCGGTCAAATATCTTCTGCCTCCTTTGGTGGAGGATTATATCAGGGACAAGAAGTTTTTTTTGGATTAATTTTACCTGTGCCCCCGGGAGCGTGGGGACTTGGGGACCGGAGGGACTGGGGGACTGTTTTTATTTCCGTGCTTTACCAAGTTATCATCACAGGCTGAAGGCCTGACACTCCTTAACTTTTGGGCATTGCCCCAAGAACGATAGGTCCAGAGTGCTGCCCCTTAGGTGTCCCTACAGTACAGTCTCCCCATCCCTTCTAATACTCCCGCGGCCAGGGAGGTACATCTTCCTTATTTATCCCGATATTGGTAAACCAGATGATTTTATTGCCCTCTTTATCTCTATGGTCCTGGGCAATTTTGATCCCCTGATAATCCTGTACATTTTCCCAGGTCATTGCCCTGCCACTCTCTCCGTTGTCCCTTCTAAACATCCATTCAATGATCCTGTTGTCTTCATCCAGGTACAGGTCATAAGCATCCCCAGGAGTGTATCCATCCGTGTCATTGTAAAGGATGATCAATTTGGTGGTATTTTCCCCGCTGATCGGGGCTGTTTGATCCGGTATCACTTCAAATTCATAACCGGTGTCCCAGGCCAGCTGAAAGGGGAAAAGTAACCAATATTTATCATTAACAAACCGGCTATCTATGGCATTTAAGGCCGTATCGGTTTCAGAAAGGGAATATACCAAAGAGGTATCTGGACCTGAATAGTAAACTTCATCTGACCTTAAATCCCACCTCCAGTCCCGGGTAGCCACGGCAGCGCTATCTACCTGCACATTCCAGGTATATTGGATAGATTCCACCTGCTCCATATGATCAAAACCATAGGCTTCGGCCACTTGCATAGGAAGGTTTTTCTCTTCATTTCCATAGGGTGCAGTGCAGGCACATAAAAAGCACAGCCCTATAATGGATCGGTAACAACGGAGTTTCATATAATAGGCAGTTCACTGATGTCATAATATACATAATTTATTTTATGAATATCCTAATTTTACCGATCAAATAAATATAAATTAAGATTGCTTCACCGTCGGACAGCTTATAGTTCACCCATTCCACAATAAAAGTTCCTACTTCGATCCACCGCAAGTCAGTCATTAGCAGTAAGGTTTTCTAAAACAAATACATCAAATGGTTTTGAGAGAAAATACCGAACCTATCCTTGCCAATAGGAAGTTCCGGACTGCTGGAAGGATCCAACTGCCATTGATAATTTTTACCGCTGATCAACTGTAGCTTGGAGCTGAACATAAAGCGTTCCCATTGGTAATCCAGCAAAAACCCCAAGCTTAGGTCGACCCAAGGCTTTCGTTCCGCTTTATCCCCAAAGGCCTTGTAATAAAAATCCTGGTGGTTGGCCACCCGCTCCAGGAGTATCCCCAGTTTGTTCAATCCATTGATATAGGCAACCTCCACCGATTGCACATTGCTTCCTGCCCCCACACCCACTCCCAATGCTTCCCCCTTATGGGCAAAGCCCCTGGCATTGTTGTGGGTATGCCAGGTAATTCCTGATCCACTTCTGTACCTGATCATTCTATTGACCGACTCTTGCTGTTGGGTCATCTCCCCCCGGACCTGGATATAAGTATCGTGCTTAGGGAGCGGGATTAATTTACTGAAGCCCATCAGGTAAGCCCTGGCATGCTCCGGATTTAAGACAAACTCCCGCCAATTATAGGCATGATCCCTTCTGCCATATTCAAAATAGATTTCGGCTTTGCCCTTGGTAAAAAGATACCTTGAAAAAACGGAAATTTGCTGATCCCTTCCGTGGTCACTCTCCCCTACCAGATCCAATCCCGCACTAACTTTTGTAACTCCATTAAATATGGGTAACCAATCTCTAAAAGATTTCCCCCTACGTTGATTATAATTCTGGAAGGTACGTGTGGCACCCAAAAACAGGCCCGGCACCCATTTGGGTTGGTAAGAAACCGAAATCCCGTTCAAATACCTCCAATCCCCGGAAAATTCCCTGAAGTAAAGCTCATTTAATTCCGGATGCTGGGAGGGATCCATCTGGGAATCTTTTAATCTCCCCATGATCAACTGCCCTTCAAAGGATCCAAGGAAGGTTTTGGCCGGGCGGGTTGTATTTAAGCTGATATGGGGAAATCCTTGGGCATTATTACTGAAAATCAAGGCATTGAACTGCCCCGGGCCCCACCAGATATTTTCTGTGGATATCCCCAGTTCAAAGGCCCCGGTATTGACGCTGACCTTGGTCTGGCCCAAACCCAACCTGGCATAAAAGCCATCCCCAAACCGCTCCGGGTAATCCCCGTAATTCCAATAAACAAACCTGGCCCTGTTGACCGCGTTTTCCAGGTCATTGGGATATCCGGCAAAGGATTTATTTTGGGCCCACATCAGTTCAGGTTGAAATTGGATTTGGAAAAACCCATGATGATAGCTTATCCCTCCGGTAGTGTAGTTTTGTGCCCCTACATTGGGTATCATCAGTGAATTGCCCCAGCCATAGGGCCGCCTGATATTGATGGCCTGCGTATTTCTTATGGGAAGGATGGTATAATATTTCCCTTGCTTCTGCCGGTGGATTGCCCCTTCATTTTCGCCAGGCATAAAAAAACTTAAATCTTCATAGACTTTTTTATCGGTCAAAAAATGGGATTTCAGGGGCCGGATATGAAAAGAAATGGAAGAATCCAGTTCCCCCAGCAGCTGTTTTCTTCTTAAGGCTTCCTCAAAAACAGGACTTCCGGCATTGATGTTTTGGGCCCACATCTCCGTAAAAGGATATCCCCCAATAATCAAAACAAGAAAAATACCGAAGAGAAGTTTCATAGGGGCATATAAAAATCAACCATTTGTCAAAAATAGGTTTTTTCAAGCCAATGAGGAAATTTTCTCGAGGGATAAATTAACGGCTTCACTCAGTGGCCATAGTTTTTGCCATTTTGTTTTTACCCCACCCCGAGCCCTCCCCTTAAAGGGAGGGAGTTCCGGTCCCGGTGTAAATAAGGGATTCTGTCTTCAAAAAAACGTTCTTAAGCCTTGTTATTTTATGAAGGTTCCGAAAGTCCCCCCTAAAGGGGGGATTTAGGGGGGTAAAAAACCTCATTGAAAGGAGAGTCACTTCTTACCCCATTTCCCTAAAAAGCAACTCCAGATCCAGGGCAAATCCTTCAATGCAGTCCGATTTGACCCTATCTCCTGATGTGAATAACCTGGACGGAACATACTTCCCGCCTTTGAGGGCATAAACCAACAAGGTCTGTTCATCAGGATGAATGATCCAATATTCGGTCACCCCGCTCTCTTCGTACACTTCATATTTAGATTGGAGTTCCTTTTTGTTATTCCCCGGGGAAAGAATTTCAATGATCAGGTCCGGTGCTCCCAGGCAACCTGCCTCATCCAGCTTATTAGGATCACATATCACACATATATCCGGTTGCACCACGGTGAAAATTTCCTCATCCTTTTTGGAATTGAAAGGAAGGCGCACATCAAAAGGTGCCTCATACACTTCGCAGGAATTTCCTTTCAGGAACCGGTACAGTTCAGTGGCGATATGCAGGGAAATTTTCTGGTGTATTCTTTTGGGTGCCGCAGTCATTCGGAAAAGCCGTCCCTTGATGATCTCCACCATTTCTTCCATCTGCCAGGACAAATAGTCCGCATAGGAATAAGGTCCATAACCGGCGATCGGCTCTTCCACACGATTTTTAGATCCACCAGGCTTCATCATCTTCCCTAAATTACAAAAACCGGTCCCATATTCCCAA
>JBBDSC010000083.1:6941-8020 GCA_040905145.1 Anditalea sp.
TGCATGAGCAGATTTTCCTGTTTCAACTATTCTCCAGCCCTTTTCAACCGCATATTCTATGGCAGCCTGTATATCTTTTGAAGGATGTTTTTTATTTCCCATCACAAAGGTAATAAACCCGTTGACTAAAGTCAACAAAAGAATGTTTTATGCCGCACAGGATCAAAGGAAAGTAGCTCCAAAAAAACTTAGTATCTTGGTGCCTTTGTGGCCTCCTTCTTTTTGCCACGAAGACCCGAAGGCACAAAGCTTAATAAAAAAGAAGTCTATCGCTCCTTACCATAAGCTGCTCCCTCTCATCCACTTTACAATAGAGGACGAAAGTCAGTTACGGTTCCTGTTCAGTTTGGATGTTTTGACATTTTATTACGGTTCCGAAGTCCCCTAAGGGGGATTTAGGGGGTAAAGCCGTCATTGCGATAGTTCCAACTTCAGGCATTTGCCTTCAGACCGTGACCAACCCAGGTTTCTCCATCCGGGACATCCTTGCTGACCACACTTCCCGCGCCTATGGTACACCAGGCCCCTATTTTTATCCTGGGCAGGATAAGTGCATTGGCACCCACCAGTGTGCCTTCGCCAATGGTAATATCCCCGCATAAGGTTGCTTGTGGGGCAATATGGACAAAATCCCCTAAGGTACAATCATGGTCTACTGAGGCCCCGGTATTGATGATCACCTGCTTTCCGATGTTGCTATTCACCTTTACAATGGCCCCTTCCATGATGACACTCCCTTTTTCAATTTGGCACCTTTTGGAAACAATAGCCGAAGGATGAACAATGGCCGCAAACTCCACTTTACCCCGGAGATCCCCGGCAATTCTTTTCCGGATCCTGTTATCCCCGATAGCGATAAAAAAATCCTGGTCCAATTCAAAATCCGACGGTATTTTCCCCAATACCGGATATCCCAGTACCTTTTTTATAGCAGGATTATCATCAAAAATCCCATGGATGGTTTCAAAGGAGTCGATGATATCGATTATGGTCCGGGCATGGCCCGAAGCGCCAAAGATGTACATGGCCTAAAGCAGAAAGATGAACAAAATCAATAAACCTTACAAATAAAAAGGATT
>JBBDSC010000084.1:0-7992 GCA_040905145.1 Anditalea sp.
ATAAAAAAATATTTATCTCCAAAGAAGTTGGTGCCAATATTATGGTTTTGTTGAATCCATAAGGTTCGGAAAAATAAGAAGGCAGGCTACAGGAACCTGATGGTTTACCTTTTCGTTAATGCTTTAATACAGTCCTGATGTTAAGGTTAAGGAGGTTATTAATTATATTTGTTTTAAGGATAATTAGAAAGATGAAAATGAAAGAAATAATAGGGGTAATGTTGATGTTTTGGATCGGGCAGTCAATGGTCATGGCCCAAAATGATAAAATCAACTGGTATAGCTTTGATGAGGTGATTGAAAAGGTGGAAAACGATCCCAAAATGGTCTTGATCGATGTCTATACCGACTGGTGTGGATGGTGTAAAAAGATGGATAGAGATACTTTTACGGATAAGGAAGTGGTCAACTATGTCAATCAGCATTTTTATGCCGTCAAGCTTAATGCAGAGGATAGAAAGAAAAAGTTTGAATTCCGGGGAAAGGAATATTCCGGAGAAACCATGGCCAGGGCCATGCGGGTTTCCTCCTACCCTAACTTTGTGATCATGGATGCAGCCATGGAAAACATCACCCAACTGCCTGGATACCGGGAGCCCCAACCATTTGTTACTGCCCTGACTTCATTATTGGAAAATTTCAAAAATTAAATGGGTTTTTCTCTTTATGGACAAGAGGATACCATCGTTGCATTGGCTACCCCCCAGGGAGTGGGTGCCATTGCGGTGATCAGGTTGTCCGGAAAGGATGCCATTGCCATCACCAATGCCGTCTTTAAGGGTAAAAACCTGGAGAATCAGCCTTCCCATACCATTCATTTCGGTACCGTAAGGGATGGAGAGAAGATCATTGATGAGGTATTGGTTTCTCTTTTTATCGCCCCAAAGTCATTTACACGGGAAAATGTGGTGGAGATCTCCACCCATGGATCTTCCTTTATTGTCAATCAGGTCATCAAACTGATGATCCGTCAGGGTGCGCGACCTGCTCGGCCTGGGGAGTTTACCCAAAGGGCATTTCTCAACGGACAGTTTGACCTGGCCCAGGCGGAGGCGGTCGCTGACCTGATCCATTCTGACTCTGAGGCTTCCCATCAGGCTGCCCTGCATCAGATGCGAGGCGGCTTCAGCTATGAAATTAAAGACTTAAGGCAAAAATTGATCCACTTTGCTTCCATGATTGAACTGGAACTGGACTTTACAGAAGAGGATGTTGAGTTTGCCAGCAGGGATGAGCTGAGGACCTTGGTGGAAAAACTATTGCGCATCGTGGAAGAACTGATCAGCAGCTTTAATTTGGGCAATGTGATCAAAAACGGGGTGCCTACGGTGATCGCAGGGAAACCCAATGCGGGCAAGTCCACCCTGCTCAATGCCCTGCTCAATGAGGAAAAAGCCATTGTTTCGGACATTGCCGGCACCACCCGGGATCTGATTGAGGATGAAATCAATATCGGTGGGGTGATGTTTCGCTTTATTGATACGGCCGGACTAAGGGAAACCACGGATATTATCGAGTCCATGGGCGTAAGCCGGACCCGGGAAAAAATGAAATCTGCCTCCCTGATCCTGTACCTGTTTGACCTGGGCGATACCGATATGGTGGGAATTCACCAGGATGTAAACTTATTAGAAAATATAGGGGTACCCTTCCTTAAAGTAGCCAATAAGGTAGATAAAGGTAATCCACAATTGATCAGTGAGTTAAAAAATATTTTTCCAGATACTATATTTATCTCTTCCGGGCAAAAAGAGAATCTGGACGGCTTAAAAAACAGGATACTGGAGCTAGTCAATCTGGACAAATTCAAAACCGGCAATACCATTGTCACCAATATCCGGCATTACGATTCCCTTACCAGGACCCGGGAATCCCTTTTGGATGTATTGAACGGCTTGGACCAGGAGGTGACCAATGACTTTCTGGCCATGGATCTCCGCAGGTCTCTGCATTTTCTTGGTGAGATCACCGGGGAGATTACTTCGGATGATTTGTTGGCAAATATTTTTAGTAAGTTCTGCATCGGCAAATAGGAAAGTATAAATCATTATAAAAAGCTACAAGCAATGACTAATAAAAGCCTCTACCACAATCGATTAGAGGCTTTTATATTTTTGGAGAGTTCAATTCATTTACCTATTTTTACAGAAAATTTGTACCGGATTTGTACCGTTTTTTAGCGGTACAAATTTTTTGGTCCAAGTGGGGAGATGATGAAACAATAGGAAACAACTAGAAACAACGGGAAACAATAGGAAACAACCGGAAACAATTTGCTGATTTTCCATCTGCGATTATTATATGAGTTCAAATATTAGAATTACCCGAATTTGCCAGTATTGCGGCGATCCTTTTACCGCTAAAACCACCGTGACTAAATTTTGCAGTGACCGGTGTGCAAAGACAGCCTATAAGGTTCGCAAGAAAGAGGAGAAAATCTCCCAAAGCCATGTAGAAACCTCACAGGAAATCAATCAGAGCTGGCACAATGCCAATCAGAGAGACTACCTCAATGTAAAAGAAACCTGTGTTTTTATGGGAATCAGCAGAACGACACTATGGAGACTAATGAAAAATGATGCTATTGAAGCAAAAGAAATTGGTAGAAAACTGATTTTCAGGAAAGCAGACATCGAAACATTTATGGACCATTAATCCTAAAGTTATGAAAGCAATTAAAGTCACATTACGAAAACGACAGCTGGAGAACAATAAAATAAGTCTCTACCTTGACTTCTACCCTCCCCTCCAGGATCCATCCACCGGAAAACAAAAACGAAGAGACTACCTGGGCTTTCATGTTTTTGCAAACCCGAAAACCAATACACAAAAGGAGTTTAACCGGATTTGCTTAATAAAAGCCGAAAGCATCAGAACCCAGAAAGAAGTTGAATTTCTCAACAATAGCTTTGGCTTCTATGACAAATTCAACATGAAAAGGGATTTTCTCCAATTTTTTAATTCAAAAGGGAAAACCCATTCCAATTCAGCAGGAAATAGGGGGAACTGGAAAAGTGCATACGAACATTTAAGCAACTACACTAGGGGCAATTGCACCTTTGCTGAGGTGACACCAGAATTTTGTGAAGGCTTCAAAGATTACCTGCGTACTGCAAAGTCTATCGGAAGAAACCACAAATTATCTGTGAACACCCAATTGAGTTATTTTGCAAAATTCAGGGCCGCACTTAAAGATGCGCTCAAGGAGAAAATCATCACATCCGATCCTTGCATTTCAATTTCTAATATTCGGTCTGAAGGGAATTCCCGAGTATATCTAACTCAGGTAGAATTGAAAAAGTTGTATCAAACACCCTGTCCCCTCCATCCTTCCTTAAGACTTGCCTCACTTTTTTCATGTCTTACTGGATTACGATGGTCAGATATAGAAAAGTTAACCTGGGCAGAGGTCGAGGAAACGGACCATTCAGACATTTCATTGTTAAGGTATAGGCAGAAGAAAACCGGTAGTGCTGAATATTTACCCATTTCAAAACAAGCACGGGAAATCTTGGGTGAAAGAAGAGGTCAAAATGAGCGGGTTTTTCCAGGGCTGAAGTATTCCGCTACCAACAATACCATACTCAAAAACTGGATTCACAATGCCGGCATCATGAAGAAAGTAACCTTTCATTGCTTTCGTCATACTTATGCCACCCTACAACTTGATTCGGGTACTGATATCTATGTGATTTCAGGGAACCTTGGCCATAGTGCCTTAAAGACTACCGCTATATATACCAAAATCACAGATAAGAAAAAGATTGAAGCGGCCGATAAAATCAAACTTTATTGATTGGAAAATTTTTTTTGTTCATAAGCTCCAAAAATAAAAGGCATCCAATTATTCCCAAAAATTGAAGACCACTGATCTCCCTTCAGGTTCCCAATACCAATATCTAATCCTAAATAATTTTTATTAACCGGAATAAAAATATTTTTTCAAACATAGGTAAACTACTTATTAACAGTTCTTTATAAATTAATTTTCTAATACTTTCTCAATTGCGGTTGTCTAAAATAACCATTATATATTAGTAGATATGTATATACATATATATTTATATTTAAATATATATAAAATATAATTTACTATAAATAATACATAAAAAATGATAAATTAATTTTGATTAATTATATTTTAATTTATAAATTGTGACAACAAAATAGAAAAGACATGAATTTAGAAAATCCATTTGACCTCTTAAATAATCGTTTAGATCAGATCTATAACAAGCTGGATGAAATGCAGAAAATTCGCCAGAAGAAAGAGTATGACCATGATCCCAATGAAATATTAAATGTAAAACAGGCTGCCGAATTATTGAACCTCAGCATATATTCCATATATGCCAAAACATCCAGAAAAGATATTCCATTTTCTAAGAGAGGGCGACATTTGTACTTTTTTAAAGCTGATTTAATCAACTGGCTGAAAAAGGGAAAGTATAAAACGAATGATGAAATCGAAATGGAAGCTCAAGAGTACCTACTTAAAGGGCAGCATAAATTTCCCAAGAAGTCATTTTAAAACAACACCTGACTAAAACCATTTGATATGGAGAAGGACATGGAAAAATATATCCGGGTAGGAACTACACTTTACAAAAGGGTGAATAAGCCTTTACTAAATGGAAAAGAGGAGGAGATGATGGTTCCCTGGAATCTTGATACTATTAAACAAGATTTCCCAAATAACTGGCGGGAAACAATTCAGGCAGTCGAAAAGTACGATGGCTTTTGCACCTTTCCGGAACATTTATCTTATCAAAGAAACTTTAAGGGGTTTTACAATTTATATGAACCTATTATCGAATCCCCTAAAAAAGGCTCGTGCACCAGAATCCTGGAATTTGTAGAGCACATTTTTGGGGACCAGTTTGCGCTTGGCCTGGATTATTTACAATTATTGTATACCCGTCCAATGCAGCGGCTCCCTGTATTGTGCCTGGTCAGCAGTGAGGGAAATACCGGAAAAACGACCTTCCTAAACCTCCTCAAGACAATTTATGGGAATAATATGACCTTCAATACCAATTCGGATTTCCGAAGCAACTTTAATTCCGACTGGGTTTCAAAATTGATCATAGCCATTGATGAAGTGCTGTTAGACAGAAAAGAAGATAGTGAAAAAATTAAAAACCTCAGCACAGCCAAGTCCTATAAAGCCGAGGCCAAAGGAAAGGACAAGCATGAGGTGGAGTTTTTTGGTAAAATCATCCTTTGTTCCAATAATGAAGACAACTTCATGGTCATTGGATTGCAAGAAACCAGGTACTGGGTAAGGAAAGTCCCACAGTTAGAAAAGCTCGATCCGGATTTTCTTTGGAAGCTTGAAAAAGAAGTCACACATTTCCTTGATTATTTACTTCACAGGAATCTCTCTACCCACAACCAATCCAGGATGTGGTTTACCCCGGAACAGATTTATACCCCTGCACTCCAAAGGGTGAAATCTTATGCTGTGAATAAGGTGGAGCTTGAGCTGTTTGAAACGATAAAAGAAATCATGGAGACCAAGGAAATCAAAGAGTTTTGTCTTACCAACACCCATGCGAAGGTTTTACTGGAGCGGGCAGGGATTAAAGTTTCCCGCTCACAAGTCCGTAAGATGCTGGAAGAAGGTTGGAAATTGAAGCAGTATCCGAATGCCTCAAATTTTACTGCTTACCTATATGACCACAGCGGTTATTTATTGGAAATGGATATGAAAGGCCGTTATTATAAAATTCATCGAGAGAATTTGGAGAGTATATACCAGGAAATGTTGACAATTTAACCTAAGTAACTGATAAATAAGTATTTATTTGGTCAATCTTTTGTCAACAATTGGTAAACAAAGAAATTGTAAGTTGACAGTGATCAACTCAAAACTTGTCAGGTTGACCAAAAGTTGATTAAAAGTTTACTACTTAAATCTCTATATTTCAATAGATTAAAAGCATAAGTCAACAGTCAACTTTTTATTTCTGATAAAAGAGATATTTTCCTGGACTTGGAGCTTGGTGAACGAGACTAATTCAATAGCTGCATTTTTCTTAGATTTCTTTTGCTATTACACCGAAAGACATAGAGTTCCTAATTTTAACGTATATACAGTTATCCCCATATAGGAATTTCTTTATATAGATAATAAATTTATATTTTTTATCAAAATCAGATTTTCATCTAGAATTCTGTTTTAAAACCTTCCTGGTTTATGTTCATTCAGTGAGAAATCAACCCCTTGGTCGTACCAACCAAATGCTGTGCGCGGTCCTTGCAAGTTGTGTCTTTGTCCGACAAAAAACCTCCCGGTTTTTTCGTGCCAAAAACGAACTTGCCCCTCCCCTTTCCAAGCCTGAACTTCGGCTTTACCTCGGGTATGGGAAAACAAATCCTCGCAACTCGGCAAACTATCAAATTATTCCTACATATCGCTGAATGCACTAGCCAAAATAATTACGTTCTGATGGCGTTTCCTTATAGTTGTTATATCGTGAGGTAAATAATGTTCAATTTTAATATCAATTTTATGGACAATTTCAGGGCCATGCTCCTTGGTAACCGTTGATTACAATCACGAAATAATAGTCACTAGTTAAAACCTTTCAGTGGTATACTTTATGTCGGTGCTCTACACTCAATGGTTTACGGTCTTTCCCCATCAATTCAGCGCATCTGTCCCATAATAAATTTACCAGTTCACCAACAACCTCTTCGCTTTGCAGTAACGAAAATATTGGAATGAATTCTTTCTTTCTCACTTCTAAGTCCATAATTTTTTACTTTCAAGTTATCACTCTTGTTTCTGAAAAACTGAATGGAAGGCATTTTTGAGTTCCTGCCCCATTCTTTTTTCCACTAATGGATTAAATACATTATACGATACTGAGCTCTCATTGTATCTAAACAGTCTTGCATCCTCTGGATCGATTTCATTTTGTTCAAAGAAATCTTTGTGACTGTCAAAAATTAATTGTTCCATCTCAGTAAATCGTTTAACTTTTTCAGCTATTTCTTTTCCGTAAAACTGTTCAGTTGAATCTCCCATCAAATTTAATTTTAAATTATCAATCTGGTGAAAATGGTAAAATGGTTAACCAATGATAACAAAATCAAATGATTAAAACGATTGAAATAGTCACAAATAACAAAATTGGGGTTTAGTAGCTCTATTTAGGTCATCTTACCTAATTTCTAAGCCCTAGAGAAATCCTGAATCTGGCAGCGTTTGTATCCTTATTGGGTTCCATGCTCATAACTACCTGAGCACCTGAACTAAGTAAGTTTTGTATCTGCAAATAGGAAAGTATAAATCATTATAAAAAACTACAAACAACGACTAATAAAACTCTTCCATTTCAAAACAAGCACGAGAAATATTGGGTTAAAGAAAAGGTCAAAATGAGCGGGTTTTTCCAGAGCTGAAGTATGGAGGTTAATGGGCTAGGACTGTTCCCGGGTATAGGCCCTGAAAGTTTCGTTAAGGATAAGGTCCCCACCGTTTTCGCTGACCGTAAATACCTTGTCCTGGTCATAGACAATTTCCATTGGAATGCCCCCGAGGTACAGCAAAGGCTTTTTCATGGGCATCGATGGCCAGCTGGGATGTAAAATACTTGTCGGTGAACCAAACGTATTTGAACCGGGAGCGGGAAAGGACCATGATAAAGAAAAAAACCTTCACCCTGTGGCCAGACGTGTTCCGCATGTTGTATTCGCCAAAATCCACCTGTGCCTGTTTTCCGTAGGGGGGTTCTTCCACCATCTCGTATTCACGGGGCGCCTTTACGAAGGGCAGGTTGTGCCTGCCCCTTACCCAGAAAACAAAATTGAAAACGGTCTTTTGGGAAACTTTTGGAAGGTCAATAAAATGCTCCTTCAGCTAGTCGTGCATCTGGGCGGCCGGGTTGTCCTGGAATTTTTCCAAGCGGGACTTCACAAAATCTCATAGAGGGAAAGGATCTTTTCCCGGTGGGACTGCCGTTCTAGCATGAGCTCATAATCCTG
>JBBDSC010000085.1:0-43282 GCA_040905145.1 Anditalea sp.
GAGACCGAAGTCGCCTGCCGGTAGGCAGGGAAGAAGCTGTCAGATGTCGGATGCCCATGTCAAAAAGGTGGTGTGTTACGGAGAATTTAAATCGGTAACATTGTCCCGTCCTTCGGCGGGGAATGGAATAGGGGGAAAAATCCAGGCTTTAGCCCCATTAATCGGCCCATCGGGAAATGTGGCTAAAGCCGCAAGGATTACTTGTCCATTATCCCGTTGGCTAAAGCCAAACGGCAATCGAATAAATAGCCCAAAAGCAGTCATCAAAATGTGTCCCAGCTGGCAGTTTTATTGGCTTGAACGGAAAAAATATTAAGCGGAAAAGTGTCAACTAAATTCAGGGCGTGACAGCAACCAGAATCAATAACCAGTAACCGATAACAGTAACCCAATAGCCCGATCACCAATAACAAATAACCAATAACCACTAATAATCCATGGGAAATCAAAAAATAAGTATTGAGCCATACCTTTTGGTCTTGTGGACAATGATCGCATCTTGTGGACCCAGTGAAAGAGAAAAAGTGGATTTTGATCAGTTTGGTGATTATTGGTTTCAGGGAAAGGCAGAAATCAATAGCTTTGACCTGACCCAGTACAGATATGGGGAAGCCAGGGAGGGGGAGGCCGTGATGATCTTTGTCACGGAAGATTTTTCAAAGAAAAAACAGGTCAAGTTAGATGATCAAGACGCTGCCGGAAGGGATGCAGTCAAGGTTCTCAAATTGAACAAAACCAAAGATTTTGTTACCGGGATATATCCTTATCATATGATGCTTTCTGTGTTTACCCCTGTTTTCAACTCAGAATCAGCCTTGAAATTAACGGCTTCTTCGCAGGAATGGTGTGGGCAGACCTTCAGCCAATTCAATAAAAGAGGCAACCAATATAAAGGTCAGACATTTTCCTATTTTGAATCCGAGGGGGACCAGACGTTCAACTTAAATGCTGTTCCGGAAGATGATCTCTGGAACCTGATCAGGATCAATCCAAATCAGATTCCTTTGGGAAACGTGGATCTGATTCCGGCATTATTGAACCAAAGACTTACCCACAGGGCATTTGAAGTAGAAGAAGCGGAGATTTCAATAGCCGATTCAGGACAAAATTTCCGAGAATTGACGGTGGCCTATACCCATGGCCAACGCACCCTTAAAATCCGCTTTTACAATTATTTTCCCTATGAAATAACAGGTTGGGAGGAAATCAGGGTATATGACGATGGCACCAGTGAAACGACAAGCGCCAAAAGAAAAGGAATGATCCTGGTGGATTATTGGACAAAAAATAAATTGTCCGACGAATCTTTACGGAAGGAACTCAAACTGCATTGATGGTTTCCAACAGGGGCTGGTTTTATGTGTTTTCCTCACTTTTAATTTTGGGAGTGGTGGCCTTGGGATATTTTATTCCCAGGATTTCTTTTTATTCCGTATTGATCCTATTTACAGGGCTTTTTATCCTTTATCTGGCAGTATATCAATATGCGGGTTCATTCCAGAGCCTTAAACATTTTTTATGGTTAGCGGTCATTCTTCGGCTTGTATTGCTTTTCAGTCTTCCCCAATGGTCAGATGATTATGTGAGGTTTGTATGGGATGGGCAATTGCTTTTGGAAGGACATAATCCTTATGTGTTTACGCCAACCGAAGCATTGGGGCAATTGAATCTGCAATCCCGTGAATTTTTGGACCAACTGTATCCCCGGCTAAACTCACCAAATTACCATTCAGTGTATCCGCCAAGCAATCAGTTGGTTTTTGGATTGGCAGCATCTTTAGCAGGGGAAAACCTGCTGTATGCAGTAATGGTGATCAGGTTGGTATTGATTGCTTTTGAAGTCCTGGCTTTTTACCTGATCTATCATCTCCTTGTGTTATTGAATCGGCCGGTGAAGAAGGTTTTGCTGTATGCTCTCAATCCTTTGGTTATTTTGGAAATAAGTGGCAATCTTCATTTTGAAGGACTGATGTTAACCCTGATGATGGGCGGAATTTATGTTCTTTTCAAAAAGAAGTATATGCTTTCAGGAGTTTTGCTTGGCGCAGCGGTGGGAGTAAAGTTAAGTCCCTTAATGTTGGTTCCGGCTTTTATGAAATGGCTGCCCAGGCAGGGATTAGTCCCCTTTCTATCCGGTGGAACAATAATGGGGATACTTGGCTTAGCTCCTTTGCTATGGGAGGATGCTTTCATCGGATTTTGGACGAGCCTTAGATTATATGGGGAAAGCTTTGAATTCAATGCCTCTGTTTATTATATACTTCGACAGTTGGGATATTGGACCAATGGTTACAATATGATCGGTTTTTTTAATCCTATTCTTGGTGGATTGACGCTCGTGTTGATCATTTGGCTTTCATTAAAAGTGAGGAAAGAGCAAATAGGATCTTTAATTCAGTCCCTTCTGTGCCTATATTGGGTTTACTTCATTTTAAATGCGGTGGTTCATCCCTGGTACATCATTCCAGCACTTGCAATAAGCGTTTTTACGGAAAAGAAAGCTTTCCTGATCTGGTCTTTTTTCATTTTTCTTTCCTATCATGCCTATCAGACCACCGGATACAAAGAATTGGCATGGATTTTATCACTGGAGTATTTGGCGGTATTCTTGGCTTTGTATCGGGATTATGGTAGCCGGATTAAAAAACTCAAAAAATTTCCCCGAAGCTTACGCTGACCGGTCTTCCGCCAGAAAGGTTTTTACAGATGATGAAAAGTCATCGGTGTAGATTTAATAATTCATGCGGATGGATTGTTACTTGAAAATTTGATAATGTATGGTTTTTTCTGTTTCTTCACTTGAAGATATCATTATTAAACAGTATAAAATGCTTCACATCCCCATGTTTTTTAAAGTGGAACCTATTTATTTTATAGCAAACATTCAATTATGAGGGCTTTAGTGATATCAGGAGGTGGAAGCAAGGGGGCATTTGCAGGAGGCATTGCGGAATATTTAATCCGGGAACGCGGTCTTAAGTATGGCCTGTTTGTAGGGACTTCTACAGGCAGCCTGCTTATCCCTTTGCTGTCCATTGGGGAAATCAATAAAATCAAAACAATTTATACCTCGGTCACCCAAAAGGACGTTTTCAATAATTGCCCCTTTAAGTTCAAGAAAGAAGGGGATGTCTATAAGACAAGTATCAACCACTTCGGGATTATAAAGATGTTCATCAAAGGGGCCAAGACTTTTGGGGACAGCAGTAACCTGCATCAGCTGATCCGGGAGATACTCACGGAAAAGGATTTTTACCGCATCAGATCCAATTTTGTGGATGTAGTGGTAACGGTATCCAACTTTTCCACTAATAAAGTAGAATATAAGTTGGCTAAGGATTGTACTTATAAGGATTTTGTGGATTGGATGTGGGCATCATCCAATTTTATTCCGTTTATGAGCCTTTTGGAAAAAAATGATCAGGAATACGGCGATGGAGGATTTGGGGATTTGGTACCCATCAGCGAGGCGATTTCGAGAGGAGCCACTGAAATTGACATTATTGTACTGAAGAGAGAAAAGCCCCGGATAAACAAAAAAAAGGTAAGGAATGCCTTGGAGTTGACAACACGGGTATTTGATTTTATGTTGGACCAGATCGCCAATGATGATATCACCATTGGCAGATTCAATGGCGCAGAAAAAAAGGTGATCCTGAATTTTTATCACCCTCCGGAATTGCTCACGGAAAATTCACTGATTTTTGAACCTAAAATGATGAGCAAATGGTGGCAGGAAGGTTTGGAATTCGGAAAAAGGACCAATCCAATCAGTAAATTAATTGAGATAGGAGTTGATACAGACTAGATATGATGAATAGGATACACTTATTGTTTTTTTTCGGCATAGGGATCATTGCCCTAGGTTGCAAAACAGCATCTGAGGAACAGAAGATCATTGATCAGGCCATCGAGGCCCACGGTGGGGATGCCTATGAGATGGCGAAAATCTCCTTTGATTTCAGACAAATGCATTACAAAATTCTGAAGACCCCTTTCAGGTTTGAATTCAGCAGGGAATTTGAGGACTCATTGGGTCTTGTGGCGGATGTTTTGAACAACGAGGGATTTTCCAGGTCCATTGACGGCAAAGAAATAGCCGTGACGGATGAAAGGAAAAAAGCATATTCCAATTCAGTAAATGCTGTCGCCTATTTTGCCTACTTGCCTTATGGCCTCAATGATGCTGCCGTCCAAAAACATTGGGTGAGGGAATCGGAGGTGGAAGGAAATTACTATGATGTAATAAAGGTTACCTTCTCCAAGGAAGGTGGAGGGGAAGATTTTGATGATGAATTTTTATATTGGATCAATAAAGACAATGGCCGGATGGATTATCTCGCCTATAGCTATCATACAGATGGCGGTGGGGTCAGGTTTAGGAAAGCCATCAATTCAAGAATGGTCCATGGTATCCGAATTCAGGATTATGAAAATTATAAGCCTGTTGATGAAAATACTCCTTTGGATGAGATGGAGGAGCTTTACAAAAATGGGGAGCTGGAACTTCTTTCTGAGATTGAAATGAAGAATATCCAAGTGAAATTTTTGGAATAAAGTAAATCTTAATCAAATCTGCCGCTATGATTCAGGTGCAAAGAGATAGGAAATAAAAATTTGGAGCAAATAGAGGGGGTTATAAGCTCTTATTAATATTCGTGTATTCAATGGCAAACTTTCAAAAAAACAAGTAACAAAAATATGTTTAAAAGCATTGTTGTCGAACTGACTAACTTTCGAACTGATGAACCGTAAAGCGAATCCTACCATTTGACGGTCAAACAATTCGACGATTCGACATCATGTGTAATGTAATTTGTTTTTTGAGTTTTGTTTTTTGTTATTTTGGTATCGTCTGCACGAAGTGTTTCGGGGACTTCGCCAGGTTAAGGTTTTTTAACAATTGTTTTTTTTTCCAGCATCCTTTCCCTTAAAATTTACTTTAAACAATGTTTTAGCCCACTTTTGTCAATTTTTTGAAGGCGGTAATAGAAATAGGAGAAGAGACATTTTTCTTCCATTTGTAAAAAAATCCTGAAAGACAACATTAAAATGGAACCTTTCAAAATGAAAATCGATTGAATGTTCATTCGGTTTTAAAGGTAATTATTTTGAGTACGGAAAAAAGAAATATAATATTGGAGAGTACCCTGGAACTTGTGAAGGAACATGGGTTCCAGGGGTTTCCCATTAGTGAGGTGGCGAAGAGGGGCGGGATTGCTGTGGGCACCATTTATCATTATTTCGAAGGGAAAGACGAGCTTATCCGTGAGCTCTATTATTATGTGGTGGATATGATCTATCAAACCGCCTTGGAAAAAGATGATGGAAGCAAATCCTTTAAAGAGAGGTATTATGATCTATGGTCCAATTTGGTCAACCTGTATTGTGAAAAGCCTTCCATACTAAGGTTTTTTGATCTGTACAATAATTCTTCCTATTATTCACCTGAGGCCCATACGGAAGAAAGCAAGTTTTATAAATGGCTCTTTGGGTTTTTTGCGGAAGGATTGCAGTCAGGATCACTTCGGTCAATCAGCAAAGAACTGTTGGCAATAATTGTTCTTGGGAACATCCTTACTTCCGCCAAGGTCAAAATCAACCATAGCTTTAAATTCAAAAACAAAAACATCGATCTTGGGCAATTGGCAGGCATTGTTTGGGAGGGGATAAAAAGCCAGGACAATGACCATAAAGACAAATCTCCACTAATTTAATACGATGACAACTAACATATTACAAACGACAATTAGTAGACCAATGAAAAAACTTAGTTATTTGGGGTTTCTTGTATGCGCCGTAATTTTTATTTCCTGCGGGGAAAATAATCAAGGGCAACAAGCGGCAGTGGGTCCAATGTTCATTCCCGTGGTGGAGGTCCCACTTAAAGATGTGTCCGGCTTTACTTCCTATCCTACCAGTATAGAAGGGACCATCAACAGTCAGGTACGCGCTAAAGTAGCAGGGTATATTACTGATGTGTTGGTAGATGAGGGACAGGCGGTTAGAAAAGGGCAGCTTCTTTTTAAATTAGAGACCCAAACTTTGTCCCAGGATGCCGGGGCCGCAGAGGCCAATGTTGCCGCAGCCCAAGTGGAGGTAAACAGGTTGAAGCCTTTGGTAGCAAAAGGCATTATTGGCAAGGTGCAATTGGAAACGGCAGAAGCAAGGTTGGTACAGGCACAGGCCAGTTATAACAGTATAGCGGCGAGTATTGACTATGCCAACCTCAGAAGCCCGGTAAACGGATACGTGGGGCCATTCCATATAGACAAGGCGCGTTGGTCAGCCCCGGTGACCCCGATCCTTTGACGACTGTTTCTGTTATCGACAGTGTGTATGCCTTTTTTGCCATAAATGAAAGGGATTATTTGAATTTCCTTCAAACCACAGAGGGAGAGAACCTATCGGAGAAAATACAAAATTTTCCTCCTGTCGAATTGAGGATGGTCAATGGCCAGATGTATGAAGAAAAAGGTAAAATAGAAACGGTCACCGGACAGGTAAACACCTCTACGGGGACAGTAAGTTTTCGGGCCTCCTTTCCCAACCCCAACCGGCTTTTGGCCAATGGAAACAGTGGCAGCATCCTTATTCCCAAAACCTACGAAAACGCCACGGTTGTTCCTGAATCCAGTACTTTTGAGCAACAGGGAAGGATCTATGTGTATAAGGTCCAAGGGGACACGGTGGCCGTAACCTCTACCATAGAAGTTGTTGACAGAATAGAAAATATAGTGGTGGTAGGCTCAGGAATTGAAGCCGGGGAAAGGATTGTGGCCCAGGGGGTAGGGAAATTGCGTAACAACACGCCCATACAGCCAGATCCGGTATCCTTTGACAGTATTGCCAATTCATTGAACGTCGTATTTAAATAAGATTTTATAATGCTTAAAAATTTCATAGATAGGCCTGTATTATCTACGGTCGTATCCATCATCATTTTAATTTTAGGGTTTCTTGGGCTGACCACTTTGCCTGTCAGTCAATATCCGGATATAGCCCCCCCAACAGTTCGGGTTATGGCAAATTATTCAGGGGCAAATGCTGAAACGGTACTGGAAAGTGTGATCATCCCCATTGAGGAACAAATCAATGGGGTGGAGGGAATGACCTATATGACTTCAACTGCCAGTAATAGCGGAAGTGCCAGCATTCAGGTGTTTTTTGAACAGGGCGTGGATCCGGATATTGCCGCGGTCAACGTACAAAACAGGGTGGCCCGGGCTACTCCCTTACTGCCCCGTGAAGTAACCCAATCAGGGGTGACCACACAAAAGCAGCAAACCAGTTCCCTGATGTTTTTCACCGTCTTATCGGAGAATGAGGAATATGACGCTACTTTTATTCAGAATTACCTGAACATCAATGTAATACCCCTGATAAAAAGGATTAATGGAGTGGGGGATGTAAGTGTATTCGGATCTAAAAATTATGCCATGCGGATTTGGCTCCAGCCGGAACGGTTATCCGCTTATCAATTGATGCCGTCTGATGTAATAGGGGCCATTAACGAACAAAGTCTGGAAGTTGCAGCAGGTGCTTTGGGACAGAATAACGCAGAAGCATTTGAATACATCATTAAATATCCCGGTAGGTTTAATACTGAAACCCAATATGAGGATATTATCATAAAAGCATTGGATAATGGCCAATTTCTTCGGGTAAGGGATGTGGCCGAAGTAGAGCTTGATGCAGAGGGATACACGCGGAGATTATAGAAACCGTACATGCGACATTGGATGAAATTGAAAGGGATTTCCCGGAAGGATTGGAGGTATTTGTAAACTTTGATACCAATGAGTTCTTAAATGCTTCCATTAATAAGGTAGTGGTGACCTTGATCGAGGCATTTGTACTGGTGTTTATTGTGGTATTTATTTTCCTTCAGGACTTTAGATCTACTTTGATTCCCGCCATTGCTGTCCCGGTCTCCATTGTGGGTACCTTTTTCTTCTTGAACCTATTTGGCTATTCGATTAACCTTTTGACCCTGTTTGCTTTGGTACTCGCCATCGGGATCGTGGTGGATGATGCCATTGTGGTGGTAGAAGCAGTACATGCCAAACTGGAAGAAGGGGCCAAGAGTGCCTTACAGCGACACATACCGCTATGGAAGAAATTACTGGGGCGATTATCTCCATTACCTTGGTAATGGCTGCTGTATTTATCCCGGTAACCTTTATTACCGGGCCCACCGGGGTGTTTTATGAACAATTCGGAGTGACCTTAATTGTGGCCATAGCCATTTCGGCAGTAAACGCTTTAACATTGAGCCCGGCGCTTTGTGCTTTGCTCCTTAAGCCTCATGTAGAAGAAGGGCATAATAAGAAGGGCTATATGAGGCGCTTTTTCGACAGTTTCAACATTGCCTTTGGGATAACCACCAATAAATATGCAAGGTCACTGTCCTTCTTGTACAGACATAAGTGGATTACCCCTGTTATTTTACTGGCTTCTGTTGGAGGGATTTGGTGGGCCGCTTCCACCACGCCCAGCGGCTTTGTACCTATGGAGGACAGGGGGATGATTTTTGCCAATATTGAACTTCCTCCGGGAGCAACTTTGGACAGGACGGTAGAAGTCACTCAAGAGTTAAATGAAAAAATACAACAAGTACCTGGCATAGCCGGAGCCTCCTTGGTAAACGGCTATAGCTTGATCTCGGGGGCTGGGAGTAATTTTGCCCTGGGTTTTATAAGACTGGATGATTGGGCAGACCGGGAAGCGGATTCATTATCCGCTTCTGCTCTGACTGCAAAAATGTTCCAGATTGCCGCAGGGATTCCGGGTGCCAATGTATTGTTCTTTGCTCCCCCCAGTGTTCCGGGATTTGGTGTCTCCTCCGGTTTCGAATTAAATGTATTGGATAGGTTTGGAGGGGATTTCAATGAACTGGACCGGGTTACCCAGGAATTTTTGGGACAACTGATGCAGCGGCCTGAAATTCAGTATGCCCAAAGTTCATTTAACACCAACTACCCCCAGTTTGAAATGGATCTCAATGTCCCCAAGGCCAAAGAAGCTGGGGTCACTATCAGCGATATATTTGCTACTTTGCAGGGATATATAGGCAGTGTTTATGCCGCAGATTTTGCCCGGTTTGGTAAACAGTACAGGGTGTATGTGCAGGCATTACCAGAGGACAGGTCCAACATCAATGATCTAAATTCGCTCTTTGTAAGGAATTCCAACGGAGAAATGGCCCCTATTACAGAGTTTGTAACCCTCAAAAGGGTATATGGCCCACAAGCGGTGACCCGGTTCAACCTTTTTAATTCTGCTGCTGTAAATGGTGCACCGGGCCCAGGTTATTCTACCGGTGATGCCATTGCTGCTGTACAGGAAGTCAGCGTAGCTGCCCTTCCCGGTAATTACACCGTGGATTTTACTGGATTGACCAGGGAGGAAATTGCAGCAGGGAACCAAACCACCTTTATTATTATACTGTGTATTCTGTTCATTTACTTTATCCTGGCTGCCCAATATGAAAGCTATATGATTCCTTTCGCTGTTCTGTTCTCCTTACCTGTAGGAATAATGGGGGCCTATATTTCCACAAAAATGGCCGGTTTGGAGATCAATATTTATTTCCAGATTGCCTTGATCATGCTGTTGGGCCTATTGGCCAAAAACGCCATTCTGATTGTGGAATTTGCCCTTCAGCGCCGTAGGGCCGGAGCCTCCATAGTGGATGCCGCTATTGAAGGTGCCAAGGTGAGGTTAAGGCCCATTTTAATGACTTCTTTTGCCTTTATTATTGGATTGTTGCCTTTGGTATTTGCCGGTGGGATCGGGGCTGCAGGAAACAATTCCATTGGTACGGGGGCGGTAGGGGGGCTCCTTATAGGAACCATCCTTGGGGTTTTCGTGATCCCTATTTTGTACATCCTGTTTCAGTGGCTTCACGAAAAGGTGAGCAGAAAACCTAAGGCTGTACCGTCTGCCCATATTTAATCATTATCATTCCAATTAAAATGAAAAAGCATTCCATTTATAAATTATCAACTATTCCGGTCTTGCTGCTTTCCCTGCAATCTTGTTTTGTTGCAAAGGATTACTCGAGACCAGAGATAATAGAGGAATCAAGCTATAGAACCGATCAGATCTCCGAGGATAGTTTGAATATGGCAGAGGTTTCATGGCGGGAAATCTTTACTGATCCCAATCTTCAAGCCTATATTGAAGAAGGGCTGGTGAACAACTTGGATATTAGGATAGCTTTGCAACAGGTAGAGGCTGCCAACGCTTATTACCATCAAGGGAAAGCTGCGTATTTCCCTACGCTCAATGGCACAGGGCAGGTAACCCATCAAAAGCTGGCCGGTAACAGCCAATTTGGATCGTTGTTCGATGGGTCCCTGACCCAATATGACCTCACCGGATCCCTTTCCTGGGAGGCCGATATTTGGGGAAAAATCAGGAGCAATAGAAAAGCCACTGAAGCTTCCTACCTACAGTCTGTCGCCGCACATCAAGCGGTGAAGACGCGGTTGATTTCCAGTATTGCCTCTGTATATTATCAATTGCTTGCTTTTGATGAGCAAAGAATTATCACTGAAGAAACCATTGCCAACAGGGAATATAGTCTTCAGACAATAAAGGCCCTTAAAGAAGCCGGAAACGTTACGGAAGTGGGTGTAAAACAAACAGAAGCACAGCTTCATACAGCTAGGGCGCTGCTGATAGACATAGAGATGAACATCAAGTTACTTGAAAATACACTCTCCATTTTATTAGGTGGGGCCCCTCAGGAAATTGAAAGAAGCAGTATGGATCAACAGACAATCCAAACCGATTTGGGGGTTGGCTATCCTGCCCAACTGTTAAGGAACAGGCCTGACGTGATCGCGGCAGAATATGGTTTGGTGAATGCTTTTGAACTAACGAATGTGGCAAAAAGCAACTTTTATCCATCCTTGGGCATTTCCGCTTCCGGAGGGTTTCAGAGTTTGCAACTGGATCAGTTGCTGAGTGTCAATTCTTTGTTTGCAACCACTATAGGCTCCCTTACCCAGCCTATATTTAATGGACGGCGCATTAGGACCCAATATGAAGTGGCCCAATCACAACAGGAGATAGCTTATCTTGATTTCAAACAAGCTTTGCTAAATGCCAGCAAGGAGGTTTCCGATGCCATTTATGCATACGAAGCCGCCGGAGAGAAAATTGAAGTTAAAACCCTGGAGTTTGAAGCGTATGACATTGCAACGGAATATTCAGAAGAATTGTTGAACAATGGCTTTGCCAATTATCTGGAGGTGCTTACTGCCAGGGAAAATGCCTTAAGATCCGAACTTGACTTGATCAATGCCCGTTATAGCCGGATGAATTCGGTAGTGGAACTTTATCGGGCCCTGGGAGGGGGATGGCAGTGAAATCTTAAACCTGTCAGGTTTCTTAAACTTTTTTATACCACATTAAGTTACTGTCCCCATAGCTAAGGAATCGGTAACCGGAGGACAGGGCAGTTTCGTAAATTTCCCTCCAATGGCCTTTTGTAAATGCAGCGACCAGTAAAATCAAAGTGGAGGCCGGTTGATGGAAATTGGTGACCAGCCCGTTGCAAACTTTGAAATCATATCCGGGCATGATAAATATCTCCGTATGCCCTGTTATTTCTTCCATCCCATTTTCCTCCATAAAATCCAAAATCACCTGAAAGCTCTCTTTAGCAGGGGGAAGAATGGGATGATCTTGATAAGGATATAATTTCGGAATAAAAAAATCCGGAGAATCCCCGCTTGACAGCTTGACCCCGTACCAGTAAAGGCTCTCCAGGGATCTCATCGAAGTGGTTCCTACAGCGACTATATTGCCCGTATGGTTAATTAGGTTCACCAAATTGGATTTCTTTACCACCACCTGCTCACTGTGCATCTGATGATGGCTTACTTCCTCTTCTTTGATGGGTTGGAAGGTACCTGCGCCAACATGCAAAGTCAGGTAATCGCTTTTAATTCCTTTTTGGGATAGCGTGGTAAGGATCTCATCTGTAAAATGAAGACCAGCCGTAGGCGCTGCCACGGCACCTTCTTTCTCGGAATAGACAGTTTGATAGCGTGGCTTATCTTCCTTGATTGCTTTACGGTTTAGGTAAGGGGGGAGAGGAACTTCCCCGCTTGCCTCGACAATGGATACAAAAGGAATGTTTTGCTGGTTCCAGGATAATTTGATGATTCTTTGTTCCCTGTCTTCCAAAACAGCTTCGATCAGAACCCTTTGGTCTTTGATCATTACCTCTCCCTGTAGCACTTCTTTGTCTTTCCACCTTTTTAGATTGCCGATCATGGCTTCCCAACGCACGGCATCGGTAGTGACCATCACTTCATTGATAACATCAGAAGGCCAATGGGGCTTTAAAAGAAAAATTTCGATTTTGGATCCTGTATTTTTTTGAAAAACCAATCTGGCAGGAATAACTTTGGTATTATTGAAGATCATCAGGGTATTTTCAGGCATTAAAGCAGGGAGCTCGAGAAATTGATGATGACTGATTACCCCTTCTTCAAAATGGATTAATTTTGAAGCTTCTCTTTTTTCCAATGGGAATTTGGCGATTTTCTCATCGGGTAGTGGGTATTGGTAATCAGATAGTCTTATGGGCTGGATCGACATGGATTATTTTACTTGTTAAAATCAATAAAGTTTTTTATTTATTTATTTTAGCTTTGTCCGAAAGGCCTGCAAATATATGTGTTTATCAAAAGGGATTAAAATTATTGTTAATGTCAGATTCATTTGAGATAAAAGTTGATGCTATAAAATACCCCCTGGATTTTAAGTTTGATGCCGGCACTTCCCGGGGCGTGCTAAAAAGAAAGGATTCCTATTTGATAAGGGTTCGTTCCCATGCTTTTCCAGGCTTATGCGGCTACGGAGAGGCAGGGCCCTTGCCCCACTTAAGTGTGGATGATATCCCTAGTTTGGAAGAGGTGCTGAAGCAGTTTTGTAAGGAAATAACCAAGGTTTCGATTCCCAGCAAGGAGGGTGAAATTTTAGACCTTTTAAAAGGATTCATCCCGGATGAATTTCCCAGTATCCGTTTTGCCATGGAGGTGGCTATACTTGATTTGATCAACGGAGGGCAAAGAAGGATTCTTAAAAATTCTTTCTATGATCAACATACTCCAATGTCCATCAACGGATTGATCTGGATGGGTGATCGGGAATTTATGCTTCAACAGATTGAAAAAAAGTTGGATGAAGGGTATAATTGCATTAAAATGAAGATAGGGAGCATTGATTTTGAGCAGGAATGTGAACTTTTAGCCTTTATCCGTCATCGTTTTTCTGCAGATCAGATTATTTTGAGGGTAGATGCCAATGGGGCTTTTTCAGAAGAGGAAGCCTTATCAAAACTGCAACGGCTTTCTGAATTTGAGCTGCATAGCATAGAGCAGCCGATTCGGTCAGGTCAATGGCAAACCATGGGGACTTTGTGTCAAGAAAGCCCCATACCTATTGCGCTGGATGAGGAGTTGATTGGCGTTCATAGCCTCGAAGACAAAGCTGATTTATTAAACAAAATCCGGCCCCAATACCTCATTTTAAAACCTACTTTGGTCGGAGGGATCTTATCCACCAGAGAATGGATCTCCTTGGCAGGACAAAGGGGGATTGGCTGGTGGATGACATCAGCCCTGGAAAGCAATATTGGTTTAAATGCCATTGCACAGCTTACCGCCTCTTATGATCCCCAACTTCCCCAAGGCTTGGGAACAGGCCAGCTTTATCATAATAATATCGATTCGCCTTTAAAAGTCCATAAAGGGAAGATTTATTATGATAAGGACATTAATTGGGGGAATGTGGAGGGATTGTTTGGCGAGGATAGCCAAGGTATAGGAGGTAAAACATAAGATAATGATTGTCCATGCCAGCTGTGGATAATACAAATATTTGTCTTTTGTCTAAAGTCCCATATCCCCCTACTAAATCACCCCCATGGCCAGCATGGCATTGGATACCCTGATAAAACCTGCGATATTGGCTCCTTTCACATAATTACCGGGAGATCCGAATTCTTCTGATTTTTCATAGCAGAGATCATGGATGTCCGTCATGATCTTGGATAGTTTTTCCTGGGTGAAATCAAAGGTCCATGAATCCCTGGAAGCATTCTGCATCATTTCCAGGGTAGAGGTAGCAACACCCCCTGCATTGGCTGCTTTTCCGGGGCCGTAAGCTATTTTTGAATTTAGAAATACCTGAACACCTTCCGGAGTGGTGGGCATATTGGCGCCTTCGCCTATGGCTATACAACCGTTTTTGATTAAAAGTGCGGCATCTTTGCCGTTTAGTTCATTTTGAGTGGCAGAGGGAAAAGCAATCTCGCAAGGTACTTCCCAGATGTTTCCTTTTTCAAAATACCGCGCATCCTCATGGTATTCCAGATAATCTTTGATACGTCGGCGTTCCACTTCCTTTAACTGCTTAACAATGGCAAGATCAATGCCTTTTTTATCGTACACATATCCACCGGAATCCGAGCATGCGACTACTTTGCCGCCTAATTCATGTACTTTTTCCATGGTGTAAATGGCCACATTTCCTGCACCGGAAACCACACAGGTTTTACCTTCTATGGTGTCTTTCCTTACTTTAAGCATCTCCTTTACAAAAAATACACTTCCATATCCGGTGGCTTCTTTCCTGAGCAGAGAGCCACCCCAATCCAAACCTTTTCCAGTGATGACCCCTGCTTCATAGCGGTTGGTAATCCTTTTGTATTGCCCAAACATGTAACCGATTTCACGGCCACCAACTCCAATGTCACCAGCTGGTATATCCGTATGCTCTCCGATATGACGGTATAGTTCTGTCATAAAACTTTGACAAAATCTCATAATTTCACTATCGGATTTTCCTTTAGGGTCAAAATCAGAACCACCTTTGCCACCTCCAATAGGAAGACCGGTCAAGGCGTTTTTGAATATTTGCTCAAAGCCAAGGAATTTAACGATTCCAAGATATACGGAAGGATGAAACCTAAGGCCACCTTTATAAGGACCCAAAGCACTGTTGAATTCTACTCGGAACCCACGGTTGATATGAACCTCGTTTTGATCATCTGTCCAAGGAATGCGGAAAATAATTTGCCTTTCAGGTTCACATATCCGCTGGATTATCTTTCGATCGGCAAACTCCGGATATTTTACCAGAACAGGCCCCAATGATTCAAGCACTTCCCTCACTGCTTGGTGGAATTCCACTTCTCCAGGATTTCGCTTGATGATTTCCTGAAAAATAGGGGCTATTTTTTCGTCAATGTGATTGCTCATAGGTTTAAGATAAAATTTGGTAAGCAAGAAGCATATTTTTTTTGAAATTGCAAACATAATCCTCGGGATAAGGATTATGCTGCTTCATCGTAAAGAAAAATCGACTGGTTTTGAATTGCTTCATGGTCTCACTGTTCCTAGGGGCATTGATACAGGCAAACCAATAAAGCTGATGGTTTGCGAGTGGTGCAATGCCAAACCGTCCATTGGTTCCCCAAGTTTCAAAGGAGTCGTTCAAATTAAAATCCGTATTGTCCACGATTGCTCGCCAGCAGGTATAACCAGCATATCCCGGCTCAGTATTGGGAAGCAGATTTGTATGCACTGCCGTCCTCAAAGCTTATTTTTACCACCTTTTCATCCCGGATTATTTCTTAAAACCTTTATACTACTATATATCATATGATTCTATTGATATTTATAACATTCCCTACTTATCTTTTTTAATGTTCGATTGCAAGATCGAGAGAACTTGATACCAATACCAAATACCAAATACTAAATACTAATGTAGATCTTCCCGAAGATGGTGGGGATTTAATAAATAACTATTCCTTTTCTTTCACCCTCAATTCGCGCACATAATTCCTTTTGGCCTTCTTGAGGGCAAACCATGCCAGCCAACCGGCCAGAATTCCTACAAAAGCACCAATGAGAATATCCATGGGATAATGAACACCCACATATACCCTTGTATAAGCTACAAGGGCAGCCCATACGTATAACCAAGCAAATCCCCTTATTCTATGATGAAAGATCAGGGTTAAGTAAGTGGCCAGAGCAAATGAATTGGCGGCATGGGATGAGGCAAATCCATACATGCCTCCACATCCTCCGTAATTGAACATCAATTCTTCCCAACGAGAATCGTGGCATGGCCTTAACCTTTCAAAAAAAGGTTTCATAAAACCAGAAGTGGATTGATCCGCAATAAGTATTGCCAAGCCTACACCTGCCAAAACCCAGATACTTCCTTTTTTGAAATGTCTGATGATAAGGAAAAGGAAGAAAGCATATAAAGGCAACCAAATCAGCTTGCCCGTCATTAACTCCATGAATGGATCAAGCCAATCCAGGTGCTGTCCATTGAGATATAAAAACAACTCCTCATCCCATTTTTTTATCTTTTCTATCACGGTTTACAGGTTTATCCAATCTATATCTTTTTTTAAGTAGCTTAAGGTAAATGCTTCTTTAGAGCCAGGCGAGGGGGTTTGGTTGTATTCCCATGCTGCCACAGGGGGCAAGCTCATCAGGATACTTTCCGTCCTTCCATCGGTATCCAACCCGAATTTGGTCCCAGCATCCCACACCAGGTTGAACTCTACATAACGTCCCCTTCTTAATGCCTGCCACTGCTTTTCTGTTTCCCCAAATGGCAATTTGGAGTTTTTGACCATGAAGTGCCGGTATATTCTGGGAAAGAGATACCCGATGGATTTAACGAAATCAAATAGTTTTTCAAATGGCATCTCCTCTGTAGCGACAAGTCGGTCGAAAAAAATCCCACCTATGCCCCTCGTTTCATTTCTATGTGGGACAAAAAAATAATCGTCCGCCCACTGCTTGAATTTGGGATAATAGGAGGGATGGTATTGATCACAGGTAGCCTTTATCGTCCGATGAAAGTAGGCCGCATCTTCAAGGTCCAGGTAGTGGGGCGTAAGGTCAATTCCCCCTCCAAACCAATAGACTCCATTGCTCATCTCAAAGTAGCGGATGTTCATATGGATAATGGGTACCATCGGGCTGGCAGGATGAATGACGATGGAGACTCCTGTGGCAAAGAAATCTGCTTTTTCCAACTTTAGCTTGGAAAGAATTTTATCTGGAGTAGGTCCATGTACAGCAGAGAAGCCCACCCCGCCCTTGGCTATTATATGGCCGTCTTTGATAATCCTGGTTCTTCCCCCGCCGCCTTCCGGGCGGTCCCATTTGTCTTCACGAAACAAGGCTTTTCCATCTCCTGCTTCCAGTTCTTTACAGATATGATCCTGTATATTTTTAAATTCTTCAACTATTTCTTCCTTACTTGTTCTTTGCATCACAATGACTTCTCTTTTGGATTAGCATTCCTGTCTTTTGTTATTTTGTCCTTTCCTTTTTAAAATGGATATCCTATTCCAATATTGAAAACCCGCTGGCCTTTTTCCCCCAGGGGACTACCGAAGGAGATATTATCCAATACATACCTTTCTCCCTCTGGCTTTGCGGGATCGAAGGCCTTTATGCCCATGTCCAATCTTAACACAAGAAAATCAAAGTCCATTCGTAAACCCAATCCGGTACCCACCGCCAATTCTTTATAAAATCTGTTGATTTTAAAATCGGTGCCTTGCCTGGAGGGATCCTTCCTAAAGGTCCAGGTATTTCCAACATCGATGAATAAAGCCCCATCGAAATAACCAAAAAGCTTTCTCCTGTATTCAAACATGGCTTCAAACAATATTTCCCCTGGCTGTTCAAATCGATAATCAAAAGTACCATCTTCATTGATTTCAGGTGTAAAAGATCCTGGTCCCAACCTTCGGGGTTGCCAGGCACGGATGCTCGTGCTACCTCCTGCAAAGAAATATTTCTCATAGGGAAGGATGCCTCTACTGATCCCATAGGGTTTGGCCAGACCCAGATTAAGTTTATAGGCAAAAATACTTTTGTCATTTATCGGAAGATATCTTCTAAAATCAGATTGAAACTTCCAAAACTGAAAAAATTTCAAACTTCGATCTTCGACAAAAGATTCATTGACCAGATTAAAGGCGGTCCCGCCACTTTCGACAAAGATGCGCCAAAGAGAAGCCTCATTCCTTTGGGTCAATCCGTACTCATTGAAATTAATGATTACCTGACCGGAAATGCTGCTTACATAGGAAGGTAGAAAAGAATTGATCAGGTTGTTTCCCTGTTCCTGGAATTCTTCCAACCGATTTCTAAATGAGGTGGCCAGCGATGAACGGATTAAATTGGCATCCAGTAAATTAAATGTGAATTGTTGTCTGAGATTTGATGTGGCCCAGTTATAGGCCAGAATCGTGTTTAAAGCATCGCGAATATATTCAGGCCTGTTTACATAATTGTACCCGAATAATGCGCGGGTCTTTGGGTTATATCGACCGAATTTTTCAAGGGATTTGCGGTTAAAAGGGATAAGGAATTGAGGGAATATCACAGAAGCAGAAGTGTTCAATTCCCTGCTTCTGTATACCCCTCCTTCAGTAGTTGCGGAGGCCACCCCTTCGAGTCCAGCACGAAAATTGAATTCGAAAATCTCCAGACCCCTGAAAAGATTTCTGTTTCTCAAGGAATGACTGAAAAATGGACCGGGCAGCTGTTCTGTCACACTTGCCCCCAATTGGTTGGTAATTTGATATTTTTGGTTGGGACGGGTTAATATTCTTGCTTTCAAGGAATTTCCCAAGGTGTCGAAAGAGATGTTGACAAAACTGAATATATCCAGATTAGCCAATTGTCTCTGCGTCTCCAACATGTCTTTCCGACTATAAAGGCCATCAATGCTAAGGAAAATTCGGGAATCTATGATCCGTTCCGAGTACCGGTCTCTATATAAGGTATAATCCACCCCATTAAGACGGCTCCTCACTTCTTGGTCAGTGATGACCTCTGCAGGAGGTTCAATGGTAAATTGAATGGAATCAATTTTATAGATTTTATGGTGGGGTGAATAAGTTGGACTTCGAATCAACTGTTCTATGTCTACAGTTTTTTCAGCGGAATCCTTATAAACGTTGTATTCGATGTAGGATTTGGTGAAGGAATAGTATCCGTTATTTTTCAATAGATTCTCCACTCTTTGTCTTTCCTTTGAAAGCGCCCCCTGATTATACCTGTCACCAACTTTGATCAGAGAACCCTCTTCCATATTCAGCAGGCCGTAAATGGAATCATCAGCAGTTTTATGGAAAACACTGTCTATGAGGTAGGGATCATTTTCAGTAATTTGATAGGTGATAAAGGTCTTGTTTTTTTTCTTTTCGATATCGGTGCTGACTGAAGCATCAAAGAACCCATGGTTTGCCAGATAAGAATTCATCTGTTTTTGGGATTCATAAGTCTTCGAACTGTCATAAAGGATTTTCGGATTCCCAGTCCTCATGAACCAATTTCCATAAATCAGCTTTTTTTCCAGAGTTTCCAGCTGGGAATTAACTTTACCATACCTTTTTTCAAGTCTTCTTTGATCTGGGCTTTGATTGAGTCTTTGTTCTAATTGCTGTTTTTCTTCCTCAAATTCTTTTTTTCGTTGGGCCAGCCGGGTACTGTCGTAGGTGATCAAACCAATATTATAAATAAAAACACCTACTGAGAAATTTGTAAGAGGAATCCTAGTGTTGGGCTTTTGCACAATTAAGTTCCTGAGTACCTCAGCATCGCTTTTTTTTATCCCAGTAGTTTCCACATCATAGACCAAATATTCGTTGTCTTTCAGGCCTTTTGTTAAGGAACAGGAAGATAACAAAAGAAGAAAAATAAGAAAATTTATATATTTGGCTTTATTCACAATGTCTGATATCCCTAATGCTCAGCAAAAATACGTTTAAGTTTATAAAATCCCTGCAACAGAAAAAATTCCGTAGGCAAGAAAATTCATTTTTTGTTGAAGGTACTAAAAACGTAACGGAATTAATAGATTCAGATTTTGAAGTGACCCATCTTCTTTTTACCTCTAAGTTTAAAATCTCTTATGAAGGATTGGTTCGATCCTTTGCAGAAGAGAAATACGAAGTAACCCCTGCAATACTTGAAAAAGCAGGTTCTTTTCTATCCAATGACAGTGCCTTGGCAGTGGCAAAAATAAAAAAGAATGATCCCATTTCAATAGATCGGGGAGAACTGGCCATATCCCTGGACGATGTCAGGGATCCCGGCAACCTGGGGACCATAATTCGCATTGCAGACTGGTACGGTGTAAAAAAGATGATTTTCTCGGAGCAAACGGCTGATTTTTACAATCCCAAAGTGTTAAATGCAAGCATGGGATCTTTCACCCGGATTTCTTTTTTTTATACTCCTCTGGAAAAGTATTTGAAAGAAGTTAATTTACCGGTTTATGGAGCATTTCTCCAAGGGGAGAACATTCATCAACTGGATCTAAATGGAGAGGGCGTTATTTTGATGGGAAATGAATCCAATGGCATTTCCAAAGAGCTGATCCCCTTGGTTACCCAAAAATTAACCATCCCTTCTTTTGGAAGAGCAGAATCCTTGAATGTAGCCATTGCCACTGCCGTGATATGTGATAACTTCAGGAGAAAGGGGAGCTAATTTATCTTTTCCCTTTTATTGTACCATTGGACCGTCTCCACCAAAGTCCTACCTTTATTGCTAAACCATAAAATTACCTTTTAAACCTTTGTATTGTTGTTTATATGTCCAAAATAAAAAATACACTAGCCAAAGCAGGCATCAACACCTTTTTTTTCCTGCTGGTCTTAAGTATTTTCCTGGCTTATCATTTTCCGGAATGGGGTTCTGAAGGCAGTGTTATTCCATTCAATGACCTGACCTTCTATGGGGTTTCCTTCATTTTTTTCTTTTATGGGGTGAAATTGGACCCGAAAAGTTTAAAACGGGGACTTTCCAACTGGAAGTTGCACCTATTGATCCAGGTTACTACTTTTCTGATTTTCCCGGCCATTATCCTTTTGTTGAATGCTGGATTTGGTGCGGAAGGCTCCTTATTGTGGTTGGGGATATTCTATCTGGCGGCTTTGCCTTCCACCGTTTCCTCCTCGGTGGTCATGGTGTCCATTGCCGGGGGCAACCTACCTGCGGCCATTTTTAATGCAAGTATTTCCAGTATTATTGGGATTTTTATTACACCCCTTTGGATGGAAATGTTCTTAAGCGCTTCCGGAAGTGGATTTGATCTCGGTAGTACATTTATTCAGTTGATCCTTCAGATTTTGTTGCCTGTGATGGTAGGGTTTTCCCTACATCGCCTATTGGGCAAATGGGCAGCGAAACATAATCAAACCCTGAAAAAATTTGATCAGTTGATCATTTTGTTGATTGTTTTCACGGCATTTTCTGAATCATTTGCCCAAAAAATGTTCGGGGAGCAAAGCTTTTCCGAACTCTTTTTATTGTCAGGGGCCATGCTGTTGTTGTTTCTCTGCATGATGGCGGTGATGAATATTCTGAGTCTATACCTCGGCTTCAGCAGACCTGACCGGATTGCGGTATTGTTCTGCGGGTCCAAAAAATCCCTGGTACAGGGGGCTGTAATGGGAAAAGTACTTTTTCCTGATCCCGTGGTTTTGGGGGTAATATTATTGCCCTTAATGATCTATCACGCACTGCAGTTGGTAGCAGGAAGTGCCATAGCGCAAAGAATGGCTTTAAGGGAGGAGATTTGAGTTCCTCTGGCGCGCCTCAGCGCACCTGATCCCATTATATAACTATTGCAGAGTTAGCTGATTTTATGGATAAATCACAAAACACAAAATTCAAATAACAAATACAAGAAGATATGTATTTTGTTATATGATAGATAGGAGACATGAGATTTGAGCATTGAGTCCTGTTCCGACTTCGGTCCCCGGTCTTCCAACTTTTCTCAAATCTCATGTCCCACATCTCACATCTAATTTATACAAACGACGTGTCCTTCGCTGCTTCCTTGGTCATTCTCCCGGCAAATTCCTTTCCCAGATATTTATCAATCAATCCATGTCCCAGGTAAAGCAGAGGGGTCAACAATACCGCCACGCCGAATTTGTAAATGTAATTGATAATACCCACGGCGATGACCTGTTCTACCGACCAGTTCCCAAAGACGTAAAAAGCAATTCCCAATACGGCAAATGAATCAATAAATTGGGAAATGAGGGTGGACCCTGTGGCACGGAGCCAGATCATTTTAGGACCGGTTATTTTCCTCAACTTTTGAAAAACATACACATCAATCAGTTGTCCCAATAAAAACGCCACTAATGAACCAATGATAATACCTAATCCCTGTGTGAATATGGTGTTAAAGGCGTAATCAATATCAAATGGAAGGCCGTCCGAATCAGTGGCATTCACCTCCAACCAAAAACCAGCTGGCGGAAGCTTGGTGACTATGGTAATGACTATGAAAATATAGGCAATGAACAAAGCAGTTATATAACTGATTTTTCTGACCCCTGTTTTGCCAAAGTATTCATTGATGATGTCCGTGGTAATAAATACAATGGGCCAAATCACCGCTCCTGCAGTAAGGTTGAAATCCAGGTAATAGTCCCCAAAAAATACCCATCCAGCAGGAGCGAAGCCCAAAGTCTGTTCCGCGGAAAATATTTTCACACCGATTATTTCTGCAATAATGGCATTGGTGAGGAAAATCCCGCAGAGTATGATAAAGAGGTTTGTTTTTTTCGATTGAAACTTTAGCTCCTTGATTTCCATTAATCCACCAAATAGGTTTTACCTTCCTCACTTAAAAACGACTCATGAAAAACTTCCTTGGCTTCATAGAGCAGGGGGTTTAAATTTACATAGCGGGTGGAGAAATGTCCTAAAAGCAATTGCCTGGCATTTGCGGCCTTGGCAATAGTGGCAGCTTGGGCCCCTGTACTATGGTAAGTATCCTTTGCCCTTGATTGATCGGAATTCATAAAGGTGGCTTCATGATATAACAGGTTGGCGTCTTTGATATAAGGAATTATCTCTTCATCATAGATGGTATCTGAGCAAAAAGCATATTTCCTCAGTGGGGCAGGGGGATGCGTATATTCCTCTACAGAAAACTTGACTTTACCGTTTTCATCCAGAAAATCCTGACCGCTTCTCAATGTATTAATGGCTTCAATTCCCAATTGACTGAAAACTACTTTTTCTTTAATCAGGTTTCGGGGCCTTTGTTTTTCTTCAAAAGAAAAACCCGTACAAGGAATCCGGTGTTTTAGAGGGAAACTATACACCCTAAAATTCTTTTCTTCCAGTAAGAGATTCTTTCCTTCAGCTATGGTCGGTACAAATTGGATAGGATAATGCAGTTTCAGGTCTCCATACTTAAGTTGCACCGTGAGGATTTCATCCAGGCCTCTGGGACCAAAAATAATCAATGGTTTTTCTCTTCTTGCCAGGTGGAAAGTGGAGATCAATCCCATTAATCCCAGGTAATGGTCGCCGTGCAAATGGGAAATGAAAATATGATCGATCTTGGAAAACTTGATTTTATATTTCCGCAGTTGAACCTGGGCAGATTCCCCACAATCCACTAACAAATAATTATTTCCTAATACTACAACCTGGGAAGTCTGATTTCTGCCATGAGCGGGCGATGCGGAATTGGATCCTAAAATTGTTATCTTGAATTCCAACCTTAATTTTCTTCTTCCTTTTCCTCACTATCAATTTCATGGATAAAGATGGCCTCAGCTGCCTCTTCATGGTTTTCTACCACGTTCAATACTTTATCGAGCATGGAAATTTTTATCAGTTTGTTAACATGTTCCTGTGGGGACGAAATGATAAATATGCCCCCATCTTCACTGAAGGCACGGTTTCCTACAAGCAAAGCACTTAGCCCACTTGAATCTGTATATTTCACGTTGCTCATATCCATGATCAGGTTTCGGTACCCTTCTGCATGTACGGTCAATAGCTCCGATTTAAGCTGTGGAGATAATGAGGAGTCCAATTTTTCTTCCTGTAGTGTGAATATTACGTACTGTTCTTTTTTATCTACTGAATATCTCATGTACAATTTATTTTTTAAGTTCTTTAAACTAGTCGGAGTACGAGAAAGCATTAGATGTTTTCTTCCACTGACCTTCTGATCTTATCCATTATGTCCGAATTATCTATAATTTGAAATTTTTCACCAATTATTCTTTCATAAAGCTCAATATACCTATCAGAAATTTCCTTTGCAATTTTAAGGGGCATGGAAGGGATTTTTTGCCCTTCTTTACCCTGGAAATCATTTGAGATGAGCCATTGTCTGACAAATTCTTTTGAAAGCTGCTTTTGAGGCTCATCGTTCATTTGCCTTTCTACATAGCCTTCCGCATAGAAATACCTGGAGGAGTCAGGGGTATGGATTTCATCAATCAGTAAAATTTTCCCCTCGTATTTTCCGAACTCATATTTAGTATCTACCAGGATGAGCCCTTTTTCCTTGGCCAACTCGGTACCTCTGTCAAATAATTCATAGGTATAGTTTTCGAGCCTTATATAATCTTCAAAGTTTACGATGTTTTGAGTTAGTATTTCTCCTTTGGTAATATCTTCATCGTGGCCTATGCCCGCCTTGGTAGTAGGGGTGATGATGGGATTTGTAAGTTTGTCATTTTCCTTTAGTCCATCAGGCAAATTGACCCCACAGATTTCCCTTTTGCCCGATTCATATTCCCTCCAGGCATGACCTGTCAAATATTGCCGGATGACCATTTCTACTTTGAAAGGCTCACATTTTTTACCAATGGTGACATTGGGATGAGGAGTGCTTATCACCCAATTCGGGACTATATCAGTAGTGTCCTTTAAAAATTTGGCCGCTATTTGATTCAGGATTTGTCCCTTATAAGGGATGGGAAGAGGCAAAACCACATCAAATGCTGATATCCTGTCGGTAGCGATAATGGCAATCTTATCCTCAAACATGTAAACATCCCTGACTTTTCCTTTATAAAAACCTGTTTGATTGGGAAATTTAAAATTCGTTTCTCTGATGGCAGTGTGCATAGGTTTGTATTTCAAACAAAAATAGGAACAAGCTTGGGGATATGCTTTAAAATTATCTTTTATTTATTGACTTTTTCTTCCCCTATTTGTTTTCCATTATTAAATGTACGCTCCAAAACCAGCTCTCCAGTTTCATCAAATCGTTGATATTTTCCGGCTAATTTTCCATCTTGGTAAGGGAATAGCTCCCTTATTTGGCCATTTTGGTGGTAGAAAATTGTCTCCCCGCTTTCTTCGCCTTGATGAAAAGTTGCGCTTTTCTTGGGGCTTCCATCTTTATAAAATTCCTTGTCCACCAGCGGATCACCATTTTTATCATGGGTGACAATTTTCTTTTTCTCACCGGAGGGATAATAATATAAAGCATCGCTCCGAATGACACCTCTTCTGAATTTGATGGTGGAAGCTACCTTTTCATTTTCATGATAAGTGGTAAACAAGCCATGAGGGTGACCCCGTCGGTAATTCCCTTTTCTTTCTAGCTGCCCATTTTCAAAATAAAAATGGAAATCGCCGTGCTTTACACCCTCTTTATAGTTGATTTCAGATGCTTTTTGACCATTTGGATAAAAGGAAATAAAAGTGTCCGCTAGATTACCCACATTATACCAGGCGATTGACTCTACTTGTCCGTCTTCATAAAACTTTTTGTATTCACCTTCTAACACGCCATGTTTATAATGGGCAGTTTCCATTAATTGACCAGTCACATAAAAGCTGCTTCTTTTGCCGTGAGGGAAGTTATCGGTAAAGTCTGTGCGGGTTTTTATCTGTCCGCTTTCATAAAACATGGTGACTTCTCCCTGGAGCAGGTCGTCCTGGTAAAAAGCCTTTTGGGATGCTTCACCATTTTTATGAAAAGTGGAGGCCGGGCCGGACTTGAGGCCATCGGTATAGTTAACCTTTCTCAATGTATCCTTGGTATTGAGAAAAAAATTAACGAAAATCCCATTTCTTTTTCCCGAAGAAAAGGTGCCTCTTTCTGCCAATGAACCTTCTTCATAGTAGCGCTCATATAGGCCTTCCGGCAAGTTGTCTTCTATCAGGAAAACTTCCTTTATTTGCGTTTTCTCCTCATCATGATAAGTGGTGTCTTTTTTCTGGGCAAAGAGAAAGCCGCAATTGCATAAAGAGAGACAGAGGATAACAATAGGTTTATTCATAATAAGGGTGAAATCCGGCATAAAACTGGAATACAAAAGAAAAGCATTGCAGAATTGAATGCAGGTGGATGGAGATCATTATAACTTTTCAAGGACGATAGCAGAAGCCCCTCCACCACCATTACAGATGGCGGCAACGCCGATCTTTCCATTTTTGGCAGTCAGAACAGAATTTAAAGTGGTAATGATCCTGGCACCGGAGCAGCCAAGGGGATGGCCCAAAGAAACTGCTCCCCCAAAAACATTTAATTGATCAGGGGAGAGGTTAAGCTTTTTTTGATTGGCGATAGCTACGGCAGCAAAAGCTTCATTGATTTCATAATAATCGATAGAGGTCCCTGAAAGTCCGGCATTTTCAATGGCTTTTGGAATGGCCAACGAGGGTGTTGTAGTAAACCAAATGGGATCCTGTGCCATATCTGCAAATCCCCTGATTTTGGCAATCGGCCTTAATCCTAAAGATGCTGCTTTTCTTTTGCTCATCAGTATCAGCGCTGAGGCACCATCATTCATCGTGGAGGAATTGGCAGCAGTCACTGTTCCTTCCTTTTGGAAAACAGGTTTGAGCGATGGGATTTTTTCAAATTTCACTTTTCTGAACTCTTCATCTTCATCGATGATTATGGATTCCCCTTTTTTGTCCCTTAGTTGTATTGGTACAACTTCTTCTTTGAAGGAACCGTTTTTCCAGGATTCTGCTGATCGGGTATAGGATTGAATGGCATATTCATCCTGAGCTTCTCTGGAGATGCCCATTTCCTTTGCCGTATTTTCGGCACAATTCCCCATGGGAAAGTTATAATATACCTCGTGAAGACCATCTTTTACCAATCCATCCACCAATTCCGCATTCCCGTAGCGGTATCCGAAGCGGGCTTTGGGCACATAAAATGGCACGTTGGACATGCTTTCCATGCCCCCGGCTATTACAACCTCCTGCTGTCCTGTCATGATGGATTGTGCGGCTATCATCACGGCTTTCATGCCGGAAGCACAAACTTTGTTAATTGTAGTACAAGGTGCTTTATAGCCAATGCCTGCTCCAATGGCAGCTTGTCTAGCGGGGGCTTGTCCAAGATTGGCGGAAAGGACATTGCCCATGAATATTTCCTGAACTTCCTTGGGGTCCAGTTCTACTTTGGACAAAGCACCTTTGATAGCGATGGAACCTAATTCCACTGCCGTTAAGCCGGATAGGCTTCCTCCAAAGCTGCCCAAAGGTGTACGTACTGCGGATATAATATAGGCTTCTTGCATGTTGGGTCATTATTTGGAATCGAAAAGGGCCAAGTGATTTTTTACCAATCGGGCAGACTTTTATCTGGCCGTTTTGTAGGTTTTTTTCTGTTTTGCTGAATGTACATGAGTTCGGTATTGTTCATGGCGTCGAGGATTTGAGCGGCCTGTTCGGGAGTAATGTTCATGTCCTCAAGTTTTTGACGCATTTCTTCCATGGCCTTTTCCCTTTCGCTCAAGTCGCTTTTCTGATCACTTGGCTCCTCAGAGGGTTCTTCCTGAGCGGATTTTTCCCCGCTTTTATCTTTGTTTTCTTCAGACTCACTGGCTTCATCTTCATCGGTCTGTTCCTCACCTTCGCCGTCTTTTTGTTGCTGGCTATCTTTTTCCTCCTCATCCTGAGGGTCCTGCTCGCCTTCCTGATCCTGATTTTGTTGATCTTTCTTTTGATCTTCCTGATCTTTTTTCAGTTTTTCGTTCAGTTCATTCAGTTTAGGATCATTGGGATATTTGTCCAGCCCTTCGGCCAGGATCTGACCCGTGCCCGGTATATCGCTGTTCACATATTGCCGGGCAGCTTTGTTGAAATATTCGCCCACAGACTGTGCCTGGGAGGGCTGTGCGGTCAAATAGAGACAAAGCGGAACAATTATGGTTAATAGGGTATTAATTTTCATTGATTTCATTGATTTCGCCCAAGTTATTAATAAACTCTTCATAATAAGAAACAGTTTCATCAATCTCCAGTGCCTTGTTCATTACTTCCAAAGCTTCATTGAACCTGAACTGATCAACCATCACATCCGCTTCTGCCTTCATGCGTTTGGCATAATTGGAAGGTTGTATTTTATCCTCTTCTTCTTCGGACTTTTCCTGTTCGTCTTTATCCTCTTCCTTATCCTCAAGCCAACGGCTAAGCAATTCATAATTGTACCTGGCATATTCATTACCTTGGTTTTTGATCAAGGCCATTTTGAAAGATTCCAGGGCCTCTTCATATGCTTTCTCTTTTCCCTGTAATACCCCGGTTTGATTGGCCGCAAAGGAGGGCAAAATTTCATGGGAAGAGTTCAACAATGCGCTATAGGTTTTTTGAGCATCGGCTTCTTGTCCATTGTTTTGATAGCTGAGGGCCAGATCAAATCTTACCTCCTCGCTATTCAGCTCAAATTCATCGATCAGTAACAGGTGCTGTCTAACTGATTCTTCAAATTGGGTTTCGGCATAAAGTCTTTCGGCCTCCTCGATGGCACTGTTTCTTTCAGCAATTCCTTTCCAGGAAGAGGGTAAAAATAATAAGGAGAAGAGCAATATTCTTGTAAAAAGTATCATAGCTGAATTATTTTTTCATTCAAATAAACTATTTATCCACTATATCGATAATGTTCTTAAGGGCAATACCATATCTATTAGGGCCAGACCCAAGGCGGCCAATAGAAAATAGAAATATTTATTGGCGGATGCTTCCACCATACGGGTTCCTGTTACAGCCCCTTCCAGTTTTTCAATGGTGGTAATGAGTTGAGGTATTTCCTGGATTTCATCACTTAATTCAAAATAGGAACCATTGGTTTTTGAGGCTACACTTTTCAGGTTGGCGGATTCCAATTTTGAAATAACAGGCCTGCCCGTGCTGGGATCCATGATTATTCCATTTCCAGTGGGGATGGTGGTGCCTTCTTTGGTGCCTACGCCTAAACTAAAGATGGTAATACCCCCTTCATTAAGCTGGCCAAGAATATCAGATAAATTATCCCCAAAGTCCTCCCCATCACTGATGAGGATGATGGATTTAGATTTTGGTTCAGGATTTTCCTCATTTTGGAATTTCTTCAAAGCCAAGGCAAGTGGGGCGGCAATATCAGTACCCTGATTGGGGACAAGATCGGTGTTGAGGCCATCCAAGTGTAATTGAATCACATTTTGGTCAAAGGTCAATGGACATTGTATGAAGGCTTCCGAGGAGAAAATAATCAAGCCGATACGGTCAGTGTTAAAATTCTTGACCAGGTTTTTCAGTTCAAATTTGACCCTTTGGATCCTGCTCGGACCAATGTCCTGTGCTTTCATGGATTGGGACAAATCCACGGCAATAAAGATATCCTTTCCTTCCTGTTTGATTTCTTTCATGGCATTTCCCATAGAAGGCCCCGATAAGGCCACCAGGAACAAACCAAAATATAAAATGCGTAATCCTAATTTGAGTAAAAGTCTATGTTTTTTTACCTTTAACTTTCGGTTTATTCTCCAAAACCGAAATAAATATATAAAATATAGCAGCGAAAAAACCGCCACTAGAATAAGAATCAAGTTGTTGTCAGAATATGCCCAAATCATAACTTGAAATTAGGGATTTTAAACCAAAACGACAGCGATATACATTAATTATTGTTTTCGGAAAGAAAAACAATGGTTGCTTTCACGCAAGTCCTCACGATGACTCGGGCGATGCCCCATCTGTGGGGAAAAAAGATTAACCACAGATGGCCACAGATTAACACAGAGAAATATCTGAAAAATCTGTGAAAATCCGAGAAATCCGTGGTAAAAAAAGAATAGATCGAATGGTCTTAGATAGATATCCGGTTAATCAATAATTGAACTCAGATTTAGAATGTTTAAGATGTCCAGATTTGTGAGGGGCCATTTTTTAGCGTCCCTGCGCCTTTGCGGGAGATATTTGTTACTTGACTGTTACCAGTGGACATTTTAATATTCTTTTACCAACTCCTCGCTGATATTCCATAACCTGTTCCTTAATTGGGGGGATTCGGCCGCTTTTGAAGTATTGGTAACTTTTGATTTTTTAAAGTAGGCGCCGTTATTGTTGACTACTGAAGGACTTGTGGCCAGGAAAATGCTGGTTTTGGCCCCCTTTTTTGCACTGATCATAAAGAGCTCCAATATTTTCTTCCCCAGTTTCACTATTCCCGATAAATCGTTGCCAAAACTCGTCTTTACCATACCTGGATGTAAGGCATAGGCGTGGATACCATTATCCGCATATTTTTCTGCCAGTGATAGTGTAAAAAGGATGTTGTAAAGTTTGACATTGGTATAGGCTTTAAAAGCGGAGTAAGACTTTTCGGATTGCAAATCATCAAAGTCCGGTTTTGCCATTTTATGGGCTTCCGAACTGACATTGATTACCCTGGCAAGTGGACTTGCATCCAGTAAGGGAAGAAGTTTTTTGGTTAGCAAAAAATGTCCCAGATAATTAATGGAAAAGGTAGATTCAAATCCATTTTTGGTCGTTTTTCTGTTTTTTAATACCCCGCCAGCATTGTTGATCAATACATCTACATGGCTGGTTTGTCCTTTGATAAAATCAGCAGCAGAGGAAACGCTTTTCAGATCAGTCAAATCACAGTAAACCACATGAAATTTAGTGGCAGTATCAGAAGGGGAAAAGTCAGGGATCAACTTTCTGGCCTTGTCCTCATTTCTCACCAATAAAAAAATTTGGTCAAATTTTGGAGCAAGTGCTTTTACGGTTTCTATACCTATTCCCGAGGTAGGTCCAGTGATGGCTAATGTCATACAAAATCAGTAGTTTAGTTCATGGATAAGGAAGCAGAGACGAGGTGAATTTTTCATCAAACTGCAAACCTATTGTTCATGTAAATATACCGAAGGTTTATTTTTTTCCTTCGATAAATTAATTTTTTGTATTTTTAAGTGGTCTAAAATCTATAAATAATGAAATAATAACATGCAGGGAAGCCGCACTTGTCGCATTTAATTGAGGATCAAATTATTAAAGGGTATATAAAGCAGAACGAGATAAAAGAACAGGAGTTGAAACCAACATTTTGAAACAGAAAGAGAAATTTATAGACGCCAAAAAAATTATAAAGGATAAAAACCCCTCCCTTCTGAAATGGATGCCGGGATTTTTATTCCGTTATATAAAACGGATAGCCCATGAAGATGACATCAATGCGCTGATGGCAAAGAATGGTCATTTGTATGGCTTGGACTTTGTCGATGCATTGATAGCAGATTTTGGAGTTGAGGTGGCATTGACAGGAGAGGAGAATATACCCAAAGACCAACCAGTGATATTCGCTGCCAATCACCCTTTAGGGGGGTTGGATGGCATAGCCTTTATGCACGCACTGGGTAAATACCGACAGGACATCAAGTTTTTGGTCAATGATATTCTGTCCAATATAAAAAACTTTGATACCTTGTTTGTTCCTGTGAATAAGCATGGGGGCCATGGGAGAAAGGGGACAGCAATCATAGAAGAAACTTATAGTTCAGCGGGTGCCGTCTTGGTTTTTCCGGCGGGATTGGTTTCCCGGAAGCAGGAGGGGGGGGTGAAGGACCTGGAATGGAAAAAGAGTTTTATCAAAAAGGCCCAGAAATATAAAAAAGATGTGATTCCGGTTTATATAGAAGGAAAAAATTCAAATTTCTTCTATAACCTTGCCAAACTGAGGAAAACAATTGGTATCATAGCGAACATTGAAATGTTTTATTTGGCGGATGAGATGTTTGCCCAAAAAAACAAAAAAATAACCATACATGTAGGAAAACCGATTTCTTACAGGTATTTTGATCCATCAAGAAGCGATAAATACTGGGCCGAGGAAGTGAAACAAAGTGTATACGCAATAGCCAGAGATAATAAATAATATGCAGGAACTAATAGCCCCGGTAGATAAGCAGATTTTAAAGCGGGAATTGACAAAAGAACGGTTTATACGAAAGGTAAACAACGGTAGTAATCAAATATTTTTGATCAATCACCACAATGCCCCCAATGTGATGAAGGAAATAGGCATGTTAAGGGAATTGACTTTTAGGAAAGCAGGAGGGGGGACGGGATTGCCCTTGGATATAGATGAGAACGATACCTGTGAAAACTGTTATCAACAACTGATAGCTTGGAATCCTGAAGAGGAGGAAATTATTGCGGGGTACAGATTGATCCACTGTAAGGATGCAGGGCCTAACGAGTACGGGGAGCCCAATCTCTCTACCGCTCATTTATTTGAATTTTCGGAAAAATTCAAGCGGGAATACCTTCCTTATACCATAGAACTTGGAAGATCATTTGTCCAGCCCAAGTACCAGCCAAGCAAGGTAAACCGAAAAGGTATTTTTTCATTGGATAATCTGTGGGATGGCCTGGGTGCCATGATTATAATCAATCCAGATGTCAAATATCTTTTTGGTAAAGTGACCATGTACCCACATTATAATGCAGGGGCCAGAGACCTTTTGCTTTATTTTATGAATCATTATTTCCCTGATAAGGAAAACCTGGTCACCCCGATCCACCGCTTATCCTATAAGGGCTCAATAGCGGGTTTCAGCCAGATTTTTGAAGGTTTGAATTACAAGGAGGGATATAAAGTGTTGAATACCAAAGTCAGGGGCCTTGGAGAAAATATCCCTCCACTGATCAATACTTACATGAACCTTTCTTCCACCATGAAAACATTTGGAACGGCCATGAACAATGAGTTTGGAGCAGTCGAGGAAACAGGGATTCTGATCACTATTGCTGATATCTATGAAACCAAGAAACACCGGCATATAGAGACTTTCGAAAGGGATAAATATAATGGGCGCTAGTTCAGGTACTGGGAAATTTTGAAAACAGGAATTTATTAAAAAAATAATAAACCCATAATTGTTTAATAGCAATGAGTGATAAGAAATTTGTGATCGGTGTAGATTTTGGAACTGATTCGGTGAGGGCCATATTGGTGAATGCAGCAAATGGAGAAACCCTCGCTTCCAAAGTGTATTGGTATCCAAGATGGAAAGAAGGGAAATATTGCGACCCCATTAACAATCAATTTAGGCAGCATCCAAAAGACCATTTGGAAGGTTTGGGGCTGACGATAAAAGGGATCATGGAAGAGTCAGGAGTTCCTTCCCATCAGGTCAGGGGCATTTGTGTGGATACCACCGGCTCTTCTCCCATAGCAGTGGACCAATCCGGAAAACCCTTGTCACTACAAACCGAATTTGCCGAAAACCCCAATGCCATGCTTATCCTTTGGAAAGATCATACGGCCATTAAAGAAGCAGCTGAAATCAATCAACTGGCCAAAAGTTGGGGGGGTGAAGATTATACCAAATATGAAGGAGGGATTTATTCTTCTGAATGGTTTTGGGCAAAAATACTCCATGTGATCCGGGCAGATGAACAGATATCCAATGCAGCCTATTCCTGGATGGAGCATTGCGATGTAATCACCATGGAATTGACCGGAGCCGATAATCCAGCGGAATTTAAGCGGAGCCGCTGTGCAGCGGGGCATAAAGCCTTATGGCACAAAAGCTGGGGAGGCTTGCCCCCCAAAGAGTTTCTTTCCAAGCTTGACCCCCGGTTGGCAGAAATAAGGGAGCGACTTTATACCGACACGTATACTTCAGATCTTCCTGCCGGAAAATTAAGTACCTATTGGGCTGAAAAATTAGGATTAAGCCCTGAAACAATAGTGGCTGTGGGAACTTTTGATGCCCACGCCGGGGCTATTGGAGGGGAGATCTCCGGCAACACCTTGGTGAAAGTAATGGGGACCTCCACTTGTGATATCATGGTGGCTTCTTACGAAGACATTGGAGAGAATCTGGTAAAGGGGATTTGCGGCCAGGTAGATGGTTCTGTGATTCCCGGTACAGTGGGATTGGAAGCGGGTCAATCTGGATTTGGCGATGTGTTGGCCTGGTTCAGGGACCTGATCACACAACCTGTTATTGCCTTGCTTAAGGAAAGTTCCCAACTTGATGATTGGGCGAAAGAGCAATTGGCAGTAGAAATCCAAGATCGCATTTTAGCAAAATTATCAGAAGAAGCTTTTCTCATCCCCTTATCTGAGACTGCTCCGGTGGCCTTGGACTGGATCAATGGGAGAAGGACCCCTGATGCCAATCAGGCCCTAAAAGGAGCAATAATGGGCATAAATCCAGGGACAGATGCTGCCAGAGTCTTTAAAGCCTTGGTGGAATCCATCTGCTTTGGATCCAAGAAAATAGTAGATCGGTTCCGTGAAGAGGGAATCACTATTGATACGGTCATTGGTATGGGAGGCGTAGCCAAAAAGTCCAAGCTAGTGATGCAGACCATGGCAGATGTGCTCAATATGCCGATAAAAGTTTCGGCCTCTGATCAGGCGCCCGCTCTTGGCGCAGCCATGTATGCTGCGGTGGCTGCGGGAATTTATCCCGACACCGAATCCGTCATCGCCGCTATGGGAGCCGGTTTTGATGAGGTGTATGAACCTATTAAGGAAAATGTGGTCATTTACGAAAAGCTTTATCAAAAATATTCCCAATTTGGAGCGTTTGTGGAGGAAGGAATGTAGATGTGGAGTTGAGTATTTAGTATGTGGTATTTAGTATATAGAACCACATACCACAACCCACATACCACATACCATATACCACATACCTATAATAAATGAACCAAAACAGCAAAAAATATGCTCCTTCAGCCGTTAGGTGACACGGGTATCCAGGTGCCACCTATTACTTTTGGTACCAGTGCCCTTGGGAACCTTTATACAGCACTTGACCCTCAGGTTAAGCAGGAGATCGTCAAAGAAAGCTTTCATCATTCCCAGCCCCTTACTGTTTTTGATTCTGCAGGTAAATATGGAGCAGGACTTGCTCTGGAGTCATTAGGGAATAGTTTTCAACAACTGGGAATTTCTCCTGAAAAGGTGGTGATCAGCAATAAGCTGGGCTGGATCCGTTCTCCCCTTGTTGGGAAAGAACCTTTATTTGAGCCGGGTGTTTGGAAAGGCCTGAGATATGATGCTGTTCAGCAGATCAGTTACCGGGGAATTTTAAGATGCTTTGAAGAAGGCAATGAGTTGCTTCAGGGATTTGTCCCTCAGTTGGTTTCCGTTCATGACCCTGATGAGTATTTGGCACAAGCCAAAAACCCTGCCGAAGAAGAAAAGTTGTTTGATGATATTCTTGAAGCTTACAGGGCTTTGGGGGATTTAAAAAAGCAGGGCAAAGTCAAAGGGATTGGAGTCGGGGCCAAAAACTGGAAGGTGATCCCAAGGATATATGAACATATCAAGCTGGATTGGGTGATGTTTGCCAATAGCATGACCATTATCTCCCATCCGGTCGAACTGTTGGCCTTTATGAAAAATCTTTCAGCAGAAAATGTAGGTATTTTCAACTCCGCCATTTTCCAATCCGGGTTTTTAGTAGGTGGCGATCATTACGATTACAAATTGATTCAGCCCGATACCGAAGAAAACCAAAAACTTTTTCAATGGAGGGACAGGTTTTTTGAAGCCTGTATGGATTTCAATTTTTCCCCAGCACATGTTTGTGTCCAATTTGCCCTGAACGTGCCCGGCGTAACGAGTGTGGCATTGAGCACTACCGATCCCTCTAAAGTAAAAAGAAATGTAGAGGCCACCCAAGTTAAAATTCCCGATGAATTTTGGAAAGAATTAAAAAGCAGAGGTTTGCTTTCTGAAAACAGTCCCATCTAACCATGCAAAATAAACTCATGAACACCAATAAATCCGAAAACCAAAGTCTTATCTCACCAGGCAACTTATGGCCTTTTATATTGATCACCTCCCTTTTCATGCTCTGGGGACTGGCCAATAATATGACAGATACTCTTCTGGCTGCTTTTAAAAAAATAATGAGCATGACGGATTTTCAGACTTCCTGGATTCAGTTGGCATTTTACGGGGCTTATTTTTGCCTGGCTTTACCCGCTGCCTTATACATCAGGAAATACACTTACAAGTCAGGAATCCTATTGGGTTTAGGTCTTTTTGCATTTGGGGCACTTTTGTTTTATCCGGCAAGTTTATTGATGTCGTACGGTTTTTTTCTGCTGGCCTTGTACATCCTGGCCGGAGGTCTTTCTATCCTTGAAACATGCGCCAACCCTTATATATTGGTAATGGGGCCGGAAGGGTCGGCCACCAGGAGACTGAACCTGGCCCAATCTTTTAATCCTATAGGATCAATTATTGGGGTTTTCCTGAGTAAGGTATTTATCCTTTCACAATTAAATCTTGCTGAGGCAGACGACAGGTCCACCATGTCGCCAGAGGCATTGAAAGCCATTCAATCCGAAGAACTGACGGGGGTAATGAGCGCTTATGTGGGCGTGGCTTTTTTTCTTGTGTTTTTATGGGTGATAATTAAAATGACCCAAATGCCCAAGGCAAATGAAAATAATGAAAAAAGCCCATTGATGCCTGCATTCAAACGGTTATTGAACAATAGAAAATATGTGGCAGGGGTAATTGCCCAGTTTTTTTATGTAGGTGCCCAAATTGGAGTCTGGTCCTTTACCATACGTTATGTCATGGAGGCACTGGAGCTCAATGAAAGCTCTGCCTCCGATTATTATATGATAGCCATCGTCTTATTTACAGGAAGCCGATTTGTCTTCACTGCTTTAATGAAATATATACAACCTTCGCTATTGCTGTCAATAAGTGCATTTGCGGCTATTATTTGTTCTTTTATTGTGATTTATGGAGAGGGAATGACAGGTGTGATGGCTTTAGTGGCGATTTCCGGATGTATGTCCTTAATGTTCCCCACCATTTATGCTTTAGCTGCGGAAAGATTGGGAGAAGACACTAAATTGGGGGGATCTGGCCTGATCATGGCCATACTTGGAGGGGCAGTATTGACTGCTGTGCAGGGCCAGGTTTCAGATGGCTATGGAAGTGTTAACCTTTCCTTTTATGTGCCATTGGCCTGCTTTGTAGTGGTGCTTCTATTTGGTGCTTTTCATTATAGAAGGATAACTTAAGGTGCGGATACTTGGGAATTTTCTGAAAACAATTAAAAGATTCATGCATGAAATTGAATAAAAGAGGTTTTCTAAAATCACTGATAGCAGTCCCGGTATTGGTCTCCATGGGTTTAGTAAGACCCGGGGCGGTTCCTTCCCGGAAAGCGATAAAAGGGGAAGGGGGCAATCTTAAAACCAGTCTCAATGCCTACTCCTTCAATGAGCCTCTCAGTAAAGGAGAAATGGATCTTGATGACTTGCTGGAATTCTGCGCCAGCCATCACTTTGATGCGGTGGATCTTACCGGGTATTATTTTCCAGGGTATCCCGAGGTACCTTCTGATCGATATATTTATGATATCAAACGCAAAGCTTTTCGTTTGGGATTGGAGATCAGTGGCACAGGGGTTAGGAATGATTTTACCGATCCGGATCAAAGCAGAAGAAAAAAGGATATTGAGCTTGTTAAAAACTGGATTTTGGCGGCCGAAAAAATGGGAGCCCCGGTGATTCGAATATTTTCAGGTACCCAAAATCCGGAAGGCTATTCTTGGGAACAGGTGGCAGAATGGATGATGAAGGACATACAGGAATGCATAACATTTGGTAAAAACCATGGGGTGGTAGTAGCGGTTCAAAATCACAATGATTTTATCCAAACGGCAGATCATGTGGAGAAGCTGATGCAAAAGATCGGCTCTCCATGGTTCGGGCTGATTCTTGATACCGGAAGTTATGGGGCAGGGGATCCTTATGAAGAAATAGCGAAAAGCATCCCTTATGCGGTAAGCTGGCAAATAAAAGAAAAGATCAACCGTAACGGAAAAGAAGAGGAAATAGAACTTGAGAAGTTGTTGGCTCTTATTAAATCTTCGGACTACAGTGGTTACTTACCGATAGAAACCCTTGGCCCAGGGAATCCTTTTGAAAAAGTACCCTTTTTTTTGGAGAAGGTGCGATTAGCTTTGGAAAAGGATTATAGTTAAAATTCTGATGAAAATAATCATACACTTCGTAGCTTTGTCTGAGTTCGAAAAGGTATTCTTCACGCCAGTCTCCCATTAATGCCTGGGCTATTTCTTTCCTGGATTTCTTGACGTTGAAATGGGCCATTGCTGCGAGTTGCTCCGGATTTCTTTCCAAAAGGCTTTGGCGATGACGGCAGTATTGGCGCAGCGACTCGGTAAACAGATCGGGGATAAAACTCCCCTCTAATAGACCCAGGGTACGGAGCTTTGGATCCACTGGCAATCCATCACATCTGTCTTAAAGTATTCTATACGGGATATCCTGAACCGGATTCACCAGCCATTGTTGCAGATGTTCCAGAACGGGGAACTTTTCCACCCAACCAGCATCGAACTCGAACTCTATGGTATCATTTTTACAAACGGTCTTTGATGAATGCTGTATCCAAATTTACAAAAAAAGTTATTACTCTAAATGCTGGAAACCTTGGCTTCTTTGTTTATTTTCTTTACCAGCCCTTGTAGTACTTTCCCGGGGCCGCATTCTAAAAATTGAGTGGCCCCATCCTTAACCATGTTTTGCACAGATTGTGTCCATTTTACGGGAGCTGTCAGTTGGGCAATTAGATTCTTTTTGATCATTTCCAGATCGGTTACCCCCGTGGTGCTTACATTTTGGTATATGGGGCAAATGGGATCATGGAATACGGCATTTTCGATGGCTCTTTCCAGCTTTTCCCTGGCCGGTTCCATGAAGGGGGAGTGAAAGGCACCTCCTACAGGAAGGGGAAGGGCCCTTTTGGCACCGGCTTCCTTCATCTTTTCACAAGCTATTTCCACCCCTTTGATAGAGCCGGAAATCACCAATTGGCCGGGACAGTTATAATTGGCAGGAACCACTACTTCACCATCAATGGAAGCACATATTTCCTCCACTTCTTCATCCCCCAGGCCCAGTATGGCTGCCATGCTGGAAGGGTTGATCTCACAAGCTTCCTGCATGGCCAGTGCCCGCTGATAAACCAGGTTAAGACCATCTTCAAAAGTTAAAACGCCATTTGCCACCAAAGCTGAAAATTCCCCCAAGGAATGTCCTGCGACCATATCCGGTTTAAAAGCAGGATAGGTTTTGGCAAGTATGACCGAATGAAGAAATATGGCGGGCTGGGTCACTTGCGTCTGCTTTAACTCTTCTTCTGTACCCTCGAACATAATTTGGGTGATAGCAAAGCCCAACAGCTCATTGGCTTGGTCAAATAATTTTTTGGCGATGTCATTGGAACGGTACAGTTCTTTTCCCATTCCTTCAAATTGAGCCCCTTGACCGGGAAAAATATAAGCTTTCATATAAACGATTAATTAGAAGGCAAAGGTAACAATTTTAATCGCAGGTTTTGAATTTTATATTTTGGTCATTGTTTGTTTTTTGTTTATTATCATGTAAAACTTCTTCGGGATGTCAGAAAAATCAGCCAAACCACAACTGTTGGCCCTATACCACATACCCTATACTACATACTATCTCGTCTTCCTTACAGAAACCTGGATTTTTCCTCAGGTGTAGGGAGCCTACAGGTTTCTTTTTTTCCATACCATTTGTACCTGTTTTTTGCTATCCAATCATAAATGGGATCTCTCAACATTGCCGGAACGATGATGAAAACATACAAGAGGGGCCAAACTCCCTTCAGCTTTTTTGTGATTTCCAAAGCGGCCCTGCTTTTATAAAAGACCTTGTCTCCACGTATCAAAATGATGGAATCAAGATAATCGCTATTGATATTATAACCTTCAAGAAGTTCTCTTGTTTTCTCATCTTGTAAAGCAGCCACTTTGAAATGGCCCTTTTTATCATTACGGATGATTATATCTACAGCATTGTTGCACAGATTACAGACACCGTCAAATAGGACAATATCATAACGATCTTGAATTCGGCTCATCTTAAAATTTGTATGGTTCCTTTTAACTTTTGATTCCTATTGCCTTCATCCAGGACATCAAATACTACATTTCCGGAATAAAAATAAGTTCCTGCTGGTAGTTCTTTGCCATTTTTATCCCTGCCGTCCCAATTGATATAGATGTCATTTTCAGCAGAAGCCGTGCTGTTGTATTCAAAAACAGCAACTCCCCATCTATTATAAATGCTGATATCCACTGCTTCAACAAACCTGGGACATCTGGGGAAAGGATTATCATATGCCTTAAAGGTATCATTGGTATTATCCCCATTGGGAGTGAAAGCATTTGGCAGCTCATAATTGGGACAATTATCAATGCACACGATATTACTTGGGCCACTTTCATTGCCCGATCTGTCCACAGCCGTAATATAATAGCAGCCTTTTAATTCTGGCAGATTATTCATTCTGGTCTGCATTTCAAATACTGACAGGGTCTTGACCAACTTAAAATCACCCTCTTCCCCATCTGGGGAGAAATAAAGCCTGAATCCCCCCAGTTCATCATCGCAGTCTCCGGAAAAGTCCGGCTCCCAGCTTAAATCATGATGAAAATCATTAAAGCCACAAGGTTTGTCGGCAAGGAATTCCTCACAGACAGGGCCTTCATAGGACAAAACAGGCGGGCAAGGCAGCCGATCATCATCGGGCCTGGCACAAATGATCTGGGACTTGTTTTCCAAGGGATATACCAACTGATCAATATTGTAGGCACCTTCAGTAATTACGTAATAACAGTATTCTGTGTCTTCGTTCAATGGAACCCCATTGTGACTCCCATCATCAAAGAAGGTGAAACCTTCGGAAGTAACGTCTACCTCTGCAATCAAAGCAAAGGTATCGACGTCCCGCCCGCCCGCATCTGTTCTATTTCTGTATACTTCATGGGTGAAGGTAGATATCTCATTGTTCCAGGGTACATCAAAAGTCCAGTTCAATTCAATGGCTTCATTAATGATAGTGGGTTGCAGCCTTACGGAAGAAGCGATACTGGAGGTGTCAATCTTCTGATCGCCATCTATTAAGACCACACTATAATTGTAGACCACATCTTCTGTATTGCTTTGGAGGTCTGTAAAGACAGTGTCTGAAGTGACAGTTAAAGAAGTTAAATTTTCACTTCCGGTAAAACCCTCTGCTCTCAAAAGTTCATATTGATAAGGACCGGGATATTGTTCTGTATCAATATCATAGGGGGGAGTCCACCTGACAAGTATCTCCCCGTTCTCTGTATGGGTTTCCTCTATACTTACATTGGTGATCAGGGGAACATCCACATCTACAGTAATACAAAATTCCTCTGAAACTTTGCTTTCTCCCGACCGGGGAGAAGGGAATTCCGCTACCAATCGGTAACAATAAGTATTTCCCGGAGCCAAACCTTCCCCTTCATTGGTATCCAAAAATTCAGTGATTTCCATGTTTGTAGTACCAACCAGTTCGTAACCAGGCCTTATGCCAGTTTCACAGGAGTCAGGCTCATAGGGGTCACTGTGGGTCCGACGCCACACTTGCATGGTTTCTGCTGTTGTGCCACAAGAATAAGGATCCCAGCGGATGTCCGCAGTCCTGCCAGCTTCTTGATCCAGGGAAGCGATAACGGGAGGAGGGCCTATAACGGTAATATTCCATGTCTTTATATCTACAAGTGAGGGTCCTGAATCCGGATCATCACTTATCCTTACCCTTATTTGGTATTGTCTGTCCCTGACATGGTCACATACGGTTTGCCAGTTAAAATTTATTATGCCAGGTGAAGGTTGGAAAACAGAGGCAGGATTATAGGAAGCGGGAGAGGAAGTGATTTCAATAGGGTCGCCGAAAACTTCTATTTTTATAGGATCACCGTCAGGGTCACTGCCCTGTATTATTTCCTCAATATTGGTTCCAGCTACCACGCATATATCCTCAGGCAACTGGAGTTCGGGCCTTTGATTGTCCGTATTTTCTATGATAATCTGCATGTCCCTTACCACGTATCCAATCCTTTCGTACACCCCGTTCACCTTGCGCCATTCTTCTATCCTGAAAGCCACATTGAATTGACCTTCTGTTCCAGGGGCATCCCAAATCAGGTCCCCCGTCAGGGGATCCAGGGTTAAATAAGGTTCACCGGTACCATCTTGAGTACTAAAGCTAAATTCACCGGATGCAGGGCTTCTGTAATTGTTCACTTCTCTCTGGAAAGCTTGTTTCGGCACATCCAACACATAAGCCAAGCTATCCCCATCGGGATCATAGGCTCCTGGATTATGGATATAGGTTTGGTTTACTGCCCCGTTATCTACAGGAGGGATGGTTAACACCGGAGAATTGTTGATGCCTAAAAAAGGATCAATGGTAATGGAAGTTTCAATATAAAAAGGAGTATCCACAGATTGGTCCATATTCAGGGTATTGTCGTTGCGGTTAAATTCCTGAAAACGTATGGAATAATTCCCAGGACCTTGATAGGTATGGGTAATTACAAAAGTGTTTTTCTCAATTTGATCTCCCAGGGATTCAACGGTGGAGAAATCACTTTCCGTGTTCAACACCTCCACCCGTCCATCTCCGAAATTGATCTCCCCCGGACCAAATATTACCGAAGACCCTGTGTCAGTATAGCCCACAACCGTGATGCGGTAGGTCAATGTCTGGACAGAAATCCTTTCTGCAATTATTTCGCCTGCACGAATGTGTGTAGCAAATACATGATGGTTTACTGTTGCAATTAGGCCAATGATGAGTAAAAATAGATAGCGAAATTTCATGTGTATATAATTGACTTTAATGGTCATGATTTGTCCCGTTCCCCCGGGATAGCCTGCCCCGAGTTTTTTATCGGTGGAATAGCCAATCCGTTTCTACTGAGTATGAAGTTTGGGTTTTTTCAAAATATTTATCCTCGGTGTGTATGACACTTTTTCATGGCTATTTCATGTGGTTTATCATTTGCTTTTTATAGGTCACGACTTGCCCCGCCAAAGCGGGATAAAACTCTGACGGTAACCCAGCCTCCGATGAAACAAAACTGATTGCCTGATTGATGCCTTCAAATCATCTCTATTTTTTTGTACGTTTTTGCATTTTGAATATATAATACGGAATAAAGTTAAAGAAGAAGAAATTATAATTAAAATCAAACAAAAAAATTAACCCGGAGGCTAACAATATAGCTGAAGCGTGTAAAAAAACCCATTTCTGGAGGCATTATTTAGAATCTTTTAAAATAAGGTTA
>JBBDSC010000086.1:0-7862 GCA_040905145.1 Anditalea sp.
CTTGCTTCAAAGGTTTTAAGTACTTCTGGCCAGATCCCTTCTTCGCTGTGGTAATATTTATACCTGGCAATGCTATCTGCATCATTTTTCAAATTGCAGGTATAGACATAATCCACTGTATACTCAGCTTTGGTTTTAATTATTTTTTCGGATCGGTGTGTATTGCAACTACAATACGCCAGGATAAGCAATATAAACATCAGTCCCTTTATCATATCACATCAATTGAAAAACAGGTATAAACCAACCATTACTACCGTTAGCAACATCCACAATCCCCATACAAGTTTGTTGTTCTTTACTTTCCCCAGTGTTTCCGGGAGTACCGGCAGTTGGCTACCCTTGTATTTTTTGCCAAACAATTTGGTGATAAGTACCATGCCCATCATGAAACCAATGAAAATATAAAAGGACAAGAGTAAAGGATGCGGCCAGAATTCGCCATGGGGAAAACCCAAAATCGAACAGCATCCAATCCCTATACTGACAACAGAGCCCAGGGAAAGAATCAGGTTGGCTGCCAGCGGACTTGCTTTCTTCCATAAAACCCCCATCAGAAAAACAGCTGCCAGCGGCGGCGCCAGGAAACCTAAAATGGACTGAAACAACATAAACAAATCGGAACCTTCTATTTGTCCAACCAACAAAGCAAACAAAATCCCAAGCACAGTGCCCACAAGGACCATGATCCGTCCGATGCGTATGACCTCTTTGTTTTTTGCTTTCGGTTTAAAGCGGCTGACGTAAATGTCAAGTGTGAAAATGGTTGACAGGGAGTTTAAGGCGGAATCTATGGTACTGACCAAAGCGGCAATTAGCACGGCCATTACAAGTCCTATCATTCCGTTTGGCATAAGCTGGGTGACCATGGTGGCATAAGCTTCCTCGGGGGCGGCCAGGTTGGGGAACAGGACAAAACACAGTATCCCGGGTAAAATAAAAAGGGGCATGTCAATGATTTTCAGCCAACCGGTAAAATTGGTCCCAAGCTGACCCTGTTTCAAGTTTTTCGCCCCTAAAACGGATTGTACCATAGACTGGTCGGTACACCAAAACCAGATGCCCAGCACCGGGTAGCCCAGCACGATAGGCAGCCAGGGGTACTCAGGGTGGTCCCGGGGAAGGAACAGCCGCCAATTCTCTGGGGGTATGGCCTCATAAACCGCCGTAATTCCTCCCGCTTCCACAATGCCGGTAATTGCAAGACCGAAGGAGACAACAATGAGTAATACCATTTGAAAGGAATTCGTTATGGCAATGGCCTCCAATCCGCCGGCAACAGCAAAAAAAGCCGAAATACCAGCCAGCACGGTAATGGCCACCCAAAGTGGCCAGCCCATTATCTGACTTACCAAAAGCCCACCGGCAAAGAGGGTAATGCCCAGCCAGCTTACCAGGATGGTGATCAGTGAATACCAGGCCAGCATTTCCCTGGAGGTGTTATTGTACCTTTTTCCAATAAATTCGGGCAGGGTGCTTACCTTTGTTTTATGGTAATAAGGGGCAAAAACCATCGCCAGGAGCATGATGAAAACAAAGGCATACCAGGAAAAATTAGCGCCGGCAATGCCGTAGGTATAGCCTGAGGCAGCAGAAACCACCAGCATGGAAGGCCCCACATTGGTGCCCCACATGGTGAGCCCTATGCTTTTCCACCCCAGGGAGTTTCCGGCAAGAAACAGGTGTTCCCCTTCCTTTCTCTTTTTGACAAAACTCACCCAATATCCAATGCCTATGAGAACGACTAAATAGCCTCCCACCACGATAAAATCCAGCACTTGTAAATATTGGTTGATGTCCTTCATATCAATTTGCTGAAAGCATTAGAAACCAAAAAATCGATCCTCCCATATTCATCCACAGCGGCTCTCACAAATGAATTCACTTCTGCCTCAGAGCGAATGTCAGCTTGTCTATAGATGACTTTCCTTCCCTCCCTATTGATTTGACGGAGGAATTCGGATGCCTTAGTACTATTTTCAGGACTTAATCCACAGCCCGCTATGGAACACCCCGCCCTGGCCATAAGGCGCGCTATTCCCAAGCCGATGCCTTGCGTACATCCTGTTACCAAAGCCACTTTATCCTCTAAATCAATAGGCAGCATACTTTAATTTTATTTTCGATGTGCTTTTAAATGTAAAATCCTTCTCTTGCTAATCCTCCGCATTAAAGCCTCCTTTGGTAAACCAGTAATTGGCATAAAGCGTAATCTCTTTTCTGAAAGCACCTCCAAGTAATTCATATACAGGAACACCCAGCACTTTTCCTTTTAGATCGAGCAAGGCCATATCTATTCCGCTGATGGCGCACATACATGCGCCAAATGGACCCACCCAATTTAAATCGAGGTACAATTTTGTCCAGATATAATCGGTACCCATGGGATCCAGACTAATAATTCGTTCGCCGGCATGTTTGGCCGCCACCTGCACAATTGGGCTTCCCGGCCAGTTGGTGGCTTCTCCCACCCCTGTGTACCCCTCATCCGTATAAACCTTGACCATGGTCCAGTTGTATTTAATTCCTTCAACCAGCCATACTTTCAGGTCGGAAATCCTCATTTGGCCTAAGTATTTTTACATGATTCCATATTTGGCAAAGGCTTCAACCGCCGGAATGCCATTCTGAATTGCTTTTTGCACTGTCTTTTCTCCCCTGGCTTTTTCGAGTGCGCGTTGTATCACCTCCATTTCTACTTCCCTGGGAACCACACAAACTCCGTCCATATCGCCCAGGATAATATCGCCCGGGTTTATCCGTACCCCCTCTATTTCAACCGCAGACCATTGAAACATTCCTGCTCAATATTTCAGATCTTTCTTGTAAGTGGATTGGCTTCGTTATTTGAAGGGAATGCTGTATGCCAAAGTTTCACCGCTCTATTCAATGAAACACGGCTTAGAGAAAGCAAGCATCACAGGTAGACACCCTGGTGAACATCAACTAAGTTAAATTTATCAAGGAAGTATCAAGAAACCCCCTTGATAAATAATAACTGTCAAAACGCTATAGACAAATCTAATACCCTGGGTTCTGGTCTAAAGTTGCTTCTTTATTGGAATCAATTTCACGCTGAGGAATGGGCAATAAATCAATAAAACCACCTTCGGAATAACTTAAGCCTTGTTGCAAAGTAGCGTAGTGGTACTTTCTGACATATTCTTTCAATTTTCCCATTCTAAGTAAAGTATTTAACCTAAACTCTTCCCCATACAACTCACGGGCGCGTTCATCAAGGATCAAATCCAAATCTACATCGGCTGCCGAAACCGGAGTTGCTTTTGCACGCTCTCTTACTTCATTGATATCGGCTGCCGCCAAATCATTTGACCCATTTAAATGATGTGCTTCTGCCCTGAGAAGAAATGTTTCTGTAAGCCGTATAATATACAAATCTTTATAGTTTCTTCCATTGCTATGTTTTTCTCCGGAATTAGGATCAGTAGTCAAAGGAAAATGATCAACCATTGTAAATTTCATGAAATAAGGATATTTCATTCTAAAATTATTATTTGAGGGATTGGCGTTTTCTTCCGTAATTTCCTGACCATAATATTTACTTGAAGGATTGGTGAAATAAAATTTCCTTTGAATGTTAAACTCCGAATTACGTATATCTCTATCCCAGTCATCTTTATAATTCCAGATCTGCTCAGAGGCATAGGGAGTGGGCCTTATTACACCTACAGGTCGTCCCATTAAAGTATCTTTAAGAAAGTTTTCCACTCCATCAACATCTCTCAATGCCCAATTCCATGGCCCCCACCAACGTTCAAACGAGGTTTCATAAACAAGGCCTTCTGATTGAAATTCCAGATTTAAGTTCCAAATGGCTTCTTTATTTCCGCTTGACCTGTGATAATTTCCTTCGCGAAACAAATCCCAATATACATCTCCCCAGGGTTCGTATTCTCCCCGGTAATCATAACCGGTCCAGGTGAAATCTTTATATACACCAAACCGCTCGGTCATTAATTCAAAATTAGGATCGTTAATCACAGCAGAAGCGGCCTGAATTGCTTCTGGATATTTTCCCATGGCAATGTACACTTCTGCCAATACATGATAGGCTGCTGCTCTTGGAATTTCCCCACCTTTAAAACCATCGTTAACGGATCTCATCCATTGCGTGGCAAATGTTAAATCCTCCACACACAGTTGGTAAACTTCTTCCTGAGTGGCCTTGGTGTAGTCAAATCTGACAGAAGATGTTTCCTCCAAAGTAATCGGAACCCCGCCCCACATGTTTGCCAAAAGGCGATAGGCAAATGCCCTGACAAACCTTGCCGCTCCAACAATTTCATTTTTTTGTTGCTCAGAGGCCCATGTTACAACATCCTCATCTGCACGATTAATAATCGTATTGGCCCGGAAAATCAATGAATAGTAACTTCTCCACCAAGAAACCACCGGCCCATTATCAGGGGTCATGGTATTCCATTGTATGGCATACCACAAACCATCCTCAGTAAGTCCCGAAACGGCAAGATCAATATCCTGGCCAAACATTACGTACCTTTGCCATTGGTCATTATATCCGTAAAATTCACCCTGTACGCTCGCAATTAGACCCGTCAAAGTTGCATTAAAACCTTCCGGTGTAGTATAGGAGTTCTCTGGTGTTAAAAAATCCTTAGGGACCTCTGTCAACAGTTCATCCTCGTTACAAGAAACGGAAATAAAGATGAAGAACAGTAAAATTATTCCTGAATATCTTAATTTTTTCATTGTGTATATTTTTTAAAATTTTACCGCCGCAGAAAATATGAAACTTTGCAAAGAAGGCACCGCCGAATCTCTTACCCCCTGATTTGTTTCGGGATCAAGACCGATCCAGTGCGGAGCGTGAGTAAATATGTTATCACCGCTTATGGATAAGTTTAATCCTTTAATAAATGATGATTTTACCCATTTTGTTGCATCATATCCCAGCATTATTTTTTGTAGCTTCACAAAGCTGCGATCAAAGTATTGCACTCCTCTGACTGCTGCTTTACTTTGGCTGTCCGGTCTTGGGAATATTCCGTCCGTATTGTCAAATGCCCAATAGTCATACACTGCTTTATTAATGTCTTCCCTGTATGGATAGGCGTCATTTTCGGGTTGATTTGCCCCGGACAAGTACCAACCGTTTCCTCCCCATACCGAGTACAGATAGACCATCAAAGAAAAATCTTTATAAACAAAGTTATTGTTTAAACTCCACCTAAAATTAGCATTTGAATTACCGATGTGCTGCCTGTCATTTGTAGATGTAATTTTTCCATCGTATTCCCCGATTTCATCGGGAAGGTCTTCCAACTTGTAAGTACCTGGATTCATGCCGTCAAAAATAGTTCCGTTGTCCACATCTTCTTGCTGCCACATACCAATAACCTTATAGGTATATATTTGCCCCAAGCTTTTCCCAATGAATATATTGTCGGCAATTAAATCATCTTCTTTCCCATCCCCATCATTGTCTTCTCCAAATATGGTGATTACTTTATTCCGGTTTTTCGAAAAAACGAAATCAGAGGTCCATCTAAAATTATTTTTTTGAATATTTATCGAATTTAATCCAATTTCTATTCCTTTATTTTCTATATCTCCGAGATTTGACCGAATGGTTGAACCACCAGTAATGAAGGGCAAACTAAGGCTGAACAACTGATCAGTAGTATTTGATTTATAAGCATCAATGGTTCCGCTTAACCGGTTGTCAAGAACTGCAAAATTAATTCCAACATTAAAACCGGTAGTTTCCTCCCAGCCTAAATCGTTTGTCGCAAAACTACTAATGGCCTGTGTCATGACATAACTCGGGTCACCCTCATAAAGATATTTGCCTGTACCAACTCTTGCCAATGTAGAGTAGGGTGCTATGGATTGGTTCCCGTTTTTGCCGTAAGAAGCGCGTATTCCCAAATCATCTATTAGATTTACATTTTTCATAAAATTTTCACTGGAAATATTCCACAAAACAGCAACCGATGGAAATACTCCCCATTTATTATTTTTACTAAATGCAGAAAAACCATCTCTACGAACTGTCCCGGTAATTACATATTTTTGATCATAGGTGTAAACAGCCCTGCCCATTTGACCAATAGAACCAGCCTGGCCGCCACCCGTGTTCACATTTTGGACCAAACCGTTTCCAAGACCGTAGTCCAATAATACGTCGTTATCAAATTGTTCCGCGTAAGCAGATAAACTTTCCCAGCTTCTTTCTTCCCACGAATACAAAAGGGTAACATCTACTTTGTGTTTATCGGCAAACAGGTGTTTGTAATTTAGCTGATTATCAAACAACAAATTATTTGAACGGGAATAAGCCCTTGTTCCGAATGCAGCTCCTCTAAGATCTCCATCACGGGTATTCCTATCATTAAACCGGCTGGTTTCGTTCCACCTCAAAGATTTAGAATAGGTAGAATTAAAGGTCAATCCATCTACCCAGGGCACTTTTATGGTTGTTCTTACAACAGCACTCAAATTATTTCTATGATCCCTGTCTGATGTTGAAATCCATGAATACGGGTGGCTGTAAGATGTGGTTGACTGTGGAAATCGAACAAAAGATCCATCTTCGTTCCAAAGATCAGCATACGGGCTAATTCCAATAGTTGCACTTTGGTTGGGTGGTGTGCCGGAATAATCCCTGAAACTATACATTGAATTTACGCTTACATTTAGCCAGTCTGTAAAATCATTGCTGATATTAATCCTTCCCGTATAATTTTTAAATGCATCTTCTATTATAACCCCCTTCATATCGGTAATAGATGTAGAAATAAAGTAAGAACTTTTTTCAGTACTGTTAGCCACACTAAAACTAGCTTTTTTGTTAAAACCATTTTGCCTGATTAAACTATACGGATCCTCCACTGTTGGTCTGTGATCGGGTGTTGCCATATAATTCTCCCTTTCAATGGCACTTACAAAATAATCTGCAACGTTGGCCGGGTCAGCCTCCAAACCTCCAAGTTCGCGTATATCCAACATACGTTTTATATATCCTTCAGCATCATAAACCCTTTGTGGCTCCAATTCATTGACTGCGCTATAGCTTACATTTGCAGTAAATTGAGGGTTACCGTCAATTCCCTTACCTTTTTTTGTGGTAATTATAATAACCCCATTTGCCGACCTTGCTCCATATACAGCGGCAGCACTGGCATCTTTCAGTACCGTAAAACTTTCGACATCCTCGTTTGCAATATCACCTAATGATCCGTAGTATATCACGTTATCAACAACAATTAAAGGTGAATTATCAGCATTAATAGAGTTCTGACCCCGAACCTGTAAACCTGCTACCTGGCCAGGCCTGCTTGTTCCGCCAACGGTAAGACCAGGAACAGACCCTTTAACAGTTTCCAAAATATTGTTTACCGGAACTTTACGAAGTTCTTCCAAATTTGCAGTGGCAATGGATCCCGTAACATCATTTTTAGTCGCCTCTCCGTACCCTATCACCACTACTTCTTCCAAGGAAGTTTGATCTTCCAGTAGCGTAATCGAGAATTCGGTCTGGTTGCCTATTTCAATCTGCTGGGTTTCGTAACCGATAAAAGAAATTAGCAATACCGCCCCCTCTTCTACTTCAATATTAAATTCGCCATTTAAATCTGTCACCGTGCCTGAATCTTTCCCTTTTATCAGCACCGTGGCGCCAGGGATAGGTTCTCCGTTTTCATCCGTAACGGTTCCTGAAACCGTAATGTCCTCTGCCTTTTCTACTATGGATACCGAGGTGTTCTTACCGGGTTTCTTCACATGAATGTTAAAATCCACCTGCTTGAAGCTTAGGTTGGTCTGTTTTGCCAAGCTCATAAGCACATTATAGAGGGAATTGTTGTTCGAAGTTACCCCTA
>JBBDSC010000087.1:0-1312 GCA_040905145.1 Anditalea sp.
ACAGGCAAAACAACGATCTGATAAAATGGGTTTGATATGAAAATTGAAATCAATTACTTCAGGTAAGGAAGCCTCCACCTCATCCGGGAATTTTACTTCAGATTTGTACTGAATTACCCAAATGATAAGAAGTACAATAGCCGCTGAAATCAATATTTTGACTACTGAATTTTGACTCATTTTACATTTTTCTTATCCTTCCGAAACATTACCAATATATAAAAAAATCAATTTTTATAAAAGAGGATGAAATGACCGACACCATCCTGATCTGATCCATTTTAAAGGATCTAACCAGAATCTCCCCGGCCAATTCATCCCCATCATGCTAAAACTGCTATCTTCTACCGAAACATTTTTCTTATTATAATCATTCAGAAATCATGCCTCTAGTCTCTGGTTTGATTCTTGATTAGTCTAGATGGATTACCAACCTGGATTTTGTTCCAAATTCTCATTAAAAGATATCTCATTATCCGGAATAGGCAATAAATTGTCCTTTTCCTCATATCCGGTAGGAAATTTCACTTCTATCAGACCTCCATCGGCTCCTCTTACTTCAACAGGATAAAGGTCTTGCCCGATATTCCAACGTTTAATATCAGCCCATAATATGCCTTCTCCGAAAAATTCCACCACCCGCTCATGCCTTAATGCTTCTCTTGCTTCCTCCTGGGATAAATCAGTGGGTAAACTGAACATGGTAACATCCGTTCTTTCGGTTCTGATCCTATTGATAAGGCCAATGGCTTCCTCCAGGTTTTGATTGGTTTCAATCAGGGCTTCTGCTTTGGCCAACAGGACATCCGCATAACGCAATACAATAAAGTTCAAAGGAGATACCCGAGGTGTCAGCAATGGTATTCCTTCACCCACATTCTTTCGGAGGTTATACCCTACTCTTTGACCGGTATGGTTAGATACCTCTGTGGGATAGACCATGCCTTCAAAGGTGGCTCCCGGACGTAGAATCGAAAAATCCAACCGGGGATCCCTTCCCTCATAAGGATTGTTGGGATCCACCTCGGACCCATCAATCATTTCATATTTATCAACGATGTGCTGGGTGGGTGCGGGATCACTGGCCCCTGCGGCCGCTACACTTCCCGGAAGTGCCAGCCATGCAAAGAAATTACCCTGACCTTGCTCCCCGGCAATGTACTGGATATCAAAAAGAACTTCTTCGTTGTTTTCATTATCCAATTGAAAGAGTCCTTCATAACTTGGGAAAAGGGAATACATGCCCAAGGCATCAATTTCATCCACCATATCCAAAACTTCCTCATATTTATTCTGGTACAGATATGCCCTC
>JBBDSC010000088.1:0-18066 GCA_040905145.1 Anditalea sp.
TCAGGAGTTCTGAAATTTTATAATCCTAAAAAAATGCGAACATTTGAAAGGGTCTTTCTTAAAAAAAATTTGGATGAAATAACCTTCCATATAGGGCTTTCTCTTGTCGGTTACTCTCCTATGACTTGAGGTCATAGGAGAGTAACCGATGGAGAAAGCCCGCATGGAGAACTTGAATGTCTAAAATATTATTTTCCCCAAAAAGTAAATTCATTAAAATTAGTTGAAGGGCTCCCATCAATGGCCGAAATTCCCACGATGCGCAAATATTTGTAGTTCTCGCCATTTTCAGGGATTTCTACTTCAAAAGTGTATTGTTGGTTCCCTGTTACATCCACCAGCTTGACCCAACCTTTGGCCTGGGCATCCGCCTCCCAATCTGCAAGACTTACTGCATCAATATCTACGGTTTCCGCATTGCTAATATCATTGGTAGCCCAAATTTGATAGGCAGCGGGCCCTCTACTCCCACAACAATCTTGTCTTTCGTCTAATTTAAAACGGCTCAAATTGGCCTCCACACCCAGATCAAAGCTCATTATAAAAGGATATTGGTCTTCCGCAACACCGCAACTGTGCCAATACTCACTTACAGAACCATCGGTCAATCTTCCATAATTACCGCCATAGCAGCCATCAGTAGCATCGCCGGGTAATCTCAAGGCAGTGATCAGGGATTTGTCCAGAAGAAAATCATCGGGGAAAAGCCTTTCAGATGGAAGAGCCTCAAATTCTTCTATCGCAATTTCTATAGGCTTGAAAGTACTTTTTACGATGATTTCCCCTCCCAGCTTATAACTTTCGACTTCAGTTTGACTTTCCTCATTGGATACTGTCACGGTCTGCATCACGCCTGCCTTGTCTTCATAGGATAAAATGGTGGTTTGCATGTTGGCAGTGGTTTCGTCCCAGTGGAAAACCGCACCTTCTAAATAAGTATCAATTTTAATTAATCCCCTGTTGATTAAGCTTTCCTGATAACTTTCGCCATACACCCTGGCAGGCACTTCCTTTCTTACGGATTGGTTACCAGCGGCATCCATCAGAAACAAGCCAAAAGTATATTCCCCTTCTGGTATTTCAAGTTCAAATGAAACGGTATCCTTACCATTCTTTGTTCTTACCACCTCAAACTCATGCATGATGGATTCGTCGGCCGTTTTCAATAATCCTTTGGTGATTTTAGGATCGGCATTTAAGGCCACATAAAACCGCAATTTATTAAACCCGGGTGCCACCAAAACGGTATCCGCACTCCCTATATAAATGGTTTCCCCATCTTTTACAAACTCTTCAAAAGTCTCCCGATTGGTCTCACAGGCAATTATTAGCACCGAAAAGACGGCAAGATATATCCATTTCCCGATTTTCATATTTCTTAAATTTACCATGGTTTATTCGATTATCTGCCCCCAAAAATTGATTTCCATTAAGAACATAAATTTGGTTCCTGCCCAATTTTGTTTGTTAACAAACCGGATATAACGTACTGGAGGGGCTTCAATCGGGAACTCAAATTCTTCCCCACTTGCAGCACTGGCAATATCTTCAGCACTGTTTGTGCCTGCCGGGCCGCCAGATGGTTTAATAACCTCGCCGTTTTCAATCATTTTCGTCCATCCTTCCAAAGAACCATCGGAGTTAGGAATTTCAGCGGCACCCCAGACATCAAAGAATTTTGGATTCCCATGAGAATAAAGCCCATCACGATCCGGACGTTGTCTTTGCCAAAAAACAAATCGGCTTAATTTAGCAATAACACCTAAATCCATGGTAAAAGCATGATAGGGTTCCGTATAAGGAGAAATGATTTTTCCTTGCAAGGTATGGGCAGTATGGAACCCAGGTTCCCCCAAAGTACCATTCCATAAATAAGGCATCACCCAACCACTTATACCCCCTGGCTCATCGCCAGCTAAAAACATTTCCCTGAATTTCTGAAGATCCAACTTGGTTTCTTCCAAAGGGGTCTTTAGTGCTTCAAGAATTGCAGTGGAATTGTCCCAACGGTCAATGGCAGAAACCCCGAATTTAGTAGCTGTCGGAGGAAAGCCTCTGAAGGTTTGATGGGAACGTTGGTCATCAGAAATAAAGACCGATTGACTGTAAACCAGATTCCCTTTTTCATCCTCTGCATAAAGCAACAATTCCGCTGCTATTTTATCTTCATTATTATAGCTGAGACGCACGCCACCAAAATCCTCGGTAATTTCGAAACTGGCAAATAATTTATCAATAGGCGCGGTTTCCGGATTGATGGATACCACGACCGATTCAGATCTATTATTACTCCGGTCTACCGTGACCAGCTCTACCTCTTGGGATTCCATTTCACGAAGCCCTTCAACTAAAATGAAATTCTTGAAAATGGACGATTTAGAAGTAACCACTTCTCCGTTGTCGAGTGTATATATCGCTTCCACCAATAAGGCATCTTCGTCATCAGGTACTTTATAGGTAATTTTGGCTCCTCCCGGAAGATTGGTCACCGTCACTTCTGAAACAAAGGAGGGGGGTATTCCATCTTTGGTCAATGGACCTCTTACCTCCTTTTCACAGGAGAAAAAGGTTAGTCCAAGACCCAACAATAAATAATTATATAATTTCATTTGTCTCTGTTTTATGTTTAAAAGGGTTACTGGATGCTAGCTGAAAATTCAGTGCGCTAAATTGGCCACAGCTTTTTCTGCACAATACCATTCTCGTTGGATTGATTATTTTCTAAAATTACCAGCCCGGATTCTGTATAAGATTCGAATTGGCAATTAAATCTGCTTCCGAAATCGGCCATAAATAATCCCTGTTTAGAAATTTATAGGTTCCTACGGAGACCACATTATAATAGCTTTCGGTAGTGGTACCTTCGACATTCCAGCCTTTGATATCGCTGTTCATGTATTGGGAAGCCAGCTTCCATCTCCGTAAATCCCAAAACCGCTGACCTTCAAAGACCAGTTCAATCATCCGCTCATCCTGAATGATTTCCCTTAATCCTTCTTGTGTGGTCGGTTTGGCAGGCTGATTGGAAGCAGCAGCCCAAGATTGGACCACACCTTGTAATCCGGCTCTTTCCCGCACCCGGTCTATCCATTCATAAGCAGTCCCCGGACCAGTGGATTCATTTAGGGCTTCGGCATATAAAAGATAAAGATCAGCCAATCTAACCACTGGAAAAGGATAGGCCTTGTTGGTGTATCCTGAGCCTGAAGTAGCCTGGACGTTTTCATAATACACCAGCTTCTTGGCCCAATAGCCACTTTGCGACCATTTATTAAAATCCAATAACCCGCCTATCTGTCCTTTTTTCCCAAACACGATCAGGGCGTCGTCATCACTTCTTACCCCATGTCCAAACCATATTCCTCCATCAAAGCCCAAAGAGGCATAGAATCTTTTTTCCCTATGCATATTGAGCTTGGCGGTTTCGAATCCTGGCCGCACGTAATGTTTATGGGCAATATCTGCAGCTTCCACCTCATACCGATTCTCATAATCATAATTGACATCTTCATCGATAGGTACGCCATTTTCAGAATAAAACATCTCTGCTATCCTCAATGGGGGAGACCACCAACCCATTACACTGTACCAGTTTTCTGCTGCCAGACCTGTGGATATCCTGGCCTGTGACCAGTTTTGAAGTTCTGAACCTATTGGACTGGTAGAACTGCCCCAGATGATCTCATCATTCCACCTTTCGGTAATGCTTCCCCTAATATCCATTTTAACAACAGTGGTATCTGACCAATCAGCCGGTGGCGCTTCAAAAGTGTACAACTTATGACCGGCTTCATGCGCCATATCAATTGCGGCCTTACAGGCTTCCGCAGCCCTGGTCCATTTGGCCTCATCATATACCGTACTGATCAATTGATTTCCCTCCTTATCCACAAAGCCATTGTAGTCCGAATTTCCATTAAACAATGGACTGGCAACAGTTACCAGGACCCTGGCTTTAATAGCCGCGGCTATAGGGGCAGTTATTCTCCCCAATTCCAAACCCCTATCTTCAATGACCAGGGGCAATTCCGGTATCGCTTCATCAAGCAGTTCCACGATATAATTGGCCACTTCATCCACTGGATCCCTACTTACCCGCACGGCTTCCACCCCACTGCTTACTTCTATATTTTCCCTCATAATGGGGATGGGGCCATACATGCGCATCAGGTAAAAATGGAAATAGGCCTTTAAGAATTTTGCCTCAGCGATCCATTTCTTTTTTTCTGCTTCTGACAGGTTAAAGGGCTTGTCTATGTTCTCCAAAAAGATATTGCAGTTCCTTAAGGCAATAAACATATTTCTGACTGTTCCGGTATTTCCCCAGTAACCCAAACTTGGAGAGACCACATTTTGCCCCCCCCTGGAAATCCTGCGGGAAGCCCAATCCCTAGAAACCACATCATTCACGGAAATCTCATCCCCGGCAGCCAGGGCCGGATTGTTGATGGAAGCAAAAGGAGGTAACGCACCATATAAAGTAGCCAAAAATTTAAGAGAACTCTCCCTGGTTTCAAAAGCATCCTCAATCACGGCTATGTTATCCGGCACTACATCTATATATTGTCCACAGGATGCCACCGAAAAAATCAGCGATATTGTTGCTATATATTTTATAATTTTATTCTTCATCGTTTCCATTATTATTAAAATCCAATATGAACGCCCAAATTAAATACTCTTTGAAGTGGATAATTGAGACCATTTCCCCCCAATTCCGGATCCCATAAATCAAACTTACTCCAGGTAAATAAATTAGTACCCGTAGCATAAATCCTAAAATTGGTCAAGCCTAATTTATTTTCCGGATTCTTCAATAAATTATATCCCACCTCCACTTGCTTCAAGCGCAAGAAGGATCCATCACGAAGCCACCAAGTACTTCTTTGCACATTGTTTTGAATGACAGTGGTAGATAACCTTGGCCAAATCGCATAAATATCGCGGTTTTCTTCTGACCAATGGCTATCCGCATAAGCCTGTAATAAGCCGTTTTCACTCAATGCACCGTTACCCTCATTAATGGCATTGATACCCGCTTGTTGGATGGAATTAACAAATGGCCCCGTAGTGATCGGATTTATAAAAAAGGATACCTCGCTCAAGCCCTGAAAGAAAACATTGACATCAAGCCTTTTGTACCCTGCAGAAAGTCCCAAACCATAGATCATTTTGGGAACCAAAGGTTTTCCTATCGGTGCCTGATCCAAAGTAGTAATTACACCATCTTGGTTCAAGTCTTTGTATTTGATATCGCCTCCTCTATAATCAATTCCAGGGGTACCGAATTGTACCGGGGAATTAAGGGCTTCTTCATCATCTACAAATAGCCTTTCTGCAATGTATCCCTGCGCTATATTGACATTGCTTCCTACATTGGTTTTCCAGGGAGCGCCAATGGCAGCATAATTTGGTTCTTCATACACCAAAAATTCATTGTCACTGTAGGTGAAGGTTCCTCGGCCGGTCACCCAAAAATCATTGGTGAAATAATGGTTGATATCCAGTGAAGCGTCAATACCTTGTGCCGTGACTTCTCCTACATTGGTTTTAAGCGAAGCCTGGAGTCCCAAAGTAGAGGGGATATCGGATCTTTCCTGAAGGATACTGGTCCGTTTCTCATGAAATGCATCTATTCGGAATTGAACGGCATCATCAATAAAATTAACTTCCAGTCCTAAGTTAGATTTTTGGGATTTTTCCCAAGTAACCAGGGGGTTGGCATATCTGCGGATGGTAACCCCGGGGATGCCCTCATTGAGCTCCCTACCAAATGTTGCCCCATTCCCGCTATTTAAATCCACTTCTGATAAATAGAAGAAACGGTCTCTTCTGTCATTACCAATTCTATCATTCCCGACCCATCCATACGATGCCCGCAGCTTTAAACGACTGATGGTAGGGGATATTCCGCTAAGAAACTGCTCGTTGGAAAGCAACCAGCCTGCCCCAAAAGAGGGGAAAAAACCAAAGCGGTTATCCTCAGCAAAGCGTTCGGAACCGTTATAGCCAAAGTTCACTTCTGCAAAATATCGGTTGTCATAGTCATAACTGTATCTTCCTGAAACCCCAAGGTTACGGCTGGGAAGTGAAAGTTCTACGGTATTGGCATTACCATCCAAATATTCCTGAGCAATCATTACCAATAATCCACCTACCGTATGCTTTTCTTTAAAGGTTTGGTTGTAATTCACTGCAGCCTCCATATATATGACGGAATTGTTGGTACGTTCGCCTCCCAATAGCCGCAGGGATTCATCACCTGAAGCCTGAGCGGTTCTTTCCAATCGGTACTCCTCGGTAAATGGATCAAAAGAAGCCAATCTATAGAAGAATGGAGAATAACCCCGTCTGTTTTCAAAGTAAGAAGTCGTATTCATGTTCCCCAAAAAACGGGCACTCAGACCGGGAAGGATGGCATCCATTTTCTGCTTAAACTCTATCTGTACCAGGGAGAGTTGACGGCGTGTATCGCGATAACCCCGCTGAAGCTCCGCATAGGGATTAAACCATACCGGCCGGTTACTTTCGTCCCCTCCAGCAGCAGATCCTTCCCCTCTTGGAGATAGCGCATTGCCATAAATGACATGTGGTACACCCACTAGTGATGGATCAGGATCATAGACCGCCGGAAATCTGGTTGGACTGGTTCTTACTGCGGCATTATAAATGGCATCCCCACCTTGGAGTGGTCCCCTATAATCATCAATGGTAGAGTGCAGGCGAACAATCATTTCCGTGTTTTCATGCAGGTCAATATTAACATTGGAGCGAACCAAATATCTTTTTAAATCAATCCCATTGGTGAAGTTATTGGTTTTTTCAACCTTTAATAAGCCGTTGTCCTTATTGAAAGAACCGGCCACGTAATACCTTACCTTTTTACCCCCACCTCTTACATTTAAATTGACACGGGTGGTATTGGCATATTCCCTGAATAACTGTTTGTACCAATCCGTGGCAGGGTAAATGTTTTGATTACCGCCTCTTATGGTTCCCGCTATCTGCTCTTCGGTAAAAGTGGCAAAGTCTCCCCGTGTCCTGTTGGCTTCGTTTTGCAGCCGCATATGGGTCACCGGATCGGCCATATCCACTAGCCCTATGGGTTCGCTGAACGAACTCTCAATTCTTAGATTGACCACCGCAGGACCCTCCACACCAGTTTTGGTCGTCACCAAGATAATACCATTGGCTCCCCTTGCGCCATAAATTGCCGTGGTCGTAGGATCTTTGAGGACAGCGAAACTTTCGATATCATCCGGTTGTAACCTGGCCAGGTCATCCATGGTCAATTCCACTCCATCAATAAGGATCAAAGGTCCATTCTGACTGTTAAAAGATGCGACACCACGAACCAAAAATTGAGCGTTGTCTTTTCCGGGTTCCCCACTGGTCTGATAAGCAATCAATCCTGCTACCCTTCCGGCCAAGGCTGTGGTCAGATTGCTTGCAGGTATCTTCAACTCCGATGGATTAATGGAGCTCATGGCACCCACTACGCTTTCTTTCTTCTGAGTACCGAATCCAACTACCACGACCTCATCAAGACCTGACATATCCGAAGCGAGAAGAACATTGATCACTGTCCTATTCCCTACCACTTCTTCTTGTGAGGCCATTCCGATAAATGAAAAAATCAAAATTGCCTCATCATTGGGCACCGTAATTTGATAGTTCCCGTCCAAATCAGTGACGGTACCTATCGTGGTATCTTTGATCCTGATATTAGCACCGGGAATCCCTTCTCCGTCATCTCCGGTCACTTGGCCCCTCACTATTTTTTCTACCATTGTTTCACTTTTTTTGGCCATGAGTGATGGAATAAAAAAGGCTTGTAGAAAGAGGATTAAAAACAGGTATTTATATACCCAGGCATTCTTCTTTAGTACAGATACATACATATTTTTTTAATTTAAAATTTATTGAAATATTCAAAAAAGGCCATAGGGCCGCTTATTTAATAGGTCCAAAATATTATTTGATCATGAATAGGGGCTTTTTAATAGAAAAAATTGATTCTGGTGACATTAATTCTAAAAGCTCTTGCTGACACAGGATTATACTATAGTTTTAATAACCTGCTAAATAATAATGTATAAAACAAGCATTCCAAAAAAGAGTATCCTGTACTATCCTGATATTAAGAATTATTTTATTGGTTTATTAAATAAACACAAAAAATCATAAAGATTATGATGGAAACTTCAATAGGTAATAGTTCGATATATACCTCCAAAAAAGATGGATTGCAGAAAAAACCTTTATCGAAGAAAAATATCTATTTGCGAAGAGAATATCCATAGGGTCCCATAGCGGTCAAAAAGGTCTGATCGTTTATAAAACCGGTTTGCTGGAGAAGGGCAGAAGAGCTTAATCAAAAAAAGTCCTGTTCTACTCAAAAACAGATAATGCAAATCAAAAAAACTCCTGGATCCCGTTTTTGAAACGTGACCCAGGAGAATCCAAAGCCAGAATTGGACAAAGAACTGTGCCTAATACCCAATAATAACAAGTAACTTAATAACCAATCCCTTAAACCCGCTCCAACTTAACCGGATAGGTTTTTTTGGAAGCCCATTGGGGGACATATAGGTTCTCATCCGAGTCCACGCAGACATCATGCGGATGCATAAATCCCAAAAAGGAACGATCCTTTTGCTGTTCCTGTAATTTATTGTCACGATATTCCGGGGCAGTTCCTCCAGGAGTGGAAACGACCTTGTCATCGGCATCCAAAATGGTGAGGTAGCCAGAATTCGGATATTGTTCAGTGGTACTTCGGTAAACCGCCGCATAAATATTATCTCCTTTTAACACGGGACGGCAGACAAAAGAACCAGGCATGGGAATGGTAGCCAAGTATTTGCCTTCCAAGGTAAACCGCTTGTATTGCATATGAGACCGATCTGTGATCAGGAGGGTAGGATTGGTTTTGTTCCGGGTATCTATCAATATCCCATGGCAGCATCTAAAGGTTTCATCTGTATCCCCAGCACCTCCAAAATGCCGGATATATTCCCCTTTGGCATCGTATTGAATGATGTAATTTTGACCATAGCCATCCACCACATAAATATCACCATTGGCAGGATTGATGGCTGTCTCAGTGGGTACAAACTTACTTGGGAAATCATACATTCCGGTTTCCTTGGGATAATCTATTTTAAAAATTTCCTTCCCTTTCAAGTCTGTTTTAATCACCTGGTTCCGGCTGGTATCCGTGATGAACAGAAACTGATCCTCTCCTTCCTGGCTGAGGGTCAATCCATGGCCCCCTGGATAACTATGGCCCCAGGTTTCCAACAACTTTCCGGATTTATCATAAATAAGAATGTTGTTTTCCGTCTCATTGGTCAACATTATCAACCTGCCTTGGGCATCTTCAACCATTTCATGGCAATCATTCACAGGGTTTTTCCCAGCATCCAAAACGCCCCATCCTTCCACTACGCGGTAACGGTGGGTACCATGACCTAAAACTACATTTTCTTTCATCGCAAAAGATTTTTTTATGATAATATTCGGCAGTACTATCCCAGCAAGCAGGGCTGCACTTGATTTTTTGATAAACCCTCGACGGGAATTTTGTTCGATTTTCATCTGTATATAATTTGATTTTTAAAGGGCACGATTTGTCCCGCCAAAACGGGATAGAATGCATTTATTGTACCTTTGTAGTTAAGCAAACAGGTCCATTTCAGGTTTTCCAAGCCCATCAGGTGTAGTGTAAAAGGGCCGTTTTTCAACTACTGCATGGGTGTCCTGCGGGATTCCCAACGCATGGTAAATGGTCTGGTGGATCCGGTCGATTTTGATTGGGTTTTCCACAGTCTTACAAGGTCTTTCATCAGAAGTCTTTCCATAGACATGCCCCTTCTTCATGCCCCCCCCAAACATCAACATAGAACATCCATCCGTAAAGTGACGGTGCATGCCGTAATTTTTGATATCCTGAATAACATCCGGTTGATCCACCTGTTCCTTTACTTTGGCTTCAGGACGTCCTTCTACCATCATGTCCCGGCTAAATTCACTGGCCAAAATAACCATTGTGCGGTCCAGGCGGCCTGTACGATCCAAATCCTTTATCAGTTGGGCTATGGGGCCATCAATTTGTTCTTTCATGTCCTTTAGCCTGGTATGACCATTGTCATGGGTATCCCAACCTTTAAATGGTTCATACTCGGTGGTAACACTGATAAACCTTGCCCCTTCCTCCACTAGCCTTTTGGCCATTAGACATCCCAAGCCAAATTTCCCTGTATTGTAGGTGTCATAACTTTCTTTGGGCTCCTGACTTAAGTCAAATGCTTTTGCTTCTGGGGAATTGAGGAGCATATAGGCCTGTTCCATGGATCTTTTAAGCGATTCTTTTTGATAATCACTCCCATATTCGCCCATGGGGCTTTCTTTCACAAGAGCCTCATACAGCTCATTTCTTTTTTCAAATCTCTTGTTGGACATTCCCACCGGAGGCTGTACGCTTTCCAGGCCCGAAGAAGGGTCCGGAATAAGAAACGGACCAAACTCATTCCCCAAGAATCCTGCGCTATGGAAAGCTTTCAACTCCTCTCCTTCGCCTACTGTGAAACGCTGGCCGATGTCTATAAATGCCGGTATTACTGGATTTACAGGGCCTAGTTCTTGGGCTATCCAAGAACCTATATGGGGCACCGAAACAGATTGGGGCGGCTCGTAACAGGTATGCCAATGGTATTGATGACGGGTATGCAAGATATGTCCCATGTCAGCAGCCACATAAGACCTGAGCAAAGTACCTTTGTCCATGATTTTCCCAATGGATTCCAGTCCCTCTGAAAAATGAATACCATCCAAGGCCGTTGGGACTGATTTAAAAGTGCTTAATACGTCATTGGCCTGCATCCCTTTACTGAAAGGGGTATATCTTTTCGGATCAAAGGTTTCTGTATGGGCCATTCCGCCCGACATATACAATAAAATTACCGAATCGGCCTTTGATGCAATTTTGTTACTATTACAGGAAGACAATAAACCTGTCAATGGAGCGCCAGCTGCCATTGCTGCAATGGCAGCCGCACTGGTTCTCTTTAAAAACTCCCTCCTGTTCCATTCATTTCCCATGATTCCTTAATTTTAATATTTTTCAGTGTAAACTTGATTTGATGGAATAAACCTCTCAAGCTTATCTGTTTGTTTCATTCGTGATTACCCTTTCTTTCCATACATTACGGATAGGCAGGTCAGTATATTATTTGAAATTCCGGAAGAAGCAAAACAGCCCAGAATAAATCCTGAATAGATTCCGTGCTGGGTGATTCCCCCAATGCCTGTTTGGCTACAACGAACTCTTTTTGTTCCGGCTTTCTGCCCAAGGCCTTTTCGTAAAATTCTTCGATGATAACATCGCTTTGCTTGTATTTTTCTTTCCATTGTTCCGCTCCCCTTAAAAGCACGGAATTTAACCTTTCCCCATTGGTCAGTTCCAATGTCTGGAGCAAATTAGCCTCTGAGTCCCTTGTGGTTGAAACTACCTCTCTGCTTGTTCTTCCCAACGCTGAGAGCAAATTGTTATTGGCCACTAGGGAAGCCCTGGCAAATGAAAAATCCGACTTTTCATCCACTACAAGTTCAAAGGGATTGTATTTCATCACTGAATCAGGAAAGACAGGGCTGATTACCATACTTACCGCATCAGAAAACTGCTCAGCAGTAATCCTTTTCCTTACCATACCTTCAAACTGAAAGTCCTCAGCCAACAGCTCACTGGGATCATCCATTCCTACCGAAGGCAATTGGTAGGTATTCGAAGTAGCTATCTTGTAAATCAGCTCTTTCATATCATAATTGCTTTCCACAAAATCAGAGGCCAACCAATCCAAGAGATCCTGGCTCCATGGCTCGTTATCCATTATATCAACTGGCTCCACAATACCACGGCCCATCATCTGCGCCCAGATCCTATTTACTATGGTACGGTAAATGCGCCCATTGGCTGGTTGGGTAAGCTTCTCTGCCAATTGTTCCAATTTTTTCGCTTTGGTATCCGTACTGTCTATTTCCCCCAATTCTTCCCAGAGGATCTTTGTTTTGGCCATTTTGCCCGTAGGTTTTTCACAACGGCTTATTTCAAGTACGCTATCTGCAAAAATATTGGCAAAAGCATAGGCATCCTCCAATTTCCAATCACTGATAAAGCTATCATGGCAGGAAGCACATTTTAAATTAAGGCCCAAAATGACCTGTCCGACGTTTTGTGCGGCTTGCATCTCTGTCCTTTGGCTGGCATTCACTGTTCCCCTCCATTTTATCCCTTCAATGAATCCCTTGGATTCTTCATCGGGATCCAAAAGTTCCTGGACAAACTGGTTATACGGTTTATTCGATTTCAACGATTTGTAGAGCCAATCCGTAATATTAGATCGTCCACCTGTGATATAACCCGTTCCTGTATAGTCATTTCTTAACGCATCATTCCAGAAGGTAAGCCAGTGCATCGCATAATCATCATCCCGGTCCAATAACTGTCTTACCCAAATCTCCCGCTTATCGGACCTTTTATCCTTAGAGAAGCTATCCAGCTCTTCTGGGGTTGGAACCAATCCAATGATATCCAGATAAATCCTCCTCAAATAAGTCCTGTCATCTACAGATGCACTCCATTCAATATTGTTTACTTTAAAATAATCATTTACCAGAAGGTCTACTGGTTTTGTCAGGCCGACAGACTGCGAAGGAAGATCCGGCTTCCTGGGCGCCAGTTCCGCAACACGGAAAACACTTTGGTTTTCCGCACCGTCAGGCCAAGGGGCACCTTTTTCTATCCAGAAGGTGATCAAAGCAATTTCTTCACCGGATAATTTTTTGCCTTTGGAAGGCATGGATTCTTTATGATCCCGTGGAAGGTTAATCCTTCTGACAATTTCGCTTTTGGAAGGTGCTCCAGGTTGAATGATGGGACCCGATTCCCCTCCTGCAAATACAAATTTCCTTTCATCCAATCGCAGCTCGCCTTCAATTTTTTCAGAACTATGGCAATTATAGCAATTGTGGGCCATTACCGCTCTTACTTCTCCAATGAGGTTCATTTCCTGCTCTTCGCTTAAGCCACTCGAGTCGCTTTCAAAGGCCGCAAAATCGAAATTAACTTCGGGTTTTTCTGCATAATCCTCGCTCCAGGGAACAACGCTGGTCAGGTACTCTTCTCCATGAGTCAAAGAAGCCCCAAAATGACCTGCTACAGATACCCCTATGGCTGTAAAAAAGAGCACTCCACGATATATTTTCACCTTATTCCACTGGTTTTTCCATACGATCAGGGAAAGCAGGAATAAGGCAATAACTCCGAGGCCTGCTGTGGCAATCCCTGTCCATTGGTGTATGGCTAAAATATCCCCTCCATAATTTTCCTGGGTAGCCAAAAGCCAACCTAATAGAGCGGCTAAAACCGCAGAAAGAGCCCCCACACCCACCAACATATTGATCCCGGGGCGTAATTTCGAATTAAAGTTCTTTATCGTAAAAAGCTCCAATACGGCAGCAAACAAAAGCAGGCTTACTGGAAAATGAACCGCTAAAGGATGAAGTCTGCCCAAAAACTGCCAAAGCCAAAATGGATCTGACCCTTCGGAAGCTCCTGTCTCTGCATATCCATTTAATATCAAGAAGGGCGTAATGTTGCAAAACAAGAGCAATACCAAGGCCATCATTAACCCTTTTCTTGAAAACCAACTTCTATATGATAATTTCTTCATTTACATTAAATATTAAATCCATACTACCCCCTGTAAGGCGTCTCACACTAATGATCTTTGGCCTTGTTCTGTAGTGGCCATTGATCATCTCCTTTATAACAAAATACAAATATACAAAATTTCCTTGTCCGCTCAAAAGGACCCTTACAACAATGGAAGGTCTATTTAAATTCCTTCATTATAGAAAACACATAATCCATCTTTTCCTGCGACAATTATATCCTTCCATCCGGAGCCATCCAAATCTGCAATGGAAAAATAGATACCTGCACCCTTCCCTTCTCCGAAAGGACCATAACTGATAATGTTTTTGGTAAAGGATTCACCATTCCATTTAAAATAATAGATCCCTAGAAAATCATCTGCCCCCGGATCATTTCCATTATGCGCTCGATAACGCTTACCTGTGACCAGTTCCATTTCCCCATCATTGTCAATATCCACCCATTCCATGGTATGGTATTGGGATTGAAAAGGATCTATGGGATGTTTTGTAAACTGGATAGCGTCCCCCTCCCGCTCCTGTTCATACCAATCCAATCCATACCCATGCCCATGCCCTACGATCAGATCATTTAGCCCATCCTTATTGACATCCACCACAAGAATGGGAACACTGGCCCCTTCCAATTGAAAAGCCGGGTGAAGCTCCCAGGTTCCACTTTCCCTATCCTCAGGGGCTTCCAACCACCCTTCCGTTACAATAAAATCCCCGCGACCATCTCCATTAATATCGCCAAAACCCAGGCCGTGCCCATGCGTTTCAGCCACCTGTACCTTGGAAAACCGACCTGTAGTTACTTCGTTTTCATCCTTAATTAAAGAATAATAGGCCAAGGGCTTGCCGGGAGCATTCGGAACGATTTCATCCAATCCATCCCCATTGACGTCCCAAGCCCTGGTAGTTTCTATATTTCCTGTCTCAGCAATCACATGTTGCTCCCATTCCTGGTTATTGCCGGGATTCTCCTTCCAAATTAAGGTTCCATTAAACCAACCTCCTGTAACAAAATCCATGCGACCATCCCCGTTCACATCCATTGGAATGGTAGAAAAATCGTCAAAATATTCATTCTCCCTTTTAACCTGTCCCAATAAATGCCGGTTTTTATACCCTGGACCTTCATACCAGAAACTTCCCGAAACAATATCCAAAATCCCGTCCCCATTGACATCAAATACCCCTACAGATTCAGCGCTTTCTGTGGCGATCAGCTGCTTTCGGAATTTTACCGTAGAGGGGGATTGAAAAGAAAACAGTGGTAAAATGCCCACTCCTACTAAAACTAATAATAAGTATTTTTTCATTGGTTTGATATTAGGTCAATTCTTTGTTCAACAAAATGGGATTGATTTTAATGGGATGACTTGTTGCATAAACAAGCACATCACCATCAATCCATCTATTTAGTGTATTCATCATACGACAATCCAAATAAACATTTAATTCGCCTAAAAGTGTCCTGCCCTATCCTGTCTTTCAGTTATTTTTAATTGAACAGCTAAATACTTTGTCCCGAAAACTCCATTTCCGGATTTGTTACAGAAAACAAAATAAAGTTAAAGAGCAATCTTTATATTAAAAAAGCTGTTAAACAAGTTAAAAAATGTTAAGCCGGAGATGGATTCATTATTATACTTTAAATTTGTAAAATGTCAAAAGCCCAAATGAAAATTATTATTTTACTCATGTCCCTGGCCTGCCTCGGATTGGTTGGGTTTCAATATTATTGGGTAAATAATGCGTTAAAAATTAATCAGGAGCGCTTTGAACAGAATGTCTATCAATCCTTGGACGCTACCATTGAAAAATTGGAAAAAGGGGAAACCAGTGAAATCATCCTCCGTTCACTTGCCAAGGATACTTCTTTTCAAGAGTCCCTTTTTCAAAGGATAGAACCCATTCAACTCCAGGTAAGAAGGCGGCAGGTGATAAAAAGACCATCGATGGTAGATTCCATCTTTAATAAGCCGATGCCACAGATTTCCCAAACTTTCAAAAGGATAATTGCTTCCAAGGATGGGCCGACCAATAATTCCAAAGAGATAGAAAAGTACTTTTATATGCCTTCTTCGGTAGCCTCTTCCTTATTCACACCTGACGAAATGGCCATTTTGCTCCAGGAGAAGGAAAGATACCTGGAGTATATCAGCCAGCAAGATAATTTGGCCCAAGGGAGGAATTATGCTATTGACCGGAAAGCTTATATTGTGGAAGAATATAATGTTTCCAAGGATGTGGCGGAAACGATCGTGAAGGCCAATATGAAGATTGAACTTGTGGAGGTGGTAATGAGCCAGCTGCTGATGGAAGGCACTCAATATATTCTTTCGCGGCTGGATACTTCCCAGGTAAAAAGGGAATTAACCACTCAATTTGCCAATAGAGGGATTGATCAAAGATATGAGTTGGGCATTGTAGATGAAAATGATTCCCTTATAGAGGTTGGTAAGCTGACAAACCCTGAAGAGTTAAAGAGAAATGGTATTCAGGCAGAGCTTTTTCCCAGTGACCTGCTGGGAACTGATAATTTCATTATCATTGATTTCCCCAACAAAAACTCCTACCTGCTACAGCAAATCTGGCTTCCCCTCATGAGCTCATTGTTATTTTTGATCATTATCATCATGTGTTTTGTGTATGCTATAAAAGTCATTATTGAACAAAAAAAATTATCAGAGATCAAAAATGACTTTATCAATAACATGACCCATGAGTTCAAAACCCCCCTTGCAACGGTTAACCTTGCGGTGGAAGCACTTCAAGATCCTGAATTGGTCAATCAGGATTTTTTCAGGAAACGGTATATGGGAATAATAAAGGATGAGAACCAAAGGCTGGGGGCACAGGTAGAGAAAGTCCTGCAAGCGGCTTCACTTGACAAAAATGAATTTAAGCTTAAAATCGAACAAATCAACATTATTGACCTTATCAAGAGGGCTCAGGCACATTTTGAATTGTTGGTAGAAAAACGAGGAGGGTCAATGAATGTTAATATGGAGATTGAAAAGTCATATATTGAAGCCGATTCCTTTCATCTGTCAAATGTCATCAATAACCTGTTGGACAATGCCAATAAATATGCAAAAGGAGCCCCCAGGATTCAAATTGATGCAAAAGACACAGAAAATCAAATCATCATTTCTGTCAAAGACAGTGGAATAGGAATGGCCAAGGAGACCCTAAAAAGGATTTTCGATAAATTCTATAGGGTCCCCACAGGTAATATTCATGATGTCAAAGGCTTTGGGCTAGGGCTAGCGTATGTCAAGACGATGATAGAAGCCCATAAAGGCACAATAACTGTAGAGAGCGAATTAGAAAAAGGTAGTAATTTTACCATATATTTACCCAGAAACCATGAGTAGAGCAAAGCTATTAGTTGTAGAGGATGATCCAAATCTTGGGGACATCCTGCAAGAATACCTTACTATGAAAGGATATGAAACCATCTTATGCAGGGACGGGGAAGAGGGTTGGTCTAAATTCAAAAAAGACACCTATCATCTTTGCATTTTGGATATCATGATGCCAAAAAAAGATGGGTTTACCCTGGGCAAAGAAATAAAAAAAGTGGAAGAAGACCTTCCTATTATATATCTGACTGCCAAAAACCTTAAAGATGACGTCATTGAGGGGTTAAAAATTGGGGCAGATGATTATATCACCAAGCCTTTCAGTATGGAAGAACTGCTTTTGAGGATTACAGCCATCCTGCGTCGTACCCGTAAAAATAAAGAAGTGTCTGCCTTGAAAAATTATAAATTCGGGGACTTAACCCTTCATTATGATCAGCAGATCCTGGAAAGTCCACAGGGAAAACATAAACTTACCTCCAAAGAAAATGAATTGATACGGCTCTTAGCCTCAGAACTGAACAAAAATGTCAGCCGCTCCCATGCCCTAAAGCAAATCTGGGGGGATGACAGCTATTTTAATGCCAGAAGCATGGACGTATATCTCAGCAAAGTCCGCAAGCTGCTCAAGGAAGATCCAAAGGTGCAAATTATCACCCTGCACGGCGAAGGGTTCAAAATGGTGGTGGGAGAAGAATAAGTGCAGGGAGGAGAATTATTATGAACTATATCCCGCAGATCACGGGGAGGATCGCAGAAAAAAATCAGCGAAATTCAGGGTCAGGCGCAGGAGGCAAAAATCATCAAACCAATGGAGGGTACCCAAAGAAAAAACATTCAAATAGGATCCGAGGTAAAGGTAGTCCAAAAGCACCACCAACGGAGCGGCGAACTCACCCAGGGCTTCGTTAAAAAAATCCTCACCAATGCTCCTTCCCATCCACATGGCATTAAAGTCATGTTGGAAGATGGGATT
>JBBDSC010000088.1:18166-42317 GCA_040905145.1 Anditalea sp.
ATTAAAGTCATGTTGGAAGATGGGATTGTGGGAAGGGTAAAGGATGTTGTCACCTAAACGAACAATTCCATGTTGTTTGTGGTCCGGTCTATCCTCCTTTTTCAAGTAGATCGGGAAACTGTCCAAAACCCGGAGGGTTTTAATTTGATTAGCCCGGATGGAATCCGGTGGGGAAATTGGTTTTTCAGCCCACAACCCTAAAAGGGTAATACGGGTATAGAATATGATCTAATGGTATTGAGATGCGCTCTCAGCTTACCACTCCAGTTTTCGGCATTTGTGCCGATTTCATGATTTTAATTTACAAACATCTCATCCACAAGAAGTAATGCGGATCTACCTTTGTTGCGATGCCAAGAAGGAAGTTTCTTTAATGGCTTCGCTACTATTTTAAGATAGGAGATCCTTTGCGGATCGAATTTACAGTCAACCAATTGAATAAATGGTTTACTTATTCCTTCCGGTTGATCGGGATTCATTGTGGTGATCAATTGCAGCTGGGATTCACTGGCACCACCCCAAATTTCAATGGAAGCAGGAGGGAATATAATGGTTTCCGGCTCTATCAGCATGTTCAATGCGACGGATGATAAAGTTACCGGCTCTTTATAGGTCAATAATACTTCCATATCATTGTTTAAAAAGCCTGCCCAATTATTCGCCCATGCCGGACTATTGGCATTAAAAGTTCCCTGTTCTTTATCAAAAAATGTGTTCGCACCATTTGCGGGATGGACCCTATTAAAGGGGGATAATAAAATGACACTGTCCGGCTTGTATTTACTTTTGTATAAATCAAATGTTGCCACATCACTTCCATACCACTTATCTTTGTAAGCCTTGGCTTTTATCAAAGTGTATCCTGTAAGTAAGGTTTCATTGGTAAAAATAAGGGAATTGATACTATCCGGCTCACTTCCATCTGTAGTAAACCGTATTTCAACGCCCTCTATCGGATGCCCTAATTGCAAAGGAAGCGAATCACTGAAAATGTTAGAGCTGTTCTTTAATTGTGGGATGTTAAGCTTAAGAGGATTGCTGCCATCGTCTGTATATCCGGCAATTATTTGAATGTGCTTGTTGTCGTTTTGCAATTGTTGAACTTCCGATTCATTTAATCCTGTGTTCCATACGACCAAAGTAGTCAGGCTTTTAAATTCCTTAAGTTGTTGCTGCAAATGCTGGTAATCTACTTTTGTTCCGGAAAGGGAAAGGCTTTTTAAATGTTTCAGGGAGGCCAATTCTACCAATCCTTTTCCAGTAATAGCTGTAAAATTCAAATTCAATTTGCGAAGGTTCTCAAATTGGCCTATATTTTTTAGTTCAGCATCACTTATCGGGATCTTATTAAGGCCCAATGATACGATTTGTGTTTCAACTGCACCCAATTCCCCCAATGCTTCAGGTGTGTAGGCGTTTGGATTAAATAAATTCACGACCAATGCAGGAGATTCCTTGGCCAAGGATGAAACAAAACGATAATCCGTATTCAGCTTTTGGACCAGCTCCGCATCTGCTGCGGCAAATTCATATTGATCTTCCTCTAATCCCTCAGGATGCAACAAGGCTGTTGCCATTACCCTTAAGGAATCATATAAGGATATGGATGTAACTTTTGTATTGAAATCAGCTCCGCCTTTTATCCATAGGTCCAACAATGCAATTTCTTGGGGACTAAGTTGTGCTTTACCGGAAGGAGGCATATGCTCTTCATCATCAATTGGCAGATGTATCCTTTCAATCAGCAAACTTTGGTCTGGTTTTCCTGCTTCAAACAGCTTCCCTGTCTTCCCGCCTTTCAGGATTGTTTCAGAAGTTTCCAGTATCAACTCGCCTTTTGCTTTACCTGGGTTATGGCAACTTGAGCATTTATTGTCAAAGATGGGCTTTACCACATGTTGAAAAACTATGGCCTCATTAAGTGGGACTGGGGCTTCGGTATTGGTAATGGGCGCAAGTATAAAATTATCGCCGTGCGTTAAGGTGGCGCCAAAGTGTCCTGCCAATATAAGGGTCAACATAGATACAATGGCCCCCGCTTTGGCTATCTGCGACTTGTACCATACAGTATGACGGCACATGTAAATAAAGGAGGAAAGGAAGACAATGCCTGCACCAAACCATTTGTGCCATTGTAATACATTGCCCGAATACCCTGCTTCCAAGGACAAAAACAATCCCATAATGGCCGTGACCGCAGAAGATAAAGCGCCGAAGAGCAATAAATTTGCGGTAAAGCTTTGGTAAAACTTTTGATCATGGTATTCGGGCCTAAACCTGAAAAATTCCAAAACCATTGCCAAAAAGAGGATGGCAATGGGGAAATGGAGGAGCATGGGGTGAATTCTCCCAATCGGCTGTAGCCACAAGGGCAATATAATTTGGCTCTCAAACGCCAATAAGAAAATTAGCAGTATGTTAAGGGCAAATAAAACATTTTCTGCAAAACCTTTAAGGTTGTTACTCATACCCACTATAAATAATCTGTTTAATAAATTTATGTAAGAAGGTCTTTTATAACCCTACCTGATACATCTGTCAACCTGAATCTACGGCCGAGATGCTTGTAAATTAATTTCTCATGATCGAGACCAAGCTGGTGCAAAACGGTGGCCTGAAAGTCATGAACATGCACAGGGTCCTTGATAATATTATATCCCAGTTCATCGGTTTCCCCATATACCATTCCAGGCTTTATGCCCCCTCCAGCCATCCATATACTAAAACAGCGAGGATGATGGTCCCGTCCGTAGTTATCCGGAGTCATTTTTCCCTGGCTATAATTGGTACGGCCAAATTCACCACCCCAGATGACCAACGTTTCATCGAGAGAACCCCGTTGTTTCAGATCCGTAATCAATGCAGCAGAAGCCTGGTCCACATCTTTTGCCTGACTGGTAATTTCAAAAGGGAGATTTCCATGCTGGTCCCATCCCTGGTGGTACAATTGTACAAATCGAACCCCACTTTCGGATAATTTCCGCGCCAGCAGGCAGTTAGCAGCATAAGTACCGGGCACTAAGCAGTCCGGGCCATATAACTTGATCACATCATCCGGTTCCTTTGACAAATCCATTATTTCAGGCACCGTTGTCTGCATCCGGTAGGCCATTTCATATTGCTGGATTTTCGCGCTTATTTCCGGATCGCCAAATCTTTCATAGGACATTTGGTTGAGCTCGGCCAGGTTATCGAGTATTTTTCTGCGCTCTGCCCTGCTCATCCCCTTCGGATCTTTTAAGTAAAGTACCGGATCTTCTCCGCTGCTGAACTGAACACCCTGATGAACAGAATCCAGGAATCCATTGGTCCAAAGCTTTGAATATACCCCTTGGCCATTGCCTATACCACGGGAAAGCAATACAGTAAAGGCAGGCAGGTTCTTATTTTCGTTCCCAAGACCGTAACTTAGCCAGGCACCCATACTGGGACGGTTGCCCTGCTGTGCCCCGGTTTGAAAAAAAGTAAGAGCAGGATCATGGTTTATGGCCTCCGTATGCATGGACCTGACAATGCAAATATCGTCAGCAATTTTAGCAGTATATGGGAACAGGTCGCTTATCCAGGCCCTGGACTCTCCATATTGTTTGAAATCAGTGAAGGAATCAACCAAAGGAAAAGAGGCCTGGTTAGCGGTCATGCCGGTCAACCTTTGCCCACCACGGATGGATTCCGGAAGGTCCTGACCTCGCATCTCCCTTAGCTTGGGCTTATAATCAAAAGATTCCAACTGTGAGGGCGCCCCATTCTGGAATAAATAAATGACCCTTTTTGCTTTTGGTGCAAAATCCGGAATGCCGGGAATAAGGGCAGGATCATCAGTACCCCCTCTACTAAAAAGATCGGGCATTAATAAGGAACCCAAAGCCACACTCCCCAAGCCTAGGCTTAAGCGGGACAAAAAGCGACGTCTGTTAGAATTTAATCCGTTTTCTAAAATATCCTTTTCCATATTTTAAGTCTTTGCAATTGCTTCTTCTAAATTATAAATAGTGGATATTACCTGCATCATGGCTGCAAGTTTAACCTTATCGACTTTCCCAGGTAGAGGATATTCCCCAACAGCTAACAAATCTTCGGCATTTTCAATTTTCATTGTTTCCAGCTGCTTCTGATAATAGTCTGTCAAGACCGCTAATTCTCTTTCTTCCGGACTCCTGCAAACAATTAACCGGAATGCCTTCATGATTTTATCCCCTGATTCGATGTCCTCCGTTAATAAATCTGCTGCCAATACCCGGGAAGCTTCCAACATGGTAGGATCGTTCATCATTACCAATGCCTGTAGTGGTGTGTTCGTTATTAATCTTTCTATTTCACATTGGTCACGGTTGCTCGCATCAAAAATAGTCATAGCAGGTGGTGGCACCGTCCTTTTGATAAAACTGTATAACCCTCTTCGGTAAAGATCCGGGCCATGATCCTGCTTATAAACAGACAAAACCCCCCGGCCAGAGGTGGCTCCTTCCCATAAACCTTCCGGCTGATAAGGTTTTATACTGGGGCCACCTATGGTTTTGTTTAGCAGGCCACTGCTGGCCAAAATCAAATCTCTCACAAATTCTGCCTTTATTCTAGCGCGTGGTGACCGGGCCAACAGGATATTGTCCGGGTCAGTCTCTAAAGCTTCGGGAGTTGCCACGGCTGATTGGCGGTAGGTAGCTGATGTTACAATTTTTTTAACCAACCGTTTTATATCCCAGCCATGATCCATAAAATCTACAGCTAACCAATCCAGCAATTCCGGATGGGTAGGAAGTTCACCCTGCATGCCAAAATCCCCTGGGGTCCTGACAATCCCTTTCCCGAAAAACTCCTGCCATATCTGATTCACAAAAACCCTTGAAGTAAGTGGGTTCTGCCTATCAAATAACCATTGCGCCAGGCCTAACCTGTTTTGGGGATAGTCAGGATCAAAGGGCAATATAGACTCAGGCATTCCGGGTTTAACTTCTTCACCATGTGCATCATAAGCGCCCCTTTCAAGCACATAAGTTGGCCGCAAAGTATCAAGGTCACCCATTACAGAAACAATCAACCGACTGGTATCCTGCTTATTGATAAAAGTCAATAATGAATCTACATCCTCATTACTTATTTCCATTAGGGGTTTTTTTGCATAGGTTTCTGGCCCCCCCACCACAGACTCGATACCCACTTCCTTCACATTGTTGAAGAAAGAATAAAGTTGAAAATATTCCTTTTGGGATAAGGGATCATACTTATGGTCATGACAATTGGCACATTCCATCGTAATTCCCATTAATGCTTTGCCAAAGGTATTGGTACGGTCGGTAACATACATTACCCGGTATTCTTCATCCACCACTCCCCCTTCTTCAGTTATTTTGTGATTACGGTTAAAGCCCGTAGCCAACAATTGTTCTATAGATGCATCCGGCATCAAATCACCGGCCAGTTGCCAGGTAATAAATTTGTCGTAAGGCATGTTCTTATTAAAGGCATGAATCACCCAATCCCGCCAGGGCCATTGACTGCGGTAACTGTCATCCTGAAAACCATGGGAATCCGCAAACCTTGCTATATCCATCCAATACACCGCCATCTTTTCCCCATAAGCAGGATCTTCAAGCAACTGATCTATCATTTTCTCAAAGACGTCCGTACTTTTATCAGAAACAAAACTATCCATCATTTCCAGGCTTGGCGGCAAACCGGTAAGATCAAGGCTTATCCGCTTCAGCAATCTTTCTTTATCTGCTTCTTCATTTGGCGCCACACCCATCTGCTCTTGTTTATTTAAAATAAAAAAATCAATCTCGTTTTTTGGCCAGACCTTATTTTTAACCTGGGGCAAATCATGGTCTACAGGAGCAACAAAGGCCCAGTGAGGCTCATATTCAGCACCTTGCCTTATCCATTTTTCGATTAGCTTTATTTCATAATCAGATAAACTTAAGTTAGATTCTGGAGGAGGCATCAAAATTTCTTTGTTCTCTGATGAAATCCTTACGAAAGCTTCTGAATCTTTGGGCTGTCCAGGCACCAGGGCATGGGCAGAAGGATTTTCATCTAACGCCTTATAGGCGGATTCGGCGATGTCCAGCCTTAATCCTGCTTCCCTTTTATTGGCATCTGGGCCGTGGCAGGCAAAACAATTATCCGAAAGGATGGGCCTAATATGGAAATTAAAGCTGACATTCTCTGGTATTTGCCCTTCAACAATATTATTTCCCGGCACCTGATTGCATGCTTGTGTTGCTGCAAATAAAAAACCCGCAACCGCAAATATTAAGTAATAAAGCCTATTATGCATAAAATAATTATTTATAGGATTTAACAATCCTCTCAAAGCCAAAGGATTTACCGTATTGTTAACTTCAATTCCTTACTCAATTATTGATCCCATAGGAGCAATAACTTATCGCGATCCAATATATGTGTTTTTATTTCAATTTCTAAAAAAAATCTTTCATAATAAGATGATTCCAAAAATTAACTATCGGTAAATCCATTTTTTTGCTAAATTTATTACTGAACAAAAAATCTTCTTCTTTTATAATTTAAATAGGTTAATGATTAAATGAAAATGAATTTTCTTCCTTTCTCCCTACTGTGCCACCTTGAACAAAAACAATAAGGCATTCTCTTTGTGAGAAATACATCATTAAACTAATTTGTTTTCATGATGAATATTTTCCCGACATATAGCGAGGTGTTGGTTTCTTCCCTAACCTGTGAGGAGGTGGCAAGGAAAATAGGAGCGGTGACAAAAAAGGTGGATTACCTGGATGTTACGGTAAAAAAGGAGAAAAAGCATCAATTTAATGGTGAGGTGGATGACAAGCACTTTAGCCTTTCCTTGATAATCAATCAAGCAGACAGTTTCCTTCCCCTGATGAATGGTAAAATAGAATCTACAAAAAATGGGTGCATTTTATTCTTGAATTATTCCCTGTTTCCCAGTTCTATTTTTTTTCTTGTTTTTTGGGGAGTGGTCACCTTCTTTTTGGCCCTGTTTTTTATCCTTCATGAAAAACAATGGCTGCATGCTTTGATAAGCATTTTGGCAGGTGCGGGAAATTTTGTTTTTGCATGGTCCTATTTTAAAACAAAGTTAAAACAATCTCAAATGATTTTTCATCAAATGCTAAGTCTGCAGGAGAAAAATTAAGCTTTCCGCATTTTTAAAGTACAAAAAAGGCCAATTAAGGTAGGATAACCGTCCCAGACCGGAACATTTTAAAGATAAGGCTTATCTTTATAATTGGAATTCAGAAAATTTAAATTAAACCTACAAATATTCATGCAGTTCAGGATAGAAAAAGACACCATGGGACCCGTGGAGGTACCCGCAGACAAATATTGGGGCGCCCAAACCCAAAGATCAATCAATAATTTCAAAATTGGTGGGGCCCGAAACCAAATGCCTATAGAAATTGTCCATGCATTTGCTATTCTTAAAAAATCCGCTGCCCTAGCCAATGCGGAACTTGGCGTATTGGATCAGGAAAAAGCAGCTGTCATCGCGCAAGTCTGTGATGAAATCCTAGAAGGCCAACTGGACGACCAGTTTCCTCTGGTCATCTGGCAAACCGGCTCAGGTACTCAATCCAATATGAATACCAACGAGGTAATTGCTTATCGGGGGCATGTTCTTTTGGGAGGTACCTTAGGGGATGAGAATAAAAAAATCCATCCTAATGATGAGGTCAATAAATCCCAGTCATCGAATGATACTTTCCCTACGGCCATGCATATCTCCGCCTATAAAATGATTGCAGAAGTCACCATTCCCGGCACAGAGAAGTTAAGGGATAACCTTAAAGAGAAGTCTGAGAAATTCATGGACGTGGTGAAAATAGGAAGAACCCATTTCATGGATGCCACCCCACTCACCTTGGGCCAGGAGTTTTCAGGTTATGTTTCCCAACTGGACCATGGATTAAAAGCTTTGAGAAATACCCTGGAGCACCTTTCTGAACTGGCACTTGGTGGTACTGCCGTGGGCACGGGACTCAATACGCCCAAGGGCTATGCGACATTGGTGGCCCAAAAAATAGCAGAAAATGCAGGACATCCATTTATCACAGCACCCAACAAATTTGAATCCCTAGCTGCCCATGATGCCATTGTAGAGACACACGGTGCACTCAAGCAATTGGCCGTAAGTTTAATGAAAATTGCCAATGACGTAAGGATGCTTTCATCCGGTCCAAGATCAGGCATCGGAGAGATCCTGATCCCGGAAAATGAACCAGGGTCATCTATCATGCCAGGCAAAGTAAACCCCACCCAAGTGGAAGCATTGACCATGGTCTGTGCACAAGTAATGGGCAATGATGTGGCAGTGTCCATAGGCGGATCCAATGGACATTTTGAATTAAACGTATTTAAGCCAATGATGATCAATAACCTCTTGACTTCAGGAAGGTTGATCGGGGATGCCTGTGTCTCTTTTAACGATAACTGTGTTGCCGGGATTGAGCCGAACACCCCATTTATCAAACGCCATCTGGAAAACTCCCTCATGCTGGTCACCGCTTTAAATCCACACATCGGCTATGAAAATGCTGCTGCTATTGCCAAAAAAGCGCACAAGGAAGGAACCAGCCTAAGGGAAGCGGCCATTTCACTGGAGCTTTTGACCAGTGAGCAATTCGATGAATGGGTAAAGCCTGAAGAAATGATCGGCGGACTTAGGTAATTATATTTGCGTAATTGCATAAGATAAGGGTAATTTCCGTATTTTAGATAAAAAATTATGTTAAACTCATCTTGCTCATGAAAATGTACTGTGTTAAAAAAATTTTATATATCGGCTTCCTTTGTGCAGCAACGTTTCTTTTGACCATTCAGGCTTCTGCACAGTTATCCAGGGCAGAGAAAAAGATCTGGAAAAAAGAACTCCGGAAATTAAATCCGGAAAGACTAAAGTTACTCATGGAAGAAAAGGAAAACCTTAACTCCAGTATCAAATCACTTGTTGAAGAAAGCACTCAACTCCAAACCCAAATCCAAAAACAAGGGCAACAGATTACTTCTTTGAAAACAGAACTCAGTGAAGTCTCAGAAAAGCTTAAAACCCATAAGATCCAGTTGGGATTACTCAATGAAGAGGGAGAAAAATGGGATAATGGAGTAGTATTCAAAGTGCAGATCGGCGCGTTTGAGGATTTTGATTTCAGTCAAATGGTGGGAAGTAGCCACAATATGGACGTAGACGCCAGCAAGGGCCTCAAACAATATGTGGTAGGAAACTTCAGGGATTACGAGGAAGCCGATATCTTTAAAAAACATATGCGGAAGGTAGGAGTAAGTAACGCATGGATAGTGCCTTACAAAAATGGGAGAAGAGTTCCTTTAAAGGATGTTCTTGATGTGGTCATTGCCCAATAGTCAAGGAACAGGCATTTCATCTGTATCTCGTTTTATTTGTGACGATAGCCTTAAAACCCGCCTCCTTGGGATTGCCGGTCCCGACTATTATCAGGCGATACCCTTGATAATTCATGCTTTTGTGTGAAGACAATGAATGGATTCATCATAGATTTTTCCTTCTTGGATTTTTATAGGATGAATTATCTCTCCAGTTTATAAAATAAGGCCCATAGTTTCGTAATTTCGCCCCATGGAGTATCAGTGGAAAATCAAGGGCAAAGCAGATCCCCAAGCTGTAGAGACACTTAGCAAGGAGCTCAACGTGAATTACGCCCTGGCCAATATGTTGGTAAACAGGGGAATCAATGATTTTCAGAAAGCCAAGGATTATTTCAGGCCTGATCTGGATAAGCTTCACAATCCGTTTATCATGAAAGATATGGATAAAGCAGTAGAAAGACTCGCTGTGGCCATATCCAATGAAGAGAAAATAATGATCTATGGGGATTATGACGTGGACGGAACAACTTCGGTGGCCTTGTTTTATGGGTTCATAAAAACGTTTTATACAAAAGTAGACTTTTATATTCCAGACCGCTATAAAGAAGGCTATGGCATATCAGAAAAAGGGATCCGATTTGCTGCTGAAAACAACTTCAAATTGATTATATCGTTGGATTGTGGTATTAAGGCATTGGAAAAAGTCGAGCTGGCTAATTCTTTGGGCATAGATTTTATCATTTGCGATCACCATACACCCGGGGAAAAGCTCCCTGATGCCATAGCCGTCTTGGATCCAAAAAGAAAAGATTGCCCCTATCCTTATAAGGAATTAAGCGGTTGTGGCGTTGGGTTTAAATTGATTCAGGCTTTTTCAGAAAAAGCAGGAAAAAATGCTATTGATCTTTATGCCTTTTTTGACTTGGTTGCGGTGAGTATTGCTGCTGATATTGTTCCTATCACTGGTGAAAACCGCATTTTGGCCTATTATGGCCTTGAGCGGATCAACAATAACCCCCGCCCAGGATTAAAAGCTTTGATACTGAACGGAAGAGTGGAAAAGGAAATAGAAATCGCGGACATCGTTTTCAAAATAGGCCCCAGGATCAATGCCTCTGGAAGAATGGAACATGCCAAGGCTTCTGTGCTACTTTTGATTTCCAAGGACTTACCCGAGGCCATCCAACGCGCATTGCTGGTTGAAGGTGTCAATGCTGCCCGTAAAAACTTTGACGAAAACATCACCAAAGAAGCCCTCAGTATGATCGGGATAAAAGAAACCACCGGTGTTTTTAAAAGTACTGTACTTTTTAAGCACGACTGGCATAAAGGGGTTATCGGTATCGTCGCTTCCAGGTGCATTGAGCAGTATTACCGCCCTACCATCATTCTTACGGTATCCAATGATAAAGCAACAGGAAGTGCACGTTCTGTTATCGATTTTGATATCTATGAAGCCATTAGTGAATGTAGCAACCTTCTGGAGCAATTTGGCGGTCATAAATATGCCGCAGGACTGACTATGTCTGTGGACAATGTCCCTGCTTTCCAAGAGAAATTCGAAAGAGTGGTCTCTGAAAGGATTACAGAAATCCATATGAAACCAGTTTTGAGAATTGATGATGTGCTTCTTTTGGATCAGATCAACTATAAGTTCTACAATATTCTAAAACAGATGGCTCCTTTTGGTCCGGGGAATCCAGAACCTGTTTTCTGTGTCAATCAAGTATATGCGGAAAATGTTAAAATACTTAAGGACAAACACCTTAAATTTGAAATTGTCCAAGATGGACAGGAAACCCGACCTACCTGTATTGCCTTTTGCTTTGCTGAGTACTATGAGTTTTTAAACAGCAAGATGCGGTTTAACATTGTATTTGAAATAAGGGAAAATACCTTTAGAAACACAAGCAGTCTTCAACTGTACGTTAAAGACATCAAATTCGACTGAAATGATATTAAGGGCAGATAACCTGGTCAAGATTTATAAAGGGAAAAAAGTAGTAAATGATCTCTCTGTAAAAGTGGAGGAAGGAGAAATAGTGGGTTTACTAGGGCCAAACGGTGCCGGTAAGACGACTTCTTTTTACATGATCGTAGGCTTGATCAAGCCAAATAGGGGAAAAGTATTTTTAAACCAGGAAAACATCACTCCTTTGCCCATGTACAAAAGGGCCAAGCGGGGAATTGGCTATCTGGCGCAGGAAGCCTCTGTTTTCAGGAAGCTTTCCGTAGAAGAAAATATCCTGGCCGTATTGGAGATGACCAACCTTCCAAAGAAGGTCCAAATCGAAAAAATGGAAAGCCTGCTGGAAGAGTTCGGCCTTACCCATGTCCGGAAAAACCTTGGGATGGTGCTATCGGGAGGAGAAAGGAGGAGGACCGAAATTGCAAGAGCATTGGCTGTAGATCCTAAATTTGTACTACTCGATGAGCCTTTTGCCGGAGTGGATCCTATTGCGGTAGAAGAGATCCAAACCATCGTGGCTCAACTTAAGGACAAGAATATTGGAATCTTGATCACCGACCACAATGTTAACGAAACACTTTCCATCACGGACAGGGCCTATTTAATGTTTGAAGGCCAACTTTTAAAAGCGGGTACAGCAGAGGAGCTGGCTTCGGATGAGCAGGTAAGAAAAGTGTATCTTGGAAAAAATTTCGAGCTGAAGAGAAAAATATGAACTATGGAAGTAATTAATACTTTTATGACCTGGATGTTTAAAAAACGAATAGGTCAAATTGATAGATTTAAAACCTACCCTATTAATGTTCAGCAAGAAATACTTTTTGATCTAGTTAAGACTGCTAAAGGAACAGAATTTGGCAAGAAGCATGGCTTCTCCGATATCTCTTCTTATCATGATTTTGCCAACCAGGTTCCGGTTCATGATTATGAACAAATGAAACCCTACATTGAAAAAACCATGAAGGGAAATCAAAATATAATATGGCCTACTACCATCAATTGGTTTTCAAAATCATCAGGAACTACCGGCAGTAGGAGCAAATTTATCCCGGTTTCTCAGGAGGCTTTGGAAGATTGCCACTATAAGGGGGGCAAGGACATGATATCCCTTTATATCAACAATTATTCTTCAACAAAATTATTTACAGGAAAGAGTCTTTCCATTGGCGGAAGTAATCAAGTCAATCATTTGGATTACAATAAAACCAGCCAATATGGGGATATCTCTGCTGTTATCATTCAAAACCTGCCCCTCTGGACACAGTTTGCCAGAACCCCCAGTCTGGAAACAGCTTTGATGAGTGAGTGGGAAGAGAAGATAGAAAGAATGGCAAAAGAAATAATGGAAGAAAATGTCACCAGCATGGTCGGAGTTCCCACTTGGATCATTGTCCTTCTTCAGCGCATTATAGAACTGTCAGGTTCAAAAAACATCCTGGAGGTATGGCCAAATCTTGAGGTTTTCTTTCACGGTGCGGTGGCTTTCAGCCCTTACCGTAAATTATTCAATGATTTGTTACCCTCTCCAAAAATGCGTTACATGGAAACCTATAATGCATCGGAAGGATTCTTTGGCATTCAGGATCAAAAAGATTCGGAAGACCTGCTTTTAATGTTGGATTATGGCATCTACTATGAATTTATTCCTATGGAAGATTGGGACAAAGAACATCCACGGGTAATTACGCTGGAGGAGGTAGAATTAAACCAAAACTATGCCCTGTTGATTTCCACCAATGCCGGGCTTTGGAGATATAAGATTGGGGATACCGTCAAATTCACTTCACTAAACCCCTTTCGAATACGGATATCCGGTAGGACCAAACATTTTATCAATGCCTTCGGGGAAGAGGTTATTGTCGAAAATGCTGAAAGGGCAATAGAAATGGCATGTGAAGCCACCCAGGCATCCATCAAAAACTTTACGGCAGCACCGGTTTATTTTGATATGGACGGAAGCAAAGGAGCACACGAATGGGTGATCGAATTTAAATCGAAACCCATGGACGAAAAATTATTTATCCAAAAATTAGATGAAAGCCTTCGGGAAATCAATTCGGATTATGATGCCAAAAGACATAAGGATATGGCTTTGATAAAACCAAGAGTCCATTTTGCCCCCGAAGGCTTATTTGAAAGATGGATGAAGTCAAAAGGAAAGCTTGGCGGCCAGAATAAAGTCCCAAGACTTTCGAACGACAGGCAGTATATGGATGAAATCCTAAAACTGATGTGAAATCCAGTTACCATCCTCTCCATTTAACTGCTTACAAGACAACCTTCTCGGCAGTTCTCAGAATTCATCAACCAAATGTTCCGAGGGTACCAGACAGGCGTTGAACATTTAAAATCTTAATACCTGATACTATCTACTTAACTTGAGTCAACTGCTCAATTTTATAATTTGAATTCCTTTGGCTACAGTTGCATTATATGGAGTAAAAAATTAAATTATTGGGGTAAGCAGATATTCGTGTGGAGGCCGATAAATTGAACAAATTGAAGGATGGAAAACAATTCGAAATTATATTCCTACAAACCCAAATTTTAACAGGAAGATTTAAATAACAAAAACTTCATAATGGCGGTTGACCAATTGTCAAAAACGGTTCCATTCACTCCCATTCACCATATGGAAAAAGCAAGTGATTTTTATCCACATTTCCTGCTATTTATCCACACCCACTTTTTGTTTTAATATAAATTACTGTATTTCAGCTCTTTATACTGTACTACCTGAGGTTAAATTTTGTGGATAAAATCATGGAAATGAAATTCAGTGTTTTTTGATAAGAGATCAGAAGTGGATAAATCCGTAAACCGAAGATTATTTTTTTTTGATCAATCTTGGTTTTGTCTAATCAACCTCTTGCGGTAAGCATTAAAAATCCGGGATTTTGAAATAAAGCCAATGTACTTCCCATTTTCTACAACAGGAAGGTTCCAAGCACCGGACCTTTCAAATTTATCCATTACCTCCTGCATACCTTCGATAGGGGAAATGTTATCAGGAGGAGAATGCATGAATTGGTTGACCAATAAGGTTTCCTGTTTATCTTTATCAAACATGATATCCCGAATATCGTCCAAGGTGACCACTCCATTCAAGATACCTTCTTTATCCACAACAGGGAAGATATTCCTTTTGGATAATTTTACCAGGTCACAAAGGTCTTTCAATAAAGCATCGGGACGGATGGGCAATAGGTCCCTTTCCATTATGCTTCTGATGCTGATTAATCCAAGCACCTCCTCGTCTTTGGTCTCGGTAAGATATCTGCCCTGGTCTATTAATTGCTTTTTATAGAGGGAGTACTTTTCGAAATAAGTAGTGGTGGTAAAGGAAATGGCGGAAACCAACATTAAAGGGACAAACAATTCATACCCCCCTGAAATTTCCGCAATCAAGAAAATGGCCGACAGAGGAGAGTGCTGTACCCCACTCATCACCCCACACATGGCCACTAATGTAAAATGGGCCAGAGGGATTGGAATATACCAATCAAGTAAATTATTGAGGTAAGCAAATAAAAAGCCGGCAACTCCCCCTACAAACAAGGAGGGAGCGAAGATCCCACCACTTCCACCACTGCCTATAGTCAAGGCAGAGGCAATGGGCTTTACAAGAATGATCAAAAACAAAAAAGCAACCAAAAAGTAGGGATTCTTATCCTCAGAGAAGAAAAGACTGTTATTCAGTATTTCCTGGGGACTTCCATCAATCAAAGATTGTAAGGTAGTATATCCTTCCCCATAAATAGGAGGGAAAACAAAGACCAACACTCCCAGCAAAATCCCTCCGTAAAGAATTCTCAGCCAGCCATCCGTAAATTGTTTGATTAATTTTTCAGTGCGGAATAATGACCGGCTAAAATAAATGGAAACCACCCCGGTAAATATTCCTAACAGTAAATAAAATGGCGTATGAACCGCTATAAATTTGTCAGTCAACGAAAATGTGAACAAAACATCCTTTCCTATCAAAACCATAGAAGTAATGGAACCGGTCACTGATGCGATCAATAAGGGAATAAAAGCCCCCACACTGACTTCCAACAGTATAACTTCAATGGCAAAAATAACTGCTCCAATAGGTGCGCCAAAAATGGCAGATATTGCGCCCGCAGTGCCACATCCGATTAATAAGGTCCGCTTTTTGGCATTGAGGTGCATCAAGGAACCAACATTAGAGCCAATGGCAGATCCTGTCACCACAATCGGGGCCTCCAATCCCACAGAGCCCCCAAAACCCACTGTAATAGCAGAGGTGATTGCCCTACTATACATGGAGACCCGTGGTATTATACTGCTCTTTCTTGAGATAGTATATAGGAGATCAGGAATTCCATGTCCTCCCAAATCCTTAAGCAGAAATTTACCTATTGTATAAGTAAGGAAAAGGCCTACAAGAGGAAAGAGGATATAAAAAAAATTGGCATACTCTATATTAAATCCTTCAGTAAGAAATCGTTGTATATTGTGGACCAATACCTTTAAAATAACGGCTGCCAAGCCAGAAACAATACCGATGATCCCACTCAGGATCAAAATGAAGTTTTTTGTGCTGATATGTTTCAGCCTCCATATTAAAAACCTGTTGATCAAATCTGTTTTTGCCAAAGCTTGGTGTAGTTAAAATAAGTTGAGTGAGAATTAGTTAATGAGTTATTGAGTGTCACTACTACTGTCTCCGGTCTTTCCGTCTTCCGTCTCCAAGCTTTGGTCTTCCCACTTTCTGCAAATTCATCCCTTCTCCTTTGCTTCGTTCCAATAAACATCCATTTCTGCCAAAGTCATTTCTTCTATTTTTTTCCCCTTGTCTTTAACCACCTGCTCCAAATATTGAAAGCGGTGGATAAATTTTTTATTGGTTTTCTCCAGGGCTTCTTCCGGATTGATATCATTAAACCTGGCATAGTTGATCAAAGAAAAAAGTAAATCACCAAATTCCCCTGTAGCCCTTTCTTTATTTATATCTTCCGCTTTGCCATTAATTTCTTCCTTAAATTCCTGCATTTCCTCTTCCACCTTATCCCACACCTGGTGCTTCTCTTCCCAATCAAACCCAGCCCCTTTTGCTTTTTCCTGAATTCGCATGGCTTTGATCATTGCAGGTAAGGAACGCGGCACTCCTCCCAACACGTTTTTATTCCCTTTTTCGGAAAGTTTTATTTTTTCCCAATTTTGCTTCACCGCCTCCTCATCATTGGCTATGGTATCGCCATAGATATGGGGGTGTCTCCGGATCAATTTTTCACACAAACCATCAATCACTGAAGCAATATCAAAAGACTGTTTTTCCGACCCGATTTTTGCATAAAAAACAATGTGCAACAGGATGTCCCCCAATTCATTCTTCACCTCTTCCAGATCCTGATCCATAATCGCATCGGACAATTCAAAAGTCTCCTCTATGGTCAGATGTCTAAGACTTTCAATGGTTTGCTTTCTATCCCAAGGACATTGCGCCCTCAATTCATCCATGATGGTCAATAATCTATCAAAAGCTTTTAGCTGGGATTCTCGTGTGGACAATTCAAACATAGGGATGGGAAACTATTACTAAAATGTGGACGTTTTGAAACTTATATGTAAATTTGGGCAAATTAATTTGATATGACAACTGTATATTTGACTTTAGGTTTTGTGGCCTTGTTTTTCATCTTGATGTCAGTAAGGCTGATATTTCTGAAAGACGGGCAATTTAAAGGGACCTGCGCTTCCCAAAATCCTTATTTGAACAAGGACGGCGGAACCTGCGGTTATTGTGGTAAGAAGGTGGAAGAGGATTCGATGTGTGGCAATCCGGATAACGAAGTGGATAAGGTGTTGTCCAAATTCAAATAACAATCCACAAAGATCAATTATTTATTTACCAGGCTATTATTTATATTTTTCACAATAACATAATCATTTGTGGCATTAATTAAGTCGATTTCCGGTATACGGGGAACAATTGGAGGAAAAGTAGGTGAGGGTCTTACTCCAATAGATATAGTAAAATTCACCGCAGCGTATGGCTCATGGGTGTTGGAAAACACTCAAAACCCCAATATTATCATAGGTAGAGATGCCAGGATCTCAGGGGAAATGATTTCAAAATTAATAACTGCCACACTCCAAGGTCTTGGAATAAATGTGGTAGATCTGGGCTTAAGTACTACGCCAACAGTAGAATTGGCTGTTCCTATGGAAAATGCCGGGGGAGGGATCATCCTTACGGCCAGCCACAACCCCATTCAATGGAATGCTTTAAAACTCCTTAACAACAAGGGTGAATTTATTTCTGATCTAGAAGGGAAGGATATATTGGAAAGGGCCGAAAAGGAATCCTTCAATTTTGCTGAAACCAAAAAATTGGGAAGCTACACCATCAATGAGGATTATATTGATAAACATGTCCAGCATGTGCTGAATTTAAAATTGGTGGATAAAGAAGCCATTGCCGCTAGGAAATTTAAAGTAGTGATTGACTGCGTAAATTCTACCGGAGGTATCGCCTTGCCAAAATTGCTGAAAGCTTTGGGCGTAGAAGAAATTGAAGAAATGTATTGTACACCTGATGGACATTTTCCCCATAATCCAGAGCCCCTTCCTGAGCACCTGAGGGATATTGCAAGCAAACTCAAGAACGGAAAATACGATTTAGGTATTGTAGTAGATCCGGATGTAGATCGTCTGGCTTTCTTAAATGAGGATGGCACCTTCTTTGGTGAAGAATATACCTTGGTGGCTGTGGCAGATTATGTCCTTTCCAAGTCCCCGGGAAAAACAGTCTCTAATCTTAGCTCTACCCAGGCCTTAAGGGATGTCACAGAAAAAAGAGGCGGAAAATACAATGCCTCGGCAGTAGGGGAGGTGAATGTGGTGAACAAAATGAAGGAAACACAGGCCATCATTGGAGGTGAAGGGAACGGCGGGATAATTTATCCTGAATCCCATTACGGTAGGGATGCATTGGTTGGCATCGGTTTGTTCTTGACCCACTTGGCAAAATTCGGGAAAACCTGTAGCCGGTTAAGGGCGACTTACCCCAATTACCACATATCCAAAAATAAAATTGAACTAACGCCGGAAGTCAATGTGGACACCATTTTGCAAAAAATCAGGCAGAAATACAGTAAAAATCCCATCAATGAAATTGATGGGATTAAGATTGAATTTGAGAAGGAATGGATCCATTTGAGAAAATCCAATACAGAACCCATCATTCGAATTTATTCAGAATCAGCCAACCGTGCCACTGCCGAACATTTGGCCAATAAAATTATGCTAGACATTAAGGATGTTATTTCTACCGGAAATTGATGTTTCCAAAAAGTATGAGAGTTTATTTTGACAATGCCGCTACTACGCCCCTAGATGAACGTGTATTGGATGCGATGCTTCCCTACATGAAAAGCCATTATGGGAATCCATCCTCCGTGCACGCACAGGGCAGGGACGTAAGATCAGCTATAGAAAAGTCAAGAAAGAAAGTGGCAGAATTGTTAAAAGCACACCCTTCGGAAATATTCTTTACCTCAGGAGGAACCGAAGCGGATAATACGGCCATTTTTTGCGGAATAGAGAGCCATGCCATTAAGCATGTCATCACTTCGCCAACCGAACACCATGCCGTATTACATCCACTTGAGAGATGTGCTAAAAAAGGCCTTATCCATTTAAACTTTTTAGAAGTGGATGACAAAGGGAGAGTCAATCTTGAACATCTAGAGGAATTACTGGAAAGCCGCCCCCAATCCATGGTGTCTATCATGCAGGCCAATAATGAAATCGGCAATATCATTGATCTTAATACCATTGGTCATCTTTGTAAAAAACATGGCGCCTTTTTTCATTCTGATACTGTACAGACAGTAGGACATTATGCCCTTGACCTTAATAGCACATTGGTAGACGCAACGGCAGGTGCCGGGCATAAATTTCACGGGCCTAAAGGATCCGGTTTCCTTTATATAAAGAAAGACAAAAAAATCCATCCTTTTATACATGGAGGGGCTCAGGAGAGAAGCATGAGGGGGGGAACTGAGAATGTGTACGGTATTATAGGCTTGGCCAAAGCCCTGGAAATAGCCTATGAGGAGATGTCAAATCACCGCACCCATATAGAGACATTAAAAAAGCATTTTATCGCTTCGCTTAAAGCCAACATACCGGGTATAAAATTTAATGGACTTTCAGCCGATATGGAAAAGAGCTTGTACACTGTCCTTAATGTAAGCCTCCCACCTTCGTCAGAAAATAGAGGGATGGTGCTTTTTAACCTGGATTTACAGGGAATCTCTGTCTCCGGTGGATCAGCATGCAGCAGTGGGGCAAGCGTGGGCTCTCACGTGCTTAGGGCCTTGAACCACTCCCCCGAAAGGGACTCTGTCAGGTTTTCCTTTAGCCGTTTTAATACTATTGAAGAAGTCGATTATACGGTGGAGAAACTGAAAGAGCTTTATGCAGTGGAGCTTGACCAACTTTAATATGTAGTTTTCACCACGGATTTACATGGATTCTCACAGATTTCTTTAATTATTTCTCTGTGTTAATCTGTGCCTATCTGTGGTTAAATCTCTTTTTTCACCACCAATTTACACGGATTCTCACAGATTTCCTAATTATTTTCTCTGTGTTAATCTGTGCCCATCTGTGGTTAAATCTCTTTTTTCACCACCGATTTACACGGATTTCCACAGATTTTTTAAATTATTTCTCTGTGTTAATCTGTGCCATCTGTGGTTACTTTTTTTTACTTTCTCTCTGTTCTTTGGTGATAAATTACATGATAATTCTTTTTATTCCCTTTTTCATATCCTGAACATTAAAATTTAAGAGTAAGCCTAATTTGAGACCGGAAAGCTTGAGATAAGTCATAAGCTGAGCTTTATGTATGGGAGCAATTTCCTCTACTGCTTTTAGTTCAAGAATAATGGAATTTTCTACCAGCAAGTCTATTTTATAACCAGCATCCAGTTTAATCTCATTGTACATCACAGATAATGTTTTCTGGCGTTCTATGGTCAAACCTGACTTTAATAGTTCATATTCCAGACAAACTTCATAAGCAGATTCTAACAACCCTGGCCCAAGCTCGCCATGAACCTTATAAATTGCACCAATTATTTGATAGCTTAAGTTATTTAAATTTTCCATTGACTTGTTGTTTTCTCCCTTTTTTCACCACGGATTTCTATAAATTGCTTTAATTATTTCTCTGTGTTAATCTGTGCCTATCTGTGGTTAAATCTCTTTTTTCACCACCGATTTACACGGATTGCCACAGATTTTTTTAAGAATTTCTCTGTGTTAATCTGTGCCCATCTGTGGTTAAATCTTCCTTCTTTAATCAAAACGGCAGCTTTGCCAAATCAACATTGCCTCCGGAAAGAATCAGTCCCACTTTTTTATTCCTGAAAACCGGTTTATTTTTCAAGATAGCTGCCAATGGTACAGCAGAGGATGGTTCAATGACCACCTTCATCCGCTCATAGATCAGGCGCATGGCATCGCTGATCTCCTGATCATCCACTGTAAAAATAGCTGTCACATATTCCTGAATTATCTGGAAATTTATTTTCCCTAAAGAAGTCAACAAACCATCGGCAATGGTTTTTGGATTATCCACGGGTAATAATGAATTTGATTTCATACTCCTAAAGGCATCATCAGCCCCAGCTGGCTCCCCAGCAAAAACAAGCGTATCGGGGGAAAAATAATGGGTAGTGAGGGCAGTTCCTGAAAGTAAGCCCCCTCCTCCCACTGGTGCAATGATAGCATTGAACCCGATCCCTTCTTTCCACATTTCCAAAGCACAAGTGGCCTGTCCTTCTATCACATCCAAATGGTCAAAAGGAGGGATAAAAGTTGCACCGGTTTTTTTGACCACCTCCTGTAAGGTGGTTTCCCGGGCATTTTGGTTTGGCTCACATTCTATGATCTTGCCACCGTAGCCCTTGACTGCCTCTTTTTTGACCTGAGGAGCAATGGTAGGCATCACGATATAGGATTTAATACCTGCTTGTGTGGCAGCATTTGCCAAGGCAGCTGCGTGATTTCCGCTTGAGTGCGTGGCTACTCCATATTGTCTTTGCTCCATAGTCAATTTCAGCACTGCATTGGCAGCCCCCCTGGCTTTGAAGGCACCAACTTTTTGGAAGTTCTCGCATTTAAAGAAAATCTTACAATCTGCTATCTCATCAATAGCGGAACAAGTTAAAATCGGGGTTTGATGAATGAAATTTGCAATTCTCCCATGCGCGGTTTGAATTTCTTCCAAGCTGGGCCAGTTGAGCTTATCCATAGATTAAAGTTACTCGAAAGCCCCATAGGCTACAAGTTAAATATGGTCAATTTTATTTTGTTTTGGAGGAATTACTTTAGTTTTACAAAACCTAAACCTGCTCATAAAAAAAGTATTACACCATAATCACGAGTGAAAATTGCAAAGCATGAATAAAGCAGTATTGAAAAAGCTAAGCTTATTTAGACAGGAGCTACATCAATACCCAGAGTTATCAGGACAAGAGATTGCCACTGCAAAGAGAATCAAAAACTATTTTGAACCATTAAAGCCAGATGAAACAATTACCCATATAGGGGGTGAGGGTATTGCGTTTACTTTTAAAGGTATGGATAAGGGCCCTACTACTTTAATCCGGTGTGAATTGGATGCCGTCCCTACCACTGAAGTCAACAATATAAAGCACAAGAGCAAAGTTTCCGGAAAATCCCACACCTGTGGCCATGATGGACATATGGCAATTGTGTGTGGTGTAGGGGAAGCCTTGGCTGAAGAACGACCTAAAAAAGGCAAGGTCGTTTTGCTTTTCCAACCTGCCGAAGAAACAGGGGAAGGTGCGGCAGAGGTCTTAAAATCAAGCTCCTTCACCAAGATTAAGCCGGATTATGCCTTTGCCCTTCATAACCTTCCCGGCTATGCCAAAAATGAAATCGTCCTCAAAAAGGGCCCTTTTTCAGCAGCATCGAAAGGAATGGAAATTTCCCTCAAAGGCAGAACCAGCCATGCCGCCTATCCTGAGGACGGAAATAGCCCTGCAGAAGCAATGAGCAAGATCATCATAGGCTTGCAGAAGTTGCCCACCTCCATTAAAGAGTTTAGCCAGATTACCGTAGTGAATTCAGTTCTGGGAGAAATATCTTTTGGAACCACTCCGGGGGAGGCCATTATTCGTGCCACTTTAAGGTCTTATGAAGATCATGTCATGGAAGAACTGACAACATATTCGGAACAATTAGTACACCAAATAGCCAGCGAATATGATATTTCGGTTGCGTTCAATTACAGGGAGTGTTTTAGTGCTACTGAAAACAATCCAGAAGCATGGGAATTTGTTAATACCGCTGCAAAACAAATAAATTGCAAGATAAGACATATCCTGATCCCTTTCCGCTGGTCGGAAGACTTTGGTGAATTTTCCAAGGTCACCAAAACAATGATTTTTGGATTGGGTGCTGGATCAAAACACCCTCAACTGCATGAGGGAGTCTTTGATTTCCCGGATGCAACCATCCCCACTGGAGTCAACATGTTTATAAGCCTCATCAGACAAATCAATCATTAGCATGCTACATACTTCATTTATAGAAATCAGCAAATCTGCCTACAAGAACAATATCAATTTTTTGCGTGATCAGGTGGGGGACAAAACAATAATCTCAGCGGTGGTGAAAGGAAACGCCTATGGCCATGGTATAGAAAAGATAATATCCATAGCGGAGGATATTGGAATCAGGCATTTTAGCACTTATAGCTCAGATGAAGCAATCCGGGTTTTAAATTCTTCCAAGAAGAATAGCCAAATCATGATCATGGGAATGCTTGAAAATGCTTCCCTCCCCTGGATTATCCAAAATGACATCAGCTTTTATATATTTGAGTTTGACAGGCTGCAAGCTGCCATCCAAGAGGCTAAAAATATAAATATCAAAGCTAAAATCCATATTGAAGTGGAGACCGGATTTCATCGGACAGGCTTTGAATGGCACGAGAAAGAAAAACTGTTTCAAATCCTTAGGGACAATACCGAACATTTAGAGTTCAGCGGTCTATGTACGCATTATGCAGGTGCGGAAAGCATCAATAATTATGTGCGGATCAAGGATCAAATAAATAACTTCCAACAATTTAAAAATTGGTTCATTGAAAATGGGATCTCCTTCAATACCCACCATACGGCAGGTTCTGCGGCTTCATTAAGTTATCCAGAAACTATCATGGATATGGTAAGAATTGGGATCGCACAGTATGGCTTTTGGCCCAGCCAAGAAACCTATATGAGCAAATTTAAGCAATTTGAACCCAATAAGAGGAACCCATTAAAAAGGCTGATCACTTGGAAGAGTAGGGTAATGAGCACCAAAGAAGTGGGAATGGGGGAATTTATCGGGTATGGAAATACCTTTATGGCTAACCGTGCCATGCGGATAGCATTGGTGCCCATAGGCTATTCCCATGGCTTTAGCCGAATATTGAGTAACGGTGGTAAAGTGCTGATTCATGGGAAAATCATGCCCGTGGTAGGTACCGTCACGATGAATTCCATTTGTGTGGATATTACCGATCTTAAAAATGTCAAAAAAGGAGATGAGGTCATTATCATAGGCAAACAGAAAAAGAATGAAATTACCGTGGCTTCCTTTGGGGAATCCATCAACCAAATCAATTATGAATTGCTTACGCGGCTTCCACAGGATATTCCACGGCGAATTGTCACCTAATTCATGAAAATAAGAAAATTTTGATTTCGACAGGTAAGGCTTTAACATCAAAACCTGGGGCACCGCCCCAGGACAGGTGCATGAAAAATAAACCTCAGCCTACAGGGCTGA
>JBBDSC010000089.1:0-15329 GCA_040905145.1 Anditalea sp.
ACTTTCTTCATCGGGAAGTGATAATGGTTAATTTTTTGTATGGAAACTATCATCATCAACATAGAGGATAAAGAACAATCGAAAACAGTCAAAGCCGTTCTGGAAAAAATAAAGCCTATGCGCTGCTTCCCATTACCGAAAAAGACAGGTATTTCATGCACCTAAGGTGATGGAGGATGTTAGGGAAGGAATTGCCCAATACAAATCGGGAGAAGTTACCCTATACCGGTTCTGGCCCACCCGAATTACTTAAACATGAACTTTCTGGCTATTGGTCCCGAAGAATCAATAAGGAACACCCCATTGCATATGTCGTAAATGAAAATACCTTAGTTACAGTTATCTCGACAAAAGATCATTACTAATCCTAAATTAGTGTTGCTTTTCAAATTTTTGCAATCCAGATTTTCTTCTCACCAGCAGAATGATTACTGGTCCTCCACCTCTGAAAACCAACTTTTTCACAATTAGCTATTTCTTTAACATTAATAATAAATTATCCAATCTTTTTAATGTTGATGTCAACCCTTCCTGCATTCCCATTTGGATAACGGCTTCTAAATCGGCAAGGGAATTATAGGTTACAATGGTTTGAACCATAGCATTATCTCCCAAGTCTGTAAAAGTAACATCCCAGTTCGAACGAGGTAGTTGGGGATTGAGTTCTCCGTTTTCATCGCAAAATCCATCCAAAGCCGCATAACTGTCAATTGGTTGAATTTTCGAATAGTCCATACGCCCCCAGTATTCTGTTCCATTAGGTTCTACCATTGCATAAAGCCAATATCCACCTTCTTTTTCAGTGAGGAAATCTTGATTGTTGTAGTAGTATTTCACTTGGGGCCACTTCCATAATTCCTCCCATTTCTTGGAGTATCAATGTCAATTAAATAATAGTCCCAAGCTGCCTATTACCTTAGCAGTTGAGGGTTCCTATTTGCCCAAGTTTGTCAATAATTGATCCAGGTTTTCCAAAGCAGCTGTAAAGCCTTCCTTCAGGCCCATTTCCAGCACCTTTTCCAGTTCGGAAAGATCATTGTATTTTACTTCTATATTTACAATGACTGAATTTTCCCCCTCTTGAAAATCATTTTCCCAATTTGCTTTTGGCAGATCGGGATTAGTCTTCCCCTCCTCATCACAAAATACATCCTGAGCGGTAAAGGACTTCAAAGGGGCAATTCTTTTATAGTCTACCCTACCCCAATGTTCTGTTCCATCGGGTCCGACCATGGCATAAAGCCAATATCCCCCCTCTCTAAAATCCATGCTTTTGGTACGCGCTTTCCAAGGCTTTGGTGCCCACCATTGGTCAAGAAGTTCACTTTCTGTCCAAGCCGCCCACACCCTATTCAGGGGAGCTGCAAATTCTCTTTTTACATAGATTTTGCTGTTTTCCTTATCCACGGAAAAATCCATTAAAAGGCTACTTTTCATTGTTTTTGGAGTTGAGGTTAATTAATACTTGATCTAATTGGTCAAATCGGTTTTCCCAATGTTGTTTGAATTGGTCCAACCAATTATTGATTTCTTTCATTTTTTGGGGATTAAAATGGTAAAAAATCTCCCTGCCGGCCTTTTCCTGAGTCAGTAACTGACTTTCCGTAAGAACTTTAATGTGTTTGGAAACTGCCTGCCGGGTGGTATCAAAATGTTCCGCCAAGGCATTGGGCGTCATGGCCTGTGAGGCTATGAGCACCAGGATGGCCCTTCGGGTGGGATCGGCTAATGCCTGAAAAAGATCTCTTTTCATAAACTGAAATTTTTTATGCAACTGAATGGTAGCAAATATATGCAACCATTTGGCTTCTTCAAAATTTAAGGAAGAAATTTTTTGCCCATTCAGAAAAAAAGTCAGTTGTTTAGAATTGAAAGGATCGTTTTATAACCAATCCTTCAAAAACTGCAAAATGTCCTTCCTCATTTCTGCTGTTTCCTCGTGGCCCACATCATAAATTTTTAATTTCCAAGCTTCGGGAGCCCCATCTTTTGCATAGATTTCCTTCAGGTTTTTATCAATAATTTCCAATCCTTCTATGGGTGTCAGAGGATCATACCTCCCTGCAAGACCCAGATGTGGACGGGGGGAAATAAGACCGTTGATTTTTGAGGTAGAAAAATGGTTTAATAAATCAGGAACGTAATAATATATTCCATGTAGACCGAGGTCTTTTTTCTCCAATAGGGTATGAAAATCCGTTAAACAGTTCAGATCCACACACACCTTTATCCGCTCATCCAAAGCTGCAAGCCACCAGGCCATGGTGCTTCCCATTGACATGCCCATGGTGGCTATGCGTTCCTTATCAATATCTTCCCGGCTTGTCAGATAATCCAGGGCGCGCAGATTGTCATATATCATCATGCCAAAAAGAACCTGCCCCTTCCACAACATTTCTTTAAAAATATCTATTTCAGACCTTCCCGATCTCTCCCCAAATCCCCAGGAATCCAAACAAAGGCCGGCATATCCTTCACGCGCCAAAGCAATGGCATAGGGGGGCGATTGCATTTCTTTTCTTCCACACAGAAATTCATTCTTCCCTACTTCATATTGACCGAAATGGGAATGGTTGAAAAGGACCACGGGCAGTTTTCCGGTAGCATTTTTAGGTTTGGTAAAGTAGGCAGGCACCAACTCCATCCCATTTATATCGAGCAATAATTTTTCAATAATTACCCCGTCTTTTTCTTCAGTGGATACCACTTCTACAGAAATAGGCCTGTCCCTTTCAGGAAGCTTCCCCAGCAGTTCATACAATGCTTTCCGCATAACTTCTTTATCTTTGATCCCATTCATGTCTTCAGACATAGGCAGAGGTTTATTTTGTGAAACGGCATCAGGCAAGTTGCCAAAGAAAACCAGGAGTAAGAACAGAAATAATTTGAAACTGGACAACAGTTGATAACCCATAAATAAATGCTTTAAAAACAAAGATATTCAATTTTCGAATACTAAATTCCTTTTCAACCTCTTCCTGTGAAGTGGTTCTTCCAATCCAATATAAGAAAATATTCCACAATTTATCTCCGCTTCGGGATTATAAATCCCGAACCTCACGGTTCGACAGTTCAACAGTTCTTCAACCCGACAATCACCAAAGAGATCCAACCAATAAACCATTTTATAGCATTGGGATATGATGACTGAAAAAATTAATCCCCCAATCATCACTTTTTGACAAAAATAATATACTTTGGTAATCCTGTACAGGAGAAACAGCATGTCCAATACAGCTTAAATATATCAATTGAATCATAGTGCCAAGAAAAGTAACCCGATATTTGATGCATCCCTCCCTAAAATTCCTTCTGCTTTCCTCCATTTCCATTTGTTTTTTTTCGGGCTGCAGTGAGCAAAAGTCCGCTTTTGATATTTCCCCTGTGGAACGCCTGGATCCCAAAAGAATGGAACCGCCCTACCCCAAGATACCCATACCCGAAGAGGCAGATCTGGAATCTCCCCGATGGAAAGGAATTGATCTGACAGCCAGCCCCCCGGTGGTACCCAAGTCGGTCTCTGAACAAATGGGCACTTTTATTTTGAAGCCAGGCTACAAAATCGATCCGGTACTGACAGAGCCCCATATTAAGGAGCCTGCTGCCATACAGTTTGATGGAAACGGCAAGATGTATGTCCTGGAACTCAGAAGCTATATGCAGGATATAGAGGCCACTGGTGAGCTGCTGCCGACCAGCCGGATATCCAGGTGGGAGGACAGGGACAACGATGGTGTCTATGAGGAGGGCGTCGTGTTTTTGGACAGTCTGGTTTTTCCCCGGTTTGTGGTCCCGTTTGGGCCGAACACCATTTTGTCCATGGAATCCAATGAGGACAATGTGTATAAATATACCGATACCGATAATGACGGCAGGGCGGACAGGAAAGAATTGTTTGCTTCTGGTCTGGGACGGTCTGGAAATGTGGAACACCAAACCAGTTTTTTGACATGGGCCATGGATAATTGGATGTACAGTACCTACAATTCCCGAAGGATCCGTTGGACCCCGGATGGGGTGATCCAGGAACCCACCGGCAACCCGTACGGGCAGTGGGGAGTGACTCAGGACAACTATGGACAGGTGTGGTTCCAGGATGGTGCCGGTGGGGTTCCTGCCAATTTCCAGTTCCCCATTGTCTATGGCAATTTCCAGGTGGAGGGACAGTTTCGGGAGGGATTCCGGGTGCCTTATAGCTTGGTGAAACTGGCGGATTTTGAACCCGGGATGCGCGAAACCAAACCCGATGGGTCCCTCAACAATGTGACCGGTGCTGCCGGCAATGATGTGTTCCGCGGGGACCGCCTACCCAAGGAGCTGGTGGGGGAATATTTTTACGGAGAGCCGGTAGGAAGAATTGTCCGGCAGGTTTCTTCCCAAAAAGAAGAAGGCCTTACTTACATACAGAATAAATACATTGAATCAGAGTCAGAGTTTATCCAATCCACGGATCCCCTTTTCCGGCCCACGGATATGGCCACCGCCCCGGATGGCACCATGTATATCGTGGATATGTACCGGGGCATCATACAGGAGGGAAACTGGACACAGGAAGGCAGTTATTTGAGGACCAAAATCCTGCAGTATCAAATGGACGACATTGTGGAAAATGGCAGGATCTGGAGGATTACTTATGAAGGGATGCCCAGGAATACCGAAAAACCCCGGATGTTTGAGGAATCCCCGGCCCAATTGGTCCTGCATTTGGAACATCCCAATGGATGGTGGCGGGATAAAGCCCAGCAGCTATTGATCCTGAGGCAGGATCAGTCCGTGGCCGGGGATCTGGTCAGGATGCTGGAAACTTCCACCAATGAATTGGCCCGTATCCATGCCCTCTGGACCTTGGAAGGTCTAAGGGCATTGGAGACAGGAATGGTCAAAAAACTGATGAAGGATGCCAATCCAAATATCCGTATCCAAGCACTCAGGGCCAGTGAAACCCTTAATAAATATGGAGAGAAAAGCCTGGAGGAAGATTATAGGAACCTGGCATTGGATAAGGATCCAGGTGTAGTGATTCAGGCCCTTCAAAGTGCGTATCTTTTAAAGGTGGAGGGGGTGGAAAAACTACTGCAATCCTCCATTAAATCCAATAAAGCAAAGGGTGTCCAGGTGGTAGCAGGTCAGATTTTGGAGAAAATGGAGGAAGCCAAACAGTTGGCTGCCACTCAATATTCGCCTGCCGAAAGGGAGCTTTTCAATCAGGGAAAAACGATTTTCGACAGCTATTGTGCCACCTGTCACGGAGTCAAGGGTTTGGGAACCCCTACCGGGGGGGCGGGGGGAGTGCTTATTGCGCCAGGCTTTTCCGGGTCTCCCAGGATCCAGGGACATCCGGAATATGCCGTGAAAACATTGCTGCACGGGCTGACGGGGGCCATTGAAGACAAAGAATACGAAGGGGTCATGATTGCCATGGATTCCAATGATGACCAATATATAGCGGCCGTTGTTTCCTATATACGCAACGAATTCGGAAATAAAGGCAGCTTTGTAGACCCGAAATATGTGGCCCAAATCCGTCAGGACACACAGGATCGGACATCGAACTATACCTATGATGAATTGATCCAGGAAATTCCCAAGATCCTCTTTCCCCAGGATGACTGGAAGGTCACGGCCAGCAGCACCGCCCTGCAGGGGGTGGGTTCCACCAGGGACCCAACCTATGCCTTTAGCTTTAAGGGTTGGCAGACGGAAACCGCCCAGGAACCGGGCATGTGGTTTCAGGTCGAACTTCCGCAGCCGGTTGTCCTGGCGGAAATACAGTTTGATTCCGGTGAGGAGCAGTATCCACAAAAATATACCGTTTCTGTTTCAGAAGATGGGATCGATTGGTCGGAAGTGGCCCATGGTACCGGGGGGAAAGGTAATAATGCCATCCGATGGGAGAATCAGTCAAAGGTAAAATTTATCCGTATGCAAATACTGCAGAAAAGTGACCATCCCTGGGCCATGCGGAGGTTAAGTCTTTATGCCAGATAGCTTCTACGTCTTGTTGACATGGCTGTTGATTTAAATGTGTATAACATGACCAATTGTAGGCAAACGTTCCCTTTCTCCTATTTGGGATCAATGTCAGAAAAGGAATATTGGTTGTAATATGATCATTAGCGGATTCAGGCGAATACAATGAACAGCACATCCCGATATATTTCAAATGAGGGCATTTTCCAATGCCTCCCTACCAAGCGTGGAAGTGTAGCTTAGCAGCACTACATCTGCATCCCCGATTCTTGATGCAATTTCATCAGCACCTGCAGGAATATATCGGTATAGGACAACTTCTTCCGTAAAGGCATTTTAATTCCTTTTTTGACGAGGGGATCAAACTCAACGGCTCCATCCCCACGATTTTTTTAAACATCATCTTTTAGACTTTTGTAAATGTACGATGAATTTCCTCATGTGTACCAACAAAAACAACCAGGCAAACAGTAAGAAATCCTTATTAGATATTAAGGCACTGGACAGGTTGCAGACATATTGGGTTAGGTAGGTTAAGGTCAGATAAATTTATCCTTTTTTCCCAATTTTGCATGTGGGCCACTGATTTGCTTTCGTTGTATGCCATAATTATTACTCCAGTTATTGGAACATTACAATTCCGAATTTACTCAGTTATTTCTTATCAAAAGTGATAATCCATTGCTTTTTATTTTTATCATATGATAAACGATCCTTATAGTAGGGAAAGAGAATCATAGCTGAATCAACTGCGGATTTATCTATTCTTAAATACCTTGCTTCCCCCTCTGATTTGATAGAAAATGAGATATTATATTTTTCCTTTGCCAGATTGGCAAATGATCTATATATAGATAACGAATCTAATTCATTGTGAAGGACATTTAAAATAGAATCTTGACCTCTAATATGTGCAGTATAAATATCACTATTATTATTAAACGACACCACCAAAGCATTATAATCACTTAATAAAGAATCATAGATCGAATCCAAGTACTGGGAATCTTTATTGGTATTTAGTAGTACACTTTTCAACTTTTCGGTTACTACATTCGTTTTAATCAATAATTCTTTAGCCTCAAATAGTTCTTCTACTAGCTGATTGTATTTGATCACCTCCCCGTCTCTTACTTGATAGGTATAAGATATGGAATTATCAACGGAGTCATATTTAATTTCAAAAATTTCATTAAGTATGGAGTCCCGTTTTGTTAGTTTTTCAATTAAAATATCGCGTTCATATACTTGTTCCTGAAGTTTGTAATTGTAATACAAGCTCACAACACATACAAGTATGAAAATTAATAATATAGCCCCTTCTAACAACAGAGCCATTGTAGTCCTGTGATTATTTTCTGAGCTTTTCATTTTCAATTTTTAAAATGTCTATTTGAGTTTTAAGCTCCTTAATTGCGTTATCAAAATCAACTGTTTTTTTATAAAGTTCAACATTATGCTTTTGGTTTAATTCATTCTGTTCGATTTTGCCTAATGTGTCGGTAATATACCATCCCGATGCAAAGCCAGCTCCGAAAACGCCGAATAAAGTAATCAAGGCTGTCCCCCAAGATTGTAAATAATCCCAGACTGATTCATTTAAGGCTTTGGTGATTGCGAACCAACTCATTGTTATTCTAGCAGATCCTAAATCGTAAGCTGAATATCCGTATTTATCAGGTGCGCCATTATGAACCCTTGTTCTATTTAGACTTTTAAAATCATGATCTAATCGGAACCAAACTGATAGATGATTTTGCGACATTCTGTTACAGGTGTCTTGTCTTAATCTTATTAATGATAGATCATCCATAAAGCCAACAAACTCCCCATTATTGTAACCATACGGCACAGCTAAAGATTTGTGCCTTTTGTCTCCACTAGCAAAACCACTGATAAAAAGTTTACCTCTTTCGTCGACTGTTACATTCCTATAGCTATTATATCTCGGTTGCCTTACACTAATACCATCTCGAGGAATGGACGGTAATGCATCTCTTATGCTTTTTCTATTTATAGATAAGTTTATTTTGCTTTTTCCCAGAAATAAATCTAAAATACTTGTCTTAATTTCAGAAAGTCCAAGTTGCCAGTTTAAATTCAAATCAACCTTTTTCAGCGCAGTCAAATCCAGTAAAGCCACTTCATTTTTCCGTTGGGGATCCGGATGATATTTCCATATCGTAAAAGCCAAAGGCCACTTTCCATCCAGCTTGAAAAACTCATTGCTGGTTACTATAAATCCCGCTTCATAAGCAAAATGCTGATCCCATCTTTCACGGAAAGAAACATAGGAAGGACGGGGTATAAGCCAGGAGGTAGGCGTGAAAATTAATACCAAAGCGGATTGATCGGAATCTTTCTCATATTGAGCTTCAGACATAATCAGGATTTGACCCAAAAATGCCAGGTATCTTTCCTTTCCCGCATCTTTACCCGTCAATTCTATGATAGAAGAATGAATCTTATACTCGGCATCTTTGGCTTTCCTGTTTTCAGATTTTTCATCCGTGTTTTTGTAGGGAGGGTTCAACAGAAAAGCCAGAGGCCGATCCAGGGACAGTTGTTTTAACTTTAATTCTTTTTCCAACCTTTCTAAATATTCCTGACCTGAAATGTCCAGGAAGTTCAATCCCTTATTGTCAGAGGTCTTGGGAATAATCGTAAATCCTGTATCCATATGGTAGGGATCAATCTTCATCCGCTTTTCGATGGTGCGAAGCAGATCAGGCTGCAGTTCAGAAACGATTTTATGTTTTAGGCTCCCCCTCCAGCTTGTCACCAGGTTACCCGATCCCCCGGCGGGATCAAACACAATATAATCATTGCTAAGGTCGGTCTGAAAATGATTGGCCACAAACCACATAGCGAATTTGCCGAGGTTCCTATCTGTAAAGAAGATCCCATGTTGTTTCGCATATTCAGGATCTAATACAGCGAGAACTTCATCAAACCGGGAAAAATAATAATCTGCGGTAAGTCCGGACCCTTCGTTTGTAAACACGTAGTGGTTTTCAATAAAGATCTTGAATGGTTTACGGTATTTTTTTTGGACCAAGACGGGATCACTCATTTTATGGCCCCTAAAGCCGATAATTCTTACCTCATCCGAATAATCGTTCTCAGCTACTGTGGCTGTGACGTCCCAAAAGTTCACAATGGTATAAAAGGCATGAACAGCCTCTATAGGATGGTCAAAAAATACCTTCATCAATTCGATGGATTGGATGAAGTTGTGTGTATTTACCTGAATTCTGCTTGAATCCAGATTTTTGAGAATTTTTAGAATCTCAAAAGTTTCTGTGATCAAATTCTTTGCCCCACCAAAAATATCACCTTCCAATGATTTGGGATCGAGCCAATAAATTGCAGCGTCTTTGATCAGACTGGAATTTATTCTTTGAGTTTTTCGGGCATTTTCTTTCCCCATTTGATTGGGAGAAACGTTGGCATTTGCGGTATTAATAAGTACGGTGGCAAATTCAGGGATTTTATTGGTTTTCCAAATCCCTACAAATCCTTTAGCAATCACCATGACAGTGTTGTAAGCAAGACCAAATCGCTTTTGGTAATGAAATGCCTAATAAAACCCCGTTAACCAATCAGAAAAGCCGGATTTACATTCAACCAATAATTGTCCTTCGATGTAAATATCAGCCCCTTTTGCGGCTGATTCTGCTTTGAAATTCTCCTTAAAGAGTTTTCTAAACAGTGGAAATAAAAGTTGACGTTTGGAATCCTCGTTTAGATCACTTTTCAGGTATTTCTTTAGCTCTTCTAATTCAAGCCCCAAAGTTTGAGCTGCCACGTATAATTATTTTTGTTTTCGAAACCCTAAGATATGCAGTTTTAACAGATTGAGAAGAAATAAGTTGATAAACTCTAATGTTTCTTTGGTATATCTACAAATCCAATAACCCCCTTCATTTAAATGCGGGACTAGCCTTTTTTACCCCGCTATTCGGAATTTGCAATTCCGAATCTAGATATAGGGGATTTGTAATCCCCAAAACCGTAAACCTAAACTTCCAGGTCATTTTATCGCCCAACTAGTATGAAGATTTATTAAAAAACGAACTATTTGGGCTGTAGGTCCATTTAAAAGGCTTGGCCCTGGTTTCGTTATAAGTTTTGACATACTCCAACAGCTGGTCGATGAGCTGTTGCTTTGAATGCCAAACCCCACCCTTAAGCACGTCTTTGCTAAGGATGTTAAACCAGATTTCTATTTGGTTCAGCCAGGAAGAATAGGTGGGCGTAAAGTGCATTGTCATCCGTTTTTTAGATGACACCCATTCTTTTACTTTATGGTGCTTATGTACATTCAGGTTGTCCGCAATGATGTGGAGGTGCTTTTTAGGATATTTTCGGTATATTTTTTTGAGGAATTTTAGGAAGTTTTCGTGGTTGTTTTTATCAATTGTATCTGCTGTGACCTCACCCTGGTGCACCGCCAGTGCAGCAATCAGGGATACTGTTCCGTTCCGTTTGTAGGTGGCCGTGAGCCTTTTCGGGTTTCCGGCCCTTATGATCCACCCGTGCATTTATTTTCTCGGAAAGGCATTTTAACTCCAGGATGGTGGATTTTATCGGTCTGAAAGGGATATGTTATAATTTTCTTTACTTTTTTTCTTCGGTTATAGTAATTAAATTTTGAAATAGATTAAATTTAATACATTGTTCCACCGTTAAATTTCATCGATATGAGTAGATTGTTTTCCTCTGAATCGAAATTTTTGGAACGCGCCCGGACTGCATTGGCCAATGCGGAATCCCATGCCGAAATCAGAGCTTTGTTGGCTGATTATGGAATGGATGAAAACCAACTCCTGGAAGGATGAAGCCTCTATCACCAGGCCTTGAACATGAAGGACCGTCATGCACAGGAAGGCATAGAATCCCGCCTTTTCTCGGCCGCCTACCGGGACACCTTCGAAAAAATACAGGCGGTTTTTAAAAGACACCGCGACCTGGTCCGGATCTTTTTCAAAAGGCAACCGGATGTCCAGCTCAGACTGGGTCTGACCACCACATTTCCCCTCCAGTACAACGAGTTTCTTGACCAATCCAGGCGGTTTTACCAAAGCATCCAAAACAACCCGGACCTGCAGGAAAAATTAAACCCGCTCAAAATCACGCCGGAAGCAGTGGCGGATTGCCTCTCGAAACAACAGGAGCTACCCACTGCACGGGCCAGCTTCAGTAAGGAATCAGGGGAATGGCAGGAGGCCACCCAACACAAAAACAGGGCCCTGATGGAGCTGAAAGAATGGATGGACGACTTTGATACCATCACCAAAGTCGCCCTGTACGACCAGCCGCAGCTCCTGGAGGTGTTGGGGATATTCGTCAGAAGTTAAGGGACAAAGAAGGCTTGGATCATTTTATAGTGAGGTCCGGGATTTTTGTTGCCTATTTATCCCGTTTGAAATAAAAAACAAATTTGGATGTTGTACCTTTAGAATATGGACAAAGAGGATATCAGGTGGATGCAGCGGCTTTCCAATTTTAACAGGGCACTCTCCCAACTTGAGTTGGCTGTTCAGTTGGCCAGGGAAAGAGCCTTATCCGATTTGGAAAGACAGGGGCTTATTCAGGCATTTGAATTTACACATGAATTGGCTTGGAATGTGATGAAAGACTACTTTTTTTACCAAGGCCAGGATCAAATTACCGGGTCCAGAGATGCTATCAGAGCTGCTTTCAATACCGGCCTTATTGACGATGGGAAAGTTTGGATGAACACGGTCAAAAGCAGAAATAAAACTTCTCACACTTACAATGAAGAAACCGCCAATGAAATTTCCTCTGAGATTATCCATTCTTACCTCCAACTATTCAAGAAGTTCCAGGCAAAAATGGAAAGTCTTAGGTCTGGGGAATCAGGTAGTTTGTTTAATGAATAACCCATTTAAAAATGAAGTTTGGACTCCCTGAAGATACAATTGATTCCATTACCAGTTGTCTGGCCAAAAACCAAAATATTGAAAAGGCCATCATCTATGGCTCCAGGGCCAAGGGGAATTACCGGAAAGGTTCTGATATAGATTTGGTATTAAAAGGGGGAAATTTAAACATTAATGATGTATTGAAATTGGAGGATGATCTGGATGAGCTGCTCCTGCCCTACTTATTCGACATTTCTATTCTACATCAAATTAAGAATCAGGATTTATTGGAACATATAAATCGGATAGGTAAGGTTTTTTATAAATCAACTATACAAACAGAATAAAATAAGGATATAAAGATGGAAAAAATTGATCAGGAACAACATTGAAAAAACCTTGAAGGAAAAAATCCCGGATGAAATGTTTACGCAGTTCAGGGAATTGGCCTTTGAAAAATCATTCGACAAAAAACAGTTCTTGGCTGAAGCAGGAAAATCCTGTAAATATCAATATTTCATTGAACAAGGTTCCTGCTATTCTTACTATGTGAATGAAAAGGGGGATAAAAATGCGGTTCAGTTTGCTGTAGAAAATTACTGGATCACTGATGCCTCCAGTTATTTTTCCGATAAACCTGCCGTTTTCAATATAGAAACACTGGAGCCGACCAAAGCACTGCTTCTAAACAAACAAAACCTTAATTTGCTCTGCAATACCCACCCCTTGTTTGACAGGTTCTTTCGCCTTTTACTCCAGAACACCCTGGCCACGCTGCATTACCGCATTGCAAAAACAAACAGTGAGGATGCTGATCACCGCTACCGGGAATTTTCAACCTTGTACCCCCACTTCCTACAGCGAATTCCACAGTACCTCATCGCCTCCTACCTGGGCATCAAACCGCAGTCGTTAAGCCGGATAAGAAAGAAGCTCCAATAGTTTTTTACTGCGGATTTATCTTTTTTTCCTTTATTAACATAGGTGAACGGAATTCATTTTTCGCTGTCCGATCTTTGTAATGTAAAATTTAACAATTAAAACTTAATACAATGATCACAACAGTAGAAAAAACAAAATGGGTTATAGACGCTGCACACAGCGAATTAACCTTTAAAGTTAAGCACCTGATGATTACCAATGTAAAAGGTGAATTCCAAAATTTCAAGACATCCATTGAAAGTGCCGGAACAGATTTCAAGCATGCAAAAGCTTCCGCTATCATAGATGCCGGTTCAATCTACACGAACAACAAAGATAGGGACGCACACCTGAAAAGTGCTGATTTTTTTGATGTGGAAAACCACAAGGAAATCACTTTTGAAGGAACTGCGTTTAATAAGCTTGACGAAGAGAATTATCAACTCAAGGGGCTGCTCACCATGAAAGGGGTAACCAAGGAGATTGGCCTGGATGTTGAATTCGGTGGAGTTGTAAAAGACCCTTATGGAAATGAAAAAGCAGGTTTTTCAATTAGCGGAAAAATCAACCGCAAGGAATGGGGATTAAACTGGAATGCGGCTTTGGAAGCAGGTGGCGTAATGGTAAGTGATGAAGTGAGGATAAATGCCGAAGTACAATTTGTAAAGCAATAATTATAGATTAAAATAATGCCGTTTGGTTAAGGTACTCTGAGGGCCGGTGGGGACGGGGCAACGCCGCTGTCGGTTTCCACCGACAGCTTAACTAAACGGCATTGAATTATAAAATAAAATTAGTATGAAAAGATTGGAAAATAAAATTTTAGGTCTGCACCACATCACGGCCATTGCAGGGGATGCACAGGGGAACTATGATTTCTACACCAATTCCCTGGGGTTGCGCATGGTCAAGAAAACAGTGAATTTTGACGATTCTCATACCTACCATTTCTACTTTGGCGACGAGGTGGGCAGTCCGGGGAGCATCCTCACGTTTTTTCCTTGGCCAAGGGTAAAACAGGGGAAAAACGGTGCAGGTATGGCCACCGAAATCGGTTATTCCGTACCTGAAGGAAGTTTGGAATTCTGGAAAAACCGTTTTGAAAAACTAGGGGTTACTCATTACCAGATCGCTGAAAAATTTGGAGAGAAAAAACTTCCATTTCAAGATCCTGACGGATTAAATCTCAGCTTAATTGAAACAAAACATACAGATAACAGAAGGGGCTGGGAAACCCCGGAAATAAAGGCTGATACGGCTCTTAAAGGCTTTCATACAGTTACCCTTACCCTGAATAACATCAAAGCCACAGCTAAAATTTTAACCGAGGTTTTTGGCTACAAACCGGTGAAAGCGGAAGGTAATTTGCACAGATATCAAACCGATGCTGTTGAAAATGCTGCAATAGTCGATTTATTGGAATTATCGAACGCCCCTAGTGGGATCAACGCCGGGGGAACGAACCACCACGTGGCCTTCAGGGTGAAAGACGAAGAGACGCTTATGGGCTTCAGGGAAAAAGTATTGCAAAAAGGACTGCAGATCACTGAGAAAATAAACCGGGATTACTTCTTTTCGCTCTACTTCCGGGAGCCGGGAGGGGTCCTTTTTGAGATCGCTACAGATAATCCGGGGTTTGCCACAGATGAAACTGTCGAAGAGCTTGGAACAAGCCTGCAGCTGCCTGATCGGTATGAAGGCGCAAGGGCTCAGATAGAGAAGGCACTGCCACAATTGAAGCAATAAGAAGTTGAGAGTGTGGGAAATAAAAATTTCCTGAACTCTTTTTTCTGATAATTAAAAATAGAAGATAAATGCATACTCGAAATATAATAACGTCAGGAAAAGACATATCAGAAGCAAAAAAACTACTGATCATGCTGCATGGCCGTGGCGGAAATGCCCGGGACATACTTTCCCTGGCAAATCATCTTCACGTAGATGATTTTGCGCTCTTTGCACCACAAGCCACTAACAACACCTGGTATCCACATTCATTCTTGGCTAAACCTGCCCAAAATGAACCCTGGCTTTCCTCTGCCCTGGAGATCTTAGGTGATTTACTGGAAGAGATAAAAAGCAAAGGCATCGCTTTAGAAAATACTTATTTCGGCGGATTTTCTCAGGGAGCCTGCCTCGCTGCAGAGTTTGTCACCCGGAACGCAGCCGGGTTTGGCGGGATAGTTCTCTTTACCGGCGGACTTATTGGCGATAAAGTATCTGCTGAAAATTATCAGGGAGATTTTGCGGGTACACCTGTTTTTATTGGTACAGGTAATCCCGATGCCCACGTACCGGTAGAAAGGGTCAATGAGACCTCGAAATTGATGGAAAAGATGAATGCCACAGTCACCGTAAAGGTTTATGACAACAGGCCACACAGCATTTCACCGGGGGAAATCCAGATGGCCAACCGACTGGTGTTCAACCATTAATTATAATTTTATCCGGGGAAAGATAAATTAGCTGCTCAGATTTAATTATCTTAAAAGGATGAACCAGCAATACCCAACCTGGACAAGCCAGAAGAAAAAACAAATATCAAAAGGC
>JBBDSC010000089.1:15429-17460 GCA_040905145.1 Anditalea sp.
CCAGGGAGAACTTCGTACCTTTGACCTGCATGGAATTTCGGTTGCGGACTTTTACCGGAAGGTCTTTGAGGTTCTGAAAGACTTACAAATTTATGTAAAGATCAAGCCTGTTCCGGTAGAACTTGAAAATCCTATTCCCTTTGAGACAGAGAAGACACTTTACATGCAACTTATGATGAAGCTCATGTAAGAGCCTTTCATCAAGCTTTGCTTTATATGCAGGATATTTTTATACAGTTTCGATGTGGGTTTAAGGGAAAGTGTAGCCCTGTTCACTTTTTTTGGGGCAGTTTTGATTTGGCTGTCTCCCGTTTTCAGGTCGCAGGGCGCCCAAACATCCTGGCGGTATACCCAATTTGCCTGATTGGGTGGCCGAAGAGGCCTATTCCCATGAGGTGATCAGTTGCGGGTTTTGGCCCGGAAGTAAAGCATTGCCCGAACCCGCATTCTACTGTTATCTATACCCGGAGCCTGATGGATATAAAAACGCCAATGTGCAGCCAAAAGAAGCTTATTATCATGAGGCCTTAAGAGAATTTATCTTGCCCTATAGGATTGTACAACAAGCCGAAGATCCAGCTAAAACCTTGCGGGAATTCCTGGAGAGTACTTATGATACGGGAGTGGCTTTAGCCAATTGGGACAGAAAGGCTTTGGAAGAATAACAAAATTAACTTCTAAATCAATTTAAAGAATAAATTCCAATTAAAGAACAATGTTTACGGTAACAAGAATATACCATGACCTTCAAGGCAACAGCCATTTTGAAGATATTGCTGTTCCATTGAAGGACGCAGGAGAGATTGGTTTATTATCTGAATTAATTCCCGCAAAAGGGATTATCTTCAGGGAGGTAATGCCTGCCTATGATTATGATTTTCACAATGCTCCCCAACGTCAATACATCATCTTGTTGGATGGGGAAATAGAAATTGAAACCTCCTTAGGGAAAAAAAGGCAATTTAAAGCCGGGGATGTTCTTTTGATGGAAGACACGGAAGGTAAAGGGCATAAAACCAGGAATTTAAAAGCACAGAAAAGAAAATCCATTTTTATCCCGATAGCTTGATTTCCCCATAAATTTCCAACTATTTTCTTTTCGTCCGGTTAATTAACCTAGGTGAACGGGATTTATTTTTTCTTGTACGACCTTTGCACTATCAAAATTTAACCTTAGAACCCTGTAAAAAAATGGAAACATATAAAATACCAGCCCAGACCCGGATAGGTCATGTGCACCTTAAAGTAGCAGATCTTGAACGTTCCCTTGCATTCTACCGGGATTTATTGGGCTTTGAAGTAACTACGATGTATGGGGAGCAGGCAGCATTTATCTCGGCGGGCGGCTACCATCATCATATCGGGTTAAACACCTGGCATAGTAAGAGTGCTCCTCCAGCATCCAGAAATGGCGTGGGTTTATATCATACGGCCATTGTTTATCCAAGCAGAAAAGACCTGGCTATAATTTTCGAAAGGTTGCGCAAGGCAAAATATCCCTTGTCTGGCGCATCAGATCATGGCGTGTCAGAAGCTTTGTATCTTAATGACCCGGATGGCAATGGGGTTGAGCTCTATTGGGACAGGCCAAAAGAAAGATGGCCGGTTAAAGAAGATGGAACGCTGGACATGTACACCAGGCCACTGGACTTGGCGGGCCTGTTAAAATCAATAGACGGGAGCTAAAGAAAATATCACCTTTGCCTGCTCCTCTTGATCATTTTCCTGCACAAATAAAAAAGCAGAAAAATGGATTGTTATTTCATCTTCCCCAAAAGAAATTCAATGGCTTTTAACCCGGTTTATGGAGTTTATAGGTTAATAATACCATGAAATATTTACAGGTAAGGCAATCACTTCACAAAGGTGTGGGATTATTATTTCCCCATTCACATTGCTGCTCCTGATTCGCAGTTGAAAAAGAACAGGCAAAACTTTAATTTTTTAGAATTAATAATGTTTATTTGAAAAAGCTTCCGGGCATTAAATTTTATTTTATAATTAATCCTATAAACCTTCCAAATATTTTTA
>JBBDSC010000089.1:17560-42127 GCA_040905145.1 Anditalea sp.
TATGAATGAAAGACCTATCAGGACAACCGCAATAGGAAGCTATCCATTTCCAGGATGGTTGTTGTTTGCTTCACAAAACCTGGATCAGTTTGGAAAAATCGATGTTGAAGAAATTATTGAAGATGCAGTAACTGTCGCCATCAATGACCAGGTGGCAGCCGGACTGGATGTTATTACAGATGGTGAACAGACCCGTTTTGATTTTAACCTTTCATTTTATGGGTTTATTAATGGCATAGCAGAAAACAAAGAAGAACTAAGGAAATGGGGACCACCTGCCCATGATCAGCGGGGAAAGAATTACATTACTGGTGAACTCTCCGCCCCAAAAGGCCTGGGCGCAGTCGAGGAATTCAATCGGCTAAAACGGCTTGCACCCGAGGGGCCGGTATTAAAAGCCAGTATCCCGGGACCATACACTTTGAGTGGAAGGCTTGTTCCCAATGACCAGTATGCCGACAGATTTGCCATTACAGAGGCTTTATTGCCTTTTGTACGTCAAGAACTGGAGGATCTGGTAGCCGCAGGATGCACGGAAATAACCGTTGATGAACCTTCCATGAGCTGCTATGCTTACAAAGAGAATACCAAAAGATTTGTGGACATATTTAATCGGACGGTTGAACCTATTGTAGGAAAGTGCCGGTTGTCCACCCACCTCTGTTTTGGAAATTACAAAGGCCATGCGGTTGGCTACAGGAAAATAGCCCCGATGTTACCGGATTTTCTGGATTTTAAAGTAGATGAAATACATGTTGAAATGGCCAACAGAGAATTTGTTGAAGTGGAATTGATTTCAAGGTTCGCTGAAAAAATGGATGTCGCGGTAGGTGTGGTAGATGTCAAAAGTTATTATATAGAAACTGTAGAAGATATTGTAGCAAGAATAAAACTTTGTTTAAAACATATACCGGCAGACAAACTTTCAGTCGCCCCTGATTGTGGCCTTAGCCAGACAGCAAGGTGGGCCTCCCGGAAAAAATTGACCAATATGGTCCTGGGAGCACAAAAGGTAAGGGAACAATTATAATTTAACTATGAAGGATCCACTAATAAAACCCAAACAAAAGGACGAACTTTTATTAAAAGATATTCATAGCGCTCCATCAGCAGAGGATGTGTTCCACCTTTGGTGGCTGGGACAAAGCGGTTTTCTGATAAAATGGCAGGGGAAGCATTTATTAATTGATCCTTATTTATCAGATTCCCTGACAAAAAAATACGAAGGTACTGATAAACCTCATATCCGTATGACGGAACTGGTCATCAATCCCGAACGATTGGATTTTATTGATGTGGTAACATCCAGCCACAACCATACCGACCATCTTGATGGTGACACATTAAAGCCAATAATCAGGATGAACCCCGAAATTGAATTTATCATACCGGAAGCCAACCGGGAATTTGTTGTCAATAGAATTGAAACGGATAAAAATTTTCCAATAGGATTAAATGACGGGGAGCAAATAACCGTTAAAGGTTTTCATTTTACTGCAGTACCGGCCGCCCATGAGACGGTAGAAAGAGATGAAAACAACAAATGCAAATTTCTTGGCTATGTAATCCAGTTTGGCCCCCATACTCTTTATCATAGTGGTGATACCATCCTTTATGATAACATAGCAGAAATTCTATCAAATTTTTCTGTGGATGTTGCCATTCTCCCAATAAACGGGAAGGATAGTAAAAGAAAAGTAGCGGGAAATTTAAATGCCAAGGAAGCAGCTGCTCTTGGACGGGATATAGGCACCGGTATAGTTATTCCCTGTCATTATGATATGTTTACCTTTAATACTGCCGACCCGGGGGAATTCATAACAGCATCTGAGGCTATCGGACAATCCTATGTAGTTTTGCAATGTGGTGAACGATGGAGCAATAAATAATACAAGGCTCCAGGTGCTTTTTAAGTAAACTGATTGAAAGGATCAACGTCATTGATATAATGGTCAAAGGTGGTTTTTTAAAGATAATAGAAATTAAATCCAATATGAGTAATAATGACATCATCCGCAGCATACGGTACACCTTCGATTTCAGCGATTCGACCATGATTGAAATATTTGGTTTGGCCGATCTTTCCGTTACCCGGGCCGAGGTAAGCGATTGGCTAAAAAAAGAGGACGATCCCGAATTTAAGGCTATGAATGACCTGAATTTGGCCATTTTCCTCAATGGATTGATCAACTATAAGCGAGGCAAAAAAGAAGGAGAGCAGCCGATTCCTGAGAAAAGATTGGACAATAACATCATTTTCAGAAAGTTGAAAATCGCATTGAATCTAAGAAACGAGGATATCCTGGAGATCCTTGAAAGCGTGGACAGGCACATCAGTAAACATGAGTTAACTGCCTTTTTTCGGAAACCGGAGCAGCCCCAATACCGTCCGTGCATGGATCAGATTTTGCGGAATTTCCTACATGGGCTACAGTTAAAATTCCGGGAGGAATAAGATGGAAAGTCAAAACCAATCTTTTGGACTCACACAAGATGCAATTGAAACCATCACCGCTTCAAGTTATTGCAGGAGTAAGTTGACTTGCCCGGCCTACATGGCTTTAGGGGAAAGCCTGTGAAGGGTTCTTTATCGAAGATCTTCTTTTCGGCATCATAACAAAGTTGATCAGCTGTTTTCCTGGAATTTTTCTTTTTTTGCCAACAGGTGATTTTTGTTTGCTTCCTCTAATACCGGAACAAAAAACACAAAAAAACGGTTATAAACGCCGTAAAGAGAGACTGTAAATTGTTTGGAAAATGAAAAATCGGTTTGAATTTTTAAAGAAAATGACTTTTGTCCTTCTCTTCTTTATTTTACTTATTTTTGGTTTAATTGAGTCAAGAGACTTCATTGTTCCCCTCTTGCTTGGTGTGCTTCTATCTTATTTGCTTTACCCTATCGTAAATTTTTTGGAAAATCATAAATTTCCACGAATTCCGGCAAATTTAATTGCCATCATAATTGCAGTTTTTGTTATTGTCCTGGCTGTAAATTTTTTTTCAAACCAGTTTTCTGTTTTTGCTGAAGATCTTCCACAAATAAAAGAGCAGGCTTCCAAAAATTGGGAAAACATGAGAGATCAGTTATCCTCGGCCATGGGAATTTCCACAGAACGTTTTAGAAATTGGGAAGAGAATCTTACAACAAATTTATTTGAATCCTCCGACGAAATCCAATCAGTTTTCAGCGCTACCACAAGCACAATTGTAAGGATCGGCTTAATGCCTGTTTTTATATTTTGTTTTCTTTTTTATAGAAATAAATTTCATGATTTTATCATTCAGATGGTCCCGGGAGAAAGAGAAGGGAAGGCTAAATATATGCTGTCTGAAATAAACCTTGTCACTAAAAAATATATGACAGGTGTAGTTATTGTGGTTATCATTTTATCTATTGTTCACTCCATAACTCTAAGTATAATAGGGCTGGATTATCCTGTCTTTTTTGGAGTGACGGCCGCTCTTTTTAACTTCATTCCTTATTTTGGGACATTGATTGGCGCTGCTTTTCCTTTACTATATGCCTTTTTAGCTATGGAAAGCTCTAATTATGCCGTAGGGGTGCTTATATATTTTGTCATTATACAGTTTGTGGAAAACAATATCCTTACACCAAATATTACAGGTGGATATGTAAATCTCAATCCGTTTGCAACCATCTTAAGCCTTATTTTTGGAAGTATGGTTTGGGGAGTTGCAGGTATGTTATTAATTGTGCCTTTAATGGCCGTGATTAAAATATTTTGCGAAAACATTAGCTTTTTAAAACCTATAGGCTACCTTTTAAGCGATAGGGGAACTGAAAAGTATGCATTGACCTGGAATAAAATAAAAAGCATCTTTTCAGAGAAAAAATAAGAGATACAGGAAATATAAAAGATGGGAAGATTGATCAGCTGGATTTTGGAAAATCAGGAACCTGAAATCAATCCGGAAACCTGCTCTTGTCGATATTGGGAATGATGTTAAGGGCATTTTTGTAATAGACTTTCTTCAGAACCTCGTCTGACAGACCCAAACCATACATGCTCCAAAAAGCATGGTACTTCTTGTAATAAGGAAAATATTCATCCTCAGATTCCAACACCCTGAAATAAGTGTAAAACTCCTCTTTGTTATAGGCATCCTTGCCAAAAAGAATCCTGTCCTGGTATTTGGTAAAAAAGGCCTTTGCTCTTCTTGGCTGTCTTCCGAATTCCGCTATCACTGCTCCAATTCCAAAATACACATGAGGGAATTCCTCTAAGTGCGCCTCTGCCTCATCCAGGTTATTTGCCATCCAACCCATATGGGCATTGATAAATGTGGTGCCGGGGTTCTTTCTGAACACGTTATGCTGCTCGGCTATAATCTGGGCAAAAGACGCAGGATCATCGGCTTCCCTTTTTCGGTTTGGATGGGTTTTCAATTCCAGCCAACGCTCATTACTGACATCCATAGGCTCCCAAAATTGGGCCGGGTCGGCAGCGTGGATGAGGACAGGGATACCCAATTCCCCACATTTTCTCCAGACAGGATCCAGATCAGGATGATCAACCGGCACCCTTTTCCCATGGATATCTTTAATTGATAAGCCCAAGCTCTTATAAATTTTAAGTCCGTTAGCCCCATTTTTTACATCAACTTCCAAATCCTTTACAGCATTTTCAACCCATTCAGCAGCACCAAAATCCCTGAAAGAAAGATTGGTAAAGACAATAAATCTCCCTGGAGCAACCTCATCGAACAGGCTGATCATGGAATTCATATATTCCTGTCCGCTATCATCAGATGACCTGGAGGACCCCCTTCCACTGAGATTTACCATCACCCCCATATTGATTTCATCCATTTCCCGAACCAGCCTGTTGACGGTTTCCTCGCTGACGTTCCGTTGGTGGCTATGAATATCGATAAATGGAAATTTTGCTTTTTTTATTGGGTGTTCTGGGACTACCAAGGTGGATTCAGGATTATACAATTCAAAATCCATCACTTGTGCCAGCAAATTATCTGTCGTTACGAGGATCAATAAGCCAAACAACAAGACGGCTAAACATTTTTTATGCAAAATAATTGAAAGAATTAACGTCATTGATATAATGGTCAAAGGTGGTTTTTAAGATAACAGAAATTAAATCTAGCTATATTAAAAAGAAGAAGAAAATGGTAACTGTAGAATTAGCCTTACGAACTAGAGGGAAAAACATAAACATATATTGATGAGTATGTTCTGGAACTTACTTTTTATAACTAATGGCAATACCTGAGCTGCTTGACCTGTCCACAGTAGTTTCATAATCCGGCCGGTTTTTAATAAAGTCCATGTACTCACTAATTCCACTCATATTTTGAAGTACATTATGGGCCGTAAAGCATCCCCCTTTTTTAAGTTTAGGATCCATATCTTTGAAATACTGTACGTACCAGTCTTTGTCCGCGTCCGAAAAAACAAAATCGAAAGGTCCTTCCAGTTCTTTGACAAGCTGATGGGCATCCCCCAGCCTAAAGTCCACAAACTCAGACAAACCCAGGGCTTTCAAATTTTCCATGGCTTCCTTTTGCCTTTTTTCATCAATTTCTATGGTGGTCAATTTGCCGCCGGTTTTACTGAGTGCCCATGCTATCCAGATGGTGGAATGGCCCGTGGAAGTGCCGATTTCCAATGCGGATTGGTAATTGTCCTTTACAATGAGGTTATGCAATATCTGGCCATCTTCATAGGGCACATTTAGATTATTCCACTTCTGCCGGTTTTCTTTCAGAAACTTTTGCACACGTTCATCCAGTGTCTTTTGATCCTTTGTACTTTGGGCAGGGCTTCCTGCTACCAAGCCGAAAAACAGAAGGCAAAAAAAGATCGATTCTACATGAAGAATTGCTTTCATAGGTATATAATTTGTTTTGTTGGTCATGATTTGTCCCAAGCCATCGGGATAGCCTGCCCCGGCTTTTATCGGGGGAATAGCCAGTCGTTTTCAAAGGTTTGAAGTTTGGGTTTTCCAAAATATTCATCCTCGGTGTGTACGACACTTCCTTATGGCTATTTCATGGTGTTTGGGTATTATCATAATTAAGAAATATTGATCAATCTATTAAGATAATCTTTTTCAATTCAAAATCAGGACTTGCTGGAATATATTTATCGAGTAGGTAAGGTTTTTTATGAATCAACAATTAAGTCTTATAGATGTCTTTTTAGCTTAATCATTTTTCCTCCATGTCATTTTATTGTATATTTATTATATGAAATCTGAGGAGAACAAAGAAATAGTGAAAGAGCCAAGCACATCCTACAGTGGTAAATATTCCTATGCGGATTACCTTACTTGGCAAATAGATGAGATGGTGGAAATCATAAAAGGCCGACTTTTTAAGATGACAGCTGCACCAAGCCGCATCCATCAGAAAGTAGCCACAAAATTATCCTATCGGTTGTACGGCTTCTTGAAGGAAAAGCCATGCGAAGTCTATATCGCTCCCTTTGATGTTCGCCTTCCTACAACATCCACAAAAAATGAGGATGTTTACACGGTCGTTCAGCCTGATATCTGCGTGATTTGTGATAAAAAAAAGTTGGATGACGCAGGGTGTATAGGAGCGCCGGATCTTATAGTGGAGATACTATCTCCAGGAAACAACAAAAAAGAACTCAAAAACAAGTATGAGGTGTACCAGGAATACGGCGTAAGGGAATACTGGATTATTCATCCCAACGAGCAGACCTTATTGATTTATAGCCTTAAAAATAGTGGTTTCATTCCTTCGCGATTATTTACTTCAGGGGATAATGTTGGTTCAAATGTAATTCACGGTTTCAACTTGGATTTGGAGGATTTTTTTAAGGATATGGAATAAATCCCCTTCCAAAAGTCAGCTCATATTTCAGCTATTACTGATAATCAATTTGGTTTGATTCATCATTATCCTCCTATTTTAAAAAGACTTCTGGTAAGATCAGAGCGTCTGGTCAATTCTTTTGTTTCCATTTATATGTTGGTTTATACTCGATGGCAAGAGTCAGGAGTTAAGCTGTTTATTAAAAAACCGCAATGACTTGCTGATATGCTTTTCCCAATAAGACCACTGATGCCCCCCGGGATATTCTTCATACTCATGAGGAATGTCCTGCTGCTGCATTTGCCGGTGAAGGGTGCGGTTATATTCAATAAGCAGATCGGAAGTTCCGCAATCAAAACGGACAGGGGGCAAATTTCCCCGGTATTGGTGAAAAGTGCCCAACACATGTTCATCCATTTGATCCTCTTGGGAATAGTTATCCAGGTCTTCCTCAACGAATAACTTCATTTGCTCCAGACTGGTAATGGCGGAGTGTGCGGAGATACCTCTGAACTGCTGCCCGTACTTGGCCCCGATTCTTAAAGCGCCAAATCCGCCCATGGATAAGCCGGCAATGAAAAGAGGAGAATCTTTTCCTGCACCGGTAATTTTCTCTGCCAATACTTCCACTACATCTTCTGCGATCCATTTTTCAAAATTATATCCGTTGTGGGGCAGGTAAGCAGAACCGTCTCCCCAAAGCCCGTCAGAGGGCATCGCAATGATCACAGGAGGTATTTCCCCGCGCTGTATCATGTCCATAGCCTGTAAATGCACTCCTGTGCTATAAGCCCAGCTCCAGGCACTGCAATAAACACCGTGAAGAAGAATGATGACAGGTACCTCCTGCCCAGCCTGTAGATCAGGCGGCACAAAAACACAGATATCCCCCCTTCCCTTCAGGTGGGATGTTTTTACGGTTATAAAACGTAAATGATCCACCTCAAATCTGGGGTCGGATATATTTACTGTTCTGAATTTAGATATCATAGCGCTTTTATTCAAAAACAATGACTCCTTTGGCATTCCTGCCTTGCAGCATATCGTCGATGGCTTTTCCCAGATCATTCAACGGATAGGTGCGGGTAATCATCTCTTCCAGCAAAAGATGACCACTTTCATACATATCCACGATTTTAGGAAAGTCAATTTGTGGACGGCATTTTCCATACAGCGGATTGATATAGATTTTATCCCATTCGAAGAGGTTCATATCAAATGTGATTTCCTGCTCTATACCACTTACCTGTACAGCCATGCCTGCGTTTCTTACCATAGCCAGAGGAGCAGCCCCGAGTTGAGGCACAGCCGTACACTCAAAAGCATAATCTGCGCCTCTGCCATGGGTCAGCTCCTTTACCTGCCGGGCAGCCTGCAAAAGCCCAATATCAGATTTATCAGCAGTAATGGTATGCGTGGCCCCAAATTGCTTAGCCATTTCCAGGCGTTGCGGATGAATATCGATGGCGATAATTTTAAAGGCCCCGGATATTTTAGCCCCTTGGATTACATTAAGCCCTACCCCTCCTGCGCCCAATACAGCTACAGAAGAGCCGGGTTTTACTTTTGCCGCATTCACCACTGATCCATAACCGGTCATCACCCCACAGCTGATTATACTGGCTGCCTGAAAAGACATCTCTTTTGAGGTGTTCTTTACTACTGCCGATGATTTGACAATGGCATATTCGGAAAGAGTACCCAGGTTAAACGACCGTTCTATAGGTTCTCCTTTCCAGGTACTGCCTGAAAGGTCGGCATGGCCAGGGGTATAGCCATTGCCGCCGGCAACTACAGGAGAATTATTCTCACAGATATGCTGGTTCCCTTCCAGGCATTGGAAACAATGGCCGCAAGGTGTGGCCCAGTTTAGTATTACATGATCACCTGTAGTAATTCCTGACACATTTTTGCCGGTTTTATGAACTACCCCTGCCCCTTCATGGCCCATCACAATGGGCTTTCCCCATTGCAGGGAATCATAATCGGTATGGCAGAGCCCTGCTGCTTTCATTTTTACAACTACTTCATCGGCCTTTGGCTCCTGGATGGCAATTTCGTCTATGATGAAGCTCCCCTCTCCATCAGCCAAAGCTGCTTTGCAATATAATGGCATAAACAATAGTTTTAAAATAGAATCTTTAAATTAGATAAACCTTTAATCAATTTCATCATGGCTAGGCTGTTTTCTTTATACTTATGAAATTACAGGAAAAACAATAAATAGCGAGCCGAATGGGTCCCGCTATTTACCAAGTGATCAGGAAGGTCGAGCCTGTTCTCAAATTTCCTGGTAGTTGCATCATTATTTGTGCATAGGATCTACTTCGTTGATACAGAAACTCAATAACCGGGGTTCTGTTCTAAGTCTGTTTTATTAACTTCCGTTAAAGGAATAGGCATATAATACATTCGTGAATTGAAACTTCTTTCCTGAACATTAACCATACTGTATTGTAATGTACCATCAGGTGACTTTGTCCATTCGACCCCTCTTGCATTTCTATTGTCAGTTTCTTCAGCAATCATCCATCTGCGCACATCAAAGAACCGATGGTCCTCGAAACACAATTCAATTCTTCTTTCATGCTGTATATCTTCAAGCAGTTGTGGCCCGGAAGTATTTATATCCGGCATATTGATGCGTGTACGAATTATATTCATATATTCCCTGGCAACATTTTCGTTGCCGAGATGATATTCGGCTTCAGCATAATTTAAATAAATTTCCGCCAGCCTAAAGAAGATATAAGGCTGTGATCCCATGCCACTATTAAAATCCAAACTTTCATCCATAAATTTCCTCATGGTATAACTTGTTGGAGCAAAATTCCATGATTCAGGACCATCTCTGGAATCTAAACCTCCGGGCAGATAAAATTCAGTTTCACGTCCCCTATAATGAGCTCCCTGATAGACGATGTCCGCATAAAACCTGGGATCTCTGTTTTGATAAGGATTTTCCGGATCATAGCCAGAACCGGGTTCGTCGATCATTTTCCCATTGGCCATTTCAAAATCATCCACCAGAGCTTGGGTCGGAATATTTCCCGACCATCCATGATAGCCATTAGGGGTATTCACTTTATCAATATTGGGATGGTTAAACTCTGAAGAATAGGGACGTGCAAAAATAATTTCCGAATTGGCGCTTAAAAAGATCTTGGTATAATCCTCCCAGGTATCTACCGGCACAAGCGAATATTGATTCATATCTATTACCGCTTTAGCCGCATCAGAGGCTTGCTGCCATTTATCATTCTTATTATAATCAAACAGCGGACCATTCGGCATGGTAGAGGGATCATGGAGGGTACTGGCAGCATACAGCAACACCTCAGATTTTAAGGCCAGGCAAGCTCCTTTTGTTACTTTCCCCCAATTATCGGCACTTACTGTTAGTGGTACCATCTCTTTTGCCTCATCCAGTTCTTTCACTATAAAATTCACACAATCCTCATAACTAGCTCTATTTTCATTAAATTCTTCATTCAATCCATAAACATTGGTAATAAGGGGTACTCCACCGAACAGGTTGATTAAATCCGCATAGGCCTTTGCCCTGATGAATTTCATTTCTCCCTTTAAACGCTCAACGGTTTCCTGATCTGCCCCTTCAACCTCATCAATCCGGTTTAAAAATATATTTATATTCCTTATACTGGTATATCCTTGTCTCCAACTATTAGAAAAGACACCCATATTGCTGGGATCAATGGTCCCAGAGCTTGCCGGCCAAAAACCATAATCAAAAAGCATAAAAGCTTCATCGCTAGCTGTTGAAAGAAAACCGCCTGCCCCTTCTTGTGGCCAGCCCCAGCCGCCCAATGCATCGTAACTGGAAAATACCAGCTTTTCAACTAAATTAATATCATTCCATATATCCTCCTCTGTAAACGAGGACTTGGATTCTTTATCTAAGACCTCTACACAGCCAGTGAAGGCAATCATAAAAAGGCCTGTGATGATCAATATTGTTTTATTGGTTTCCATGTTTTCACAATTATAATTTTTACAAACTCACATTTATTCCTGTAGTAATTGTTTTTTGTTGGGGGTAATAGGCTCCATTTCGGGTATTTACTTCAGGATCAAATTCACCTTCTATCAAATTTGATGTAAATAAATTGGTCCCCCGAACATAAAACCTTAAACTCTGGATATTAATCAATGATAGCCAGGCAGCGGGGAGATTGTAAGCCAATTCGACATTATTAAGCCGGATAAATGAAGCATCATATAACCAAAAATCAGAAGCTTTGGTATTATAAATATCAGTCCTTTCATAGGCACGGGAGTATTCAGCATTTTGATTACTTTCTGTCCATCTTTTATTAAACAGATATACAGGCTTATTACCAGCATTAACATCCAGAAGCATAGTTTCTGCTTTTGCCTGTCCACTAAAAACAGCATTAAATTCGAATCCTTTATAATTCAGGCCCATATTTAAACCAAATTGAATTTTAGGTATTGGTGAAGTATACTTCCTGATTTGGTCATCCCCTGTAATCATCCCATCTCCATTGACGTCAACATATTTAATATCGCCGGGCTTTGTACCTTGTATGTGAGGGGAATTATCGATTTCCTCCTGAGAAGTATATAATCCATCTGTCTTATAAACCACCCAGGAATCCATAGGATGTCCTTCTTGTGCTCTATATGGGGAAACATTCTGCGGTTCATCCATAAATACAATCTCGTTGTGATTGTAAGTCAAATTACCCCCAATATGATAATTCAAAACCCCCATGCGTCGCTGGTGATTTAATACAAGCTCGACGCCTTCATTATCTACTTTGCCCAAGTTTTCAAGAGGCAGCTCCAATGCGGTATAATCAGGCACAGAGGCACTTCTGGCAATTAAAATTTGTCTTCGTTTTTCATAAAAATAATCAATATTTATGGACAGCCCACCATCCCATAAATCGGCATCCAGACCAAAGTTTCTGTTTTCCGATACTTCCCAGGTAATATTAGGATTGGCTGTGTTAGTAATTGAAAAGCCATTTTCCCTTCTGGGGCTCTCACCAAAAATATAGTACTGATTTAATGAATACTGGGTTAAAAATTGAAAGGCAGAAATTCTGTCATTGCCCATCTTGGCCCACGATGCCCGAAACTTTAAATTATTCAGCCAATTTCCAGTTGAGCTCATAAATGGTTCTTTGGAAATATTCCACGCAGCTGAAACCCCTGGAAATGTTCCAAACCTTTTTCCTTGGGGAAAGTTAAAAGAACCATCACGCCTTAAGCTAAAATCTACCAGATATTTTCTCATGTAATCATAACTAAAGGAACCAAAATAATTGAGCCTTCCTGTTTCACTGGATGAGCCATCGTTCCTTATCTGTGCTGTTCCTCCAGTAAACAATTCAACTTTTTCATCGCTTACCAAATCTCTTCTGTAACCACTCAGGGTTTCCCAGGTTGCCGCCTGTTGTTCATAAGCTATAAATCCGCTAAAATTATGGTCATCAAAATTTCTATCATAATTTATTCTAAGATGGTAAAGCTGTGTTTGGTTAATATCATTCGCTTGATTTAATGTAATTGTATTTCCTGTACCCTGCTCGTTGCCTGGTTGTGGGTCATATTCTTCTGTAATTTCATTATACTGATACACCGTCCAGGTATCACGAAACACTTCATTACTCCTGAGGTCAAAATCAAAGGCACCATAACCATTTAAGGCCAGCCCTTCTGTAATCCTATCCAAGTTTAAACTAAAAGACAACTTGGATTGGAAAATCTTGTTATTATTCTCCACCCAGCCAGCCTCATCACTGGATATTATTACAGGGTTTTGCCCCTGTGGTCCACCAACGCCAGGTAAACCGTTGGGATAATATCCTACATTATAAGGGTAGGCCCAATTGGCTATAAACGGCATCATAGAGTTCACTGCTGTAGAAGTGCTATGTTGGTTTTCTAACCTTCCCGACAAATCAAATCCCAATTTTAGATTTTCAGTAACCTGAGCATCAATGTTTGATCTTATTTGATATTGATCATATTTTAGATCTTTGGATGCATACAGGCCCCCTTGATTTAAATAATCCCCACTTATAAAATATTGAACCTTTTCACTGCCTCCTGAAGCTGAGAGATTGTGGTGAGAGTAGGGAGCCCAATCTCTAAAAACCTCACCATAAAAATCAGTATTGGGGTGTGTTAAAGGGCTTGAACCATCTTGATATTTTTGCAAATCTTCATTTGACCATTGTGGTACCCTTCCATATCGTTCAGCAATCTCATTTTCCCAGGTTGCATACTGGAAAGAATTCATATATTCCGGCAGTTTAGTAAAGGCTGAAATGCCATAACTAGATGATAATCTAATTTCACTTTCCCCTGCTTTTCCTCTTTTGGTTTTGATTATAATTACACCATTGGCAGCCTGAGCACCATAAATTGCTGCAGCAGCATCTTTTAACACACTGATGCTTTCAACATCAATAGGGGATAAATGGGCAAAGCTTTCTCTGGGAACCCCATCAATGATGATTAAAGGAGAATTATTGCCCAATGTGGATTGCCCCCTAATAAGAATACTGGCGTCATCGCTACCAGGTATTCCCCCTCTATTGCTTACTATTAGCCCAGGTATCTTCCCTTGTAAGGCTTGGGTTAAATTCATCTGAGAAGTCCGTTCAATACTTGCCCCGTCAATATTAGCTATAGAACCCGTTAGCTCACCTTTTTCCTTTTCACCATAACCTACCACCACTACTTCTGAAAGAGCTTGAAAATCAGGTTCCAATATAACATCAATAGTGGCGCGGCCTTGAATCGCTACTTCTTGACTGGTGAAGCCGACAAAAGAAAATACCAGAATGTTTACATCATCCGCTACAGTCAGGTTGTAATTGCCCTCAATATCTGTTACTGTTCCGACAGACGTGCCTTTGGCAAGGATACTCACCCCGGGTATAGGTTCGCCATTCTCCTGGTCAGTTACTTTCCCATTTATGGTCAGTTCCATTACCTGATTCTGGTCTTTTTCTATGAATACATCTTTAGTTGGAATATCATTCTTTTGGTCCGATATAATCGTTCCAGCCTTTAACTCTCCTGTCTGATCCAGCTGGAATGCTAATTCCTGGGATAGGGTAACTTCAGAATAACTACACAGCATTGTGCAGATTATCATGAAACACATAAATAGGTGTATCTTGTTTTTCATAGTTAAATTGGGTTAGGTGCTTTTAATTTTTTTATCTTTCATAGAAAAGGATCTATATTAATACTATCACATCTACTGTTAAAGTCATCGAGTGGTTAGAGCCAGATCGTTTTGTAATAGAAAGGCGGTAATATCAGCAACATCCTGCTCACTGAGTTGTAGGTGTTTTGGCGATGGCATAGGACTGATCCGAAGAAGTTGTTTACTTAAAATCTTCGAGGATTCCATCATGTATCGGCGACCATAAATATCCAATACAGTCACTACAGGTCCATCGGACAGTAATAGACCGTATAGAATGCCTCCGTTTTTCATGGTGATGAGGTACGGTTCAGAACCGAAGGCAATACCTGCCTCTGGGTGTACAATGGCTTCCAGCATGCCCCGTTTATCGAATTTGGTATGGATATCCGTCAATACAGGGCCTATTTCGCCACCCGTTTCGCCCATTTTGTGACAGGAAAGGCAATTGCTGTACATTAAGGTTTTACCCTTATTGACATCTACAGACAAATCCGCAATGGCTTCAATAGGATACGTGGATGAATCCAATGGCTCAAAATAATGTGCTATCAGTGGTTTGATATAACGATCTTCCTCGTTCAACATTTGAACCCTTACATTTTGGGTAATCGTATCCGGTAAGGATCTGGATGCAGCCAGATGCAGAAGATGGAATTTACCAGCCCTACTACTGGCCAATTCAGACGCAGCAGCAAGCCTTTGGTCTATGTCATTTTCTTTATTGGCCACTTCTTGCCTTAGATCCAGCATTTCCGGATGCGCTTCAGGCGAATGCGTATCAGGTGACTGCCAGTCTTTCAGGAAGGCGCGCCAGTCATTGGTCTTGCGAAACTGTAACCAATATTGAGCTAAGCTTTCCATGTCATCCGGCCCATTAATGGCCAATTGTTGAAAAGCATCGGAGGCAGCCCGGGTAGGCACAAAAGCTAAAGCTACCATTGCTTTTTCTCTCTCCTTTGAGGTTAATTCATTAGATGCGGCTCGTTTTTGTAGTGCCATTACTGACGATGGGGGATGTAGTTCCTCCACCAAAGCCGCCAAAGGGAGTGGCCAATTCTCAGGATCTTTGGACTGAAAATGATCCAACAATTGGGGATAAAATGATTCTTCTTTGCCTTCCAAGGCAATGCCCAGGGCAGTCAGATACCATGGGTCCTTACCATCAAAACCATCCACCAAGGTCAGAAAAATGGAATTACTCTTTTCCAATGGGATATCCTTTAAGGCTGTGGCCACCGCTCTTCTTACAGCCGGGGAATCATCCAGAGCTAAATGCTGCGCATATTCGATTATTATTTTTGGATTGACTTGTCTTAAAGCCCTTAGGGCAGTGATTCTGATATTCGGATCAGCATCATTTAATAAGATTTCCACCTCTTTAACACCGTTCTCTCCCATATTAGACAATAGCCAAACAGCACGTGCCCTATGAAAGGGGTTTTCAGAGGATAGTACTTCCTTTACCAGTGGCAGTGCTTTTTCACCTTGGGATTTTATTAGCTCAAATCCCTGGTTTCGTACATTAATAGCTGGACTTAATAGAGCCTGTATCTGGCCTTCCATATTTTGAAGGTCAATGGTCGGCGAAGTTAATTCTTCATTTTTTGGAGCAATACGGTAAATGCGGCCGTAACCTTCTTTATCATGCATCTGATGTCCACCTACAATGGGATCGTTCCAATCGGCCACATAGATGGCTCCATCTGTACCAATGGCCACATCGCTGGGCCGAAACCATTTGCTTTTATTTTCATCCACCTCATTCCACCGGTAATCTTCGTTATCTATATCTACAGAAGCAATAAAGTTGGTCCGGTTATCCAAAGGGTATCCTGCCCCTTTCAACTCAGGGATGTACCCAAAAATAATGTTCCTTCCGGCATCAGCACTGAGCAGCAAACCCCTGTAGTGTTTACCCAAAGCATCACTTTCATTCATCACAACTCCTGTAGGTGAGCCTGAACCATAAATATCCCCTGCAGGCATTACCCCCGGGTCTTCCTGGTGCCAATGAGCTGTCTCAATGCTCTGTCCCGGCCGTCTGTCTGCTTGCCAGGACCGTTCTCCAGTCTGGCTAAAGAAGCCGGCATTGCCCCCTTCCATGACCCAACTTGTACGACAAGTAGCCACTTGGTCATCGTTGTCATTCTGCCATAGGTTACCATAAGAATCTACGAATACTTCATAAGAATTACGGAAATTATGGGCCAGTACTTCCAATCCTGTGCCGTCAGGATTGACTCTAAAGGCCAGGCCTCCGGTCCATATTTTCCCATCATCACTTTCCAGAGCAGGGGTGTTCTTATCATTGTAAGGTGTGCCACCAGTATATATACTACCGGCCCGAAGTGTCCAACCCTCTTTATCCGTCACCATATGAGGTCCGGCATTTCCTGCAATGAAATATAATTTTCCATCAGGGCCCGCAACACCGGCATGCAGCCCATGGTCATGATCCAATCCGCCAAATCCTGTCAGAAAAACTTCTTTTTTATCGGGCTTATCATCTCCATCCTCATCGGTATATACAATAATTGAAGGGGAACAGGAAACCACTACTTTATTCCCCAACACCGCAATACCCAATGGTGAACGAAGATCCTCATCCTGAACAAAAACTTTGGAAGAATCTGCAACGCCATCCCCGTTGGTGTCTTCCAAAATCATCACCCGATCACCTCCAGGATTTTTCATATGACCGTCATCATTGTTGAAATCCCTGTAGTTCACCGCTTCAGTCACCCAGATACGGCCCCGGATATCCACATCCATATTGGTGGGATTGTAGAACTGGGGTGATTCTGCCCAGACTGTGGCTTCCAAATCATCGGGGACAAACAGCAAAGGGTTTTCTTCAGCCGCCTCTTTTGATTGGTTTATTTCCGATGTACAGGAAGAAACAATTATGAAGGCAGATAAAAAAAAACAGGTTGTACTTGAATAAATTTTCATTATTTTTTTTGAGGTGGTGAAATTATGGTTAAGTATGAGAATGGCCCACATCATAATAGACCTGGACATTTTCTGAACCTATTGTACATGTCAACGGGAGTAAAGAGTATTTTTTTCATGATTTTCCTTTTCATGTTCTTCTTATTCTTTTAGAATCCAGATCATATAAAAGTAATAAATGGTAAAATGAAATTTTGATACGATTTTATCAGTTCATACAAATATTTTAACACTCTACCCTACTCTTTGACATTATCATCCGGAATTTGACCTGGTACTTGGTTGTAAAAGGACCAAGAAGCGAACAGTGGGAGGACGAAGATTTTTTTCGGACGAAAATTTAGTGCTATGGGTACCAGAATGTCCCATACCTTATAAAAATTATCGCGTTTATTACCCAGGAATGAATCACTGGTTGTCGAGCGACAATCATTCATTTAGGAAGTATTTCCTCGGCAAGTATTTTTCTCTCTTCGGGGAATGATTCCTGGGATCCGGCTTTTATATTATACTGTTTCCGGCCATGAGCGGATCAAAAAATTTCATAAATATATCATGACCAATTTTAACTCACACTATTCACTTCTCCAGGCACAAAAATTCTTTTTTTGTCAGCGCTTTCTAAAGCTGCGAAGCACAATCCCAGACTTTTAAGGTTGTTCTCTGCGCTATTTAAGGGTTCCCTATTTTCTTCTATGGCACATAACAATTCACCCATTGTCCCTTTAAACCCATTTTCAAACCAACAACCTTCTAGGGGCACTTTTACCTCACCTTCCTCAGTAAAGACTTCCATTAGCGGTTGATTGTTCAAGCCAGGCCCCCGGCTTCTTAAAGTCCCCTTGGTACCTACTATGGTAGTGACATCTTCTTCGCCAAGCATGGTATGAGCATTAAAAGCCATTCTGACCTGAGATTGCCCATAATCAATAATACAGGAAGCCAAAGCAGGTGGTGTGAATTTCTGCTCATCGTATTTAACAACCGAAGCAAAAACCCCCGTTGCTTCTTCACCTTCCATAAAACATGCCGTGATGTCAAACCAGTGAATAGCAAAATCGAAAAGAATCATGTGCTTGATATTCTCAAATCCTGGAATCCCTGCTACCCATGTCTGGTCCCATTGTAAGGAAAAGTCTATCGACAAAGGTCTTCCAATCAAGCCTGAGGAGATAGCCGATCTCATATAGCTGAAATGTGGTGCCCATCTTCCGTTTTGATTTACAGCTAGTTTTACCTTATTTACTTTGGCAATCTTCACCAGCTCTTTGCCCTCATTGAGATTAAGGACAAAAGGTTTTTGGCTTAAAACGTGCTTTTTGGATTGCAATGCATCTTTAATGATCGGAAGTCTATCTATTGGATGAGGTGTAATATCCACCACTTGGATATCATCCCTCTCCAAAATTTTCCTATAATCGTCATAAACTTCCGCATTGGGGTAAAATTGATCTCTACGTTGTGTTGCTTTTGAAAGGGTTCGGTTGGCGATTGCCACTACATTAAACCCAAAGTCTTTATAATTCTGTAAATGATAATCACTAATCCCACCTGTCCCTATCAAACCAATGTTGGGATTGTATAATTTAGGCTTTTGCGGTAAGTAATTGATTTTCGGAGGACTGATCTGCCCGGTTGATTTTTCAGCACTCAGACCATAGTTATCGTTTTCTTTGTCCATTTTTTAACGAAATTAAATTATTAGATCGGCTCTGTACTAATTTCTTAGCCCTACCTGTTGCATGAGTTTGTTTGTAGAATCATAAGCTTCTTCTACCCACTCCACTATTTTGGAAGGGTCTGGTGAGTATTCGAGTTCCAAAGAAACAGATCCATCAAATTCAAGTTCTTTGATTGCCTGTAAATAAGGAGCAAATTTCACAACACCTCTGCCCGGAGGTAGATCTCCATGGACCATACCATCACAATCACTAATATGCACATGGGCAGCTTTACCTTTGAGAAGTGCCAGTTCTGATGGAGATGAATCTGCCAATACCAGATGACTTATATCAATATTAGCTTTAATATTAGGGAGTCCACAATCATCAATAAATTTAGCCATTTTTGGTACACTATTAAGAAGGCTAAGCCTGAACGGTTCAAGTTCCAATGCTATTTCTATACCTAATTCAGCGGCATAATCACCGATTTCTTTTAAATGCTGCACACCCCATTCCCATTGTGCTTCGGGTGGAATTACTTCTTTTTGCCAAACATACTCACCGAGAACCAACAGCACATTATTAGCCCTAAATTCCTTTGCCAGATCAACAGTTTTTTTAATTCTTTCCCTATGGTAATGTCTCACGGGATCATTAAAATCCACAAGTCCGAATGCTACCACAGCTACTGATGCAATAGGTAGATTGTTTTTGCTACAGATATCCTTGATAAGTTTTATTTCTGCCTGGTCTATGGTCATGGGTTCCGAGAAAATATCAACCGTATCAAAGCCGATTCTGGCAATGTGCTCCAATCCGGTTTTAGTATCTACACCCGCCTGCGCAAAGGCACTGTTAATTATTCCAAGTTTCATAGTAAATAGTTTATATTATAAATAGATGGGATTCAAAAGGAATCATTTCAAACTTTTGGCGCTATTATCATCTTTGGTGAGATCAGCAAATTTAACCTCAGTCGCACCATTATCCGTTTTTGCCACTTTAAGAATCATATCATCTTCTACTTTATTCAATTTGGTATACGAGGGATGATGTGATTCTTTATAAGGATTATTAGTCGCTTTATTATAGCAACAAATCATTGACCACCGGGAATAGTCAGATTTGTTCTGATCAGAGGCATGCAAAAGGTTTGAGTGAAAAAACAATGCATCTCCCGGTTCCATTTCACAATATATTTTTTCTCTTACTTTCAGCACCTCATTTACCCTTTCCATGTCCGCACCGGCTTGGTTGCCACTTAAAATATGGTTCACACGACCCATTTTATGGGAACCTTTAATTACCTGAAGGCAACCATTGGCTTTTGTTGCTTTATCCACTGCAATCATTACGCTACAGAGATTCGGAAAAAGAAGACCATTCTGATACCAATATCCATAGTCCTGATGCCATGCCCATGCTCCTCCGACTTTCGCATCCTTTAAAACCATTTTAGAATGATAATGATATACTTCCCCTCCTAATAATTCCTCTACGCTTTCAACCAGTTTTTTACACCTGGCAAACATTCCATAGATTCCATCACCCGGATGATTCCACAATGACAAGCGGACCGCATTTCCTTTTCCATCATCCATAGAGCTGGAGGCTTTGTCCAGTTGAAGATCATTATGTGCCTTATCACTTAATAGCGTGATTTCTTCCTTTGAAAAAAGATTACGTAGGATTATAAAGCCGTCTTCATTAAATAATTCCTTTTCTTTATGATTGATATTCATAATAATGATGTTAGAATGGAGAATTAAAATAAATGTTGTAATTTATAATTTTCCCAAAAAGAATTCATTTCGTTTTTAATTTAAAAGTGATTAAAATTTGCATAGATGATAGAGGAACTAAAAATAAAAGAGAACCACCAAGGCTTTGTATTTTTGTATGAATCCAAAGATCATCAGTCAGGTATGAATTATCCACATCGTCATGCAGAGCTGGAAATGAATATAATCATCAAGGGTTGTGCGGAATATATTTTATCCAATCAGCGATACAAGCTTAAACGAGGGAATATTGTATGGCTTTTTCCCGGCCAGGAGCATCAACTTTCCCAAACAGATCACGATTTCGGAATGTATGTGATAGTTTTCAAAGAAGGGCTATATAAAAACATCAATTTATTTGAAGACAAATACAAAGTATTATCGGAGAAGAACCCCAAAGGCAGTTTTTGTAGAAGGGTCTCATTATCCTCAATAGAAAAATTGGAAATGATTTGCGAATCATTATGTGAGCTCAATTCCAATAAAGTGGAGAAATCTCCAGCTTATTATTATGCTGGCCAAGCTTTTGGATATGAGAAAAACTCGGAATACCATCATTCTGATCCAGTAATATTAAATTCGGGCTTATCCTACCTGATGACTGTAAGTTGGCATTTATTCCTTACCGAAGGTGTCGAGAAAAAGATGGAAGTGCTTAATCCTTTGGTAGAAAGAGCCAGGAATCTATTAAATGCTTTTCCTGAAAAAGACTTTAGTTTAATAGATTTAGCCAAAGAATGTGGGACTAGCTCATCACGGCTTAGTAGACTATTTAATGTGCAGATTGGGGTAAGTATCGTTGACTACAAAAACAGATTAAAGCTGAAACAATTTATTAATTGTATCAACCATAATCCGGACTACAATATAAGTGAAGCTTGCTATATGGTAGGTTTTGGAAGCTATTCTCAATTTTACAAAACCTTTAAACAATCATTTGGAACTTCCCCGAAAGCTTACTTTTCAAAATAAAGAAAAGCGGGGCTAATATATCTAACAGTATAAAAGCCAAAGTTCAGACTTCCACCCACCATTGATCGGCAACAGAATCTTATATACCGATCTCTAGATTTCCCGGATCCAAATATTACGGAAACTTACTTCACTGCCGTGCCCCTGTAGCTTAATAGAAGCTTTATCATGAAGTTCGTATTGAGGGATACCCACATGTTTAATCGTCCCTTGAATTTTAAAATGGTTTAGTGTCAACACGCCATTATGCACTAAAGTGATATAAGCGGCTTTTTCCAGAGAGCCGTTGGAACGGAATCTCGGAGCGGTATAATAAATATCAAAAGTATTCCACTCTCCGGGTTTGATAGAAGCATTTGCCATTGGAATAACCTGTTTATAAATGCTCCCTATTTGCCCATTGGCATAAATGGCTTCGTTCTGGTAAGAGTCAAATATCTGCACTTCATAACGCTCTTGCATATACACGCCACTGTTACCCGCATTAAGACCAGAACTACTATCAGTATCAGCTGGAATTTTAAATTCAATATGCAATTGACAATCACCGAATTTTTGCTTTGTCTGAATATCGCCGGTATTTAGTTTGACCGTCATCACTCCATTTTCCAATTTCCATTGCCCGGGACTTCCATCTTTGGACATGACCCAATTGTTAAGGCTTGTACCATCAAAAAGAATTATTGCATCCGAGGGCGGAGCATCACCTACACCTGGAGTGACGGTTTTAGGGAATGGTTTCCCTATTTCAGTAGCCTCGGGTTTTGTGAAATCTTTTTCGAATATATTCTGGCCATTGACCACCATACTACCACTTATAATAAGATAGCTAAGGAATAATTTTTTCATATGCATATAATTAGAAGATCATTTGCTTAAAACATTGTAGAAGTATTCAATTATTATAGAGGTATTTTTATCAAATACAGTGTTTTTTTCATGCCGATCAATAGCCCGGGTTTTGTGGGCTTAGATTTGGGTTATTTATCATCTCTGGATTAGGAAGGGGAAATAAGAGGTGTTTCTCCTGTAAAGACTGATTTGTGCTTAAATTAATGTGCCCCACAAAATCGTCAAAACCATCTGTGGTGCTGTTATAAACTTTTCTAAGGCGTACCATATCAAACCAAGTGATACCTTCGTAACATAGTTCATGCCAACGCTCCCTCCAGACAGCTTCCCTGAATGAATCTACATTATATTGGCCAAGGGCAGGAGTAATGAGTCCGGCCCTGTCCCTGATGCGCTTTAAGGCCTCATAAGCTTCCTGGTTGGGGCCACTCACTTCATTTTGGGCCTCAGCATTAATTAAGAGAACTTCTGCAAAACGGATTTGTGGTACATTAAGATCACTTCTTCCTGTTCCGGCAACACCGGGCCTTCCGTGTGTTAGGACATCAAAGTGTTTATAGATATAGGGGGCACCTAAATCATAGGCCTCCCCATTGCCAAAATGATAATAGCTGGTATAAAAGTAGCCTTCCTGATTTTTTGCTCGAATATCACCTGGTTCATAAGAGTTGTAGAATTGCCTTGTTGGAACAGTGGTTCCAATGCCATTGGCAGCACCAGCTGAAATAGGCTTATAATAAGGAAGCAAAGGTTGTTGCAAAGGGTTGCCCGCAACTTCCGCATAATATTGAATCTCAAATATATCTTCTATTGTATTATCCATCACAACACTGTGAACGTCAGCATAACTATCAAAAAGATCAATTGATCCGGGATTAGCAATGATTTCCATCGCTTTATCCCCTGCCAATTCATAATAAGCTACTCCCCTGTTTAACGGTTCTCCTGCCATAGTTAAATAAACCTTGGCTAAAAGTGCTTTAACAGCAGCTAATGAAACCCGTCCACTGGCATCCATCCATAATAAATCCGAAGATTCAGCAGCTATTAGGTCATCCACAATTAATGCGTAAATCTCTTCCTGGGGAGTTCTAGCAGGTAAAAAATCTTCAGAGGTTGCATTTTGGGGGTTTGTGATCAAGGGTATATCTCCCCACATCCTAACTGCATGAAAATAGGCCCAGGCACGAAGAAAACGTGCTTCACCCAATATCTGATTTTTATGCGCTTCATCCATTTCAATGCCCGGAACATTGTGAATAACCAAATTTGCTTGTGCTATGACCTTGTATAGGCCATTCCACCAATTGATTATATGTTGGGTATTTCCATCATAGGTAAGTGAGTAAAGGTTGTTCAGGTCAGAATTTTGGGCAGTCTCAGTAGTAGAGGTACCGGTCACTGCTTCCAGCAACTGCCAATTGTTGGAAAATATACCTGCACCACCACCAATGAACCTAAGATCTGCATACACGGAAGTTATAGCGGCTTCTGCGTGGTCGGGTATACTATAAAAGCTTTCCGGTGTTAAATTTGAGGGATCTTTTTCCTCGAGAAAACCTGAACAACCAGACCCAAGCAAAATAGCTGAACTAAGGAAAATTTTGCTCGGGTATTTCAATATATTAAACTTCATAATAAATGTCTGTTAGATTTGTAACTATAAACCAATTTGTAGACCCACTCTATAGGTTTTAGGTCTTGGATAGGCGAAGAAGTTTTGTCCCTGAGAAAAAATGTTATTACTATCGGCCCCGTAAGCTGGTGCCACCTCGGGATCCCCACTGGTATATTCGGTAACCAGAAAAAAGTTTTGCAATGAGGCAAAAACCCTAAGGCTGTTTATTGACCGTTTTTCAGTCATGTACTCAGGAAAAGTATAACCAAGTAAGAGGTTTTTTCCACGGATGAATGATCCGTCCTGAATCCAGCGGGTATCCACGTTGGTTACATAACCGGCCATTAAATTACGTATTTCAGGAACCATAGAATTTTGATTTTCCGGAGTCCATGCATCCAAGACAGTCCTGTAACTATTATCCAAAGCAATACGGTCCTCCATCGTGTGTTTGGTCATATCCAGCACATCATTCCCATACGTATACTGAAGCTCAACTGTCAAATCCAGATTTTTATAACGAAAAGTGTTCAGGAATGCTCCCCAGGCTTTAGGGCTACCATTACCGATGATCATCCGGTCAGCATCAGTAATCGCTTTATCCCCATTCACATCCAAGTATTTGATGTCACCGGGCAGGAGCAATGTCATTAAGTTAAGACGATATTTTTATATGGCTGTTAGATGATCCGTGAT
>JBBDSC010000090.1:0-41910 GCA_040905145.1 Anditalea sp.
CCTTGAATATTGAGTGTTGAACATTGATTATTGCTTATTTAAATGTTCAACATTCAATGCTCAATTATCAAGACTGGCTGACAAATTTGTCCCTTTATGCGATAAGTGAATTGCCTGAGGTTGGTTGATTTCAGAATTGCCCGATCGGAATTTGAAAAGGTATTGCAAAGAAAAGTCCGCCAGCTTCTAACCAAGACAGTGGTATCAACCATATATGCCTGGAACAGATCTCATATATATCCAAAACTTATCTCAGCAGATAATATATTTCTGTTTATATTGGGGTTATGGACAAAGAAGGTTTTAATAAAGAAAAGTTGATTCAGTATTGGATTGAAGGCTCTGATGATGATTATGAAACAATGGACGCAATGTATAGATTCAAACGTTATAGTTGGACTTTGTTTGTAGGGCATCTGATGATTGAAAAACTGCTGAAAGCTTATTACGTAAAGATAAATGAAGCCTTTCCTCCTTTTATTCATAACCTTTTGAGATTGGCGGAAAAGAGTCAAATTGAACTCAATGAAGAAAACAAAATATTCTTTATAACGGTAACAGCATTCAATATCAATGCAAGATATGATGATTATAAAATGAGTTTTCACAAAAGATGTACACCTGAATATACCGCCCAATGGATCAAGAAATTAAATGAGAAAAGATTATGGATAAAAGAACTGATAAGAGAATAAAAGATTTTATATCTTCAGTTGCCAAACAAAATCCTAATTTGGTAACCGTTTATCTGTTTGGTTCTTACGCTAAGGGGAAACAAAAAGACGACAGTGATATTGACTTGGCATTAATAATTGATCGTTTACACGATAATGAAAAATTTGACATGCAAATTCAATTAATGCTATTGGCATCAGATTATGACATAAGAATTGAACCTTATCCACTGTCAATTGATGATTTTCATTCAAGTAATCCATTGGCCGCTGAAATTAAACGGACAGGCATAGAGATAAAACCACAGACTGCCCCGACCAAGCGGGAAACTGGGTCATAGGTAAAAGTTAATCCTGCTATGTTTATCAGCAGATCCAATATATATGCCTCAATCGTACTTTTTGAATGGCATGGAAGTGGAAGGAAAGGATTGAAGACGAAAGGCTGTGGAACAATCCTTAAAAACGCCCAAGCTGGACAAGCCCCCAAAACACTTCGGGGCAGACGACACCAAATAACAAAAAACAAAAGGCAAAAAAAAATAAATTTCAAGTGATAAATCTCAAACCTGTCTGCCGACCTTTAGATTTGTAATAATGAGTAGCTAAGATGTCTGCTTTGAATTTTAAAGATTGTTTTTATTTGTTTTTTGAGATTTGTCTTTTGAAGTTTTGCCAAAAATAACACCAAAATCATTGATAAGGTACTAACATTAATGAAATTTTCATTAAGTTTTACTACACCCCCTGAAACCGGCACCAATCTTACATAACCTTCTATTTCAGGAAAATATTCAGCCATTTGGGGGATGTATTCGGGGTTGAATATTCTTGCAAAATGCTTTCCCTCAAACTGGCTAGGGCTTGTAACAGTAAACCGATAAATCCTGTCTGACTTTTTATTGAAACTATTGTTCGCCTGTCATAATTATTGGATTAATTTTATCCAAAAAACTTAATGGTAAAATCATTTTTTTTATATTGCCCATATTATTTGATTAATTACCCAAATTAAATTATCTGAAAAACATTTAAAATTTCTAAACCCAAATTCAATGAACGAAAATCTTAACAGAAGCGCATTATTTAATGGGAGTTGCTTTGCCCTGATCACCACCGCTTTTTCTTTTTCCATTCGGGCGGGTATTTTACCGCAACTTGGGGAGGAATTTGGCCTTTCTGCTGAACAACTTGGTTTCATCAATGCCATGTGGTTTTTAGGTTTCCCCATATCCATGGTTATCGGGGGATTGGTTTATCATACTTTTGGCCCTAAAAACATTATGTTAGTGGCCTTTGTAGCTCATACTGTAGGGATTGTAATGACCATCTATGCAGGGGGATATGCGAGCTTACTTATTTCCACGCTTTTAATCGGTATTGGGAATGGCTGTACAGAAGCTGCCTGTAACCCCATGATTGCAGACATGTATTCAGGTGTAAAAATGAACAAAATGCTGAACAGGTTCCATATGTGGTTTCCTGGGGGAATCCTTCTTGGTGCCCTTGTCTCCAAATTTATGACTGATTTCGGGTTCGGCTGGGAAGCCCAGATGTGGATCATTATGGTTCCTACCATCATTTATGCAGTATTGTTTTTTGGAAAAGAGTTCCCTAAACCACAAGTGGAAGGAGCCACCTCTCTTGGAGAAAACTTTAAAGCCATGTTTAGCCCTCTTTTTATTTTCTTGCTCGTGTGTATGGCCCTTACCGCTATCTCTGAATTTGGTCCAAACCAATGGGTAAGCATTGTATTAAGTTATAGTGGAGCTGAACCCATGTTAATTTTGGCCCTGATCAGCGGATTGATGGCAGTGGGAAGGTTTTTTGCCGGTCCAGTCGTTCATAAATTAGGTCAGACGGGTGTACTACTTGCTGGAGCCATCTTAACAACCATTGGTATTTATATGTTCAGTACCGTTACAGGTCCAATGGCCTATGTGGCAGCCGTTATTTTTGCCATAGGTATTTGTTATTTCTGGCCAGTAATGGTAGGAGCCGTGGCACAGCGGGTTCCTTTGAGCAGTGCTTTGGGTATGTCTGTTATTGGTGCGGTAGGAATGTTTTCCACCTCTATCTTCCAACCTATCATTGGTGGCTGGATTGATAGTGCCAGGGCAGAAAATACGGCCGAGGGACTTTCAGGAAATGCCCTTGAATTGGCCACAGGGCAGGATGCCTTAGAAAATATGGTGGCATTCCCAGCTATATTAATTGTGTTATTTGTAATACTTTTTTTCTGGCAAAAAAATCCTAAAGAAGCTACAAAAGTACCGACTGAACAAACAACTTAAAGGACTGTCCCGCCTTGGGGCAGTTTTTTATAAAAAGAGGAAAGTGTCACCAAGCCAACAGGCAACTAAAGGTGCAAAGCTTTTCAAGCCTGATCAACAAAGTGGAAACCGCCCTTAAATTAAGGGCGGTTTTTTATTCGGATAATTATCCCGGTGCCGACACCAGCCTGGCATAATGAACTGAAAAGGATTTGTCATGGAGCAATGCATGCATTCCTGAAAGTCAGTGAAAAATCCTACGGCTCATTTAATTAGAAAAAGATGGTATACTACTTAAGTTTTTTCATCTTAGCTTTCCAATGGAAGGATATTCCTAAAGCCAATGATTAATCTGCATAGGACATGAAGACCCGCATCTTATCTATATTTCCACTAATGCTATTTCTTTCATTTCTGTTTATCAGCAACTCTCTTCTGGCCCAATCGGAAGAAAGGCCCAACATCCTGTTTATTTTGGTGGATGATCTAGGTTACCATGATCTTGGGGTGACAGGAAGTGAATTTTACGAAACGCCTGCCATTGACGCCCTTGCAAAAACTTCTTTCCAGTTTACCCAGGGTTATTCAGCCTCCCCTGTTTGCAGTCCGGCAAGAGCAAGCATCATGACGGGATTAACGCCTGCCAATCATGGCATTACGGAATGGATCGGAGCCAGATATGGGGAAGAGTGGAGAAAAAACAACCGTCATACCCTCCTGATGCCTCCCAACTACAACCATGAACTGGACCATTCCTACCTCACTCTTCCAGAAGTGCTGAAGATGGAAGGTTATGAAACTTTTTATGCAGGAAAATGGCATCTGGGCAGTGAGGGTTCTCATCCTGAAGACCATGGCTTTGACACCAATGTAGGAGGATACTACTCCGGAAGCCCAAGGGGAGGATATTTTGCACCTTATGAAAATCCCCACTTAAAACAGGGGCCTGATGGCGAAAACCTGTCCCTCAGATTGGCTCAGGAAACCATTGATTTTATTGAAGGGGACCATAAGAAGCCCTTTTTTGCTTTTCTTTCTTTTTATGCGGTGCATAGCCCCATACAAACAACGGAAGAGCGGTGGAAAAAATACAGGATTAAAGCGGAAGCCGCCGGACTGGCAGAGTCAGGATATATCATGGAAAAAAGACTTCCCATAAGGCAGGTTCAGGATAATCCGGTTTATGCAGGCTTAGTCGAAACGATTGATGAAGCCATAGGAAACGTATTGGCTGTATTAGAGGAACAAAGTCTGAGCAAAAATACCATTGTGATCTTCACTTCCGACAACGGTGGGTATCTTCAGGAGATAACTTCTCTACTTCCAATCTCCCGCTGAGAGGGGGCAAAGGCTACCAATGGGAAGGTGGTTTAAGGGTACCCTTTTTTATTAAAGTCCCGGGAATGGAAAAAGTACAACCCATTGATTATCCTGCAAGTGGAACAGACTTTTTTGCCACCATTCTGGACCTCATCGGTGCAGAACAAAAGCCGGGGGAACATAAGCAAAGCCTTAGCCTGTTGCCAGCCATGAAGGGTGAGAAAATGAGTGAAAGAGCCCTTTTCTGGCACTATCCCCATTACAGTAACCAAGGAGGTGATCCTTTTTCTTCCATCCGGAAAGGGGATTGGAAACTGATATACTACTGGGAAGGTAATTCCTCGGAATTGTATAACCTGAAAAAGGATCCTTTCGAGCAACAGGATCTGGCTTCCACCCAAAAAACAATTGCCATTGAACTGGAAAAGGAACTGACCCAATGGTTAATAGAAACCAAAGCCAATCAACCTATCAAAGATCCGGAATACAACGCACATTTGGAAAAAGAATATTTGGAGAGAATGAGCACAGAAACGTTGTCTAATCTGGAAAATCAAAGAGTACAAATGCTTCAGCCCAACTGGCAACCCAATGAAAACTGGTGGGGAAGTAAATTAACTAAAGACTGATCGTGGGCTAGGATTAAAACGAGATATCCAAATCTCCCACAGCGTACATCAACATGATGTTTTGAAAGTATCTGGTGTACCTGGCTTGGGCCAGATCCGACTGTGCCTGAACAAGCTGTTGATTGGCCTGGGCCAAATCAACAAAATTGCTTATCCCCAACCTAAACCGCTCACTGATTACTTTTATGGCTTCTTCCGCTGCCTTTAGCTGCACGGTAGTCGTCTCCAGCTTTCTTTCCGCCGCAAGATAGTTGGCATGTGCTAAACGTACTTCATGGTAAACTTTCCTTTTTGAAGCGTCCCGGGTTATTTGTTGGTTCAACAGGGCGACATTGCTCCGGGCCAGGTTTGCTTTATGCTCAAAATTAGAAAAAATGGGAATGTTTAGACTCACGCCTATTACCCCACTGGGGTTTACTTCAAAAAATTGCTGATTGAAACTTCTCTCCACAATAGAAGTGCTAAAGGAGTTATAGCCATAAAAAGCATTGATGCTTGGCATAAAGCCTGCCTTGGAGGCTTTTACCTCTTTAGAATACGCTTTGATCAACTGTTCGTCTCTTTGGATTTCCGGCCGCTCTCCTGCCGCCCTAGCCAACAGTTCTTCCAATTTTATCTTCTTAAAAGAATTCGGCAGCAATTCACTCCCAATGGACATGACATCCGGAACCCACCCTTCCTCCAAATGCATGATCTCAGCAAGCCGAAAAACATCATTTAATAATTGGATTTGGGCATCATAGTTCACTGCTTCCAATCTTGCTACCTCCGATTGCTGATTATAGGCATCAGATAGCGTCCTGATTCCTACCTCCACATAGCCTTCTATTTGACGCAGCAATTCTTTTTGATTTTCAAGGTTTTCTTCTGCAATCCGCAATAATTCCCGGCCGAGAAGAACCTGTAAATATTGATTGGCCACTTGAAAAATCACTTCCTGTTCAGACCGGGCCAAGTCAAGAGCTCCTGCCTCCTCCCTTAGCTTTTCAGCCTTATAAGTATTTACCCTTCGGAACATATTGAAAACAGGAAGATTCACGTACAAACTTGCCGAATTGCCGTAATTGGTAAAGTTGTCCACTATAATCTCATCATCCACCTGTTGAGATTGCTGTCCTCTTACCCTTTGTGAATGAATGTTTATCCCTAAAGTGGGGAAGTTAGCGTAAAAAGCCTGTTGTCTGTTTACTTTATTGATAAGCTGATTATTGACATTGATATTATGCGCTGCGTTCTTTTTTATAGCCAAAGCCACAGCCTCTTCGAAATTCACCGTCAAGGTGTCCTGTGCATATAATTGACCTGAAAGCCCCCATAAGACTAGAGACACTAAAACAATTTTGATCATGATATTCATCTTTCCTGCAGAGACCTGTCAATATGAACCTTACCATCTACTATTTCAACAAGACGGGTACCATAGGTGGCATTATCCTCCGAATGGGTAGCCTGTATGATGGTCGTTCCATCCCTGTGAAGTTCTTTAAAGATTTCCATAATTTCCTTGGCCTGTGCACTGTGCAGATTCCCCGTAGGTTCATCTGCCAACAGGATACGCGGCCTTCCGGCAATGGCCCTGGCAACCCCAACCAACTGTTGCTGTCCTCCTGAAAGCTGTTCCGGGAAAAGGTCTTTTTTGGCCACCATGCTGAACCTGTCCAAGAGGTCCGCAATGATGCTCTTCCTTTCTGACGAAGCTACGTTCCTATAAAGCAAGGGGGTCTCTATATTTTCATAAACAGTCAGTTCATCTATCAGGTGATAGGCCTGGAAAATATAGCCAAACTCACTTTTATGGAGCGCGTTCCTTTGCTTCTCCTTCATGCTACTGATCGACTGGCTTTCAAAAGCATACTCCCCCACATAATCTTCATCCAAAAGACCTATGATATTGAGCAAGGTAGATTTACCCGCGCCACTAGGACCCATTAGGGTGAGAAATTCTCCCTCCTTTATGGTCAAATTGATACCCTTGAGTATAAATACCCTTTGAAACCTGGAATCTATGAATTTGTCTATTTTGTTTAATTGGATCATTTTGTTTTTATAAGAAAAAGACGAGAGTTAATAAAAATTTCTAAACCAGGAATTAGGCTCCTCCTCAATTAATACTACTTTCGTGCCAGCGAAAAACCTGCATTTAATGCTTTCAGCCTATATTTATTTGAATAAGGGCTGTTATATCGAACAAAATCGTCCGTTATCGGGCAAAATCACATGGTCAAAAATGAAACATGATTGTCGGGCGTGATCACTTGTGTCTCTGTCCCTGGATAGGCATTCAGGAAGGTTTTGGAGAAATTTTTCCGGGCATTTACGTTCCATTTAATTTCATAAGCCTTCATTTGTGCATTACGTTCTTCGATATAATCCATTTCCTGTTGGGCGTGGGTTCGCCAGAAATATCGGTTAAGATTGATCGCCCGGTAAGCCAGCAGTTTGACTCGCTCACTAACAATAAAGTTTTCCCACAATGCTCCGATATCCTGCCGCATCGTTGCCGGGCTGAACTGGTTGATTACAGCATTGCGAATACCATTATCATAAAAGTAAAATTTACGGCTTTTCTTCAATTCATTGCGTAAGTTGCGGCTTAACGACCCCAACCGGAATACGACAAATGCTCTTTCGAGAAGGCTGATGTATTTTTCGGTGGTTTGGTTATCCAATCCCGTAAGTTGTCCCAACTCATGATATGATACTTCATTGCCTACCTGAAAAGCCAGTGCCTGGACCAGTTTTTCCATTTTCTCCGGCTTTTGTATGCGCTCCCACGTCAGTATATCTTTGTAAAGGTAGCTATCCGCCAACTGTTTAAGCCTGATTTCTTCCTCACCGGGATGGTTTACGATCTCCGGATAGCAACCATATACCAAACGGATGGTAAGCAGGCGTTTTTCTTCCAGCAAACCATGATGCTGTACCAGTTCCTCAAATGAAAAGGGAAATAAGTGGTACTCCCACTTACGTCCGGTCAAAGGTTCGTTGATGTGGTTCGCCACTTCAAAGGACGATGAGCCCGTGGCAATCACTTTGATATTTTCCAATTGATCCACAACGATCTTGATGGTTAGCCCGATATTGGCAATGTGCTGTGCTTCATCAATCACCAAGGTACGGGTTTTTCCCAGCAGCGACCGGAGCATTAAGGAGATTTTTCTGCGCCTATCTGCGCAATCCGCGGGAAAACAAGTTTTATTTCCACAGTTAGAGGGAAGCTCCATGATTATGTATTTACCTTCTATCAATGACATCACCCATAACTACTCACTCCTCAAACTATCAACCGGATTTGCACTTGCGGATCTAATGGTTTGAAAACCCATGATCAGGCCGGAAATAATGAAAATGATTATCCCTGAGAATATGAAGATATCGACACCTAAATCAATCCTGTTGGCAAATCCCTGCAGCCAGCTGTTCAGCATAAAGTAAGTCACAGGCACAACTATAACAAAAGCAATGATCACCAGAAGAAGAAACTCTCTGGAAAGCAGGACTGCGATTTCAGGCACCGTGGCACCCAATGCTTTTCGTACACCAATTTCCTTGGTGCGCTGCCCGGTGGTAAAGGTAATCAGCCCGAACAGGCCAAAGCAGGAGATGAAAACAGCCAGCCCGGTAAACAAGCCAATGATACGTCCGGTCCTTTCTTCGGTCTTATACAGGTTGTTGAGCCGGTCGTCCAAAAATGAATACTGAAAGGAGGCACCAGGATTAAGTGCCTTCCAGGATTGTCGAATGTCCTGTATAGCTTGTTGGGGATTGCCGGGATTCAACTTAACCGAAGCATACAGATCAGAAGTATTTTCACCGGATAAGGCAATTGCAAGTGGCTTTACCTCATTCTTGAGATGCTCAAAGTTAAAATTCTTCACTACACCAATGACTTTTACCTTTTCATCAAAATGATTGATAAGATGAGCACCTATAAGGTCTTGTTTCCCTATCTGTTCAGCAGCAGCTTCGTTCAGTAATACAGCTGAGGAATCGGTAGGGAAATCCTCAGAAAATCCTCTCCCGTCCACCACCTCTATATCGTATGTTTTAAGATAATCATAGTCCGCGTTCATCCAGTAAAACTGAAACTCTTTGTCCTCACCTTCTTTTTTGTATAAACTCAGGGCATCAAAAGCGCTACTGGGTATGGCATAGGAAAACGTGGCCGATTGAATGAAGGAATGAGCTAACAGCTTTTGCTTAAAAGCTGCCTGGTTTTCCCCAAAAAAGTAGGCACCAGGCATCACCAAAACATTCTCTTTGTTAAATCCGGTATCTTTCTGCTGCATAAAAAGCAATTGTTGATATAAGACCAAAAAGCAGATAATCAAGCCAATGGAAACCGCATATTGAAAAACAATAAAAGGTTTTTGAATGCTGATCTTGCTTTTTCCTGCCTTTTGGGTGGCTACACCTTTCAAGGAGTTAACGGTTTTCAGTGAATTGATATAAAATGCAGGATAGGCAGAAGTGAGCAGGATGACAGCCATCAACAAGCCCAGGACGTACAGGGAGTTTACAGGGTTGTGGAAAAAATCAAAATTCAAGACTGTTCCGGAAAAATCATTGAAAGGGGTCATCGCCAGTTGCACCATTACCAAAGCTCCGGCAAAAGCAATAACACATAGCAAAGCAGATTCCATAAAAAACTGCTTTACCAATTCTGATTTTCCTGCCCCCAAAGATTTCCGGATACCTACTTCTTTAATCCGGTTATTGACACTGGCTATGAACAAATTCACATAGTTAATAAAGCCCAGTGCTAACAGGAGTAATCCTGACACAGAAAAAATAATGATATATTTCAGGTTTCCTTCCCTTATGAGATGAATATCCAGCATGGGTTCAAGATAATATCCGTACTGCTCCCTGTTGTTTTCCAGTTTGGTCATGGAGGCTCCTAAATGTTTTTTTAGTTGGGGCCATAGATACTCCTTCTCAATATTTTTAAATTTTTCAGCCAGCATATCTGGCTCAGCATTTTCTTTTAATACCACATAATTCACAATTCCGGCAGGCAACCATGTTTCTTTTCTATACCCATCATTCAATAAAGCATGAATAGAAATAATGGCATCAAATTTCAGGTGGGAATTTGATGCCGGTGTTTCCATAATTCCGGTGATGGTATATGCTTCATTATCTATAGTAATAATTTCACCAAGTGCTGTCCCATACAAAGCATCATCGCTGCCCGTGAATAATTTTTGTGCGGCTTTTTCTGAAATAACAATGGAATTTGGCTCATTCAGGACTTTATGTGAATTGCCTGCCAGTAACTTAAAATCAAAGACCTTAAAGAAGTCTGCATCGGCATGGAGGGTCATGACATCATCAATTAAACTTTCTTTGTGCCGGTAAGAATAACCGAAAGGAACGGTTGTACTGGTAAGGTTTTCAACTTCAGGAAACTGTCTGCGCATCATTTCAGCCAGCGGAACAGCCGTTTCGTGCCAGTCATGGTCCTGATCACCCATAAAATAATTATGGCGGATCATATAAGTTTGTTCAGCTTTGGCATGAAACCGGTCATAACTCACCTCCTCCATCACGTACAGAAAAATAAAAGTCACCGTCATGATGCCCAATGACAAGCCCAGGATGTTGATCAGGGAAAACAGTTTTTGATTCAGTATATTCCTCCAGGCGATTTTAAAATGGTTTTTCCACATGGCTTATTAATAGATATGAGAAGTAAGACATAAGATTTAAGACTGTCACTTAATACTTGCTAAAATCTTGATACTCGATACTCTTCATCACTCCCTGCTTAACGAATCAACCGGATTTTTTACCGCCGCTTTGATGGTGTGGCCACTAATCGTAAGTAAAGCAATCACGAGTGCAGCCAATCCCGTAAGGGCAAAATAGTGCCACTCCAAACCTATGCGATAGCTGAAGCTCTTCAGGAATAACCCTATCGCATACCAGGACAAGGGCAAGGCCAATACTATTGCTATGATAACCAGTTTTACAAAGTCCCTGGAAAGCAAGGCAACAATAGCACTCACCGAAGATCCCAGGACCTTACGGATGCCTATTTCCTTTTTCCGTTGCTCTGCCATAAAAGAGGCCAGCCCAAAAAGCCCCAGACAGGAAATGAAAATGGCAATCGCACAAAAGATGCTCGTCAACTGGGCTGTCCGTCCGGCACTATGAAACTTCCTGGCATATTCCTCATCCACAAAATTAAAATCGGTATTAATGTTCCCATTGTATTTTCCTGCTATTCGGGATACCTGCTCCAAATTTCCCTTTATATCATTAAGAGGATCCAATCTCAGGTGAATTATTTCATACCAATAATGAGGTCCACCGATAATCATGGGCGAAGAAGTTTCAAAAGGTGACCGCAACACAAAATCCCTTATTACTCCTACCACCTTCCATTCCCGGTTATTGTGAAGGATCTTCTCTCCAATAGGCTCTTGCAATCCCATCACCTGTACGGCCTTTTCATTGAGCAATATGGCCGAAGAATCCGAGGGAAAGGTAAACATATCAATATCCCGCCCTTCCACCAATTCCAGACCAGCGGTTTGGACAAGGTCAGCATCGGTGGAAAAATAATCAAAGATTGTCCTGTCAGTGGATAATTTACCACTCCAATCCACATCATGCCCAGCTGCATACCCTTCAGAGATCGGGGAAAGCGTGCGGCTAACAGAGGTGACCGCATTGGATTGCAACAAGTCCTGTCTGAACACGGAATAATTTTCGGCTATTCCTCCGTAATGAGTGATATAAACCAACTGGTCTTTTTCAAAGCCTGCTTCCCTTTGTAGGGCAAACCGATATTGTTGATGTACAATAATGCTGGAAGCAATCAAAGTGATCGCAAAAACAAACTGAAAGACCACCAATACCTGTCTGGGGGTAAAGCTGGATTTACCGGATTTGAAAACTCCTTTCAGTACCGTCGCAGGCTTAAAGGAGGAAAGAAAAAATGCCGGATAACTTCCCGCCAAGATACCGGTCAGGACAATAAACCCTACATAAATTATCCAGAAAAGTGGCTGGTCCCAGGGAACGGCAACCTGTTGATCAATAAAATTATTGAAAACAGGCAGCAATGATTTTACTGCCAGCAACGAAATGATCCCAGCAATGGCCGCAATAAGGATGGATTCCATCAAAAACTGACCGATCAGGTTTTTCCTGTCCGCACCGGAGACCTTTCTGACCCCTACTTCCTTTGACCTTTTCTCACTTCTGGCCGTGCTCAGATTCATAAAGTTGATACAGGCGATCAGCAATACCAAGGCCGATAGGGTATAAAGCATTTTCACAATAATAATCCTTCCTCCGGCCTGGACGCCGTTTTCGAACCTGGAATAGAGGTGCCATTTGTTCAAGGGATGTAACAGTATATCTGCCTCCACGTCTGAATTCTGGCGGATAATGTCCTTTGCCTTTTGGTTGAAAAGGCCCACATTCGTTTCCGGATGCAATTCCACATAAGTCTGTGCACTGTTGTTGCCCCAAAAATCACTCTCATATTCCAACAGTTTTAGCAGGGACCATGGCATCAGGGCCTGAATATGAAATCCGGTGTTATCGGGAAAATCTCTTAAAATCCCGGTAACTGTAACATCCACCTCTCCATGGAGGTTAACCGTCTTTCCCACTGGATCTTCATCTCCAAATAGTTTATCCGCCAATGCTTCCGTCAAAACGATGGAGAGCGGGGAATCAAAAACCTTTGATCTGTCCCCTTTGACCAAAGGAAAATCAAACATATCCAAAAAGGCCGGATCAATCACCGTGACATCTTCGGTCAATTGGTTTTCCCCTGCTTTCAGCACAGGTTCCATATTGGTGGTTCTGGCTGTTTGCCTTACCCCCGGGTAATTCGCTTCCAGAACAGGCCCCAGTGGCTGGGGAGTAAAGTTGTTTGTCCCGATATTCCCGTTATAAACCCCCTGGTGATATACTTCATACAGCTGGTCTTTTTTGGAATGAAACTGGTCATAGGTAAACTCATACCTTACCCAAAGCAATAACAATATGGCCAGTGTCATCCCAATCACCAGCCCACTGATGTTGATCAGAGTGAAAGCCTTGTTTCTAAAGAGGTTCCGGTAAGCGATTTTAAAGTAGTTTTTCCACATGTTTTTTAGATTGGAGATGTGAGATATGAGATTGGAGACATTGGGACCGAAGGGAGGGGGAGACCGGAGAGACGGAGAGAATCCCTAAGTCCCTTAGGTCCCTAAGTCACTACGGTCTCTTCGTCCCTAAGTGTCACGTCCTGAAATTAGTTAACATTTTTTCTGTTGCCAGTTTCCCTCCTTGAACATTGAGCATTGAATGTTGAATATTTAAATAAAAAATAATCAATGTTCAACACTCAAAATTCAAGGAACAGAAATGTATTCACCACTTCAAGTTCACTTCCGTCTCCTCTCTTTCCACTTCCGTGCCACACAAAAAATAATTGCAGCCCATAAATGCCTGTTTTCCAAAAATGAACTTTTCAAAACGGACAAAATCGTCCGCCGACGGGCAATTTTAAATTCCAATGAGAGAAATAACATTCCCTCAGTCCAGTCTACGACTTGGTATAACATGAAATTTGGGATCCCTACGAGCTGGTTTCCAAACAAGGTGATGAGACTATTTTTATGTTACAACTGATGCCTGGCAGATCCAAACCAATGAACGTGTTTTAAAACCTTTAAAAAAATACGTATGCTATCATTTCATTTTTGCATCCTTTGGGTTGTTTTCTTCAGCCTTGAATTTTACTCTTAAAGATCTTTTAATACTGAATCCTTTCCGAAACATTCCCATTTTAACTGCTGCCGATTTTCTGAATCAATTTTAATTGTTACTCACTTCTCAACCACTTGATGGGATTTGCACTTGCGGATCTAGTGGTTTGAAAACCCATGCTCAGGCCGGGAATAATGAAAATAATTATATTTTGATACTTTAAGCTTTCAGGTTTCTTTCTATGCTGAAATTTAAAAGGTTTTCTACTCACTGATTGGTATGATTATGGCTTCTATTTGACCATTATTCATTATGATTATACGGTAGTTTCATGGCTGATTTTATACATAAACCAAAATCATTCTACTTCAGTGAATCTTTTGGATTCATCAGCCCTGACCCCTGGAAATTTACAGTAGTAGGCAATTATCGGCATTATCCATAATAGGTCTGTTAAAATTTCATTTCGCTAAAATTTTGTCCGCAAAAAACAGCTGATACATTATTTCGTTAAAACATATATTCAACCAACGCCAATGAAATCAAGAAATAAAACATCAACCTCAATAATAACCATATGAACAGAACAAAAGATATCAGGGAGAAATCCTTATATGTGCCTTCTTTGGAACATGATTCCTGTGGTATTGGCTTTGTTGCTAATCTAAAGGGTATAAAATCACATGATATTATTGAAGATGCCATAACCATGCTTGTCAATATGGAGCATCGAGGAGGTTGTGGCTGTGAACCGGATACAGGAGATGGCGCCGGAATCCTAATTCAAATGCCACATGATTTTTTTGCTGAAGAATGTGAAAAGATCGGGTTTGAATTACCCGCATATGGCCAATATGCTGTAGGGATGATTTTTTTTCCATCTGATCCGGACAGGAGGGAAGAATGCCGTGGTTTTCTCAATGATTCAATAAAAGACCTTGGTTTTGAGCTCTTGGGGTATAGGGAAGTTCCCACCAATAATGCAGGTATAGGTCCAACCGCATTGTCTGTTGAACAAAAAGTTGAACAGGTATTTATCAGACAATTAGATTTCAAGGATCCAGAGGCGCTGGAGAGGCGTCTTTTTGTTTTAAGGAACGTTGCGACACATCATATTAGGGAGCATGTTTCAGGTACTGAAGATTATTTTTATATTCCCACGCTCTCTCATAAAATCATCGTTTATAAGGGCCAGCTGAGAACTACTCAGGTGAAGCCTTATTATCCTGACCTACAGGATGAAAGGGTAATTTCCGCTTTAGCCCTCATCCATTCCCGTTTCTCTACCAATACTTTCCCCAGTTGGAAGCTTTCCCAGCCTTTCAGGTTTATTGCACATAATGGAGAAATCAATACAATCCGGGGGAATGTCAACTGGATGAAATCCAAGGAGGCTTTACTGGAATCTACTTTGTTTACCAATGAAGAGCTTGACATACTGCTTCCCATCTGTGATGCCACACATTCGGACTCTGCCAATCTGGATAATATTGTAGAAATGCTCACCCTTGGAGGCCGGTCCCTACCTCACGTGATGATGATGCTCATCCCTGAAGCCTGGCAGGATAATGATACCATGGAAGAACATAAAAAAGCTTTTTATGAATATCATTCCTCTTTAATGGAACCATGGGATGGCCCTGCCTCCATCTGCTTTACAGATGGAAAAATAGTGGGTGCTACCCTGGACAGGAATGGGTTAAGACCTTCCCGGTACTGCCTGACAGATGATGATAAACTGGTGATGGCCTCCGAAGCAGGTGCTTTACCGATAGAGCCTTCGAAAATAGTATTAAAAGGTCGCCTGAAGCCTGGAAGAATGTTTGTGGCCGATCTCGAAAAAGGAAAAATCATTAGTGATGAAGATTTAAAAAGGGAAATCTGTACCCAACAACCCTATAGGGAATGGCTGGACAAACATAAATACAACATTGATGATCTGCCGGCAAAAAATGCCCGGATTTTCAATGAGGAAGAACCTTCTTTGCTGAAAAAGCAACTGACTTTCGGATATACTACAGAAGATTTGAGGGTAGTTTTGGGACCCATGTCGGATATCGCCAAAGAGCCAATAGGTTCAATGGGCTCTGACACGCCTCTTGCCGTGCTTTCTCATCAAGCCCAACATCTTTCGTATTACTTTAAGCAATTATTCGCACAGGTAAGCAATCCGCCAATAGATCCTATTCGGGAAAAACTGGTGATGTCCTTGTTTTCAAATGTAGGACCGTTCTATAATATTTTAGAAGAGAAACCTGAATATTGCAATCAAATTCACCTCGATCATCCTGTTCTGACCAACGAAAATCTGGAAAAGTTACGAAATATCGACCATCCGGATTTTAGAGCAAAGAACATACATGCCACTTTTATTCCTGATGGTAAACCTGGCCGTCTGGAAGAGGGTATAGACAAAATTCGTCTTAAGGCTGAAAGGGCAGTCAGGGAAGGATATAATATCCTAATCATCTCCCATAGAAAAATACGGGAGGAGAGAGCGCCCATTCCTTCTTTAATGGCTACCGGAGCCATACACCATCACCTGATCAACAAAAAACTACGGGCACAGACCGCTCTAGTGGTTGAAGCCGGTGATGTAATAGAAACCCATCATTTTGCCACCTTAATAGGCTATGGCGCCAGTGCCATTAATCCCTACCTTACCTTTGAAACCATTGCTTCCATAAGTAAAAAGAAAAATATCTATAATAAAACGGAAGAACAGCAGGCAGTAAAAAATTACATACAAGCCATTGGTTATGGCCTGTTAAAGGTATTTTCAAAAATGGGCATCTCCACATTGCAGTCATATCATGGGGGTCAGATATTTGAAGCACTGGGTATTGGCAAGAGCGTCATTGAAAAGTGTTTTAATGGTACCATTTCCAGGATCGGTGGATTATCCTTTGATGGACTGGCCAGAGAGGCTTTGGTAAAGCATAGGCTGGCTTACCCTGAAAAACCACTCCCGAAGCAAAGGTTACAGGAAGGAGGCTATTATCAGTGGAAAAGAAGGGGGGAATACCATTTGTTCAATCCTGAAACCGTGCATCTGCTCCAGCAGTCGACAAGAACAAATGATTTCGAAGAATATAAAAAATATGCCAAGCTTATCAATGAGCAATCCCGGAAAGCTTGCACAATACGGGGATTATTTGAATTTCGTAAAAACCGTAAGCCTGTTCCTTTGGAGGAAGTGGAGCCGAAAGAAAACATTTTTAAAAGGTTTGCAACCGGGGCCATGTCTTTTGGATCCATTTCTCATGAAGCACATTCCACGCTGGCCATTGCGATGAACCGGATCGGCGGAAAAAGCAATAGTGGAGAAGGCGGGGAAGATGAAATGCGATTTGAAAGAAAAGCTAACGGCGACTGGGAATGCTCTGCCATTAAACAGGTGGCTTCTGGACGTTTTGGCGTAACCAGCCATTATTTAACCAATGCAACGGAACTGCAAATAAAAATGGCACAAGGCGCAAAGCCCGGTGAAGGAGGACAACTGCCCGGCCATAAAGTAGATGAATGGATTGGCAGAGTCCGGCGTTCCACACCGGGGGTAGGATTAATTTCCCCACCTCCACACCACGATATTTATTCCATTGAAGACCTGGCACAATTAATTTTCGATTTGAAAAATGCCAATCGGGAAGCAAGGATAAATGTGAAGCTGGTTTCAGAGGCCGGAGTAGGCACGATTGCTGCGGGAGTGGCCAAAGCAAAAGCAGATGTTGTACTCATAGCCGGACATGACGGCGGGACAGGCGCTTCACCCATCAGCTCCATCCGGCATGCGGGTATACCATGGGAACTTGGTGTGGCCGAATCACAACAGACATTGGTGAAAAACAATCTGAGAAGCAGGATCGTCCTTCAGGCAGACGGACAAATGAAAACAGGAAGGGATCTTGCCATTGCAGCCTTATTGGGCGCGGAAGAGTGGGGGGTTTCTACAGCAGCGTTAATCGTCGAAGGTTGTGTTATGTTGAGAAAATGTCATCTAAACACCTGCTCTGTCGGTGTCGCCACACAGGATCCGGAACTGAGGAGGATGTTTACAGGAAATCCGGATCATGTGGTGAATTTATTTTCTTTCCTTGCCGAAGACCTTAGGGAGATTATGGCAGAACTGGGATTCCGCACGGTTGATGAGATGATCGGACAAGCAGATATGCTTAAGACAAAGGACTCCCTGGAGCATTGGAAAATGAAGGATCTGGACCTTTACAGCATTCTGTATAAAGAGCCTGCTGGCCAAGGAATAGGCATATACCAGCAAATGGAACAGGACCATGAAATGGATGATATTATTGATTGGGAGTTGCTTAAAGCTGCACAACCGGCGCTGGAAAACGGTGAATTTGTGAAGGCTGAATTCGGGATGCTTAACATTAACCGATCAGTAGGCACCCTGTTATCCAACGAGATATCAAAAAGATTCCATGGTACCGGACTTTCTGAAGGAGCTATTGATTTTAAGTTCAAAGGATCAGCAGGCCAGAGTTTTGGGGCATTTGGCGCTCCGGGCATACGGTTCGAACTGGAGGGTGAAGCAAATGATTATTTTGGCAAAGGATTATCAGGAGGAGAATTGATTGTTTATCCGGATAAATCTTCCAAATTCAAGGCCGGAGAAAATATGATCATAGGCAATGTGGCGTTTTATGGTGCTATTGCCGGTGAGGCATATATCCGCGGTATTGCAGGAGAAAGGTTCTGCGTAAGGAATTCGGGCGTAAGGGCGGTCGTTGAAGGTGTTGGCGACCACGGTTGTGAATATATGACAGGAGGAGTAGTGGTGATATTAGGAGATACCGGAAGGAATTTTGCTGCTGGAATGAGCGGAGGTGTCGCTTATGTATATGATCCAAACAAAAGGCTTAAGCGGTACTGTAATATGGAACTGGTTGAATTTGATCCTTTTGATGAGCAAGATGTGGAAAGGCTTAAAGAGATGATTGAAAACCACTTCAACTATACCGGCAGTGATGTGGCCGAAGACCTACTTCTGCATTGGGAGGAATCGTTGGAGTCTTTTGTAAAAGTGATGCCACGTGAATACAAACAGGCTTTGCAGAAAATGGCAGAATTAAAAGAAAAAATCGATCTGGAAGAAACAACCTAAATAGATATGACAAAGGCTAATGGGTTTATGACCTATAACAGGGAGTTGCCAAAAGCAAAAGACCCTAAGGAAAGAATTAAAGAGTTTAAGGAATTCTATGAGGAGTTCAGTGATAAAAAAACCAAGGAACAGGCCGCAAGGTGCATGGATTGTGGCATTCCTTTTTGTCATCAGGGATGTCCGTTAGGCAATAATATTCCCGAATGGAATGATGCCGTGTATCATAGTGACTGGGAATATGCCGTAGAAGTGGCTGATTCCACCAACAATTTTCCTGAATTTACCGGAAGGGTATGTCCCGCGCCTTGTGAAGGGGCTTGTGTCCTAGGCATTAATAAACCGCCGGTAACCATAGAATTCATTGAAAAATTCATAGCGGAAAAGGGCTTTGAAATGGGTTTCTACAAGCCTTTTATCCCTGAAATAAGAACCGGGAAAAAGGTGGCGGTGATAGGATCAGGACCAGCAGGCTTAGCCGCAGCTGAACAGTTGAACAAGGCGGGACATTGGGTGACGGTGTTTGAGCGGGATGATAGGATCGGGGGGCTGCTCAGGTATGGTATCCCCGATTTTAAGATGGAAAAATGGGTGGTGGAAAGAAGAACAAATTTAATGAAAAAGAGTGGTATTAAATTCAGGACCAATGCCCATGTAGGGGTGAATATACCGGTAAAGGAAATTACGGATGAATTTGATGCCATTATGCTCTGTGGCGGATCGACTGTTCCAAGGGATCTTGATATTCCCGGAAGGGATTTAAATGGGGTTCACTTTGCCATGGATTTCCTTAAGCAAAATAACAAAAGAGTGGCAGGGGATACTATTCCGGAAGAAGAGGAAATATTAGCTACCGGAAAAGATGTGGTTGTGATCGGTGGCGGGGATACCGGCTCCGATTGTGTAGGCACCTCCAACAGGCATCGCGCCAAATCCGTAACGCAGATAGAATTGCTGGAACAGCCACCCTTGGAACGTACCCCTGATAATCCCTGGCCCCATTGGCCCATGGTATTGAGGACCTCCTCCTCTCATGAGGAAGGGGTGAGAAGAAATTGGGCCTTGCATACCAAAGAGTTTATAGGAGATGAAGACGGAAAACTCAAAGGAATAAGAGTAGTAGAGATAGAATGGAAAACAGAACCGGAAAAAAGACCTGCTTTTATTGAAAAAGAAGAGACGGAAAGAATAATGGCCTGTGACCTTGCCCTGCTTGCTGTAGGCTTTCTGCATCCTGAACCCGGAGGACTGCTACATGATTTAAAGGTCGATCTGGATGAAAGGGGAAATGTAAAATGCAAGCATTACCAATCCAGCGTAGAAAACGTATTTGCGGCAGGTGATGTGCGCCGGGGCCAATCGCTGGTGGTATGGGCCATCTCTGAAGGAAGGGAAGCAGCCAGGGCAATGGACATTTACCTGATGGGCACCTCAAAACTGGAATCAAAAAATGATTCTTTTATGAGTATCCATGATTCAGGATCTTAATATTTTTTCCGTTCAAGCTATAAATGCCAGCTGGGGAAACATTACAATAAGTACTTTTGACCCATTTATTCAATTGCCGTTGACTTTAGCCAACGGGAAAATGGACAAGAATCCTTTGGCTTTAGCCACATTTTGGAGGGGCTATTAATGGCGCTAAAGCCCAGATCCTTCTCCCTATTCCATTCCCCGCCCTGATGGATGGGCAGCAATAGAACGCTGGCAACTTAATGCTCTCATTGTACCTTGTACTCTCTTTGGTCTTCCGTGATTCGTTTATTCTTGGTTCCTGGTTCTTGATACTCGATACTTGGTTCTGAGACGCGCATTGATTTTCAAAGATAAACCCAACATCATAGCCCTGTCGCAAATCACCTCTCAATTGTCGCTTTTGCACAGCATCTGTTTCGAAAACTCTCGGTATTTTTGTAATAACAATTTTCAATTCATCCTCTACATTCAAATATAATTATCATGTCAACAACTGAAAAAACAAGCATCACAGTAGAGACAAACATCAATGCTCCCGTAGAAAAAGTATGGAAAATTTGGACAGAGCCAAAGCATATTACGAAATGGAACAGTGCATCTGAGGACTGGCATACGCCACGGGCTGAAAATGACCTAGAGGTAGGTAAAAAATTCCTTTCAAGAATGGAGGCAAAAGATGGAAGTGCAGGTTTTGACTTTGAAGGGGTATATGAGGATGTAAAAACGCATGAACTGATTGCCTATACCCTTGGCGATGACAGAAAAGTGAGAATTATCTTTACCAGCGAAGGAAATTCAACAAAAGTGACTGAAACCTTTGACGCCGAAAATACCAACCCGATTGAAATGCAACAAAGCGGTTGGCAGGCCATACTGGATAATTTTAAGCAGTATGTGGAATCCCTTGATGAACTGGAAACCCTGCAATTTGAAACAACCATCCATGCTGGGGTAGAAAAGGTATATCACACCATGTTGGACGAAGAATCTTATGCTCAGTGGACTGCCATATTCTCACCGGGCTCGCACTACAAAGGATCTTGGGATAAGGGTTCAAAAATTTTATTTCTTGGTCCGGAGGAAAACGGAGAAACCAGTGGCATGGTTAGCAGGATTAAAGAAAACATCCCATTGGAACTAGTGTCTATAGAACACCTCGGCATGGTCCAAAACGGCCAGGAGATAACCAGTGGACCGGAAGTAGAATCCTGGGCTGGGGCATTGGAAAATTATATATTCAGTGATGAAAATGGAACCACTGTCCTAAAAGTATCCCTTGATGCAGGCAAAGAATACAAAGACTATTTTCTAGAAACATGGCCCAAGGCATTGGAAAAATTGAAAGCCATTTGTGAATCTTAACGATTATAAAAAACCTATAACAACAACAATTATGGCAAGCGTAAGCACTTATCTTAAGTTTGTATTTCCGCTAAGGTCTCGTTGTCGTAGATGAATTTCGGATAATCAGTCAGGTCGAAGATAAGCTGCACATTGCCATCAGGTAGGAACCTGTCCGCGAAATGGACAGGTTTAAACTCCCTCAAGTAAAAAATGCTTTCCACAAAATGGATGAGGGGGAATGATCGTCTACTCTGTTCGCAATGACTCAACCGTGTTCATCAGTGCCGCTTTGACTGACTGGAAGCTGACTGTAGCCAGTGCAATGAGCATCGTGACTAATCCCGCTCCGATAAAATACCACCATTCTAGGTCAATTGTATAGGCAAAATTATCCAGCCAGTTTTAAGTTAAATAGAAACTGATGGGCAAGGCTATGATAATAGCTATTCCGACCAATTGAACAAAATCCCCGGAGAGTAATTTGACAATGCCCACTTCACTTGCACCCAAGGTCTTTCTGATCCCGATTTCCTTGGTCCTTCTTTCCGCTGTAAAGGCTGCCAGACCAAACAATCCGAGGCAGGAAATGAAAATCTTTAACTATACCCACTATTTCCATCTCTCTATTCCACAATTTGACAACTTTACCAATAGGGTCTTCCAACCCCATAGCAGCGATAGCAGCTTCATTGAATACGATCCTCGCAGTATCCATGTAGTCATAAACATGCTGGAAGCATTCGTTATACCCGGTAAATTCTTCACCTCTGACAGAAAAGTTTCAAGGTGCTCTTTTACCTTTCCCTCCATTTGGAAATAAATCACATTGTCTTTATTGTAACCCAATTGTTTGTTTTGGATTAATTCTATTTGTTTGTAGACGACTAAAACAGCTACTATTAAAATGACAGACATTATGAATTGGAACACAATCAATCCTTTGCGTATCCACAATTCACCTGAAGAGGTGACCAGTTTCCCTTTTAAAACAGCTACCGGATTGAAGCCTGAAAGATACAAGGCAGGATAACTTCCCGCTATCAGTCCAGTAAATATAGTGATCCCCAGAAATGCAAAAATGAGGTGGGGATCAAAATTCAACAGGAGTTGCTTAGCGGTAATTGCACTGAACTGGGGTAGGGTAACCAAAACCATCAGGATAGAAAGGATTAGGGCCAAAAAAGCCATCAGCAGGGATTCGCCCAAGTATTGGGAAACCAACGTTTTCCGGGCTGCTCCTATTGCCTTCTTTATCCCCACTTCCTTTAACCTCCGTGTGCCATTAGCTGTTGATAAGTTCATGAAGTTGATGCAGGCAATTCATAGGATAAAAACGGCAATGATGGAAAATAGTCTTACATATTCAATTCTTCCCCCGGTCTGTATACCATTTCTTGTTATCGACTTCCATGCCAAGAAAAATTTCCCTGTAGACCCAAAAATCACATTCTGCTGAATTTAAGGACCTGATTTTCGGACAATAAATGTTCGTCATCGGGCAAGGGGAATAAATCCGATTATTTAAATCACGTCTGAACCAGCTTTGCCAGATCCCTGGCATTAAAAGCCGCATACCCCAGCTGGTCATTATCGAAATAAACATATACGTCCTTACCTTCTTTCTGCCATTGAATACATTGTTCGGCCCATTTTTTTAGGGAGGTATCCGAATAGCTTCCCTGGTATTTATCACCGGGGCCGTGAAGGCGAACATACACAAAATCAGCCGTGATTTCTATGGGTGAAAGGTGCCCGGCCAGCTCGTAAACGCAAAAGGCACAATTGTATTGACGCAACAGTCCATATACTTTGTCATTGTACCAGGTAGTATTTCTGAACTCAAAGGTATACCGGTGATTTTCGGGAAGCTTCGACAGAAATTCTGCCAGCCGCTGGTGATTGGTTTTCCAGCTGGGAGGTAGCTGGAAAAGAACAGGGCCTGCTTTTTCTTCCAGTTTATCTGCATGGTGGAAAAACTCGCTGATATTTTCTTTCTGCACGTTGAGTTTTTTCTGGTGCGTAAAGTATCTGTTGCCTTTTACGGAAAAAATGAAATCATCGGGCACAGCTTTTTTCCAATTTTCAAAGGTTTGTGGCGAGGGAATCCCATAGAAAGAATTATTGAGCTCGACAGTCTTGAAATATTTTTGGTAATAGGCCAACTGCCCTGCCGCTTTTGTTCCTTCAGGGTAAAACGTACCGATCCAGTGCTTATAGTGCCAGCCTGAAGTGCCGATATGTATTTTGCCTTTTTCCTTCACCATTTGCCTCACTTTAAAAGAAACCGATCTATTTCCATGCCAGCCTTTTTACACAATTCCATCCCTCAGCAAAGGCACTTAAATTGCCATGGAGGATCTTGGTATTGAGAAGCTACATGTCATCATGCCTGGAGCCGATACTTACCCCATTGCCACGAATATTGAGGTAATTAGCCTCATACATTTTCTAGAATATTTGGTAATAACCCGAGTTCGACTTTAAAAACTTAATTGATCAATTGAATATTTCTGCTGAATATTTTACCACAAAGGTCACAATGGGTCTCACAAAGGCCACAACGGGTCGCGATAAAACAAATGCCGGATATAGTCCGGAAAGTAGGGTCCCGAAAAAATAGCCAAAGAAAACCACAACCAAAACCCCTGTCTTTGTAAAACAATCAATTCAAGTTCTTTCCCAATAATGTTATTGAGAACCGGTAACATGAAGTAGGCTATGGACAGCATGGCTGCTGTCACATTGATTAAAGCAGATTCAATCATAAACTGACCGATCAGCTGTTTCTTGACTGCACCAAGGGATCTTCGTACACCTACCTCTTTTGCCCTTCGTATGGCCAGTGCGGTAGAAAGATTGATGTAATTGATGCCATGAAGAGAATGAAAACAGCAATAATCGAAAAAACCCTCACATCTTGGATATCTCCATTATTACTTGCTAGATCTTTTGGACAGTCAGATCTCAAATGAATATCCACGATCGGTTGTAACTCTGTTTTTAAGATAATGTCTTTTCATGCATTGGTCGTTTTAAGGATTAAAATTTGTTCCACAGCCTTTCGTCTTCATTTAAAATAAGCAAGCCGCCATCCCTATGGCTAAGCCGAGGATATTGATCAGGCTGAAAACCTTGTTTTTCAACAGATTTCAGTAAGCGATTTTGAGGTGGTTTTTCCACATGGTATTTTAACAGATTTAATTGAAAACTTTCGCACCGATGACACGTCCTGAATTTAGTTGACACTTTTTCGCTATCATTTTTCTCATACTTAAAGGTTCTAATCTAAGCGAAATTTCCTAAGTCCCTTTCACAGACTCCCGACCCCCTTCCGTCCGGTCTTCCAGCCTTCTTCAGACATCCGAAATCTTCCGACTTCCGACTTTTATGCTATCCAATTTCATCCTTTCCACTTCCATGCCAGCTTAAAATGCCTGATGAATCACTTCAAGTGCTCTTTCCTTAATATTAGTTTGTTTATTTTCGAACAGCTTCGTTCGCACACGGGCAATTTCTGTAGAATTCACTAAATTCGTATCATTCAAAAAACTTCTCGCTCATGACATTTATTCCATTCCAAATTATTGCAGTTTTCACCAATAATGAAATTAGTTTCAATGGCAATCCTGCTGCTTGTGTTTTTCTGGATTCTCCCTTGGATAAAACAAAAATGCAACCTATTGCCAAAGAACTGAACTTACCTGCCACCTCCTTTATTTGGAAGGAAGAAGGGGAGGAAGCTTTTAAGATCCGGTGGTTTGCCCCGGATGAGGAGATAGGCCTCTGTGGTCATGGATCGGCGGCGGCGGCTGTCTTTCTGGGAACCAGATTCGATACCCATCAACCCATCCGACTACGCTATAATTCGGGGGAAATTATCGTGATTTGGAAGGAAGATGAGACTTTTTCCATAAAACTGGACCCAATACCCCTTGGGAAAGAAATAGAAGTACCAGAAGCTATCCTAAAGGGTTTGGGAATCCCCATAATTGCCATGTATGAAACGGATAATAAGCATCTGATCCTTACAGACAGGGAATCCAGTGTGCGAAAAATGCAGCCAGATTTTGAAAGGTTAAGGGAATCCGAAATTTTTGGTTATACGGTTACTGCCCAAGGGGATAAGGTGGATTTTGTAAGCAGAACCCTGGTGCCTCATGTGCTCCAATTAGAAGACCACGCCACCGGCTCCTCCCATGCCATCTTAGTGCCTTTCTGGGCAAAAAGATTTGATAAAGACAACATGCAATCCCTACAGTTCAGTCCAAGGGGAGGGGCATTTGTTTGTGGAATGAAAGATGGAAAAGTAATATTATCCGGGGAATATGAGATTTTGAATCAAGGTAATGTTTCGGTTTAAAGATAAAGAACCACCATTCTTTTTCTGGTCATTACCACTCTTATAGAATTATTCAGTTTCCTCTGTTGAATGAAAATTGAAATTACGTGCAAGATGACTTGTCACGTCCTGAAATAGGTTGACACTATTTATTCAATTGCCGTTGGCTTTAGCCAACGGGAAAATGGACAAGAATCCTTTGGCTTTAGCCACATTATCCCCGGGTGGACTATTAATGGGCTAAAGCCCAAACTCCTCTCTCCATTCCTTCCATTCCTTCCCCTGCTGAAGGAAGGGGCAATAGAACCTTAGTCAACCTTAATCTCTTTGTACCTTGTACTTGGTACATTGTACTCTCTCCGGTCACCAGCTTCCTACACCCGTGACACTTTCCAGATACTTGCTACTCATATCTTACTTTTAAGATTGTTCACTCCGCAGCGAATCCATCCCGCCTTGCGGGATTTCGTCATTGTTCACTCCGATCGTAATGACTCAACAGGATTCATCAGGGCAGCTTTGATGGATTGATAACTTACAGTGAGCAAAGCAATCAACAAAGTCATAACTCCAGCTACTGCAAAATACCACCATTCCAGATCAATCTTATAGGCGAAATTACCTAGCCATCGCTCTAGTACGATCCATGCTATTGGCAATGCAATAAACCATCCAAGCATAATAAGACCAATATAACTCCTGGACAGTAAAGTGGTAATCTCAAGCACCGAAGCCCCGAGAACCTTACGGATGCCAATCTCTTTGACCCTCCGTGAGGCGGTAAAGGCAATCAGCCCCAACAGCCCTAAGCTGGATATGAAAATAGCCACCAGTCCAAAAGTAAAAATCAGGCGGCTGATCATCTGCTCCGATCTATATAGCCTTTCATAATCCTGATCCAGAAAATGATATTCAAACGGGTATTGGGGATTGACGTCTTCTGTAACCTGCTTTAGATCTGCAATGGCCTGAACCAACTTGCCTTCTTGGACTCTTATGAACAGGTAGGAGGAATTTAAAGGATCCAGAACAAGCACCAATGGTTTTATAGGTGTATGCAGGGATTGCAGGTGAAAATCCTCCATCACGCCAATAATAGGACCGTTGCCATTCCAAAAAGTAATTTCTTCCCCTATGGGATCTTCCAATCCCATTAAGTCCAATGCTGTCCGGTTGACCATATAAGCCAAGGTATCACTTGGATGTAGTGGGGAAAATTCCCTTCCCGCTACCAATGAAATCCCCATGGTCGGTATAAAATCATAACCAACCCAAGTCGCTGATACCCTGGTCTGCAAATTGGGGTCCTTTCCAGGCCATGACAGGTCCCCTGAGTTCATTTGGATATTGATCGGTAAAGAAGTAGAAACCGTCGCTGAAATCATCGAAGAAGATTTTAATATTTCCTGGCGGAAAACGTCCATGTTATGGTAAAGGTCTCCTTCCAGTGGCACATACAAAACATTCTCCCTGTCCATCCCCAGTTTCTTCTTCTGGACATATTCCAGTTGGCTGTAGATGACCAGCATACCCACTATAAACAAAGCAGAGATAAAAAACTGGAAAACGATCAATCCCTTTCTAAAATATTCCCCGGTCATACCTGATTTCACTTGATTTTTTAAATTGCTGAAAACCGGTATACCGGACAGGTAAAACGAGGGATATAGGGAAGACAGCATGGTAGTAATAAGCCATACACCCACTGTTAGTATCCAAAATTCAGCACTTGTCCAATCCAAAAATAACTGTACTCCCAAATAAGCATTAAAAGCCGGCAAAATCATACTGGTCAGCAGCAGGGTAATGAACAGGGAAAGGGCCGATACCAACAATGATTCACAGCCGAACTGGGCCATCAATTTGCGCTTATCCGCACCAATGACCTTACGGATCCCGATTTCTTTTCCACGGATACTGGCCCTGGCGGTAACCAGGCTGATAAAATTGATGTAGGAAACCAATAATACCAATATCCCCACCAAAGCCAAATTGCAGACGGTTGTAATCCTTCCACCAACAGGTTTTCCATTTTCATAGACATCAAACAAATGGACATCTTTTAGCGGCTGGAAAACCGGGTAATTAGACTTGAATTCACTATGGCTGGCATAAATGTCTTTTGTGGTAAGATCCAGATCATCAACTACAGTGTTTGGTGCCAATTTCACCCAGGTATAGTAGGAAGTATTTCCCCAACTCATCCAGGGTTGTTCTATTTCTTTAAAGTTGATTACCCAATCCAATTGAATGGAGCTGCTCACGGGTACGTCTTCAATGACGGCTCCGACAACATAGGCCTTTAACTTACCATCACCGTCTTCCATCATAAGGGTCTCCTCTATTACGGAAGCCTTCTTAAACAGTTTATTGGCTGTTCTTTGAGAAATTACAACATGGTCCCTGGAGGCCAAGGTCTTAACAGGATCCCCTTCGACCGCTGCCAATTCAAACACGTTAAAAAAATCATCAGAAGCATAAATGCCATTTTCCCTGACGGAGTTGTTTTCATCCTTGAGCAAAAGCCGGGGACCCCAATCCTCATATTTCACGGCATATTCCACCTGCGGTACTTCGTTTTTTAAAGCTTCCGCCAAAGGAGCGGGTGTCAATGAACTGGTTATTACCTCTCCGTTGAACAAAGAATTTGCCCTCACTTTGTAAATCCTGTCCCCATTTGAAAAGAAGTCATTGAAGCTATGCTCCTGCACCACCCACAGACCAATGATCAGGCTACAGCTCATACCCAACACCAAGCCGAGGATGCCGACCAGGCTGTAGGATTTATCTGTCTTGAAATTTCTCCAGGCAATTTTAAAATAGTTTTTCCACACGGCTGTTGATTATATTTTGGTCATTGTTATTTATTTGTTAATTGTCATTTGGAATTTCTGGGGATCAGAAAATCAGCTAAACCACAATTAATTACACTTAGGACATTCCCATTGTTGGGTAACTACTTTGCCGCCCTCATTCTTTCCTTTTCCGTCCAACCCTCTCCCATTCTCTTTGTCCCTATGTCTCCAATTTGCCACTTTTGATACATTATTCACTATTTAAAGTCTTTATCGGATCCATTCTGATGCTTTTGTACGATTGCAGGAATACGGTAAATAAAGCCAGTGCGAAGCAAGCCAGCCCTGCCAGTATAAAAACCCAGAAGTCTATGGGAATTTTATAGGCAAAATCCCTCAGCCATTGCTGTACAAAATATAAGGCCAAGGGTACTGCTATCAAGCTGGAAATTAAAATAAGTTTAACATAAGACTTTGACAATAACAGGAATATCTCTGTCATTGAAGCGCCGAGTACTTTTCGGATTCCAATCTCCTTACTTCGCTGCTGCGTGGTATAGGCTGTTAATCCAAATAATCCCAGACAGGCAATAAGTATGGAAATCACAGACAACACTTGTATCAGAATTCCCATTTGCATTTCCGATTGATATACCCGTTGAAAATCTTCATCTAAAAAGGTGTAGTTCATAGGTACCCTCGGTTCAAACTGCTTCCAAACAGCAAGGAGCTCAGTGATTCCTGTTTGAAAATCCCCTTTTTCCAGCCGCACGGAGATATAATCCCTTAGGAAATAATCATCCATGTATTCTATCACTAAAGGCTTAATTTCCTGGCGGAAGGATTCAAAATTGAAATCATTTACTATTCCAATGACCTCCAGAGTGGCTTCATCCTTATTCCCCTGGTTTTTTATGATTTGCTGTCCAATAGGATTTTCAGCTATCCCCAATAGGTGTGCGGCTTTTTCATTCATCAGGATTTTATGTTTATCCCCACCCTCCAGGTCCATAAAATTACGTCCTTGCCTCAGATGGAGCTGGAGTGTGGGTACATAATCAGCATCTGCTTCGTACCAGTTCATCCCCTGCTCCACAGTGCTTCCGGGCAAATTAAAGGTACGTATTTGGAATTGTCCAGGCACTGGAATGCCCGTGGAAAAACTCATGGCTTGAATCGAAGTACTGGAGGCCAGCCGCTGCTTAAAATCTTGCCGCTGGTGGTTTTCTATCTCCCCATCATTATGGATAATTAAAAGCTGCTCCTTATCAAACCCGACATTGGATTGCTGAATAAAATGTAATTGCCGCTGCACCATTAAAGTACAGATGATAAGCACCAAAGAAGTAGCAAACTGGAAAATCACCAATCCACTGCGTAGGTTAAGGGAGTTTTTCCCTATCGATTGTTGCCCTTTAATAACCCTGAGAGGTTTGAATGAAGACAAATAAAATGCTGGATAAAAGCCGGAGACGAGAGTTAATCCAATGATAAGAACTGGTAAAAAACCCCAAATCCAACTATTTTGAAATATATTAAACTGAAGTGATTTCCCACTGATCTGGTTGAAAAGCCCGTTAAGCAGTTCCACCAAGACCAGGGATAAAACTGTACTGAAAACAACCAATATAAATGCTTCTGTCAGAAACTGGCTTACCAGCTGGGATTTCCTCGAGCCCAGAACTTTACGCACGCCGACTTCCATGGACCGTATGGCTGCTTTGGCTGTGGAAAGGTTCATGAAGTTGATACTTGCCAGTAATAAAACTATGAAAGCCACCACAGAAAAAATATAAACATAGCTTTTATAACTATTGGCCTCATGTTCCCTGAGCAAATGGGAATTCAGGTGAATATCCTGTACGGGCTGTAATCCAAAAGAAAAATCAGTTCCTTCCTGCCCACCTTCAAGCCGTGGGATTACATGGTTCTGAACCATGTCTTGCAATTTGGCAGCTACCATCTGTTGCTGTCCTTCCGGGATTCTAACATAAGTATGGAGAATGGCCCACATCCAGTTGTCCATAAGGAATATTTCTTCGTGTATAGACGGCTGATAAATAAGCATATCGAAATGAAAATGAGACTGTGCGGGGATGTTCTGCACGACTGCCCCTATCTTACATAAAACCGTGGATGAGCTTCCTATCAGCAGGTTTTTCCCCACCACTTCCCAAGCCGGGATATTCCCGAAATACTTCTCTGCCATGTCTTCCGTGATCACCACACTTTGACCGTCCGATAATGCGTCCACACTGCCTGAGATAAGGGTGAGGTTAAATACATCAAAGAAATTTGGTTCGGCATAAAAAACATTTTCTTCCCTAAAAACCTGATTTTTGTTTGGCCCTGTTTCAGGTTGAATGGTGAAATCGTTCCATTTCAATACGCTTGTTACTGCTGTTACCTCGGCAATATCTTCCTGCAACCGATTACCCAAAGGGGGAGGTGCCGTAGCGTACTGTGCCTGGGCTTCCTGTCCCCAATGCGTAGTGATTCTATATACCTGATCAGACCCTGGATAAAACCTGTCATAGCTGACTTCGTCCTGAACAAAAAACAGGATCAGCAAAAAGCTGGTAATGCCCAGTGTCAGTCCGGTCAGGTTCAGGACAGTATACAGCCTGTTCTTTTTTAAAACCCTCCAGGCAATCGTAAAGTAGTTCTTCCACATGGCTGTTGATAGATATGATAATGCGTGAGATTGGTGACATCCTCTTAAATTATGGAATAGCTACTTTCCCTCACTTCTTTTCTCTTTGTCCCTACATCACCAATTTCCCCTCTTGATACTTGATACTAATATCCGGATACATACTTTATCCACTTCCATGCCACTCAGAAAACGTTGTGATAGCTTATAAAACCTATTTTTTTCAAAAAGGGACTTTCTAAAACGGACAAAAACGTCCGCTGACGGGCAAAACCCAATTTCTCCTATTTAATTATAAAAAGCTGCTTAATCAAAGTCAATCCCCCAATATGTCAGGAAGATATACTTTACTCAGTTGAATTTCACAGGTTTCAACAAGTTTCAAAATAAAAGGGACCATCGGCAAAAACGAACATAACCTCATCACCATCCGAAGAAGCAAGTCAGATTATTTATTGCTCAATATGGGTTTCAGATGGATCAAAGAATATCCATTTAACCGGTAAAGACCCTAATTCTTAAGAATATTTTTTCTCATGGGTTTTGGAAAAGTTAAAGAAATCAAGCAGAAATATGTGAATACTCGAAATAAAACAATTAAATAATTTCATTTAATTAGAATCAATTATATTTAGGATGATTTTATCTTATAATCCCGTCAATTTTTAATTGATCCAGTTTACATTTTAAACTAAAATGTTTAATAATGCAAGAATCCATACTCCCCAAACTTGAAGCTTCCAGAAAAGAATTACTGGATCTTGGCATGCGCAATACTTTGCTAAACTATAAAGTTTCTAAAGCTCGCGGATTGCATATTGTACAAGAAAAGTCATCTTCCATTTATGAAATACTTGTAAAACAAGGGAAGGCTATGACTTTTTTGGGAAAGCCCGGCAAAGAAGATGATGAAGAAATACTGGATTTACCGGAATTGACTGAACCAGAACTTCAGGGTGCGTATAATGATACCCACCTTCAAACGAATGAAACTGAACAGAAATTACAATCAAAAATATTAAATACCTACTATTTTGCCAAAACAAGTATTGAGGAACAGGGAGTAAATATTTTATATCTCTCGCTAGGAATGTTGAATTGGTTTGATAAAAGCAATTCAAAAGAAATAAGGCTTGCTCCCTTAATTTTAATTCCGGTAACACTTGAACGATCCAGTGCAAATGAGAGGTTCAGGTTAAGATTTTCGGGAGCTGAAATAGGCACCAATCTCTCCTTGCAGGCAAAAATGATGGCCGATTTTAATATTACTGTACCAGATTTATCTGAAAATGAGGAGATGGATATTGAAGCCTATATGGATGACATTCAAAACCGAATTCAGCTTCAGGTAAATTGGACAGTGGACGTGGACGCGATTGAGTTAGGATTTTTTTCATTTGGAAAATTCATGATCTACCATGATCTGGACAGCTTGAAATGGCCTGAAAATAAAAAGCCCTATGATCATGAAATTCTGCAATCCTTGTTTGGAGCAGGCTTTAAAGAATCACAACCCACAGTGGGAGAAGATCACCATTTGGATGAAGAAGCCAATTCCAATGCGCTTTTTCATGTGGTAGATGCAGACAGTTCTCAGGTATTGGCTATGTTGGCAGTGCAAGAGGGCCGAAACATGGTCATTCAAGGACCTCCCGGAACAGGGAAATCCCAGACTATAACCAATATCATTGCGAACGCCATAGGCAATGGTAAAAAAGTACTTTTTGTTGCAGAAAAAATGGCTGCTTTGGAAGTAGTAAAAAGAAGGTTGGACGGCATTAACCTTGGGGAAGCCTGTCTTGAATTGCACAGCCATAAATCCAACAAACGGCAATTACATGAAGAATTGAAAAAGGTTCTGGATTTAGGAAAACCAACACTTGCCCATTTTGAAGATGAAATAGGCTTTTTACAGCCAATAATAGATGAACTCAATGCTTATTGCAATGAAATTAATCAGCAGATCAACCAAAGTGGACACTCTGCTCAGGAGGTAATTGGATATTTATTAAAGATTTTCCAAGAAAATAAAGATTATAAGCTCCCTAAATTACCGATCGAAGATATAGCGTCCTGGAATCATCCGAAAATGAAAGAAGCAGGGCAATTTGCTGATCAGATACAGGTTCGGCTTACCAAAATTGGACCGCCCGAAAACCTTTTGTTTTACGATACTCAATTAAATATCTTTTTACCCAGCGATGAAGAAACAATAAAGGAATTATTGTTATCAGCTATAAATGACACACAAAACCTTATAGAAGCCGCAGCAGAAATTACAGTTTTTCTTGGTGTCCCGAAAACTTGTGATGTCCCTGGAATTAATTTATTGGTAAATTTATCTGATGTTGCTTCCAAGAATCCGGGGTTAAGCGGAATAGAAATTAGAAATCCGGCATGGCTCAATAATAAAGCTGATATTAAAGAACTTTTAGAAGTAGGAAGTAGATTATCTGTTTTGCATAAGGAATATGATTCCGTGTTTATTCCTGAAGCATGGGAACAAAACTTTTTGGAAATTAGGCAGAACCTTATTGCACATGGACACAAATGGTATAAATTTTTAATAGGTGACTATAAAAAAAGCATTAAACAATTAGCTTCAGTACTTAATGCTCCAATGCCTGAAGATCTCCCTACCAAGATTAAATATGTAGATGCCATAATGGAAGGCAGGCGGTTAGCTGTAACGCTTAATGCCTTGGAGCCTTTGGCTTGTCAACTTTTGGGTAGTTGTTGGCAAAAAATTCGAACTGATTGGGAAGCTATAAATCACATAGCGACTTATTTGCAGTATATTCATCAGGCCATTCAGGAACTGAAAATGCCTACAGAGATCCTGGCTTTTTTGGAAAGAAATGAACCCCCAGAGTTCTCAAAAATGAATGTCGCCATTTTAAATTCAGCCCTACAAAAGCATAAGGATTCTTTGATCAAGATGGTGGAAAAACTGGCACTTGCAAAAGTAAATATAGATAAACAACCATTTCATGAGCAGGTAGAAACACATAAGAAATGGAGAGAAAATCTTCCAGAGATACATCAAGCTGTTTCCTGGAATGTACTTAAGGAAACAATAAAAACATCCGGATACTATTTTTTAATTCTGGCAGTTGAGGGCTGGCCGGAAGCTCATCTATTCCTCAAAACTGCCTTGCACAAAACATGGTACGACTATTTAATTGAACAAGCGATGTTAAATAGTGCTGCATTGAGGAAGTTCGAACGATCAAGCCACGAGGAGATCATTGAAAAATTCAGGAAACTTGATGTATTAAACCAACACTACAACCGGGCGAAGGTAGCGCTTAAACATTGGGAGACTGTTCCGAAACAAGAAGGAGGCGGTCAGCTGAACATCCTCCGTAATGAATTTAACCGAAAAGCAAGACATATGCCTATCCGAAAACTTATGCAAGAAGCAGGATTGGCCATACAGGCGATAAAACCTGTCATTATGATGAGTCCCATGTCGATTGCTAATTTTCTGCCCTCTGATAGTATTGATTTTGACATGATCATCTTCGATGAAGCCAGTCAGGTGAGACCTGTGGAAGCATTGGGAGCTATATTGAGAGGCCGGCAACTGATTGTGGTGGGAGACATAAAGCAAATGCCTCCGACCAGTTTCTTTGATAAGATGAATACAGAAACCGATGATGATGAAAATGTGACAGCTGATATGCAAAGCATTCTGGGAATGTGTGATGGCCAAGGTGCTCCACAGCGCATGCTTCGCTGGCATTATCGCAGCCGCCATGAATCATTGATCAGCTTATCCAATCAGGAATTTTATCAGAATAAATTGGTGATTTTCCCAAGTCCGGGGTCCAAATACCGTATGGGATTGGCATTTCATCATTTACCTGATACCGTCTATGATAAAGGAAAAAGCAGGACCAATCCTAAAGAAGCTGAAAAGGTAGCGGATGCAGTGATACAGCATTCCCTCCAATTTCCAAAACTAAGTTTGGGTGTAGTCGCTTTCAGTACAGCGCAAATGCAGGCTATCCAAAATGCCATTGAGATCAGGCGAAGGAAACATCCCGAGGTGGAAAGTTTTTTCAGAAACCATCCCAATGAACCCTTTTTTGTAAAAAACCTGGAGAATGTACAGGGAGATGAAAGGGATGTAATTTTTATTAGTATTGGTTACGGCAGAATAGAGGATGGAAAAGTACCGATGAGTTTTGGTCCCTTAAATAATGAAGGTGGAGAACGCAGACTGAATGTATTAATAACCAGGGCCAAGCGTCGATGTGAGGTGTTTTCCAATATCACTTCAGAGGATATAAAACCTGGTCCCAATGCAAAATTTGGAATCAGGGCGCTAAAAAGCTTCATGTATTTTGCGGAACATGGAAAATTTGACCGACAGGCTGAAGAAATTGATATAAGGCAACAGCCATTTGAGGAAGTGGTTGCGCAAAGTCTGACGAAAGCCGGTTACACTATAAGGCAAAAGGTAGGTTCGGCAGGTTTTTATATTGACATGGCTGTAGTGGATCATGAAAACCCGGGGAGATACCTTTTGGGAATCACCTGTGACGGACAATCCTATCAGGTGGCAAAATCTGCACGTGATAGGGACAGATTGCGAAATGAAGTGCTGGAAGGAATGGGCTGGAAAATATATCAAGTCTGGAGTACTGACTGGTTTCGCAATCCAAGTAATGAGTTGGGTTTATTAACGGAAGCTATTGAAAAGGCTAAAATTGATACCGAACATGAGGATGCTGTAGAGGAGGAATTAATGGAAGAACTTAAAAGCCTTATTCGTGAGCAACCTGAAGAAATTTCTGTTTTATTGCCTGTTTATCAGCTGGCTACTTTACCGACAGATGTAGCCTCCTATGAACTTCACTTGCAGCCTTTGGGGAGGCTGGGAAGTTGGATTGCAGAGGTGGTAAAGGTGGAAAGCCCGATACATTTCAAAGAAATGGCCAGGCGAATTGCCGATGCCAATGGCGTATCCAAAATAGGAACAAGAATCCGTTCGAGAATCAATGCGGCAACGGATTTTGCCCAAAATAATGAGCTGATAAAAAGAAAGGGGGATTTCCTGTGGCACCCCGAAATGCAAGTCCCTTATATCCGGGAAAGAAGTAACCTACCACCCAGCTCTAGAAAGCTCCAGTATATTTCTCCAGAAGAAATCAATAAAGCCATTAAAAAAGTTGTAGAAAGTTCGATAGCCATCCAACCAGATGCTGCAGCGCCGCTTATTGCCAAGATATTTGGCTTTTCAAGAGTGACGGAGGAGATGAGGAAATTTCTATTGGAGAGCATAGAGGCGAGTGTTTCAGAGGGAATTGTGGGGAAGGATGGGGAATTTTTGAAGGGCAAATAAAATATATCACATTGAGCCTGTTTTATTTGCCCTTCAATTCTTGAGAAGAATTAAATGGCAAATATTTATCAAATTCATTATGACTAGAACACCTGTTACGTCTTCCGATTTAGCCTCTGTAAGCTACAATATTTCCAATAGAATAGGTATTCAAGTGCAGCTTAGCAAGCAATCTGGAGGTTGGAGTAAGATAAAAGTGTTAAGCTATATGAATAAGGTTTTTGGATGATGATATGAAAATTAAAAAGAATAAAACTAAACCTAAAATAGCTAATGAATAATTCTTTTGTAGCCCTAGATTTTGAAACCGCCTGCTATTCCTCTCTTTCAGCCTGTTCTATTGGTTTGGACCTGTTCGACAATGGGAAATTGGTAGAAAGTAGACACTGGTTTTTAAAACCGGTTAATTGTGGCAGATTTAGTTTTACGAGAATTCATGGAATCACCTGGGAGGATGTCAAAGACCAATCCACCTTAGAAGATGTTTGGCTCGACATAGCCCCCTATTTCCAAAATAGATTGATTATTGCTCATAACGCAATTTTTGCTATGGGGCTGCTAAAAGAGAACTTGAATCATTATCAAATAGAGTATCCTGACTATTTTTATAATTGTACGCTTGATTTATCCAGAAAATATTTCCCAATTTTAGATAATCATCAATTAGAAACTGTATGTAATCATCTTAATATAGCTTATGGTAAACACCATGCAGAAGGCGACGCAATCTCTTGCGGGTCTGTATTTAAATACCTGCTCAATAAGGCAAATAATCCAGCACAGTTATTTAATGGGCGGCAGTTAGAGAATAAATCCTATCTCCATAAAGGGATTTCATTTAAAAGTCAAAAATCAGCAGATTTGACCGGAATATCTGTTGATGATGTTGATGGCAGTGCAGAACTTAATTTCTTTCAGAATAAATGTTGTGTAATAACCGGAAATTTTTCCTGTCTAAACCGAAACAAGCTGCCACAACAAATTAAAGACTTAGGCGGTAAGGTATCTTCTTCAGTATCAGGTAAAACTAATTATCTTATTATGGGTACTGAACCTGGATGGTCGAAAGTAGAAAAGGTGGAAAAAATGATTACAGAAGGTAAGAACATGGTAATTATGGATGAAGCTGAGCTAATACAGGTTTTTGATAAATTAAAATCCATGAATCCATAAAAATCGCTTTCTGACATCAAATAGGGAAATTGCTCTGTCCAGCATAAAATATCCTTATTTAATTTATGAAAAAAATCAGTTTTCTTAACCTATTGATTTTGGCTTTGTCATTCTATGTACTGTCTGCCCTATTTATTGATACATTTTTCAATCTTCCAGAAGAAACCTCAAAGCTTTTAAATTTGATTGATTTTGCGATTTGTTTGGTATTTCTTTTGGATTTCGGAATCCAGTTTTACAAAGCCAAATCCAAGATGGAATATATGAAATGGGGATGGGTAGACCTATTGGCTTCCATCCCAATGTTGGACATTTTTAGAGCAGGAAGGATATTAAGATTAATAAGGATATTTAGAATTCTAAAAACATTTAAAAGCCTAAAGGAATTCATTGGCACCTTCTATGGGGACAGAATCAAAGGAACTGTTTTCAGTGCTGCTCTATTTGCTGTATTAATGTTTATTTTTTCCTCTATTGCCGTTCTGCAAGTCGAAGATGATCCTAAGAGCAATATCACAACTGCCGGAGATGCACTTTGGTGGACCTATGTCACCATTACTACAGTGGGTTATGGGGATTATTTCCCGGTTACTTTGGAAGGTAGATTGATAGCAGTAGTATTGATGACGACAGGAGTTGGGCTCTTTGGGACTTTTACAGCCTATGTAGCGAGCTGGTTTGTGAAAGAATAATGAAATGAAGGATTTCAGTAAGCTTCATATGCTATTAGGGTTGGATAAAGCTGAGACATCAGATCTCCTGAAAAGAGGAGATTCAGTGGTGGATATACCGGAATAAGCTGACCCCCCGAAAAGGGTATGAAGGGCAAAGTGTCTTTAAAAGCTTTAATCGGCTGCCATTCCGGCAGATCTTGCCCGGTATATTCAGTCAGATTATTTATTGCTCAGCCGTGGTTTCAGATGGATCAATGAATATCCATTCAACCGGTGAACATAAGTATGTTCCTAAAATCCGCAAGTCATCGCATGACAAGAAAGAGGCGTATCCTTAGAATATAACTTATAACTTGGCACCGATTGTTTCAACTTTGCTTTTGATTCTTGGTTCTTAATTCTTTACTCTTGGATCTTGACAATAGCAACTTGCTACTTACTTTTGGTATTCAATCACCAATTGCTTTCCCCTTGTTGACGCTTCCCTATCTAGATTGGAGAGTCCCATACCCATTAACCGGATGGGCATTTTTAGGGGTTCCTGATCCAACAGTTCGAGGGCCATCTGCTTTATTTCTGCTTCGGAAAGACACCTGTCCAGGCTTTTACTTCTGGTCTGTAGGGTAAAATCCCGGAATTTAAGTTTAAGGGTAATGGTTCTTCCTTTTAGTTTGTTTTTGTTGATCCGAAGGTAAAGTTCAGCCAGGAGTTTTTCCAGGGCAACCTTTATTTCTTCCCCGGTAAAAAGATCATTTTCGAAAGTGGTTTCCACACTTAACGACTTTCTATCCCTATTGGGTTTGACTTCGCTTAGATGGATCCCTCTGACAATATCAAAATAATGGGAGCCGGCTTTGCCAAATCTTTGTACCAGAAAATTCAGCGAATATTGTTTTAGATCCCAACCATTATGGATCCCAAATTTTTTCATTTTCTCTGCCGTGACTTTCCCTATTCCGTAAAACCGCTCGATGGGCAATTTTTCCAGGAATGCGGTAGCTTTTTCGGGTGTAATTACTGCCTGACCGTTGGGTTTGTTGATATCGGAGGCGATTTTAGCCAGAAACTTGTTGTAGGAAATTCCCGCCGAGGCATTTAAACCGGTCTTATCTTTAATCCTTGCCCTTATTTCTTGGGCGATCAAAGTAGCAGAGGGGTTATGGACTTTATTTTCGGTAACATCCAAAAAAGCCTCATCCAGGGATAAGGGTTCCACCAGGTCGGTATAGGCGTAAAATATTTCCCTTATCTGCAGTGATATTTCTTTATAACGCTCAAAGCGGGGCTTTACAAAAATCAGATCCGGGCATTTTCGGACCGCCAATTTTGAGGCCATCGCAGACCTTACGCCGTATTTTCTGGCCTCATAACTGGCCGCTGCCACCACTCCCCTTTCTTTGTCGCCGCCTACGGCCACCGGCTTGCCTTTCAGGGCTGGATTATCCATCTGTTCTACAGAAGCAAAAAAAGCATCCATATCCACATGTATAATTTTACGTTGGGGAGGCATGTGTTCAATTTAATATTTTAAACTGAAACCGAAAGGATGTGGTTCTTGGCTATGGTTCTTTTTTTAGCCAGTTATAGGCATAATTTGTATAAGGATAGTTTGCAAAACATTATTGTTTGAGTGTGATCAAGTAAGTTGAATAACGAAATTGAATTTCTTTTAAGGTAAAAATGTAAGTTTTGGCCGTTGTAACTGGCTATATGAAAAAATTATATGAGATTGGATGTTGGATATAAGGGTAAAGTTATAAACTACGCCCACAAGTAAAAACCTTCTTTATATTATTTTTGTTTCCTTTTTTTCCAAGCTCACAAAAATCTGGTCTCTGCCAATGAAAGTCTATTCAGAACCTAAAATCACGGTCCCTAAGTTCTGTGAAGAAAACGGTTTTTACACGACCAAGCAACGGTCCCATAACATGTCAAGGATTAGGGGCAAAAATACCAAACCGGAAAAACTACTCAAAAAAGCCCTTTGGCACACGGGCCTCCACTACCGCAGCAATAAACGCCGGCTCCCCGGCAAACCGGACATCACCTTTATCAAATACAAACTGGTGGTCTTTATTGATGGATCCTTCTGGCACGGCTACGACTGGGATACCCGCAAAAAAAGCATCAAATCCAACCGTGGCTTCTGGATCCCCAAAATTGAACGTAACATGCAGCGGGACCGTGAAATCAACCAATACTACCTTTCCAAAGGTTGGACCCTGTTAAGGTTCTGGGACTTTGAAGTAAAAAAGGAACTGGGGGTTTGTGTGAAAAGGGTCATGGATGCTATTGCAGTATTCCCATAAACCATTAAGGCACATATACTGGTTCCATATAGCAATCTAAAAAATCCTCTGTAATCCCTTTGAATTTTCTTTTTTGACAGAGAGCATAAAGTTCCTCCACAGCAGAATAAGGAAAAAATCTAACATCCAATTCTTTAAATTGTGGCTTATTGGCTTCCTGAACAACTTTCTTTCTATCATCATCAGCAGCAATAACATACCTTGTAGGAAAGGGTGGAAAATGATCCTTAAAATTTTTCATCCTGGTAAGCCCACTTGTTACTCCTGTGGTATGTTCAACCTCCATTACCGCTGGCATAAGTTTTCCATTTTTAAACCAAATGCAGTCAATTATTGAGGGGTATGGACCAACAAAGCTTCCAGTACAGATCTTGTGTTATAACTGGCTCCAAAAATCCGGTCAACATTTACAGGCTGATCTGCTTTCAGTGCATTAGCCAGCCTCCACAACATTTGGGAAGAAATTGTAATAGATTTTTTCTCATTTACTGAATGTCCTTTACTGGGATTCCATCGTTTAACCCTTATTGGGCCTTCAGGTAAGTCTACAGATTCAATTTTTATGAGTCCCTTGTTCTTCGGGTTCAAGTACGAATAACTGCGTTGCTTGGGCAATTGGTTGATAAAAGCTGCTAGGTTTTGGGCAGTTAACTTCTCCATTAAGCTTAAGTTTAAAATCTGGAACTAAAGAAGCAATAAAATTTAAAAGCGTAATAGCTAAACCTTTCCCTGCAAGATACGGAACTCCATTTCCTATGGCTTTAAATGCATTGGTTAAGGTGATATTTGCTGGGATAACAAAATCTTTGGGAAGGGATTGTAAGGCCAAAGCCTCGGCTACTGAAATTCTTCTTACCTTATATGGATGAAGGTGAACCTCATTATTCCCATAGGCGGCTGTAGGGGAATACCTCCAACGATGTAGTCTTTTATATGATTTTTTCTTATCATCTCCTTCTTGAATCACCTCAAATTTTTTTAATCCTGCCTTAGTGTCTTATCAGTGATTTTCGTGTTATTTTTGGCAAAACTTCAAAAGACAAATCCCAAAAAACAAATAAAAACCA
>JBBDSC010000091.1:0-1271 GCA_040905145.1 Anditalea sp.
CGATATCGATCGTTATTATCAAATTGGCGATTCAACTTAAGTTAGTAAAGTAGTAATAACAAAGAACAAATAAAACCCCAACCAGAAAATATAGCTCACCTCTTCCATATCCGAAAGTCTAAATCCAATAAATGATTGTTGCTGAGCCAGTTCGGTAAAGCTGCCACCTTCTTGCATGCTGTAAACGACTATCAGGTAAATCAGGCAGTTAAGGATAATGGGGATAAAGGATAGAGACACGGCAAAGGCCAGCTTTTCGGCATCATTCTCCTCGTCAAGCAGGGTGAACATTAGGCCGGAGCTCAGCATATAAAAAATAAACAGGACCAGCGGAACAAAAAGGGCAATCAGGTTGCTGATTCCCCAGAACAACCGGAACAGTTCCATGCTTTCCAGTTCGCCAGCCTGGAGGGCATAGGACCGCCGCGATATCCAGTAAAACAGGATGGATAGGGTAAAGACAAGCATTAAGGGCAGGTACTTTTTCATCCGGAGAAACTGACAAATACTTCCAAAAAGGCAGCTCCCACAAGGATTACCAGGGTTAGGGCTGCCTGGAAAATAAACTTTCGGTAATCGAATACAGGATAGCCTCCAAGAATAAACTTCCTGAAAAGGTGTATCCCCAGGTAAAATCCCAGTGAACAGGATAGGATAATGGCAGCAATCTCAATGGCATGGGGCAGCAGATGTCTCAGAATCACCGGAACCGTAAAATTTTCTCCAGCCACTGAAAGAGCGAAACCCAACACCACCCCATTGTAAAAGCTATTCAGCAAAGAGACGACTCCCAAAGAGAATCCACCCACTATATTGATCAGGGCCACCATAATGTTGTTCCCCGCTATGGACCATAGCAAATCGGTTTTGGGTTGATCCATTAAGGAAATGGGTGTAACAGCTTCCGGAGAACGCAAACTAATACCAGGCTCAACAAAATACCCTACCAGCACCCCCGTCAGGTAGACGGTGGTAGCTGATAGAGTAAGGGTTTTAAAACTCATGGCAACATTACATGCCAGCAGTAGCTCCTGCGATTAAGCCTCCTGCAGGTCCGGCCACCATCCCTACACCAAAGCCCCATGCAGCGGCATCAATAAGACCGATGGCATTGATCGCCAGGCCTGCTTCGGCGGAGGCACCCCGCCTTGCGGCCAGGTAACTGATACCTCCCCAAACTTCTCCGTCTTTAGGGGCCGCTTGTTCTACACTGCCAAGGGCAAAACTGCCACAGATGGCCACCAGGATAACCAGACTTTTCATTTTTGTTT
>JBBDSC010000092.1:0-1271 GCA_040905145.1 Anditalea sp.
CCGGTTGCGGAGATCGAATCCATCGCCCGATGGGATTTACTGGATGAGAAGATGTTCAGTCCCTTGGGCAACAAAATTTTTGAACTTCAGGCGCAGCAGTTTCCGATGCTTTTGGGAATCTTGTTACGATCAATGGTCTATCGCCATGCCAACATTACTGCTCGTGATATGAAGGCATTTCGGGCACCTTATGAAACAATTGACTATAAAAACGGCGGTTCCTTGCGGGAAGGAACTGCGGGATATGGCGGCTTGAAATATGACAGCATTAAGGCCCTTGCACGAAGGGCGGCAACACTGGATCCCAAATGGATGCTTGACCTTCCATATGAACAGATCACCGCCCCTTGCATGGGGCTTTGGGGCAAGGAGGATGTATTCATGGATCCGGTCGATCTCTACCGGTTCAAGCAAGATATAAAAAATGCGCCAGTCCGGCTCCAGACGATTTCTGAGGCGGGTCACCTCGCCATGGTGGATAAACCTCACGCAGTCGCCGATGCCATCCTTGATTTCATCACGGAGTACCGCGGCATCGATGCGCTGGCCAAACCCTATATGGGTTTTCCGGAACTGCTCGGCTCGGGACATTTGGATGATTTTGACGGATTTTGGAAGCAGTAGTTTCTTCCGCTGCTTTTTCTTTTACCTCTGCCTCTCAAGAACTAAAACAACAAACATGGAAACGTACTGATATGGAAAAATTTGATTTGATTATAATCGGTGGTGGTTCGGCTGCTTTTTCAGCAGCTATCAGAGCCAATGAAATGAAACTTGAAACGCTTTTGATTAATGGCGGCCTCCCTCTTGGCGGAACTTGTGTAAATGTAGGTTGTGTCCCCTCCAAGTTCTTAATTCGTGCCGCAGAAAATGTTCATCACGCTAGCTTTTCAACTTTTGAAGGCGTTACACCGAAAGGTGCTGACATAGATTTCAAAAAAATCATTCAGCAGAAAAAGGAATTGGTGGCAGATCTGCAACAAAAAATACCTGGACCTATTGAACAGTTTGGAATTTCTTAAAGTGGTTGAAGGTTTGGCGAAGTTTAAAGACAAAAATTCCATTACCGTTGATGATAAAGAATTTAAAGGAATAAAAATAATTGTTGCCACAGGTTCTACAACTACCATTCCTCCGATTGAAGGACTTACAAACGTTCCCTATCTCACCAATGACACCTTGTTTGATTTGGAAGAACAACCAAAATCCATTGTTATAATTGGTGGGGGTTATATTGGTTTAGAAATAGCACAGGCTTACAGCCGTTTAGG
>JBBDSC010000093.1:0-1262 GCA_040905145.1 Anditalea sp.
AATGATTTTACAACCATAATTTACTCATATTCAGGCAGATGCACACTTATTACACATAACTATTTTAAAATAAAATATCATTTCACACAACAGGTTGATTTATATAAATGATAACTCCCCTCCGGAATGGGTCAGGCAGATCTTTGCGCCATTACCTACAAAAATGGGGAACCCTTTATGGATCAGGGAAGACTTTGGTTTACAATGACCATACGGGGTCGCCACTATCCTCAAGGGGTTTTCAGTATGAACCCATCCGTCTTTGATGTTCGCCTGGAGGGTGTTATCGCTTTTGATAGGGGCGACGGTTTGCTTCGTAATGAGCTGGCTTCGCATATATATTACGATGAGGAGGCAGATGAATGGAGGGGTCTTACCGTTGGTATGTCTTCGTGGTACGACCCCAAGGCTCCGTGGTTTGATCCCGACAAAGAAATCAAGAAAACGATATGGGCAATATCCTCCGAGAAAGATCCTCGCTTTGGATTCTCTATCATGCAGGCAAAACCTGTTGAGCTGCCCAATGCTTCGGAAGATCCCCATATTATCTATGATCAAAGTGTTGAAAAATGGAGGGTTTTGGCCTGCGCATGGGGAGAAGGAAAAATGGAAGGTCAATTCCCGGCAGCTTTGTATGAATCAGACAATTGGGATGGACCCTACAAAATGATTGCCGGCCCGGTAGAGGTAAATAGTACTGGCTGCTTGCTACAGAAGTTCGGTTCAAAATACTATGCATTATTTGGTGGTGCAGACCGTAAGTTCTATGTTTATTCTTATCCCGACCTCAGGCAATTAGGCGCTTTAAATATGTTTCGCCCGCCCTGGAACGATGAAGAGGGAACGCGGTGCTGGCCAAATGTGATTCCCCTTCCTGATGGCTATCCGGCTCCTTATATTTCCCTTACCATGGATCGTGTGGTCTACAAGGGGCTTGAGAGTCATATATACGGTGCGCTGTACCTTTATCATGGCCATCCCGTGAATGGCGAGCGTGAAATATACGAGTATGAGGCAGGTCAGCGTCAATAAAACAGCTACCTTAGGCAACCTTTAAGGAAGATTTTTCATCTTACTTTAATTTTTAGAATGGATCCATCATAAAGGTAAAATAAAATCAATGAGCACCAAGAATAGCATTCATCTACTTACCATGAATTTTTCACTATCTCAGTAAAAGCATGTTGAGGGTATATTTTCAGGTATATAATGTTATTTCTTCTCACTTTTCTTCAAAAACTCCGGAATTTCTTCCCAGCCCT
>JBBDSC010000094.1:0-7478 GCA_040905145.1 Anditalea sp.
TACCTCCTATTTAACTGTAAACCAAATATTTACACTAACTTAATGACATTGCCCCAAGTCCCTCAGTCCCTTATCAAATAAACACTACCTTGACCGCACCAAGGCCCTTTCCACATCTTCAATAATATCATCTGAATGTTCCAATCCGACTGACAACCTGATCAATCCGGGCAAAATCCCCACCTGTTGTCTTTCTTCTTCACTCAATTTGCTGTGGGTAGTAGAGGTTGGATGGGTGATGATACTCCTACTGTCCCCAAGGTTGGAGGTCACCGAGATCATTTGGAGCTGATCGATAAATTTCTTGGCCCTGTCCAAGCTACCTTTTACCGCCATGGTGATGATTCCACCTCCCTGCTTCATTTGCTTTACTGCCAGGTCATACTGCGGATGGGATTTCAAAAATGGGTATTTCACAAACTCCAGATCTGAACTGCCCTCAAAATATTGTGCAATTTTTAGAGCACTTTCACAATGTCTGTCCATTCTCACAGCTAATGTTTCCATGCTCTTGGACAAAATCCAGGCATTGAAAGGGGAGAGGGATGGGCCAGTGTGCTTTGCGAAAAACTGGACCTCGTCGATCAGTTCTTTGGAACCTAAAATCAAGCCCCCCAAAACGCGGCCTTGGCCATCAATATACTTGGTAGCACTGTGCGTGACCAGATCGGCACCCCATTTTGCCGGTTGCTGCAGGTAAGGAGTGGCAAAGCAGTTGTCCACCACAAAAATCAAATTATGGGCACGGGCCAAAGCCGACGCGAATTCCATATCGATAATTTCCAGCCCGGGATTGGATGGGGTTTCGATAAACAACATTTTGGTTTCCGGTTTGATCAGCTTTTCCCAGTTTTGAATATCGGAAATGTCTCCGTAAGTGTGGCTAATTCCCCATTTTGGAAACACACGGGTAAGCAATTGATGGGTGGAACCAAAAAGCGACCGTGCCGCCAATATATGATCGCCCTGACTCAATAAAGCCGCCATGCTCCCAAACATGGCTGACATGCCCGAAGAGGTGGTAATCCCATCCTCTGTCCCTTCTGCCGCACATATCTTTTCTATCAGATCATTGCTGTTTGGATTGGCATAGCGGGAATAAATATTCCCTTCTATTTCATCGGCAAACATCTGCCTTGCTTCTTCGGCGGTCTCAAAGGTAAAACTGGAGGTAAGATAAATAGGAGCGGAATGCTCCCTTTGGTTGGAGGCCGAAGAAGCTATCCTCACGGCTTGGGTTTCAAAATTTTTATGGGACATGGATAGTTTTTTGATTAGGGGGTAATTGGATATTTAGTTATTCCCGTTAGGGAATTCAAATGATTTTTTTGGCAGGATGGATTTTGGAAGAATGGAATAGTGGATATATATGATTAAATTGATGGATTGGGCCAATACATTCCGTTGATGTTGGGAAATTGAAATAAGGCAAGCGACATTATTCCACCATTCCATTTTATTCCCTTTTTGGACCTGGCTGTGACGTGTTGGGTTATAACAGCTTCTTCTGTCTTCCGTCTCCGGTCTTCGGACTATTAATTTTCGGGTATAGTGCAAAATAAAAGAAAGGGGTAACCTTTTCCTAAGGGATTGGAGACAAAATAAGCTTGAAAAAGAATGGGTCATGTGCTCTAATTTATAGTTCCCAAATTTGGGGCAGGTATTGGCACCTTTCCTTGGAGGATGGTTGCCAGAGGGTCAATAAGCCTGTTCTCTCGCCTCTTCTTTATAAATCACTTTTTTAATGTGCCGCAAAGTAAAGACAGGTGAACGTAAAATCCAAATTATTATTGAAAGATGTAAGAGATGGAGGAAAATAAGAATGGCGCCGGCCTGCTTCTAAAAGAAATCCAGGCTTGATTCTATTATTATTTGTGAGCCTAAAGCGTAAAACGGGTGAAAACTCTATGTACATTCTACTGTCAATTCCTATAGCTTATCAGTCCATATACTTTCCGATCACTTCGGCCCAAAGATCATAGCCGGCTTTGTTCATGTGTAAATTATCCTCCAAAAATATATCCGCTTTGGGCTTTCCTTCCTCGTCCAGCATGGTGGTCCACACATCCACATAATCCACATTTTCATGGGATTGGCTGTATTCCTCAAAATGCTGGTTCAGGTCCAAATATTTATCCCTCAAATGCCATCTTGAGATGCTGGGCTTGGCGCTGATCAACAAAATTTTTGTTTCCGGTAATTTGCTTTTTATTTTTTCAACCAGCTCATGGGTATCTTCTAGAATTTCTTCGGTAGATTTTCCCGCCGATATATCGTTGTCCCCTTCGTATATAAATACCTTTTTGGGTTGATATTGAATGATCAGTTCATCCACATAATGCAAAAGATCGCTGGTCTGAGAGCCACCAAAGCCTGCATTGATCATCTGATGATCCGGAAAATAGGCAGATAAATCCCTCCAGCCTTTTACACTGGAGCTGCCGGTGAACAATATTAGATCCTCTCCCCTAGGGGCATCGCCATATTTTAGTGTTAGCTGGTCCACCTCCTCCTGGAACCGCAATGGATCCTGGGCCTGAGTTTGAATGCCAAATCCAAAAAGAAGGGTGAGAATGATGCCATACTTGATCATAGGGGAACATAATGGTTGGAGGTTCATTTTTTGATAAAGTTTAATTTGAATATGGAGATACTGCCAGGTCAAATGCCATACTTTATGGTTCAATTTCGGGCAATATAGCGAACAATTCAAAAATATGTCCGATGTTTCCTTTAAGTATTTACTTTTCTGTTTATAAAACTGTAAGGCTAATTGATCCCGCCAAACCTTCATTTCAGACCATCTGGCGGAGGTTGGTCACATTTTTTTTATTTCTTTAGGTGGACGGCCTATATTTATGGAACCTAGCTTCTTTTTTGAAATAAGAACTGGAATTAGATCGTTTTAAATAATACGATGAAGAAAATTAAAGAATTTTTGTGGTTTTGCAGTGGCGTATTCTTTCCCCTGATCAAAAAAAGCCCCTCCGAATCCAATAAATATGTAGGCATAGGCGGGGCTGTCTTATTTACAGGAATTTTGGCAGCATTATCGGCAGGCTATGCCCTGTATACCGTTTTTGACTCGGTTTATACCGCCTTCCTATTTGCCTTGTTATGGGGCCTGATGATTTTTAACCTGGACCGCTTTATTGTTTCCAGTATGCGGAAACGCCAAAATCCCTGGTCGGAATGGAAACTGGCTTTCCCAAGATTGGCGCTGGCCATCCTTTTGGCTTTTGTCATATCCAAACCTTTGGAACTGAAGATCTTCGAGAAGGAAATCAACAGAAGACTCGATGAAGGTAAAGCCACTGCCATTATTGAGACAAAGGGACGGCTGAACGAGGGGTTTCCGGAGTTGATCCAATTGGAAAACTCCATACAGGCACTGAGACAGGAGATCATAGATAAGGAAGCCTTTCGTAACGAAAAGCAAAGGGAATACGATGACGAGCGTTTTGGCAACATAACACAGGGAACCACCGGGTTAAGGGGTTTGGGCATCAATGCGCAAAAGAAAGAGGAACAGTTGGATGAGGCGCAAAGGGACTATGCCGAAACAAGGGAAAGAAACCTGGAAAAGATCGGTGCGCTAGAAGAAGAAATAAAAAAATTCAGGGCCTTGCGTCAGCAGGAGTTTGAAAAGCAACAACCCGGCATCGACCAGTTCAATGGCCTGGCGGCAAGGATGGATGCCTTGGGAGATTTGACCGAGGAAAGTCAGACCATGGCCATGGCCAATATTTTTATTATCCTGTTATTTATTGCGATAGAAACGGCACCTATTTTCGTCAAACTTTTAGCGGGAAAAGGGCCCTATGATGAATTTTTGGAAAGGCATGAGGAGGAATTGCTGCTCTACAATAAGGAACTGCTGCTGAAAAGCCGGGAAAGCAGCCGGGGCAGACTCAAATATTTTATGGCGGTCAAGGAACAGGAAGTGGAATTGTCCCTGGAAAATAAATTGTACCTGAACAAACAGAAGGCGGATTATGAAAGAAGCGTTGAAGAGGCCAAACTGGACCGTTGGAAAAAGGATGCCTTGAGCGAATTGGAAATATAGATTTTTATTTCCCGCAGATTTCGCGTATTTACGCACATGTGTTTGAGGTTTAATCCATTTAGAAAGGATCTGTTATGAAGGAGTTTTAATCGAAAGTTATCAATTGAAAATTTTTTGCTTTTGGTACTGAAGACTAAAATAACTTATTTTGACAGATAGTACTCTGCTCTCCAAAACTTCCAGAGAGATTAGCTGAAAACGTAATGCGCAACTTTATGACGAAAATTTATCCTTATCCAGACAAATTAGAATCGGATCGGCTTATAACCCGAAAACTGACTGAGAATGACATAAGCCCTTGGGCAGATTTTTTTTCGGACAAAGAAGCTGTTCAGTTCTTTCCGGATTATGGATTGACTTCCAATATGGAAAGGGCAAAACTTTGGATCGACAAACAGTTAAAGCGCTATGCCGAAGACGGGATCGGACTTCAGGCAATAATTGACAAACGGACAAATAATTTTGTCGGTCAATGTGGTCTTTTAAAACAGGAAGTTGACGGACTAATAGAAATGGAAGTAGGTTATCATATTTTTAAGGAATATTGGGGACAGGGCTTTGCTCCGGAAGCTGCAAAACTTTTTATTGACCATGCTTTTCAAAACAATTTGACAACTTCTGTGATTTCAATCATCGCCACCGGAAATACCAAATCACAGAGAGTTGCGGACAAAAATGGCTTGATAAGAGAAAAACAGACAAAATGGTCAGACCTGGAGGTGTATATTTATCGAATAACGAAGAATAAATGGAAATAAAAGGAAAATAATTGAAATCTTTTCCTGTAGAATGGTTCCCGCCACTTCTTGTTGCTGGTACCGCCCCAAATACCTTTTTAGATTGATCTTCCTTTTAGAAAAAAGCCGTTCAACTTGACAAAAAATATCGTGTTTCTAAATTTAGAAACTTTTTGATATGAGCTTCGTATGGACGTTTTGGGAAAAATGATTAAGGCTGCGCGACAAGAAAGACATTTGACACAAGAACAATTGGGACAACTCATTGGAGCGGACTGGTTCATAAAGTAAATAGAGTAACCAAATTGTCGGCCCTTCTATCCAGGTATTTTTTGTGGGAATACATTAAAGTGGTGCGTTATGTGATAAATGAGTGCTTTTCATAGATTTTTATCATTTATGAGTGCAGTTGTCCAATAAAAAATACCGCCAAAAAATTTTTAGCGGTAAAGGGACTGATTGAAAAATTAAGAACCTTTATTTTTCAAACCCAAAATAATTGAATACTTCCTCATAATTGGTCAGATCTATACCATTTAGCTGGATTTTGTTGCCAGGTTTTGCCCCAATGGTAATAATCCTGATTTGATCAAAAGATTGACCTGGACCAGTCGATATTATTCTCTGAATTCTTACCGATGCTCCTGGGGGATTAGCATCAATATGATTATTCAATACTCGATATTCAGATTGCACAAAATCTGACCCAGGAATAGCCAGCCAAGAGTTATTAACATATCTCATATAGCAAAGAAAAATAGTTTGGTCATATTCTGTTTTTGTCATATTTATGTTAAGATATTTATTGGAAGTTACAGAAAAATCATGTCCTCCAAATGTGTACATTTTCACATTGGCATTGCCTGGTATCCCTTGAACTCCCTGGGGCCCTTGATTACCTTGAGGTCCTACATCACCTTCCTCCCCCGGCTCTCCGGGACTTCCTGGTTCCCCCTGAATTCCTTGTTCACCCGGATCTCCCTGGGGACCAACAGGACCTTCCGGCCCTTCCAAAAGCCCACAGGCTGAATGAATGGAGAAAACCAATAACAAAATCAGCATTGGCAGCAATTTCGACATAAAATGCATTTTGTTTTTCATAGTTTTAGTATTTATTGATTAATTAATAATGTCTTAAAGAAATCAATCCTTGATGCAACGACATGAAAACCCCATACCCCTAGGAGAGGTAGTCCCTGAATATCTGAGCTCGTCCCGGAGGTCGTATAGCTGGTAGTGATTGCCAAGATCGGTAGAACTCCACCAGTAACCTGATGAACCTTTCGCTCCAAATGATCCAGCACCATTCAATCCCCCCGGAAGAGCTGTAAAACCGCTCTCATTGGTAGATTCATTGGGAGGAAGAATGCCTTCAGTGGTAAACCATCCTGTGGTAGTTTTCATTTTACGTCCCGCAGTATTGTCATTACCATCTGCACCGGGGTCCAAATAATCCCTTAATTTATTCCAGTCGGCATTTGTAGGTACGTGCCAGCCAAGAGGGCAAAGATTGACCGTATTTACGGCATACCAATTATACAGTTTACCATAAACCGCTCCATTGGCAGGGTCATTATCATAATAGCACCATGCCGGCTGCTGTCCCAAAATATCTGAATAAGCATCTCTCCATACTGCAGGATCTGAAACCTGTGGAATACCGCCACTTGCTTTTAAATTTTCGGCCATCCAGCATTGGCTGCCAATTTCAACAATCTTATAGATATTGCCCTCTGCGTCTGTTACAATTGTTTCGCCGTCGCAACCGCTGCAAGCATTCACTTCAGTACCCGATGCACTAAAGCATACATCCATCACCGCCTCGGAAAGCGCCCATTGGGTACCGAATATGGTTGTATTGGCACCGTTTGAAAGGACACCAAAAGCCTTTTGTATAAAATTAAACTGTTGCAACAAAGAAGAAAACCAGTTTTGCCGCAGTTGCGCCCCGGTACACTCAACTAGGCTGCTGATGTTGTTCAGGGTGAGTTGGGCAACGGTAAAAAGTACAGTGCCCATACCCACGTTGGAGTTGGAGCTAATACCCGTAACAGCACTTACCGTGTTGTATACATTGTTTTTTATGGTCAGGTAACAGCCCGGAATGGGGGTTGCCGGCAATACGGTCAACACCAGGCTGAGGGAAAACTGCGCCAGGTTTTCTTTGAATGCCTCATCGTGCTCGGGGCTTCCATCCCCAAATCCGGGCTTGCCTGTGCGGAACTTAAAGGTAAAATCACCATCCCCTACCAATGAATAATCATGGTCTACGGGGCTGCCCGAAGCCCCGCCATATCCCGTCCATAGTTCGGTCAGGGAGGTAGGTACAATTTTAAGCCCCTCCACGGTAATCTTTTCCAAGTGCTCATCGTCCTTATACACGCCTATTACGGTGCTGTAGGCCGTGCCACTGTTGTTGAAGGTATAGTTTCTTCCCGATCCGAACATGTTCACGGGGAGTTCTTGTTGTGTGGCATTTAGCCTAAAGGCAGCAGATTGAAACAATGTGCCCACCGTATTCAATAATGCAGTATTGGTTGTATCGAACAGGGAATTCCCTGAAGCTATGCTTTGTTCTACTTCAGCTAAAAGTATGGGGAAGTTGTGGTCTTTCAATATATTGTCGGTGCCTGAAATAGATTGACCGTTTTATGCCACTAAAATCGGTAAAATTT
>JBBDSC010000095.1:0-40867 GCA_040905145.1 Anditalea sp.
GGACTTCAGGACTGACAGACTCCCCCTCTCTTAGTCCCTTCCCCTCTTTCCTGATAATTGAACCTGCCGGATTTTCCCGCCCGATTCCACCAATTCCCAAAAAGCAAGCTCCTGGTGTGGATATGGGATCAGGGGGAAATCCATTTTCAGAAACTCCCTGTATTTCTCCCAAAAAGTTGGTGAGTGTAAAATAGCAAAAACATAATCCAGGATATCTATTGGGGCAAAAGTCAGCTTAAATTCAGGGCGTAATTCTTCACTATTGGCAAAACACACATTGCTTGCTTTTTCTTTCTCCGGAACGAAAGTAAGACCCAAACCTTCTGCTATTTTTTGGAGGATTGCTGCGTTAAGGTTGGGTGTTTTTCCTGATGCTTTTCCTATGGCTTGTTGGCGGATCTTCCCCTGATAAAGGTAAAGAGGGAAAACATAGAATGCTTTAGGACCTGAAAATTCAGTAAAAGATCCTGGTTTTTTATCATCGTATGTCGTGAATTTAATAAACAACTCATCAAGCTTAAATCCTTTTTCGTACTCCTCCTTTACAACCTGCTGTTCCTCTATAAAAGGCATCGGCTCATTGGTCTTTAAAAGGTTCAAAGCTATCCTTCCCGATAAGCCCCCATTCCAAAAACAGTATTTATCCTTGCCATTGCCAAAAACATCAAAAAAAACCTTATCCATTTCTTTTCAAAATCCTTAATTGAGCTTCTTGTCCTGCTGCCTTTAATGGTCAATTCATCAACCTTTCATAGATTTCCTTCAATTTATTCTTGGATAGTGGTTTTAATATAAATTCTTTCACAGAAGAAAACTCCATCGCCCGGCTTCTATCACTTTGCCTTGCTGAGCTGGTTAAAAAGTAGACCTGGGTGTCAGGAAATTTCAGGCGGAAGTCCTCCTCGTATTTCTGTACAAATTGAAATCCATCCATTTCGGGCATCTTTATGTCCACAAAAATGCAGGAAAGTGGTTTTTCATAAGTAGTTAAAAACCTTAATGCATTCTTTGCTTTCAATTTGATGTGGTATTCCTCTACAAAAGGCAAGTCCCTGATCAGAACATCCATCAAAAAAGCAGTATCACTATCATCGTCTATCAGAAGTATATTCACTTTTCTGGTCTTTAAAATAGATATAGAATTTTGTTCCTTTTCCCTCTTCACTGTGTACTTCAATTTTGCCTCCTGTCTTTTCAACCATTGACTTTATTAGGTGAAGACCTATTCCTTTCCCCTCTCCTCCTGTCGTGAACCTCTTAAAGGGTTTAAAAAGATCGCTTTTGATATCCTCAAAATCCATTCCTATTCCATTATCTTCTATAGAAAGTACGGTATATGCTCCTTGTTTCCAGGTTTCAATATTTATCTCTAATGGTATATCATTTTTGCGGTATTGGATGCAATTGCTCAGAAGATTACTGATAACGCTGAAAATATAACCTCTTACATGATTAATCTCTTCCTCCTCAAAGTTAAGGTTGATTTTAGCATCTTTGGGAAGTTCCAGTGATGTCCCTGGCAATTAAAAGAATATTCTCATACTCATCCTTCCCGCTCAATTCAGGTATAATGGTGATAAAAAAGTTTTTTGTTTCGCCTTCGGAGGTAAAGTTCTGGTAAAAATTGAGAACTTTCTTATTCTTAATGGCCTGAAGAAATTGCCGATTAATTTGCTTGATCCCCTCTTCATTATATAAGCGTTTAAATTTAAAGAGGCTTTTACCTATAAGCCGATTAGCTTCCATGCCAGTATGTGAAACAAGTCTCTGGTTTGCAAATAATATTGTGGCATTTCTATCAAAACGGGCTACGATATCGGACGTATTTTCTACAAGCGGTTCCCAGTACTTTTTCCCTTAAATTAAGATAAGATTGTACCGCCGGTGTGAATTTTCGGATCTTCAGGTCGCGGTCCAAAAGATTGGTGTAATTCAGCCTCCAGCCGTTGAATTTCTTTTAAATTTTCACGTGAAGAAATGTCCCCTCCTCACCGGTAGAACAGCCGACCACCCACACACGGATGGTAGCAAACTCTTTTTCGGTATTGCACAAGTTGGGGATTACTTTTTCATTGAGGATATCAAAGGCCTCCTTGTCCCGAAAAAATTCGGTGACTCCAATGTTTTATAAAGTGCAAAAGATCTTTGGCAATCTTTTCGGGAGGACCAATTACATCAGGGTGATCTAAAATAATCGCCTCCAATGGCATACTGCTAAAATTGGCAGAATCAGGAGATTGTGCCATGACAATCCCGCCTCTTTCTTTAATAGTGGATCATTGTAATGCTTCAATTATGGATCAAGTCGGCGACTTGGTCTACAGAGCAGCCAGTAACATTCTGATCTTAAAAATTAATTCTTAAATTGCATTTGTATCCTTTCTATGTAATTTAAAGGCAATTTCAATTAAGGAATATTGCTTTACCGTGGTCCGTGGACCGTCGTCTGTGGACTTTTTAAAGTCTTAGCGCCAAATCATTCATCATTATCCCTTCTTATGACCCCCCAACCCATAGATATTTTAAACAAAAAATTTGGCTTTCCGGCTTTTCGGCACCACCAAAAAGAAATCATATCCAGGGTTTTATCCAAGAAAGACACTTTCGTATTAATGCCTACAGGCGGTGGCAAATCCCTTTGTTATCAAATCCCGGCACTTATTTTTGAAGGCGTGACCATTGTTATATCGCCATTGATTGCACTGATGAAAGATCAGGTAGATGCGCTTCGGGTCAATGGCATTGCCGCGGCCTTTCTTAATTCGACCCAAAGCCAACTCGAGCAATCTGATACCATCAGGCAACTTGAAAATAAACAGTTAAAGTTGCTTTACCTGGCCCCTGAGCGGCTTCTGGGAAATGACGGTCAATTTATTGTCTTTTTAAAGCGCATCCAGGTTTCGCTGATCGCCATAGATGAGGCCCATTGCATCTCTCAGTGGGGGCATGATTTTCGTCCCGAGTATCTGATGCTCGCAAAGCTAAAGCAGGAACTGCCGAAGGTTCCGGTGATCGCCCTTACGGCAACGGCAGATAAACTTACCCAGAAGGACATACTAAGTAAGCTCGCCCTCAAAACCCCTCAGACGTTTCTTTCCAGTTTTAACAGGGCAAACATACAGTATTTTGTAGAGCCCAAAAGGAACAGCTACCAAAGACTCTTAAATTTTTTGTCCGGCCATGAAGAGGACTCCGGGATTATCTACACCTTATCCAGGCAATCCACAGAAGATCTGGCTGCCAGGTTGACCGCAGAAGGATATGCCGCAAAACCCTATCATGCCGGGCTGGAAAGGCAGGTGAGACAGCAACACCAGGAGCTGTTCCTGAAAGATGATATAAAGATTATTGTTGCGACCATTGCTTTTGGAATGGGAATAGACAAATCGAACGTCCGCTATGTGGCACACATGGACCTGCCCAAAAACCTTGAAAGCTACTATCAAGAGACCGGCAGGGCAGGCAGGGATGGCCTGCCCTGCCAGGCGATGCTCTTTTATTCTTATGCCGATGTAATGAAGCTCAAAGGGTTTGCCGAAGTAGAAAACAATGCCGAACAAACCCGCATCATGCTGAAAAAACTGGATCAAATGGCAGAGTTTTGCCAGATAAGGTTTTGCAGGAGAAAGTATCTGTTAAATTATTTCGATGAAGAGGCGCCAGATCAATGTGGCGGATGTGATGTTTGCCTGACGGAATACGAAAAGATAGATGGGACAGTGATTGCCCAAAAGGCGCTCTCTGCCGTAGCAAGGTTAGATGAAAGGTTTGGGATGAATTATGTCGTTGATTTTCTAAGGGGCTCTCGCTCCGAAAAACTCCGCCCAGAACATAAGGCCCTCAAAACCTATGGCGTAGGCGCCGACCTCAGCAAGGAAGATTGGATGCAATACATAAAGGATCTGCTGGCACAAAATTACCTTCAAAAATCGGAAGGCGAGTATCCGGTTTTAAAACTTGCCCAAAAAAGCACTGCCGTATTAAGGGGAAAGGAAAAAGTGATGCTCATAAAGCTGGGTGAACGCGCTGAAATTCTGACAGAAACACCGCCTTATGAGGCGGGGCTTTTCCTGGACCTGAAGGCCCTTCGAAACCAGTTTGCCATTAAAGAAAATGTACCTCCTTACGTAATTTTCTCAGATGCCACATTGATCGAACTGTCTACTTATTTGCCCCAAAATAAGCCTGAAATGAAGCAGATTTCAGGCTTTGGGGAAATAAAGCTGGAAAAATACGGAAAGGAATTCCAGGAAAAAATTGTCCGCTATTGCCAAGAACACCAGCTTCAGTCACGGATAAGGGACAAGAAGCCCAAAAGACAAAAAAAGGCCTCCAAAGAAAGAACCACAGACACCAAACTGAGCAGCTTTGAGTCTTATAAGGAGGGTTTGTCTGTTGCCGAAATTGCAAAAGAAAGAAATTTAAGCCCCCAAACCATAGAAGGGCATCTGGCCCATTTTATTTTGGAAGGTTCCATCGAGGTGACGGAACTTGTACCGGAAAGTAAAATACCCGCCATTATCCAAGCCATTCAAGCACACGGGGATGCGGTGCTGGGCTCCATCAAACAAGCATTGGGAGAGGAAGTCAGCTATGGAGAGATCAAAGCGGTAATCAATTATCTGAAGAAAAGCAAAAAGATTCCTTAAGTGAAATGAAGCTATCCATTTTTTGCTTAATACTTATTTAATATTTCAAAATAACTACTCCAAAACAATAAATTTCAGAATACTTCAAATTTGTATACAAAATGCGCTATAATCTTAATTCAATCCTTTTATGAAGCAGTCTCTAAATGCATTATTCAATCCTTCAGGGGTAGCTATTGTTGGAGCTTCCCGGAAAGAAGAAAGCATCGGCAATGGACTTGTGAAAAATCTTTTGGCTGGAGATTACCAGGGGCAAATTTTTCCTGTTAATCCAAAAGCCGAAGAAATTATGGGTCTCAGATGTTATCCCACGGTACAGGATATCAATGCAAAAGTGGACCTTGTCATTATTGCCATTCCAAGGGATGGGGTCATACCTGTGGTGAAAGAATGTGCAGAAAAAGGCGTGAAAGCTGTTGTAGTTATTTCTGCCGGTTTTAAGGAAGTCGATGAAAAGGGGCAAGAATTAGAAAACAAGCTGGCAACTATAGCCAGGGAAAATGATATGGCACTTCTAGGACCAAATTGCCTGGGGGTCATCAATACAGATGAAAAAAGCCAGTTAAATGGCACTTTCGCCGGCAAAGCCCCCGGAAAGGGAAATATCTCCTTTATCAGCCAGAGCGGTGCTGTAGGAGTTTATGCACTGGAGTATGCTGATAAGCATAAAATTAATTTGGCCAAATTTGCGTCTTTGGGCAACAAGGCTGTAAGCCATGAAAATGATATTCTTGAGGCATATTTAGAAGATGAGCAAACAAAAGTCATTCTTGCCTATATTGAAGATTTTGAGGATGCCCAAGGGTTCTTAAATTTGGCAGAAAAGCTTAGGCAAAAAAAGAAGGCCAAACCTTTGGTTGTCTTAAAGGCAGGTGGAAGTCAGAGTGGTCAACGGGCAGCAGCTTCGCATACGGGAGCATTGGCAGAAGGGGACGAGGTACTTGACCATCTTTTCAAGCAGTATGGCATCATCAGGGTTAAAAGTTTAGAAAGCCTGTTTTATGTTGCGCAAATTTTTTCCAGTCAACAGGTGCCTAAAGACGGCCGTCTATGCATTATCTCCAATGCAGGTGGGCCTGGGGTAATCACGGCAGATGCTGCCGAAAAAGCCGGCTTGAAAGTGCCTGCCCTTTCGGAAGAACTTCAGGAAAAGCTTTCCGGCGATCTGCCGGAAACAGTTAGTTGTATCAACCCCGTCGATCTGGTTGGGGATGCGACAGCTGAACGTTATGAAAAGGCCATGAAGGTACTTGTGGATTCAGATGAAATAGATATTTTGCTTTTCCTCTGCACGCCTCAGGTAATGACTGATATGGAAGAAATAGCACAGACCATAGGTAGTTATGCGGACCATGCACGGGATCATGGCAAAATGATGGTGGCAGTTTTTGCTGATTTTGACCCAGTATCAAAGGTGGACAGTATTTTGACAGAAAAAGGAGTGCCTTATTATCGCTTTGGCAATAATGCCATTGATGCCTGTGCTGCTGCTGTGGACTACTATAAGTTTAAGTCCATAGCAGAGGAAGAGGCGCAAATAAATGATATAGAAAAGACAAATACTGAAAAACTTTTAAAGCTGGCCCAAAAGAGAGAGAAAAAATTCCTGACTGAACCTGAAGCCTATCAGATATTCCAGGATTATGGCCTCGATATGGCTTCTTATCAGCTTGTCCATAGTAAGGAAGAATTAAAAAAGGCAGCCGATGAATTAGTTTATCCAATGGTTTTAAAAGTGGTTTCGGAACAGGTGGTCCATAAATCGGATGTTGGTGGTGTGGTGAACGATATTCGAAATGAAGAGGATCTTTTAAAAGCCTTTCATAAAATTAATGATCAAGTAAGTAAGAACTGTCCTGAAGCTAAAATTGATGGTTCCCTTTTACAGGAGATGGTGCAGGAAGGTATGGAATTGATTATAGGTGCACGCTTTAACGAAAAATACGGACATTTGATCATGTTTGGCCTGGGAGGTATTTTTGTGGAAGTACTTCATGATGTAACCTTTCACCGGGCTCCCCTTAACAGATTAGGAGCAATGGAAATGATAGAAGGAATGCGTTCAAAGCAAGTACTGGAAGGAGTCCGGGGTATGCCCGCTCTTGATAAAGAAGGATTAGCCGATTGTTTACTGCGAATTTCTCAATTGGTAGGTGATTTCCCTCAGATTGAAGAAATAGATATTAATCCTGTATTTGGTTTGAACAATGGTGCGGTAATAGCCGATGCCCGTTTAATAGTACGGGGATAATGGGTAAAAAGCATTAATAAGAAAACATAAATCAATACCAATAAGAATTTTAGTGCCGTATCTACTATATTGCCTAAGCAAGTTGTGAGTTGCGATTCAATTATAATCATTATTCTCCACAAAATTATCCTCACGATCCATTAAGTTCTGCATCTTGATGAGATCACTGCTTTACATTCTTTTATAGCTGAAGTTAAATGGAAATTACAACCAACAAAGCCTTTACTTTTGGAATATAATTTTTTTTACACTATATTCAAATATGAAATAATTATAATTGTTTATCCTTAAAAATTTCATTTTTGTAGAACATTATTTTTACTAAACGGTAAATTTATATTCTTGTAAAACTTAAAATAAAATCCTATGGAAAAGTATCTCGGTAAATTTTCTTCCCAAATCTTTGCCTTATTACGTATTGTTGCAGGCTTTATGTTTCTGAACCATGGAACTCAAAAACTTTTTGGATGGCCCGGTGATGGAGATACGGTAGAGCTAATGTCTTTAATGGGTCTGGCGGGAATTATTGAATTTGTAGGCGGTTTTTTAATTATGATTGGCTTATTTGCCAGCATTGCTGCTTTTATCTGCAGTGGCCAAATGGCAGTGGCTTTTTTCATGGTACATGCCCCGCAGCATTGGAATCCTTTGATTAATAACGGAGAACCTGCTGTACTTTACTGTTTCCTGTTTTTGTTTATTGCAGCGCATGGTGCTGGAATCTGGAGTGTGGATGAAGGGAGAACAAGGCGCGAATATTCGGCCCCATCCCCTTGATAGACTGGCACCTTCTGTAATTAACCTTGGCTCAGAGCAGGGAAAGTATTTAAGCTGGTCTTAGCAGAAAAATAAAAGAAAAACCGTTAACAGGTTTGTAGGATCAGAACTCCTGACTTGATCTAAAGGATTTGAAAATAAACGGGTAATGGCGTAATTGTGGTGTCGCAATTTAACTTTAAAAAATCCACTATTACGCAGATGCAATTGCCGCTATTTCCCAAAGAGACCCAATTGGTAAATGCCACATTGGGTTTCGGAGAACAGGATAAGACTGTTTTTTAATCTCCATAATGTCATAGGTGGTTATATGCAGGGGATTTGCCAAACGTGGGAGATGCTTTCCCCCTGTAATTTGGGGACCATGGTTGGACATTATGCCTGAAAGGCTTTAACATCAAAACCTGATGCACCGCCCCAGGACAGGTTTACAACTTGGGGCAACGCCCCAAGTTGTGGAATAGCAGGCTTTCAGCCTAACATTGAATTCAATAGCAGATGTATTTTCCCTGACTTGGTCCTGAACTACAAAATTGCGACCTGAGTTTTTACGGCAGGTCAGGAGTTCTGAGGATTGACAGAAAGAGGCAGGCAAGGAATTATCTCTGTAGAATTTTTTGCCTGCCTTTGTTCAAGTAATCTGTAGAGACCACGGGATAAACTCCATGCAATATCTCAAGAAGTTCAGGTGCCGGGCAAATGTGTGGCGCTTCCGGAAAAAAGTTCAGCGGCTTCCATAATGGTTTCTGATAAAGTAGGGTGAGGATGTATGGTTAAAACAATATCTTTAGCAGTTGCAGCCATTTCTATGGCCAGGGAAATCTGCGGGATCAATACCCCTGCATTTTTACCGGCAACACCTCCGCCTAATATCCTTCCTGTTTCCGGGTCAATAATCAGTTTGGTAAGCCCATTACTGGTGCCAGCAGAGGCCGCCCTACCTGAAGCAGTCCAGGGAAATTTTACCACTTTTATTTTCCGCCCTTTTTCTTCTGCCTGTTTTTCTGTCAGGCCGCACCAGGCAATTTCAGGATTGGTAAATACGATGCCAGGAATGGCTTTTGGATCATAAGCTGCCCCAGCTTCACCCGCTATTACCTCAGCAGCTATGCGTCCCTCATGCGTGGCTTTATGTGCAAGTAGCGGTTCACCAGTCATGTCACCAATAGCATAAATATTTTCAGCACTTGTTTTTCGCTTATGATCAACTATTATAAAACCATTTTCATCTATTTTTATGTTTGCTTTTTCCATATGTAATGAGGCTGAATTAGGTTTCCTGCCTACTGCCACCAGTACTTTTTCAAACTCCTTTTCAAGCTTTCCCTCACCATTCTTCAGGCTTACTTTTGCTTTTCCTTTTTCTACAGATACTTTTTCCACCTTGGTTTCAAAATACAAGGCTTCAAACAGAGCTTCATTTTCTTTCTCGAATACTGCTATAAGGTCCCGATCGGTACCGGGAAGAAAACCGGAAGTCATTTCGGCAATTGAAACCTTACAGCCCAGAGAGGCATAAACACTGCCCAATTCCAGACCGATATAACCCCCGCCGATTACCAGCATATTCTGAGGGATTTCTTTTAGCTCCAGGGCATCTGTGGAATCAATTATTACCTCATGATCAAATTTTATGTTGGGCAATGCAGTGGCGGTAGAACCGGTGGCTATGATGGCCTTTTGAAATTCTATGGTAATTTTTTCTCCCTCTTTTTTTTCCACTTCAATTTTTTTTTCTGATACAAATTGCGCCATGCCCCTGATGTAGTCAATGTTTCTTCCTTTAGATAGTTGGCCCAAACCTTTGGTAAGTTTGTTGACCACTTTATTTTTCCAATCATTGATCCTTGCTACATCCACCTTAGGCTCCTTGAATTGTACCCCCCATTGGCCGGCCTTAGCAGTCTCCTGTTTTACTTTGATTACGTGTAAAAATGTTTTTGAGGGGATGCATCCCCGGTACAGACAGACGCCGCCTGGATTGGCTTCTGGGTCAATAAGGGTTACTTTAAGGCCCAGATCGGCAGCCCTGAATGCGGCGGCATAGCCACCGGGTCCGGCACCAATAATCACAATTTCTTTATTATCTGTTTTCGTCATTTTCAACAGGTCGGTTAAGATGTTTTATCTGCCAGGTAAATGGGTTGTGCTTCCTATAAAAAGTTCAGCGGCCTCCATTATAGTTTCCGAGAGAGTGGGATGCGGATGAATGGTCAAGGCCATATCTTTTGCAGTGGCCGCCATTTCTATGGCCATGGTGATCTCGGAAATCAAACTGCCTGCGTTTTTTCCAACCACTCCCCCACCTAGGACCTTTCCACTTGCTGCTTCCAGTATAAGTTTGGTAAGTCCATTGGAAAGGCCCATAGACGAAGCCCTCCCGGAAGCTGACCATGGAAACTTGACCACTTTAATGTCAACTCCTTCATCTTTGGCTTCTGTTTCCATAAGTCCACACCAGGCAATTTCTGTTCTCGTGGTAGCTACAATGGAGGGGATAGCTTTGGGATTATAGTCAGCGCCATTTTTCCCTGCTATTGCTTCTGCCACATTACGTCCTTCATGTGTAGCTTTATTCGCAAATAGAGGCCTTTGGGTGACATCACCAATGGCATAAATATTTTCCCTGCTGGTTTTTAGCTTTTCATCTACCTTTATAAAACCTTTCTCATCTGTCTCCATACCGGTTTTATCCAAATTCAAATAACGGGTATGGGGTTCTCTTCCTATCGCTACCAGCACGAGATCATATTCATTCTCCCATTCTCGGTCCTTGTTTTTTAGCGCTACTTTTACTTTTTCTTTTTCTATAGACACCTTTTCCACGCTGGTTTCAAAAAATAATTCTTCAAACAACCCCTTATTTTCTTTCTCAAATACTTCCACAAGATCCGGGTCCACCCAAGAAAGAAAACGGGAAGTTTTTTCCACTAAAGAAACCTTGCTGCCAAGCGAATTATACACACTGCCCAATTCAGGGCCTATATAACCACCGCCTATCACCAACATATTTGGCGGAACTTCTTTGAGTTCCAAAGCATCTGTGGAATCAATAACCCTTTTATGATCAAATGGAAAATCAGGAAGTTCTTTGGGAATGGACCCTGTAGCAATAATGGCCTTTTTAAACTTAAGAGTGGATAATTCTCCTTTATTGGTTTTGATCTCAAGCTCTTTATCAGAAACAAAGGAAGCCTTTCCCTGGATGTATTCTATTTTTCTTTCTTTAGACAATAAACCTATACCTTCTGTAAGCTCATTTACTACCTTGTTTTTCCATTCTACTAATGTTTTCGTGTCTATTTCAGGATCACCGAAGTTCAGGCCCCACTCCTCGGCTTTGGCAGCTTCTTCCTTCATTTCAAGAAGCTCCAGGAGCGCTTTTACCGGAACGCAGCCATAATACAGACAAGAACCCCCAGGGTTAGCTTCCGGATCAATAAGCGTCACTTTTAGTCCCAGGTCAGCAGCCCTGAATGCTGCAGCATAGCCCCCGGGCCCTGCACCGATGATTACCACATCTTTTTGATCTTTTTTTGTCATTTTATACCTGTTGCCAGTTTACATTAAATCATGCTCCTAATAAAGCCTTATATGGATCTTCCATAGCCTGGCAAATCCAGTTAAGGAATTTTGCTCCTTCTGCCCCATCAATAAGACGGTGGTCATAAGAGAGGCTTAATGGTAGTATCTGGCGGGGCTCAAATTTTCCTTTACTAAATACAGGTTGTATTTTTGCCCTGGAAATTCCTACTATGGCAACCTGAGGATGATAGACAATCGGTGTAAAATTGGTGCCGCCTATGCCTCCGAGGTTAGAAATAGAAAAGCTCCCGCCCTGCATATCTTCAGGAGTCAGTTTTTGGTCCCGTGCTTTTTCAGCTATTTTTGTAATTTCCACTGCCAATTCAATAATTGTTTTTTTGTCCACATCACGGATAACCGGGACCAGGAGACCTTTATCAGTATCTACAGCCATGCCTATATGGATATACTTTTTAAGTATAATCTCTTCGGTTTCCATGTCAATGCTCGCATTGAACTTTGGAAACCGTTGTAATGCACTAGCGGTTATTTTAACCAGTATAGCTGTAATGGTAAGTTTTCCACCCGCTTCTTCGGCTTTTTTACTGTTTTTTTCCATGTATTCTTCAATTCCGGAAATATCAGCCTCGTCAAACTGAAAAACATGCGGTATGGCCTGCCAAGATGCGACTGTTTTTTTCGCGGTGGATTTTCTTATGTTGGAAAGTTTTTCTTTTTCCACCAGTCCCCATTTACTGAAATCAGGTAATGAAGGTTGTTTTACCTCTTCTTTGCTCTCTTTCTTTTTTGCCTGTGATTTCACATCCTCTTCTGTAATCCTACCACCAGCCCCACTGCCCTCTATGCGCTTGATTTCTACTCCTATCTCCCTTGCCAGTCGCCGTACTGATGGAGAGGCTGGCACCTCTTCTGCAACCTCATCATCACCTTCCTCCTTAGGTTCTTTTTTATCTTTTTCCTTTACCTCGCCTTCTTCCTTATCCCCATTTTCCTTCTTTTCATTATCTTCCTCTACTTTTTTCTCATCTGCTGCATCTTTATCTTCTTTGCCGGTTTCTTTTTTTTCCTCCTCCTCCTTCTTCTTCTCATCCTCCCCATCTTCCTCTTCCAGAATGAGGATTACATCTCCGACCTTCACTTCGTCACCTTCTTTGACTTTTATTTCTTTCACTTTTCCACTGTCGGAGGAAGGGACTTCTACTGATGCTTTTTCTGTTTCTACAGCAATAATGGATTGTTCTTTTTCAATGCTGTCTCCTTCAGATACCAGGATCTCTATAACTTGGGCGGAATCTACTCCTTCGGATATTTGCGGGATTTTTACTTCTATAGCCATAGTTTATGTGTTAAATGTTGAAAAGAATCAGGAAGTTCTGGGATTGGTTTTATTGGGGTCAATGCCCAAATCCTTGGCGGCACCTTTCAATTCTTCCGAATTTAATTGTCCCAGGGCGGCCAGATCATATAAAGCAGAAAAAGCGATATGCTTATGATTCACCTCAAAAAATTCACGCAAAAGCTTCCTGGAATCACTTCGGCCAAAGCCATCGGTTCCCAATGCCGTCAATTTTTCCGGGAACCATTTAGCTATGGACTCAGGCAATGCTTTTAGGTAATCGGAAGCTGCGATAAATACACCTTTTTCATCTTTTAGAGATTGTTGTATGTAATTGGGCTCCTTATTTAGCTGCGCATTAGAGCGGTTGCTTCTGTCTGTATCAATGGCATTTTCGTAAAGTGCCTTATAACTTGTAATGCTCCACACGTCCACAGTCAAACCGTATTCTTTTTCTAACAATTCCGCCGCTTTCAGTACTTCTATCATGATGGCCCCACTACCGAAAAGATGTGCTTTATTTTTCCTGTTTTTCTTCGTTGATTTTCTAAATCTGTACATCCCTTTTAAAATGCCGTCTTTGCTTTCTTCAGGCATGGAAGGCATTTTGTACGTATCGTTTCCGACGGTGATATAGTAAAAGATATTTTCCTTTTCAATATACATGCGCCTGATTCCTTCTTGTACGATTACTGCTAACTCATAGGCAAATGCAGGGTCATACGCCATGAGGTTAGGAAATGCATAGGCATATACATGGCTTTGTCCATCCTGGTGTTGAAGACCTTCTCCAGGCATGCTTGTCCGCCCTGAGATACCACCAATCAGGAAACCTTTGGCCCCAGCATCAGCGGCTGCCCAAATAAGATCACCGATACGCTGAAAGCCAAACATAGAATAGAAAAAGTAAAAAGGAACGGTGTTTAATCCATGGGTTAAATAAGCAGTACCTGCTGCTATAAACTCACTCATACAGCCAGCTTCCGTAATGCCCTCTTCCAATATAACGCCATCCTCAGATTCTTTATAGTACAAGAGGCTTTCTTTATCCACCGGCTCGTATTGTTGTCCATCAGGGGCATATATGCCTGCCTGCCGGAACAACGATTCTATTCCGAAGGTACGTGATTCATCAGGTATAATGGGGACTATCAGTTTTCCATTATTTTTATCCTTGAGCAGCTTGCCCAGGATCTTTACCATTACCATGGTAGTGGCTACCTCATCATCCCCCGAACCTTCAAAAAAATCCTTGAATATGGATTCATCAGGTTCTTTCATCCGTTCACTTTTGTCTTTCCTTTGGGGGATGTATCCCCCGGCTTCTTTTCTTTTTTTGTGGAGGTATTTAATTTCTTCACTTTCTCCGTCCGGTTTTATAAAAGGAATATCCTCCAATTCATCATCTGAAACAGCAACTTTAAATCGGTCTCTGAAATGCCTTAGCGCCTCTTTATCAAAAGTTTTTGTCTGGTGGGAAACATTGCTGGCTTCCCCTGCTTCTCCCTGCCCATAACCTTTTATAGTTTGGGCAAGAATAACCGTAGGTTGTCCTTCATGGGTAACCGCAGCTTTATAGGCATTGTAAATTTTTACAGGATCATGACCACCCCGCTTTAATCTTTGAAGCTCTTTATCAGAATAGTTTTTTACGAGTTCTTTGAGCGTTTCATCTTTCCCAAAAAAATCATTGCGAATAAAATCCCCATCTGAATAAGCATAATTCTGGAGTTGTCCGTCAGGTAATTCATTGAGCTGCTTTATTATTTTGCCTTCTTTATCCTGATCAAAAAGAGGATCCCAATCCCTTCCCCACAAAACTTTTATCACATTCCAGCCCGCCCCTTTAAAAAGCGCTTCAAATTCCTGTATTACCTTACCGTTGCCTCTTACGGGGCCGTCCAATCTTTGAAGATTGCAATTGATTACAAAGATGAGATTATCCAATTTATCCCTGGCCGCCAGATCGATGGCTCCGGTTGCTTCCGGTTCATCCATTTCGCCATCTCCAAGAAAGACCCATACTTTTTGCTTATTTTCATTGATAAACCCCCGGTTTTTCAGGTATTTATTAAATCTCGCCTGATAAATCGCCATGATGGGTGATAACCCCATGGATACTGTGGGAAACCGCCAAAATTCAGGCATCAGAAAAGGATGTGGATAAGAAGAAAGTCCCCCTTCGGGTTTTAATTCCCGACGGAAATTCCCCAGCTCTTTTTCTGTCAATCTACCCTCCAAAAAAGCCCTGGAATATACCCCCGGTGAGGCATGTCCCTGAAAATAAATGATGTCAGCTTTGCCTTTATCATCTACCTTAAAGAAATGATGGAAACCTACCTCCCAGAGATCGGCAATGGATGCATAGGTAGAAATATGACCACCGATTCCATTGGATTCCTTATTGGCTTTTACTACCATGGCCATTGCATTCCAGCGGATGATCCCTGTAAGTTTTTTTTCTACTTCAAGATCTCCGGGATAAGCATCCTCTTCATTAGGAGGGATGGTGTTGATATAAGGTGTGTTATAAGCTTTGGAAAAAGAAATACCATACTTTTGAGCTTCGTTATGAAGTAGCCCCAACAGTTCCTGAACCCTTTCCTTCGGCTCATTTTTAAGCACATATTCCAGTGACTCAATCCATTCCCTGTTTTCAATGCTGTAATTTTTTGCTTTATCTTTTTTTGCCATAATAAGTAAGCTGTTTAGATCCTTTAATTTTAATTCTACTGTTCATCTCTGGAAAGAAAATAAAGGTATGAAAGCAATGGGTTGAATAAATCCACTGTAGCTTCCGCGGGATCATTTAATCCCCACCATGCTCGTTCCTGAATGATGGAGCATCATTTCAGTAAAATCAACATAGGAATCCATGGTCATGGGAACCGCATTTCATGGGCAAACGTAGCTTATGTAAATTTAGGCCTATAAAATCCCGTTTTTCATGGTGCTAAATAAGGAGTATCAATTATCGTCAATTTCAATCTTGTGTACCAAATAATCGGTTAACTTCTTCCATTGGAATTTTTGGAAACCTGCCCAGCCACCTTCTGCAATCAAGGTGTTAATTAATTTACGGTTCCGGCCTCTTCTTCATCCCGGTTATTTATCCCCTCGTTTTTCCCGATTTCATAAGCATAAATGGTTTTATCCTGAAGTTCTACCCTGAAAGTACTGGTAGCTTCATCAATAAAAAAGTGTTCTATTCTTTTTGATCTTTCCCTTTTTCGGTAGGATCCATACTAGGGCTGTAAAGCTGAAAGGTAGAAGATACTCCCGACATCTTTGTCCATAAGTTTACCTTAAATAATTTTTCGACCGCTCTCCTGAATTCTTTAACAGCTGTTTCATGACCGGAAAATTCATTTTGACTTGAATAGGATTTATTTTTAATGGCCTCACCTTCAATGACCTTTTTTTCCTTCCTTATCCCCTTAAACCAATTTTTAATGCCCATCTCTTAAACTTAAAATATTCTCCTATTTCCTGATTTGTTTAAACCTCATTTTGAGCCTCCCTTTCGTGCAGACTGCCGGATTGCCTTATAGCCTGCCACCCTCCGCCAAATCTTCCTTTTACTTTTCCTTTCACTAAAGCAAAAGCAATGATCAGTGCGCCACATACCATATCGTTGACGATCGGCAGTGTCTCTTCATATCCCAGGACCCAAGGTGCCACCAAGAACCAAAGGCCTAAAGGAATGTTAATTTTACCAACCACTCTGGTTGCCTCCCAACAGGCCACAATAGCAAAGGTAGCAATAACAGGCCCTACAATATGGCAATTATCAGTGCCCAAACCGCTGTAGCTAAGAACTGATGGAGCTATTATGATCCATATCCCTATAACAGTATTTATGATCTGTGCCCACATAATTAATTTACTTGATTAACTACTTCTTTTACACCCCAAAAAGCTTTCCAAGTAGACCTTCCGGCATTTTTTACCCTTTTTAAATACTGTAGAGAGGCGAGCAATTCGTCCATGGCAGGCCCTATCATGGCCACTGAAATGACAGCTGATGCCAGGCAAAGCGTACACCATGAATCGAAAAGCACAGGCTGGAGAATCACCAATAAAATGCTGACCAGTCCAAGAGGGCCTACGGCGATTCCGAAAACAACAACCATCCAGGGCATATTTTTCCAGCGCCTCGTGCCACCTATCATGCCTGAAACCACGTCTACAAAATAAGCAATAGCACCCAAAGCAGCATCGGGGATCGGTAATATATTCGAAATGCTGGAGTTAAGGATCGTTTCACTGCCCTGCCCAAAAAAAGGCTCCCAAACGGTAGTAATAACACCCAGCTGATAAAGGGCCAGATAAGTGGCAATACCAGTTCCTATTAGGGCCAGTACAACAATAGGAATTCTGTCATCCCATCCCGAGGGGTTATAATCCCATCCCGGTGGAGTATTTTTTTCTTTCTGTGTTGACATCCAAGCTTTTATTAGAATAAATTATTTATCCTCTACGCTGCATTAATTTAATATTCTACAGCTTAATTTTAATGTTTGGCTCAAAATATGTACAACAAGTTTTTCCCTGCACAGTTCTAATGCTTTTCTGAATGTTTTTTCTCTTTGTCTTCTATCTCCGAAGTATCCAGCTTGTTTTTCTTGTACCAGGCCACAGGATCGGCTTTTAACTTTTCAATCATAACAGGAAGCGTATCCATTAAATTATGCCGCGGTTCCCAGCCCAGCAAATTTCTGGCCCTTGAAATATCCAGTTCATAATGATCGTCTGCCCGGTCGATCATCCAGGGTTTTATAAATGGATCTCCAAAGAGGTCCTGTGCCCATGCGCCGGCTTTGGCCAAAGGTTTGGGAACTTCAAAAGTATTCCACGCATCGCCGTGCACGAGGATGCCTATTTTTTCCTGTAAATCTTCATAGCTAGGTGTTTCTGGTTCCCCTATATTGATGGCGATCTCTTCGGGAAGTTCTTTCCTCTTTTCTACCGTTTTTACCAAAGCATCTATCAAATCGTCCAAATGAAGGAAAACATTCCCATGGGAAGAATCTCCTGAAAAGAAATAACTGGTGAGGTCCTTTTCATAAATACGCTGGATCTGATGGGCAATGGGAATGGAATTGCCCTCTTCATTATATACCCCTGCCAAGCGTAAAAGCACTACAGGGATATTGCCCTTTTCCTTACGGACAACTTCTTCCGTATCTACTTTTGATTCCGGATAATCCCAGTTAGGGGCCAAGGGGTAGTCCTCATTTATTTTCTGGCCCGGAGAGGCCGGCTTATAGATCAGGTTAGTGCTTGAAAAAAGAAACTGGCCCACGGTAAAATCCCGGAGTGCCTGCAACAGTCTTTCGGTGCCTTTAACGGTTACTTCCTCATATAAAGGGCTGGGCTCACCCGAAAAATCATAATAAGCGGCAAGGTGTACTACCGATGCAATATGTCCGCCATAGGCATACCGTATCCGTTCCAATCCCATTTTTATGCTTTTTTCAGAAGTAATGTTAAAACATATATTCTCGGATTTCAAAGGAGGATAGGGATTACCTATTTTATCCAGGCTTACAACCTGATAACGGTCTTGCAATTTTTCAATTAGTTTGGAACCGATCAGACCACTGCCACCTGTTACAAGCACAACTTCTTTATCAGCCTTTTCACTAGTTGGGCTGTTGATGTTTTTTTGTTCATTGCTTGCCATAGATTCTTTCCTTTTTAGTTTTTTGCAATATTCCGAGGTTACAAAGACAAATATTATACCAAAGGTTGAATCGTTCATTTTTCATCTCAAGAAAGAAAATAAGCATTAGGATGATATTTTGCGACCATACTTGAAGCCAGGGAAACCTCATTAATATCCAAATGATCTGACCATGTGGAATTTTGCCGGTTTTGTTGATTTCTCCAGAAATCTTCCATCTCATCTGCCATAGAAAGGTATGAAAGCAATTGGCTAAATAAGTCAAAAGTGGCTTTCGATCGGTCATTTAATCCCCATAAAGACTGTAGGCCAAGAGAGAGTCCACATTCCCTGAAAGCCAAACGCTGAGTGGCAGGGCGGTTTTTGTCATACTTTCGGGCATATATCTTCAGTCCTTCCAAAATGTTGGCCATGAGTTTTTCAGGTCTTATTGATTCTGGTAATTTTTTTTCTTTCGCCAGGTCTGATACACGTATGGCATTGATAAGTAAGCCGCCTATTCCCAAATCATCTGTTGTAAACCAATCCTTCCCAGCACAAAGCTGCTCCATATCCTTAATAAAAGGTTTTAGTTCCTCTGATTTCCCCGGAGCGGCATTAATAACATTTTCGACACATACCAAACCCTCCAAAGGATCATGAGCACCCATATTTGATATCAATGGTCTTGAAAAATCCACACTCATTTTCCAGTACATCCTGATCCTACCGTTGCTTTTATCAACAAATTTTTCGCTTGCCTGCAACAATTCTGCCGCCCATACTGCATATTGTGGTGTATCAGTTTCCTGGTTTGCCATTAATAGCGCATTGACCCATCGTGTTATATAGTGGAAATATTGCCCGTCCCGCTCCCATTCCAGCAGCTCGTTAAAAGGCCCATCTTCTTGCCGCTCAGGTATTTTTTTCCCGATACGCAAACCTCCTGCTGCCGGATGATTTTTCCCTTCTTCTTCAGACAGTCCGCTAATCCAGCCATTTCGGCGATCATCCGGATGATATCGCCCTAAGGCTGTATGGACGGCTTCTATTAATTGTAAGGCTCTTACTTGATAGCTTTCTTTTACCCATAGTTGCCATAATACCTCTCTTATAATCGCTTCTGAGCTTCTCCTGTCATTGGGACAAACCTTACCGGCAAGAGCACTCTCTCCTCAAAACTGTTCTGCCCGGTTTTTTCCAACAAAATAAGGCGCTGGCTTATTTCACCGACAGGAGCAAGCAACCTCCCCCCTATTTTCAATTGCTACTTTAATGGCACAGGGATTTCAGCAGTTGCGGCAGTAAGGACAATGGCATCAAAAGGAGCTTTTTCGGGCCAGCCTTTGTATCCATCTCCCACACGGGCGGAAACATTTTCAATACCGGCATTTGATAGATTTTCCTTAGCCAATTCAGCCAACCATTCTACAATCTCTACACTATAAACATGTGACACAATTTGCGATAAAACAGCCGCATTGTATCCGCAACCCGTTCCGACTTCTATGACAATGTCCTCCTTACTCAGTTTTAATGCCTGAGCCATATAGGCTACAATATAAGGCTGGCTTATTGTTTGTTCCTTTCCGATGGGTAATGGTCCATCCTCATAGGCCCGTCCCACGAGGTCTTCCGGAACAAACTTAGCCCTGTCTACTTCCCTCATGGCATTGATTACCTTTGGATCTACAATATCCCTTCTCTTGAGCTGGGAATCGATCATTTCCTCCTTCGTTATATTCATATCTAAATGATATTTTTTTTATATCTTAAATATTTATATAATTCACCGGCTCCGAGTATTATAGAAGAAATAAGGATCATTATTAGTATATCAATAATTGGCAGATCTTCAAATCCCAGCAGGTCACTGAGGAAAGGTATTTTTACTACCAAAATTTGAAATACTATTGCCGCTATAAAGGCCATATTTACCCAGCGATTGGTGAAGATTCCTATTTCAAAGATGGATAAACGGAGTGACCGCATATTATAGGCATTGAATAATTGGGTAGTTGAGACAACTATAAAAGCTCCTGTGCGCGCCATTACCTCTCCCTCTGGCAAATAATAATGGAAAGTGAGCAAAGTAAGGGTAACCATAACCGCCGATACCAGAAGGAGATAGGGCATAATATCCCAATTCAGGATTTTTTCGCTTTTCTTTACCGGTGGTTGGCGCATAATATCGCCGTGACCGGGTTCAGTAGCCAGGGCTACATCCATAATCCCGTCAGTTATCAGGTTTACATACAGGATTTGTGCAGCAGTGAAAAGCAATGGCCAACCTATAGATTCACCTAAAATAAAGGCTATTGCAAACGCAAAGTTGGTAGTGAGCAAAAAGTAACTGGTAATTTTAACATTGTTAAAAACAATACGCCCCTCACGAATGGCATTAACAATGCTGCTGAAATTATCATCCTGTAATACAATCTCAGAGGCATCTTTAGCCATGTCTGTGCCCCTTATTCCCATAGCAATCCCTACATCGGCACGTTTCAGTGCCGGAGCATCATTTACCCCATCGCCGGTCATCGCAATCAAGGTGTCTTTTGCCTGTAGCCTTTCGGCTATACGAAGCTTGGTATCGGGATTTATGCGGGCGAAGACATTTATATTTTCAATATAATTATCAAATTCTTCATCCTCAACATCCAGTTCTTTGGTGGTCATGGATGGAGGAAATTTATCTCCCTCTTTTTCTTCACCAGTTAATATGCCCACCTCTTTCGCTATGGCAGCGGCTGTTTTTTTATGATCCCCTGTAACCATAACGATCCGGATTCCCGCGGTTTTACATTCTTCAATAGATTCCCGGACACCTTTTCTTGGTGGATCAATAATTCCGGTAATTCCCACCCAAACTAAATCGCCTACATCATCGGTAGAAATATTCTCCTTGCCTTCCGCTTTTTTATATCCCAAAGCAAGTACCCGCATGGCCTGGTCTGACCATTCATCCATCTTATCCTGGAATTCTTTTTTCTTTTCATCACTCATTTGTTCGGGCCCGTTGGGGGAGAGGTATTCCGTGCTTAATTCAAGTATCCTTTCAGGAGCTCCAATGGCGAATATTTCCGGACCTTCTTCCGTTTCCACCAGCGATGCCCTGAATTTTTGTTCAGATTTAAAAGGAATATCATCCAGCAGCTTGTATTGATTAAAAGGTTCTTTTTCTTTTACTTTCGCTTTTTTCCCAATCACAAGCATGGCAGCTTCAGTAGGGTCTCCGGTTACTTCCGGCCCCTCATCCTCATCATTATTACCTTCCTCCTCTTCTTCCTCCTCCTCTTCTTCCTCTTCCTCAATTTCTTCTTCTTCGTCACCTTCTTTTTTATCTGGTTTTCGTTTGTCGGATTTTATTCTCACTTTGTCTGGCTCCACATCTACATCTATGTCCCGATCTTTTCCATCTTTTTCTTCTTCTTTAGTGGCTGCTTTATCTGTTTGGTTTTCTTCTTCCCCTTGTCCTACTTTAACGCGGGCATCATTACAAAAAGCTGCAATTGCCAAAAGTTTTCGTTCCACCGGGCTTTCTTCCAGATTTAATTCGTCCCCGTTTTCTTTAAATTTACCCTGCAACTGATAGCCGCTTCCTGTTACGGCCACTTCCTTGCCGCTACCGGTAAAAATCTTTTTAATCACCAGAATGCTTTGGGTGAGTGTACCTGTTTTATCGGTAAGTATTACCGACACAGAACCCATCATTTCTGTAGCGGTAAATTCCCGGATGAGCGCATTTTGTTTTGCCATTCTGTTAGCTCCTATGGCCAGCACAATTGATATTACCGCAGGTAGACCTTCAGGGATAGTAGAAACTAAAACAGCGATGGTGACCAGAAGGATTTCCTGAAATTCGTAATCACGCAGCCAATAGCCCAGAGAAAATATTATCGCAGAAGTGATAATAGCGATCACCCCCATTTGCTTTCCCAGTAAGCTGGTCTTTTTTCTAAAATTGGAATCCTGCATTTCCATTTCACCCATGGACTTAGCGATTTTACCAATTTCTGTATGCTTACCAATAGCAGTTACTACAGCCTTACCTCTTCCATTTACAACATTTGTGCTTTTCCAGGCCATATTTATACGGTCCCCAATAGGGGCATCTTCTTCCGCAGGCTCTGTGTTTTTATCTATGGGCATAGATTCACCTGTAAGGGAAGCCTCAGAGGTACGCAGTTCCTTTGCTTCAAGTAAACGTGCATCAGCCGGAATGGTGTTTCCTTCCTTCAGGATGATAATGTCTCCGGGAACAACCTCTTCGGCAGGTATCTCTTCTTCTTTTCCATCACGAAAAACAAAAGCATGTTTTTGTCCCAGGCTTTTAATAGCCTGAATGGCCTTTTCGGCCTTATATTCTTGGGTGAAACCCATGATGGCATTAAACAATATAACAGCCAATATAATATACACATCGGCCATCTGTTCGGCCCACCATGCAACACCCGCAGCAATAAAAAGAATCAGGATCAGAAAATCCTTGAACTGCTTCAGGAATAGTAGAAAAGGGTTTGTACCTCCTTTTTCCGGGAGCTTGTTCCTGCCAAATTTTTCCTGCCTTTTTTCTACTTCCTCAGAAGAAAGACCGTTTTTATCTCCTGAAAGTTTGTTGATCGTTTCTTCACTACTTATACTGTGATATGGATATTTTTGATCAATTTCCATGGGAGTTGTTTTTGTGATTAGGCTAATTCATATGTTTATTATCTACCCCTGAATGTGTACTCAATGTTACTTTTCCGCCTCAAGAATGTTTTTAATCCCTTTTGCGACCGCATCCGGATTAAAGGAAATGCTGTTGATACCTTGTTTTACGAGGAACTTGGCAAAATCCGGGAAATCGCTGGGAGCCTGACCGCATAGACCTATTTTCCGGCCTTTCTTTTTAGCATGTCCAATGGCCATGCTGATCATTTGTTTGGAAGAGGTATTGTTTTCATCAAACAAATTGCTTACCAGGGCAGAATCTCGGTCAAGTCCTAAAGTGAGTTGTGTAAGATCATTGGAGCCTATGGAGAAACCGTCAAATATTTCGGCAAATTCTTCAGCCTGAATGACATTTGAAGGAATTTCACACATGACGTAAATCTCCAGGCCGTTCCAGCCTTGTTTCAGGCCAAAGTCGCCCATGAGATTGATCACTTTTTTTCCTTCTTCTACAGTACGGCAAAATGGGATCATCAGCTTCACATTGGTAAAGCCCATTTCGTCCCTGACGATTTTCATTGCCTCACATTCCATTGCAAAACCTTCTTTGTATGCTTCGCTATAGTATCGTGAAGCCCCCCTGAAACCTAGCATGGGGTTTTCTTCCTCAGGCTCAAATTCCTTACCGCCAAGGAGACTTTCATATTCATTAGACTTAAAATCACTCATCCTGACGATTACATCACGGGGATAAAAAGCAGCGGCAATAGAGGCAACACCTTCAGCTAGCTTTTCAACAAAGAAAAGGCGCTTTTCAGGATAAGAGGCTGTTAATTCTTCAATTTTCTTTTTGGCTTTCTTATCTTTCAGTTTATCAAAGTGAAATAGTGCCAGTGGATGGATCTGAATGGTATTATTGATAACGAACTCCAGACGCATAAGTCCTACACCTTTAACCGGATAGTTGCTGTAACTGTAAGCTAATCCAGGATCGGCCAATATCAACATTACTTCAGTTTCCGGTTCTTCATATTTGGTGAAATCAATATCTTCTTCTTCCCATTCCAAAAATCCCTCATATACTTTTCCAACGTTTCCCTCTGCACAGGACACGGTGATCTCCTGACCATCTTTAATGATATCTGTGGCGTTTTCTGTACCGACTACCGCTACAGCACCCAGTTCCCTGGCTACAATAGCAGCATGGCTGGTGCGGCCGCCACTGTTGGTTATGATGGCGGAAGCTTTTTTCATCACATTGTCCCAATCAGGATTGGTGATTTCTGTTACCAACACATCCCCTTTTTGCAGTTTATCAGATTCATCAGGAGAACTTAGAATGCGGCTAACTCCTTTTGTGATTTTTTCCCCAATACCAGTGCCGGTGGTTAACACTTTGCCCTCGCTCTTTAACCTGTATTCTTTGATCTTTGTTTTTTCCTTCCCGGAATGTACCGTTTCGGGCCGGGCCTGCACAATATAAAGTTCCCCGCTTTCCCCATCTTTGGCCCATTCTATATCCATTGCACGGCCATAATGGACCTCTATTTCCAAAGACCAGGTGGCCAATCGGATCACCTCTTCATCGGTCAATACAAAATTTTTTTGCTTTTCAGGAGGGGTTTTTATGTTTTGTGTGGTTTCATTGCCATTCCTTTTATCTTTGGAATAAACCATTGTTTTTTCTTTGGTCCCGATTCTTTTGGAGATGATGGAACGCAATCCTTTTTTAAGAGAGGGTTTAAAAACATGAAATTCATCAGCATTGACAGCTCCCTGCACGACATTGTCCCCCAATCCCCAGGCCCCGGTAAGAAATATCACCTGCTCATAACCACTTTCAGGTAAAATGGTAAACGCTACCCCAGCTGAAGCTTTGTCAGACCGTACCATTTTCTGCACCCCTACAGATAAGGCTACTTTCATATGATCAAAGCCATTGTGTTCGCGATATCGGATGGCCCGGTCCGTAAAGAGTGAGGCAAAACATTTTTTACAGGTTTCCAGAGTATTTTCCGGTCCTTGGACATTCATAAAAGAATCATGCTGGCCTGCAAATGAAGCTTCGGGAAGATCTTCAGCAGTGGCACTGCTCCTTACTGCTACACTTGTTAAAGTTCCTTCTTTTTCCTCCAGTTCGCTGTAGGCATTCTTGATGCTTTCAGCCAATTGATCCGGAAAATTTCCATTTAAAATATATTCCCGTGCTTTTTGGCCGATTTTTTTAAGGTTGGTAAATTCCTTTGTATCCAAGTCTTCAAGTAAAGCGATAAGTTCTTCCCTAAGCCTGTTATGTTCGAGATAATCCCAATAAGCTTGGGCGGTAGTGGCATAGCCTGCGGGTATCCGGATGCCTTTTGGCCCCAACTGACTTATCATTTCTCCGAGAGAAGCATTTTTGCCTCCTACTTCTGCCGTATCCTTATTACTTAAATCACTGAAAAACCGAATGTAATTATTCATTTTTTTCATATTTAATTCAGGGCTAACTTATTTTCCACTGAAATTAGCAATAGCAAGGATCGATATAAAGCTATTCTTATTAAGAGTACTGATGATTTATTAAACTGAGAGGTTTAACAAATAAATTGACATTGTTGATAGCTGATCCTATTGATAAATTTCTCCTGATTTTTTAAATACAAACCGGACAAAGAAGGGGGAAATCAATTCATTGATCAGTATATTCCCAATTACGATACTTAGCATAAGGCTGGCTAAAGTTGGGATATGATCTGACAGGCCATTCTGTGCACCCAGTACTAAACCGATTGCTACTCCAGCGGAAGGAAGTAAGGCCAAACCAGCATACTTTTTCACCTTTTCTTCCGATTTGGCTAAATTTGAAGCAATTCCAGTGCCACCATATTTGCCATTGAAAAAGCAAAAGCATAAAAAATTAAGGTAGTTGCATCCCCAGCAGCAGTAGTTCCGAGTAAAACGGTGGTAAGGTATAATTTTTTCTTTCTTTTGATTATCTCAAGCCAATACTTGCATCTTTTTCTTCTTTATTGCTCAGCCATTTGAAAATTTTTTCCACATCTTTCTTTCGGCATAACTCTGTGCCGGGAGTCATTGTGGCGGCTGTGCCTGCGGCTACTCCCCATTTTATCGCATCCCGTAGTTCATCACCACGGGACATGGATAAAATTATCCCTGCTACCATGGAATCCCCTGCTCCAACAGTGCTGTTTTGCTTTACCGTAGGCGGTATCACATATTCTATGGTATCTTTGGTGGCTACCATGGCCCCCCTGGCACCCAGAGATACGATTAGGATACTCGCTTTTTCGTCTTTAATGATTTTTTGAGCAATTTCTTCCTGCTCCATCCCGGTAATTTCCTCTTTTTCTGCAAGCTGGCTTAGCTCCCCCAGATTGGGTTTCATAATACATACACCCGGTCCGGCAGCTTTTACCAAAGCGTTTCCGGAAGTGTCTATCACATATTTTATGTTTTTATCCTGAGCCATTTTGGCTATTTCTCCATAAAAGTCATCAGGCGCACCCAGAGGTAAACTCCCACTGGCCACAAGATATTCTACCTCATTCGGTAGATCTTTTATTGCATCCAGACATTCTTGGAGCTCTTTTTCGCTCATTTCGCTTCCTGGCATACCAAATCTGTATTGGTTTTTAGTTGATTTTTCCATCACCACCAAATTCTCCCTGGTTGGATTTTTGATAGGGATACAATGTTGATCAACTCCCTCTTGTTCAAGTAATTCCTGTATTTTATCACCTGCCGGACCGCCGCCTGCATATATAGCCAGTGATTGACCTCCGAGAATTTTTATGGCCCGAGAGACATTAATGCCTCCACCACCCGGTTCATAGGTTGGAACCTCACAACGTAGCTTTTTATCCGGCTGCAGGCTGTCTATGGCAGTACTTTTGTCAAGGGCCGGATTCAGGGTTAAGGTTACTATTTTCATAATCAAAGGTTTTTCTGAATAGTTTAATAAATTGTATAATGATGAAAGGCAATAGACTGGTAATAATTATAAGGCCCCAGGTTCGTAATTCCAGATCCTGAAAGGAGAGAATTCCTGATATAGGCGGGATCAAATAAGCTGCCAATAATACGACAAGACAAAAGGTGAAGGCCATCCAGATATATTTATTTCGGGTGACCTGATTTTTAAAAATATTTTCATTGGCTTCTCGCATGTTAAATACGTGGAATAACTGCGCAAGGCCAAGCTAAAAAAAGTCACATTATTGGTTATTTCTTCCGGCTGGTCCCATACGTAATGGGCAAAGCTAAAGCCCCTTTTAGTAAATTACGCAAGCCCTATTTCTTCATTCAGATATATATCCTGGATATGGTTCAATAATTTTATACCATCCCCCATGGGTCTTTGAAATGCCTTTCGGCCAACGATTAGCCCCATTCCTCCGGCGCGCTTATTAATTATGGCTGTTTTCACTGCTTCTTCCAAGTCCCCTTCCCCTTTAGATTCACCACCGGAATTGATCAAACCAATTCGACCCATATAACAGTTGGCTACCTGGTATCGACATAAGTCTATTGGATGGCTACTGCTAAGTTCATCATACATTGAAGGATCGGATTTGCCAAAATTTATAGCCGTAAAACCGCCATTGTTGGTAGGTAGCTTTTGTTTAATGATATCTGCCTGAATAGTCACGCCCAAATGGTTTGCTTGTCCGGTAAGGTCTGCGGCTGTTTCATAATTTTCCCCAGCCTTTTTAAAAGCATTATTACGGGTATAACACCATAAAACGGTAACCATGCCAAGTTCATGTGCGTGCTCAAATTCCTGAGATACCTCAATAATTTGACGGTTTGATCCCTCTGACCCGAAATATATGGTTGCCCCTACGGCAGCCGCCCCTAAATTCCAGGCATCCTTTGCCGATCCAAACATGATTTGATCGTATTTATTGGGATAGGTAAGTAGCTCGTTATGGTTTAATTTAGCTACAAAAGGTATTTTGTGGGCGTATTTCCTGGAAAGGATGGCCAATGATCCAATAGTTGTGGCCACAGCATTACATCCCCCTTCCAAAGCGAGTTTTATAATGTTTTCAGGATCAAAGTATATAGGGTTAGGTGCAAAAGCACTTCCCGCCGAATGCTCTATTCCCTGGTCAACAGGAAGTATTGAAAGGTATCCTGTTCCGGCTAACCGTCCATTATTGAACAATGAAGCTAAATTCCTAAGGACCTGTGGGTTTCTATTGCTGTTTGTAAAAACCTTATCTAAAAATTCAGGTGATGGAATCTGCAGCAGATCTTTATCGATGGTTTTACTTTTGTGACCCAACAAGGATTCCGAATCCCTTCCCAGCAATTTTTTTATTTTTTCAGAATCTGTCGTCATTTCTTTATTAGTTTGAATTATAAAAGGAAGGTTTAAGACACTCAAATTTCTTTTTCCATTTCTGATCAAGGCAAATTCATCCTTGTATCTGTTGCATATCCTGCCATAACGGCTATTACCATGAGAACAACAAATATCCAAAACATGATACCAATGGCACTGACAGCTTCAGCTTCTTCTTTTTTGGGTTTTATCACATCACGCTCTACCACATCATCCTCTACCACATCATCCCCTACCACATCACCCTTTACACCTCTATAGTAATTATCCCGGGAGGGAGGAATAGCTGTCAACAACAGGGCAATCAGAACCCCTATAAATAATAAAGGAATCCAATCTACTCCCCAATACACATAACCCGTCGGGGCAATCCATAAGGATGATGCCCAGACAATCAGCAGAATTATCAAAAAGAAAGACCATAAAGTTCCCCACGGGCCTCTGGCACTAAGGGCATAAAAAAATATTAAAGTAATTACTATTGCTACTATAATTGCTCCTATAATTTCCATAATAGTTTTGAATTAAATTAAAAGATTGATTTATACGAATAGCCTTTAACCGATCAGTATTTGTTTATCCTTTAAATGAACAACAAATCTATTATACTGTTCGATGCCAAATTCATAGGGAGATTTTGGGTAAAGCAGACGAATAACCAAATCCACTGTGAATATTTATACACTCTGAATGAAGCAGATTATATGCAAAATCCTTGCCTTAATTTCCTGCTCCGCCACCCATCAGGCCTGGATATGCCCGAAGGTAAAGCTGCAATGCCAGTGGATTTTTTCCGTACAGTTCCTCCAGTTGGTTGCCGACACTATACCAACTTCCCTGAACACCTACTGCCATATTTGTTTTCAATGCAGTAAAGAGGTTCTGTTGAATGCCCAAGGAAATAGCATTCACCGGAAAAAGAACCCCATGTCCATACTTCTCTTCATCTAAAAGTAGATTTTCTGTAGATTTCTCTACCCACTCATATTTGCCATAAATAGTGGTGGTGTTCAAGCTAAGTGCGCTTTCCAGGAGAAAAGAATGTTGGGAATGGTGCCCTTCAGCATTATTATGACCCCAAACGGCTGTAGAATTCAAAAAAGAGTTTGAACCTAATCTTAATGCATGAAGGACTGAGGCGGTGGTTTTATCCACATCCTCCCGAGGTCCAAACTCATGCACGTCTTTCACCCATGCTTTGGATACTTGCAGGGCCCATTCCGGGGAAGGATTAAAAGAGAAGCGGGCAGACCAGGAATCGAATCTTGGCTTATCAAAGCCATACCTTTCCTCATTCGGCTCTCTGCCCGTAAAAGAAGATCCTTCCAGTTTAAAATTTCTATACCTGAAACCCAAAGTGGCCACACCAAACGTAATATGTGTTGCGTCCTGCCAATGGTGGCCTTATGGGCGCATCCGGATTATAAAGGCTGGATACCCGGTGCATGAAGGCTACAGGTCCGAATGCCGGTTCACCTGGTAGACCCAGGTAAGCAAAGGCATCCACATCTTTGGATAACATATGGGTATAGCCAACCGAAAGTTCCGAAAACAAATCATGGGGATGCTGACGGTCTACCAATGGTTCCCCTTCCCATGTTTCTCCTGATTGAAATAAAAGCGGGTATCCCGCTCCCCCTACAGTAAGCGGATCCAAGGATAACATGACACTGAAGCGGAACAAGCCCCTGTTACCAACCTGGGTCTGTCCCATACCCATAAACCAGTTGGGGGCATCAAACTTACTATCACCCCGGGAGCCTTTATTTCCTATATCCTGGTTATTGTAGCGGAGAAAAATATTTCCATGAAACATGTACATCCATTTTTTTGTATGGACCATATACCCGTACATGGGAGAGGTATCGGGGAGCCAACCTGTGCCGGACCCATTACGGTTCATGGGCAGGTTCCGGGAAAAGGCATGTGACATCATAGAACCTCCGTCCATGCTTTTCATATCGTGATCCATGTGCTTATGTGCTGTGCTGTCTTTCTTCATATGCATTTCATGATCCTCTTGCTGTGCGAAAGCACCTTCAGACAGAAAAAGCGCGGATAGTATGATGATAATCTTTTTCATTTTCCAAGATTTGATAGTTGTGAAGAATTATTGTTTTCGATTCTTTATTCTATGTCTTAAGGGATACACTTTTAAGAAATGTCATGGAGAATCAACCATAATCCAAGCAATAATCTGACTAGATTGATTTTATTTAAACTTGAGTAAAATTAAAAAAGAATTGATAGCGGTCGCTTTGGAATCTTTTATAAATGAATTACGCAGAAAAGGAATGCTGAAATTAGAAGGGCATGAAGGCAGGGGTATTTACACAATGATTCCGATTTTAATTTAATTGCGTCAGAATCTAAACTGGAGGTAATCACCTGATTTTCTAGCAAGGCACATTTAAAGTTCCTTATCATCTACTTCACCTGATCCAAAGCACGCCTCTTACCTTCTTTCACCTTCTTAAAATGACTGGGCGTAAGTCCGGTAACTTTTTTGAACTGGTTTGAAAGATGCTGCACACTGCTATAGCCATTCTTCCATGCAATTTCACTAAGCGTGAGTTCATTGTAAACCAGCAGTTCCTTTACCTTCTCAATACGCTGCAAAATAATGTACCGCTCTATGGTCATACTTTCCAAAGAGGAAAAAAGGCTGCTTAAGTAATTATAATCCAAACCTACCCGCTCTTCAATTAAATCAGAGAAGTTAACATGTAATGAGTGGTCCTCTCCTTGGTGGATCAATTCAACAACTATATTTTTCACTTTTTCAATGGCCCTGGCTTTTTTATCATCAATCAATTCAAAGCCGTTTTCTTCCAGATTTTCTTTTAAGGCAATGAAATTGATGGTATCCATACTGCCGTTGACGACCGCTTCACCAAGTTTAATTTCTTGTACTTCCAATCCGAGGTTTTCCAATCCCTCCCGCACTACTTTAATGCAGCGATTGCAGACCATGTTCTTTATAGATAAATGGGTAGTTTCCATCTGGTCGTGGATAATAAATTATGGATTTATAAAAATGTAAAGATAGTTCCTTTTCTAATTAAGCAACATCTACACGATTTTGATCCTCTTTTTATACGTACATTTTCTAAATAAGATTAGGAACATGTCCTGATGATAAAGTTCTGAATGTTTTGCTTTTCCAGGCTCAGCCCCTCCATAGTCTGGGGAATGATAGTGGTAAATTATGGATTCATATTTTTTCATTAGGCTGTTTATTGGCGGTTGAAGCTCTCGGAAGCTGTAATATCAGGCAAAGTTTCTGGATTTAGAAGGTAACTTCCAGGATTATTTGTTAAATCTTAAAAAATCTATATATTGGACTATATTATTTTTGCAGAGCTTCAATTTACTGCCTCGTTCATTTAACCTAATTAAATTAATTTGAAAATGAGAAAACAAACAATAAGCTCAGTTGTTCCCGTTGAAAATCCAAAAACATTCATTTTATTTTTATCAAGAATTTGGTATGCCATTGTTCTGGCCACCCTGGCCGGGGCAGTTTCCTGTAGCTCCGCTAATTCCGGCACAGAATCTGTTCAGGTTGGGGAGGATGATATCGGGGGAATGATTACAGGCCCGAATGGGCCGGAAGCAGGGGTATGGGTGATTGCCGAAACGCATGACCTTCCCACCCGATTTGCCAAGATTGTGGTAACTGATGATGATGGACGTTATTTAATTCCAGATCTTCCAAGTGCAAATTACTCTGTTTGGGTCCGGGGCTATGGCCTGGTGGATTCGCCAAAGAAAGAAGCCAAACCAGGAACTAATTTAGATCTGGATGCAGTGGAGGCACCCAATCCACATGCTGCGGCTGAATACTACCCGGCAGGCTATTGGTTTTCCCTTCTCAACGTCCCCGATAAAAGCAAATTTCCGGGCACGGGGCCTGAAGGCAACGGGATTTCGCCCAACATAGAAAACCAGGCCCAGTTTTTAAGGACTATCAAATCAGGCAACTGCCTTGCCTGTCATCAATTGGGAAGCAAAGGTACACGGGAGTTCCAGGAATCAATGGGAACCTTCGATTCCTCTGTGGAGGCTTGGGAACGCCGTTTACAGTCGGGACAGGCCGGCGGTAGTATGACTTCCACGGTACACCAGCTTGGACAGGAGGAAGTACTCGAGATGTTTGCCGACTGGACAGACCGGATTGCTGAGGGTGAAGTGCCTCAGACACCGCCCCGGCCGGAAGGTGTGGAGCGCAATGTAGTCATCACGCAGTGGGACTGGGCCGATCCAAAGGCATATCTTCACGATCTGGTTTCCACAGACCGGAGGGACCCCACGGTTAACGCCAACGGTCTTATCTATGGTGCGCTGGAAGCCAGTGCCGATTATCTGCCTGTGCTGGATCCGGTGAACCACGTGGCAAGTCGGGTTCCATTGACCGTGCGCGACCCGGAAACAAAATCGGCTGCGGGGCCGGAAATGCCGAAACCCTCCCCTTATTGGGGCGATGAGCCCATATGGGACAGTAAGGCCAACGTTCACAATCCGATGTTAGATGGCGAGGGCAGGGTGTGGATTACCGCCGCAGTGCGTCCACCAGACAATCCTGACGTCTTTAAGGAAGGATCAGACCATCCCTCGGCCAAAGTGTTCCCTCTAGAAAGGTCCGGCCGCCATTTGGGCGTCTATGATCCGGAAACTGAAGAGTATACCCATATCGGCACCGGCTTCAGCACACACCACCTCATGTTTGCTGAGGACGAAAGTAACACCTTATGGACCAGTGGCGGGGGAGAAGTTATAGGCTGGCTGGACACTGAAAAATATGATGAAACAGGAGATGAGGTTGCCTCACAAGGCTGGACTCCCCTCATCCTTGATGCCAATGGCAATGGCAAACGGGATGAATATGTAGAGCCCAATGATCCGGTTGATCCGGCAAAGGACAAGCGGATCTCGAAAGGCCTCTATGCTGTCTCCCCGGCACCGGACGGTTCGGTTTGGGGATCTTCTTTAGGATATCCTGGCGCTGTCATCAGATTAGATCCTGGTTCAAATCCGGTTGAAACGGCTTTGGTGGAGTATTACGAACTGCCCTTGGATGATGCAGGTAAGCCGGTGGAAGGATTCTCGCCCCGTGGTATGGACGTGGACCGGGAAGGTGTCGCTTGGGTGGCACTGGCCAGTGGCCACCTTGCCAGTTTCGACCGGCGAAAGTGTGATGGACCACTCAACGGCCCTGATGCGACAGGACAGCATTGCCCGGAAGGGTGGACGTTCTATACCGAGCCCCTGCCCCAGCTTCAGGGTGTAGAGGGATCAGGAAGTGCGGAATCCAGTTACTACACTTGGGTGGACCAGTTCAACACTTTGGGATTAGGGGAAAATATCCCCATCAATACTGGCAATGAGTCCGAAGGGCTGCTGGTTCTTAAAGATGGTGAATGGATTGTACTCCGGGTTCCTTATCCTATGGGTTTTTATACCAAATGGATGGATGGCAGAATAGATGACCCGGATGCAGGCTGGAAAGGCCGCGGACTGTGGGCAACAATAAGCACCCGCGCACCTTTTCACATGGAAGGAGGGAAAGGCACTACGAGCAAGGTATACAAATTCCAGATTCGCCCAGACCCGTTGGCCAGGTAAAAAGTAGCGGAAATGGGGAATGGATCCATTAACTATAGGAATTACGGGGAGGTGATGTTGGGCAGAAGGTTTAACAGCGTTATTTCTAGAAAGGATAGGATTACCCATGGGGCAATTTGCGTTCCTTAATGAAAGTACGTGCAAAAACCGACCACAGATAGCACAGATTAACCAAGATGAAAAGAGGTTGGGAAAGCTAATGGCCCAGAAACAGACATTCAACCCTTCAAGGGTTGCTGGGCTGGGAACCATCCTTCCCCGGATGAAATCCGGGGCTATTTATGTTAAACCCTCCGGGTTTTGGTAGTTTTCAATTAAGTTCTCGGTTCCATATTAACTGCCAGCAATAAAATCCCCCATTCCGGGAAAACTCCTTGGAGCCTGAATCCTGTCTGCAGGCAGACAGGGGCTCCTACAGCACAGCCTTGGGCATCGCCCCAGGTTGAAAGAAATGATGTCGTCCGGCAGCCTGTAGGGATGCAACAAAAGACGGGATGGAATTTATCTCCCCACAGGTTTTCGTATTGATCCGTAGTGGGTATGCAATTGGTTCTAAACCCCAACTCCGGCAGGAGTTGAAATCCTCCTATAGGGTGGCCGGCACATTAAAAGGATTATTTTTTACCTAAATTCTTGACCTAAGCCATTCTGTCAAGCGCTAAATTTTTGCAGTTTTTAACCTTAATGCGTTAAATATTACCGAAACAGAACTGAAACTCATGGCTAATGCAGCAATCATGGGTGACAATAGTAAACCGAAAAATGGATATAATATCCCTGCCGCAATCGGCACTCCCAAGGCATTGTAGATCAGGGCAAAAAAGAGATTTTCTTTTATATTCCTCATTACCTTGTGGCTTAACAGCTTAGCTTTGGCGATACCTTGTAAATCCCCTTTTACCAAAGTGATTCCTGCACTCTCGATGGCTACATCGGTACCTGTGCCCATAGCGATACCAATATCTGCCTGTGCCAGGGCTGGGGCATCATTGATGCCATCGCCTGCCATAGCTACTTTTTTACCTTTGGCCTGTAAAAGTTTTACTTCTTCCAGTTTATCTTGTGGAAGCATTTGCGCCTTAAACCCGTCCAAACCTAAAGTCTCACTTACTGCTTTGGCAGTGTCTTCATTGTCGCCCGTAAACATCAAAACCTGTAACCCTTCATGATGAAGTTTTTCAATAGCTTGTTTGCTTGATTCCTTAATTTTATCTGAAATCACCACGAAACCTATGGCGGTTTTCCCTTCAGATAAATAAGAAACTGTTTTACCCAGTTTTTGCTCCTCCTTTACCTGGTTCCGTAGATCGGCAGAAATACTTGCCTTTACTTGTTCCATCAGTTTTTCATTGCCCAGGGCCAGTTTTTTTCCTTCCAATTCACCTGTAACCCCTTTCCGGTGACGGCTTCAAAATTGGAAACAGGCTTTAATTCTACCTCTTTTTCTTCCGCATACCGAAGAGTTGCCTGCGACAGGGGGTGTTCACTGCTACTGTTCAGTGATCCTATTTTCTGGAGAATGTCTTCTTCGGAAAAATAGGAAGTGGCACTAATTACTTTTTCAACCGATGGTTTTCCTTCGGTAACCGTACCCGTTTTATCAATGATGACTACGTCAATCTTATTAAACAGCTCCAAGGATTCCGCATTTTTGATAAGTATGCCGGATTGAGCGCCTTTTCCCACTCCTACCATGATGGACATGGGCGTGGCGAGGCCCAGGGCACAGGGACAGGCAATGATTAATACCGCGATAGCATTTACCAGGGCGTAAACATAAGCAGGTTCCGGGCCGAAAATCGCCCAAACAAGAAATGTCATCACCGCTATTATTACCACAACGGGCACAAAATAACCTGAAATTTTATCAGCCATTTTTTGAATGGGGGCCTTAGACCTACTTGCCGAGTTCACCATCTCTATTATCTGGGAGAGCAAGGTTTCTGCACCTACTTTTTCGGCAACCATCACAAAGCTTTTATTTCCGTTGATGGTGCCCGAACTTATTTTATCCCCTGCTTTTTTATCTACAGGAATGGGTTCGCCGGAAATTATGGATTCGTCAATGTTACTTTCCCCTTCTTTGATGCTTCCGTCCACCGGGATTTTTTCTCCGGGTTTGACCCTCAGTAAATCTCCTTTATGAATATCGTCTATAGCGACTACCTGTTCTTTGCCGTCCACTATTTTGGTAGCTTTATTGGGTGCCAGCTTCAACAGTTCTTTAATGGCAGTATTTGTTTTGCTGTGAGCCCTCGCTTCCAAAAGCTGACCCAACAGCACCAGGATGAGAATAATGGCAGCCACTTCAAAATAGACATATACGGTACCATGGTGGTCTTTAAATTGATCCGGAAATGCATCCGGAAACAAGATGGCTACCACACTAAAAAGCCAGGCCACCCCGGCACCGATCCCAATTAAGGTAAACATATTTAAATTCCAGGTTTTGATAGACCGGTAAGCCCGCTCAAAAAACATCCATGCGGCATAGAATACCACAGGAATGGATAGGATGAGCTGTATCCAATTCCAATATTCCCAAGGCATAAGCTGCAATAATGGGTTATTGGGAAGCATTTCGGACATGGCAATCAGTAGGATGGGCAGCGTGAAAATGCTGCCAATGGTAAATTTCCGAAGTAATTTTTTATAGGTTTTATCCTCTTGTTCCACTCCTGCTTCCATTGGCACCAGGTCCATTCCGCAGATGGGGCAGGAGCCCATTTCATCCCGGATAATTTCCGGATGCATGGGACAGGTATATTTTCCAGTTATTGGGGCAGCAGTAGGTTCCTCAACCAAATCCATCCCGCAAACCGGGCAGTCGCCGGTCTTATTGTATGTTTTTTCCCCTTCGCAATGCATCGGGCAATAAAAAATCCCTGAGCCGGGGCCGTCAGTGCTGCTTTTCTTTTTTTCCGGGGATTCCATGGCTTCACCGGGTAGATCAATGGAATAAACTCCCCCTTCCGCCTCCAGCTTCCTCTTTAAGGTTTCCAAGGGAATATGTTTTTCCATTTCAATAACCGCTTGGTGGTTTTCAATACTTACCTCAACATGAGTGACACCCTGTACTTCGCCCAAGGTTTTTTCGACATGGCTTCGGCATCCGTTGCAGGTCATGCCTGAAATTGAATAGGTATGTTTCATAATTTTTGTTTTAAATCCAAATTTCCAAAAGCTTGCCCGATTACATGTTATACAATTTTGTATTTTTTGTGTATAATTATCATCTAATAATTTTTTCAGTTCCATCCTAGGGGCACCATGGTGGGAGCAGGTTTAATGACTGTTTTTGGTCATTTTCAAATGCCGGTGGCTTTGGCCAAGGGGAAAAGGGAAGTAGCCCTTGTGGTTTGGCCACCATATTCTTGAAGGAACCTTATATGGGGTCTAAACAATGGCAGAATTAGGTAGTAGAGGCAAATAAAAATTAATTATCCTTAATCTCAATTTTATGTACCAGATAGTCGGTTAGTTTCTTCCACTGGAACTTCTGAAAACCGGCCCAGCCACCTTCTGCTATGATGGTATTAATAAATTTTCGCTTCCCCGCCTCTTTTCCTTCCTGATTGTTTATTCCTTCGTTTTTACCTACTTCATAGGCATAAATGGTCTTATCCTGAAGATATACTTTGAAGGTACTGGTGGCGTCATCTATAAAAAAATGTTCTATTTCCTTTTGGCCTTTCCCTTTTTCGGTGGGATTTTTACTAGGACTTACAGTAAATTCGGCACTTTTATCTTCTTCCTTAATATCTGTCACCATGACCCAATTTTCCGGAAAAGGCCCTGGCAATATTATCTTGATGAAATCCCTATGTTGTGGCTTACCTGCGTGTTTTTTTTCCCCCTGTGGATTGTAAAGCTGAAAGGTTGAAGATATTCCCGGCAACTTTGTCCATGAGTTGACCTTAAATAATTTTTCAGTGGCTCTCCTAAATTCTTTTTCAGCCGTTAGAAGATCGGGAAAAGTGTTATTACTTGTATAGGTTTTATCCTTTACAGCCTCACCTTCCACTACTTTTTTTTCCTTTTTTAACCCTTGAAGCCAGTCTTTTATTCCCATCTTTTATAATTTTTAATGTTCTTTTATTGTCGTTTTGATTGTTTAACGCTAAAAATTATAAGTAAGTTATAAATAAAAATTACTCAGGATTAGGTTTGGACCAGTGAAGAGCAAGGAGAATTTTGGGTGAAAAGCAACCGGGTTGTTTTTTTCCAAAGAAAGTGTCAGGAAAAGGAAAAATACGTCTCCTTGGTAAAGGAAGCAAATTTTATATGAGTATTATTGTATTAAATAATTGATCTTGAAGAAAATGGATGAAATAATAAGTATCGTTAAGCAATACTTTTACTTTGAAATTTTTGATAATTGGGGGATGCCCATTCTACTATTGCTCATCATTTTTTTATTTATTGCAGAGACAATCTGGCAGCTCCGTAAAAGGAGAATTTCACGTTGGAAACGGATAAAAACGAATGTCGGAATAGCCGCTACGGCTCTTTTTGTGTTGAGAGTGGCACTAATACCTGTTTTGGTAATGGTGGCAAAGCGGGCAGAAGATGCCGGGATAGGCTTGCTGAACTGGGCGGATTTTCCCCGCTGGTTGGTTTATCTATTAGGGTTTTTCCTGCTTGACTATGGGAATTATCTCTGGCATATTATTAACCACAGGATTCCGTTCTTATGGCGGTTTCATAATGTGCACCATATAGATTTAGACCTTGATGTTACTACAGCTGTCCGTTTCCACTTTGGTGAAGTATTCCTGTCGGTATTCTTTCGAGGATTAATAATCCTGATTATAGGCGCTCCTTACCTACTGGTGTTGGTGTATGAAATTTTCTTTGAAGCGGCCACCAACTTTCATCATACCAACTGGAGATTACGCTATAAGATAGAAAAGGTCCTTAGCTGGTTTATTGTTACTCCCCGGATGCATGGAATACATCATTCCATCGTGCAAAGAGAAACCAACAGTAACTATTCTGTTATTTTCAACTGTTGGGACAGATTGCATCGCACGATCAGGCTTAATATCCGGCAGGATGAACTCAACATAGGTGTACCCTCCTACCGGGACCCCAAAGAGCAAACCATCAAAAACCTATTGTTAATGCCTTTCCGGAAACAACGCCCATGGCAACTGCCGGATGGCCAAATTCCTGAACGAAAAGATTGCCGAAACCGTAATTCACATTTAAAGGTATGATTCTTGTTTAAAAAGTTTAGATATGAAATTTGACGTCCTCATAATAGGAACGGGCCAGGCAGGGCCTTCCCTGGCAGCAAGCCTTGCCAAAAACGGATATAAAACAGCCATTGTTGAAAAAGGACATTTAGGGGGTACCTGTGTAAACGTGGGTTGTACTCCGACCAAAGCTTATGTGGCATCTGCCAGAAGAGCTTTTATAGCAGGCAATAGTGAAGAGTTGGGAGTAAGGCTTGAAGGAAACCTAAAAATAGATCTTAAAAGAATAAAGGAGCGTAAGGATAAGATGATTCAGGATTCCCGTTCTGGGCTGGAGAAGATGTTTTCAGAAAATGAAAATATCAGCTTAATCAGAGGGAAAGCAGTGTTTGTGGATAATAATACCATAAGAGTGAATGAGGAGGAATATTCAGCAGGAAAAATTTATATCAACGTAGGTGCAAAGCCAAGAATTCCGGAAGGTTTTGATAAAGTGACTTTTTTAACCAACGAAAGTATTCTTGAGCTTCAGGAAATCCCCGAACATTTGGCAATAGTAGGCGGGGGATACGTCGGATTGGAATTTGGACAAATGTTCCGGCGTTTTGGGAGTAAGGTCACTATTCTGGAAAGAGGTCCACAGCTTTTGGAAAGGGAAGATGATGACATTGCGGAAAGCATTTTGGAAATCTTTAAAGATGGCGGGATTGAGGTAAAACTTAATTCCAACTGTATTAATGCGAAACAAGCCGGTCCTGGTATAGAGGTTCAATTTGATTGTGAAGAGGGTACTAAGAAAGTTAAAGCCTCACACGTGCTGCTGGCCGCCGGAAGGCTTCCCAATACCGATGATCTGGGCCTTGAGAACACGGGAATTGATTTGGAAGAAGGGGGATATATAAAGGTCAATAACGAACTTCAAACCAGCGTTCCGAATATCTGGGCGCTCGGCGATTGTAACGGCGAAGGCGCTTTTACCCATACAGCCTATAATGACTTTCAGATTGTCAACTCCCATCTTTTTGAAGATCGAAAAAGATACCTGTCAGATCGTTTTACCTGTTATGCCGCATTTATAGATCCTCCAATTGCCAGGGTTGGCTTAAATGAGAAAGACATTAAAAAACAGGGCATAAAGGCTAAAGTGGCTGTATTCCCTGTGAGTAAAATAGCCAGGGCTAAGGAAATGGGGGAAACAGCCGGGAAACTCAAAATTTTTATTGAGGCTGAAACCAATAAAATATTGGGAGCTACCTTTTTGGGTACCGGTGCCGATGAGTATATACATACGGTTATTGATCAGATGTATGCAGGAGCTACGTATGGAATTATCCGTGATGCTGTACATATTCATCCCACCATTAGCGAGCTTATTCCCACGATGCTTCAAAATCCAGCTAAACTTTAAAAAATATTTAATATATCCTAATTTGCATGATCACCCATATAAGTTTCAATGTTTCCCAGGGCTTCAACAATGATCTTTATAAAACTTTTTAAGTTTCAACGGCGAAACCCCTATTTTAAATGAAAGTATAAGTAATAGATCTATTAAAAACTGCTTAATGGTTCCCGCTTTTTCAAATCGCCTGGCCGAGGTCGTTACCGCGCTGTCTAATTTTTTAAATCTACCGGCCATTCTCAAACGTTTTTGGATTTCAACGTCTTCCATAAAAGGGATTTTCTTGTAGCCGCCGATCTGTTCAAATACTGTTTTTCTAATGAAAATCGCATGGTCGCCATAAGTGAAAAACTCCATACTCAGTTTACTGCACCAGCTATAAAAGTTTAACAGCAAATGGTCTTTATCCAGT
>JBBDSC010000096.1:0-40290 GCA_040905145.1 Anditalea sp.
AAAGTTGTTATACAAGGAGGAGACAGTTTCCGGACGTCTTCAAATTCCATCCCCTCATTGTTGTCACAAATGTAAAGTAAAAGATTATTATCATCCTAATTTTTATACATTAAATATTTTTCGCATCACTTTAATAACTTTCTTCAATAAATTTAGTATTAATTTAATATAGAATATAATTTTATAATTATAATAAAAATTACTTACGCTTAAAAATGCACTTTAAAGCAGCTAATAAATTTCATATCACAAAACTGATTTTTTACCCCTTAAAAATATAATACAATAAATCGATATGAATTTGGTGGATGCTCCTCAAAAAAATGTACATGACTTAATTAAAAAACCTTTTTATTCATGAACAAAAAAATTTAAAAAATTTTATATTGAAAATATTCAAAAAATAAATTGGCGGATTTAAAAAATATCAAATTTTACCTAAAATAAAATCAAATATCCGCTTTATCTTACTTAAAAGGTTTTTTAAACTACGAATCAGTAGAAAATTCTGTCTCATTTCTATAATTAGAAGACTTAAATCTCACTTAAAAAAAATCCATCATCTCTTTCTGGGTATTTTCAAACTTTGTACACCAATAAAACTTTTAGATAAATACCTAGCATTATCTGGCGAATAAAAATATTCAGTAGAAGCTTGCCTTACATTTAAATCTTCAAAAGTTATTTTGCCTTAGATAAAAAATTAAGTTATAAAATTGGTTTTGAAATGCCTTTTTATGTATATTGTATCCGTATTCATCACTTTCTAAATTATACATTATGAAAGAAGACAGACAATTTACTATTTTGATCACGATCTCGGCGCTTATTTGGTTGTTGATAATTGGTTTTATCATTGTTTAAATGCACAAGTTTTTACCTTGGTTTTTTCAACAAAATATCCCGTTTTTTAATCAAATTTTTTGCTAAAAAAGGGTGTGATATTCACACCCTTTAAAAATTTACAATAAACCGGCACGTTTCAATAAAGCCTTCGGTTTAGGATCCCTTCCTCTGAACTTTCTATACAAAACAGAAGGATGAACTTTCCCTCCTGCCGATAAAATGTTTTCTTTAAACGAGGAAGCGGTAGCTTTGTCAAATATTCCTTTTTCCAGAAACAACTCAAATGCATCTGCATCCAATACCTCCGCCCATTTATAACTATAATAACCTGCCGCATATCCCCCTTGGAATATGTGGGAGAAGGAAGGACTCATCATGGTGCCGGCTACTGGAGTAAGCAACTCAGTGGCTTTCATAACCTCGTTTTCGAAAACATGTACATCTTTAATGGTTGAAGGATCTGTGCTATGATAGCTCATATCCAATAGCCCGAAACTTATCTGACGTACTGTTTGATATCCTTGGTGAAAATTGGAGGCTTTTTTTATTCTTTCTATCAATTCCCCCGGTATTTTTTCTCCGGTCTTATAGTGTTCTGCAAATAAATCAAGGCATTCCTTTTCGTAACACCAGTTTTCCATGATCTGGGAGGGCAACTCTACAAAATCCCAGTAAACGCTGGTCCCGGATAATGATTCATATTTCCCATTGGCCAACATACCATGTAAGGCATGGCCAAATTCATGAAAAAGTGTGGTGACTTCATTAAAGGTCAGTAAGGAAGGCTTGGTCTTGGTAGGCCTTGTAAAGTTACATACAATGGCAACATGGGGCCTTTGTTCACCAGAAGCGGTTTGCTTTTGGCCTCTAAAACCGGTCATCCAGGCTCCATTTCTCTTTCCTGATCTTGGAAAGAAATCAGTATAAAATACAGCCACATGTTCACCCGATATATTTCTCACTTCATAGGCCGTGACTTCGGGATGATATACCGGAATATCCTCATTTCGGAAAAACTCCAAATCATAAAGTTTCCCAGCTGTGGTAAAGACCCCTTGCAATGTTTTATCCAATGGAAAATAAGGTTTGAGCAATTCATCATCCACTTCAAATTTTTCTTTCTTCAACTTTTCGGAGTAGTAACCAAAATCCCATTTTTCCAATTGATCAATTCCATCAAACTTTTTGGCAAATTCTTCTAACTCTTTTACTTCTTCTTGCGCTTTAGGCATGGATTTTTCCAAGAGATCTTCCAAAAACCCCATTACTTTGGTAGGATTTTCCGCCATTCTTTCTTCCAATACAAAATCAGCATACTTTTTATAACCTAGCAACCTGACCCGTTCATCCTTTAATCTCAGGATATCCTTGATAATTTCCTGGTTGTCCAGTTCATCCCCTTTGCTTGATTTGGTATTGTAGGCCATATACAACTCCTTCCTTAATTCCCTGTTTTCCGCATAGGTCATAAAGGGGATATAACTGGGGTAAGCCAATGTAAATACCCACTTTCCCTCTTTTCCTTTTTCTGCCGCAGTTTGGGCCGCAGCTTCCATCAGCCCCTCGGGCAAACCCTTTAAGTCCCTTTCATTTCCCACAACCAATTCATATTTATTGGTTTCCCCCAGTACATTTTCTCCGAATTTTAGCCCCAATCGGGACAATTCCTTGTCTATTTCCCTTAATCTGATTTTATCTACCTCATTGAGGTTGGCCCCATTTCTTATAAAGGACCGGAAGGTTTTGTCCAGCAAGGTTTGTTGTTCTTCCTCTAGTTTAAGATTATCCTTCTGTTGATAAACAGCCTCCACTTTTTGAAACAACGCCGCATCCAATAACACGTCATTGCTGTGGCTGGTGATAATGGGGGATATCTCACGGGCCAGCTTTTGTATTTCCTCGTTGGTCTCCGCAGCATTCAGGTTGAAAAAAATCCCCGCTATAATATTCAATCTAGCCCCCGCATTGTCCAAAGCCTCTATCGTATTGTTAAGGTCAGGTGCAGTATTGCTTTTTATCATTTCAATCTCATCTTTTGCCTCTTTTATAGCCTCTTCAATGGCAGGCAAAAAATGCCCTGCTTTGATCAAATGAAAAGGTGGGGTTTCAAAGGGTGTGTTAAATTTTTCCAATAATGGATTCATGTCGCTATCTTTTTTTCTAATACAATTTTGCTAAAATACAATAATGATACGAAAGGAAGAAATTCAAGTTATATCTGTGATTTTCCTGGCCTGATCTGGACCCTCTTTCAGCAACGAGCCGTGAAGGTTTTAACACCCCAGTTTGGGGCATTTATACAATAATGCCTTGCATGGAACGCTGGCTCCATTAATGGCCTTATCAGACAAGCTTCAAGAAAATATTGCAAATCGGCTTTTCTATACCCTTTGCCGGAATGTGATATGCTGGTGGAAATGAGTTTAAGGGATTGGTATATCGTTTGTTATGAAAATAATCCCAGTTCCTTACTGGATTACTTTTATTACGATTTAATCTTTGAACAAATAGTTGAAAAGCCTATGAAGACTGCAGAAGAAAATAATCTCAACCCACAGGAAAAATACCCCAAGCCTCCATACCCGGAGCAAAAGCAACAGGTGCCTGGCACAGAAGAGGAGATGCGTCCTGAAGCAGATCACGGAGAAAAGTCCTACCGTGGCTCAGGAAAGCTTGAAGGTAAAAAAGCCATTATCACGGGAGGAGACTCCGGCATAGGGCGGGCAGTGGCCATTGCTTTTGCCCGTGAGGGGGCAGATGTCCTCATCTCTTATTTGAGCGAGGACGAGAATGCGAAAAAAACCGTTAAATATGTAGAAGAGGCCGGGAAGAAAGCAGTGCTGGTAAAAGGCGACATCAGCGAAGAGGAACACTGCAAAACCATCATACGGCAGGCAGTAGAAGAATTTGGGAGGATCGATATCCTGGTAAACAATGCTGCCTTTCAGATGGCCCGCGAATCCCTGGAGGATATTCCCAGCGAGGAATGGGATTATACCTTCCGCACCAATATATATGCCATGTTTTACCTGAGCAAAGCTGCCAAACCCCATATGAAGCCCGGGAGTACCATTGTCAATACCACCTCAGTGAATGCTTATAATCCGAAGCCGATACTGGTTGCCTATGCGGCCACCAAAGGTGCGATTCAAAACTTTACCTCCTCTCTGGGGCAATTGCTGGCCGATGAAGGCATCCGGGTGAACTGTGTAGCGCCGGGCCCAGTCTGGACCCCGCTGATACCTGCCACCATGCCGGAGGAAAAAGTAAAGAATTTTGGTAAAAACACCCCTTTAAAGCGGGCGGCACAACCCGCAGAACTTGCTCCCATTTACGTGTTGCTTGCCTCCGAGGATTCCAGTTATATGACCGGCTCTACCGTCCAGGTGACAGGAGGTACGCCTACCATTTAAAGTTGATCATATTTTGGGACTACCATGAAGTATAGGGGTGGAAAGCATTTTTGGCAGAAGCATTCCCTTAAAGCTGGTAGTCAATCTCCAGGAAATCCTCTACCTCTTTTAGCCAGCGCTGCTCGACAAAGTCAACATGATACGGGTGGTGGTTGTATTGATCATACACCGTCTGGTTAGCAAATTCTATTGATAAACCCCATTCAAAATTATTTTTTTGGCTAATCTGCTTCAGAGATTCGAATTTCTCTACTCCTGGAATGGATGCGAGTTGATGAGCAGCAGCTAAAAAATCCTGCTCTTCTGGAGAGCCTTTAGGGTGCTTGAGTTTGAAAACAACCGTGTGACGAATTCTTTTAGTACTGGATTGGGCCATAGTAGATAAATTTAGAAAGCATAAACAATAAATCCAGTTCCGTAAAGGGGACTACAATTGCTTTAACTGCTCGTTGTAATACTTTATGGTTTGGATCACAGAGGGCAGATTGCTCGGCTGATCTTCTGCATCGCGTTCAATGTAAATATGCCCGTTAAACCGCTGCTTTTTCAATTCCTCGAAAATGGCTGGAAAGTCAACAACCCCAGTGCCTACCGGTACATCTTTTAATGTCGGATCGTTGTAGGCAGCGATGTCTTTTAAGTGCACTCCGATGATATGCCCTCTTAGCTTTTTCACGGCTTCAAGTGGATTAATCCCACTCTTAGGCCAGTGGCCAAGATCGGCACAAGCTCCAAAGTTGGGATGATCTTTTATGGCAGCTAATACTGAATCCGGATGCCAATAGTGACTCGTGCCCCGCCAATGTTCATGGATGGCCACTTTCATTCCATATACTCCAGCAAGGCTATCCACACTATCCCACATATTTAGCGGGGGCTCGGCAGTTACAAATTTTGCCCCTAGTTTTTTAGCAATCTCAAACTGTTTTTTCCAGGATTGAACTGTAGAATCGCCCATAATATAAACCGATTCGGCTTTAAGGCCCTTCTCATCAGCGAGGGCTCTGAGTTTGTCAATTCCGGCCGGCGAAAGCTGAAGGATTAGCGAATCCTTCAAGTCGGGGCCAGCTTTGTGAAATGTATTGGGTTCGATATATACCAAGCCGGCAGAATCCACTTTAGCTAAGGCATCCGGGAAATCAAAGGTATGGAACGTCCATAAGGCAACTCCAAATTTCCAGTCTTTGCCTGCATCAACAGTGGAGGTGGCGGTAGTATCCGTAGTATTGAGGGTGGTTATTTTCCCCTTATTACAAGCGGTCAAAGCCAAGATGCAAAAGACACCAGTGTACAGAAGTATTTTCATTTTTATTTTGTGTTAAAATTTTTTCCTATAATTTATAGTAAAAAAAAAGTGGCAGCAGGAGCTATATGACCGAAATTAGCTTTTTGATACAATTTTATAAATACGCCCCGATTGCTGCCGGGGCATCACCCCATCGTGCAGGCAATCCACGATCGTAAGCTAATCAAATTTTTCAAGATATTATAGGCCTTAGTAATCTCTTTCTAGAACAATTCAACCAAAGGAAACTCAATAGCTAAAAAAAAGAAAAACAGCTAATTGTGTCCTTAATTACGGCAGTTACGTTAGGAATAAAGGAAAGGATCGGTTAATTCTAACCGACTAAAAAAAGCCAATCCCCATGAATTTAAAAAATACAATGCTCATTATTTTGTTGTCAACATTTACTTTGGCTGTTAATAACTCTTTTGCTCAAACTGATAGCCCGAGGGAACGAAAAATCCTGAAGGAACTTGATCAACAGGAAAGATACGAGGAAAGGAAAGAATCGCAAATCAATAAAAACAGGCAGAAAGATGCTAATGCCCTAAAGAAAGAGTTCAAAGCAAAAGCAAAAGAAGCCAAAAGGATCAGTAAAGAAGCTTCTAATGCTTCCAAACAGGCCAATAAATCTGCCAAGATGGAGAAGAAGGCTCAAAAATCAAGAATAAAGGCTACCAAACAGAAGGAAAAGTCAGATAAAGCAAATAGAAAATCCGACTTGAATTAAGGGGAAAATGTACATTCAACTTATCTTTGGGACCAAAGAAGGCATCCTCTTATCAAAGGAGAAGTAGAGGCACATTGCATAGCTATATGTCCGGCATATTCAAAAACATGGGTAGTCCGGCAATAAAAATCAATTCTGTACTCGACCGTATCCATTATACTCTTTCGTCTTTCAAAGAACCAAGCACTTGCCAAGGTTGTGGAAGAAGTAAAAAAAAGCATCCTCAATTCCAGCCTCCTCCCAAAGACCGGTAAAGGTCAATTACAGACTGGAAAACTTCTTTACGGGTGCTGGCCATTTCCAATTCAACTTCCAAGGCCCTAGCTTGGGCGGTGATCACCTCCAGGTAAGAGGCATATCCTCCCCGGAAAAGGTCATTGGCAGTGGTCACTGCTTTTAAAAGTACCTGGGTTTCCTCTTCTTTCAGGGCATACAGATTTTTGAGGTTATCCACACGCTGCAGACTGGTGACCACTTCCCTGAATCCACGGAGGATGGTCTGCTGATAATTGTATAGGGAGATTTTATTTTCAGCAATAGACTGGTCAAAGCCTGCCCTGATCCTTCCTCGTTGAAGTATCGGACTGGTAATCCCTCCCAGCAAGCCTACGGTGAGTGATCCGGGGAATTGCAAGGCTGCAGGAATACTGCGGTCATTCAATCCCATATAAGGGGTAAGGTTTAAGCTGGGGAAAAACTCTGCCCTGGCAGCATCCACATCCAATTTGGAGGCGAGCAATTTCAATTCTGCCTCTTGAATATCCGGCCTTCTTAGCAGCAAATCAGCAGGAACGCCAGTGTTGACCACCTCAGGCAAACGGATATCCGATAAGGATTCCGCCCGGGCAATGGGTTCCGGAAACCTTCCCATTAGAAAATCAAGCGCATTTTCGGCTTCTATAATTTCCTGGCGCTTTTTGTAGCGAAGGCTTTGAGTGGAAAGTAGTTGCGCAGAAAACTGCTGTACGGCAAGCTCGGTGGCTCTGCCGGCCATTTTTTGGATCTTGATCAGTTCCAAAGCCATCTTCTGGAATTCCATGTTCTTTTCAATAGTTTCTAGTTCCATGTCAAAGCCCAACAAATCATAATATAACCTTGCCACTTCTGCCACCAATGTTGTGGTCACCAGCTGTTGGCCTTTTTCGGTCGCCAAAATCCGGAAGTAGGCGGCATCTCTTCTGTTTCTGAGTTTTCCCCAAAGGTCAATTTCCCAATGGCTCTGAAATCCAATAAAATTGTTTTCTACCCGGTTGGTCACATTCCTGTCACCATTGATGCTGCCATTGAGCACGTTCGATTTAATATCTCCGGATCTGTAGCGGACGATTCCATCCATAGTTGGATAAAGCGCCCCTTCTCTTATTTGAAATTGGGTGCGGGCAATCTCTATCCGCTCCACTGTGGCCAATAAATCCAAATTATTGGCCAAAGCTTCTTCTATCAGAGCGGTCAAATAAGGATCGTCAAAAAAAACTCCCCAAGAGATATCCCCAATGCTAAGCATATCCGTACTGCCCAAAAACGTACCGGGAACCTCCGGCATTTCAGGCAAGGTGGGTATATCAATGGATTTACAGGAATAGGTCGCCAAAGTCAATAAGGTAACACCTGCTATATGAAAAAGACACTTCATTCGAGACATTTTATCAGTTATTTTTCTAACGAGACTTCTAATTCTTCAACAGGATTTTCGGTGATTTCCTGCTGAGGCTTTTTCTTTTTGGAGAAAAGCACATAAAGTCCGGGAATCAGCAGCAGTCCAAAAATGGTTCCGGACAACATCCCTCCTGCCGCCGCGGTACCAATGGAACGGTTGCCCAAAGCCCCTGCACCGGAAGCTATACAAAGAGGGATCAGTCCGGCAATAAAAGCAAAGGAGGTCATCAAAATAGGCCGCAACCTGGCCACAGAACCTTCAATGGCCGCTTCTATAACAGAAAACCCCGACTTTCTTTTCTGAACAGCAAATTCTATGATCAGGATGGCATTTTTACCCAATAGCCCAATCAACATAATCAATGCCACCTGTGCATAAATGTTGTTTTGAAGATCCAAAAGATAAAGTGCGGCAAAGGAGCCAAAAACACCTGCAGGAAGGAAAAGAATAACCGGTAGCGGCAACAGAAAACTCTCATACTGGGCAGCCAGCAGAAGGTAAACAAACAAAAGACAGATCAGAAAAATATAGATGGCCTGGTTGCCGGTTTGCACTTCTTGGCGGGTCATCCCATACCAATCATAACTATATCCCTGAGGAAGCTTCTCCTGAGCAATTTTTTGAATGGCTGCAATGGCATCTCCTGAGCTGAACCCCTCGGCCGGAATACCCTTTAATTTGGCCGAATTGTACATATTGTGCCTTTCCAGTTGCTCCGGTCCATATATCTTCTCCATTTTTATAAAGGAAGAAATTGGAACCATTTCCCCCAGTTCATTTTTAACCTGAACTTTCAGGACATCCTCCGGGGTAGCTCTGTACTGTGGAGCAGCCTGTACCATCACATCGTACATATTATCAAAACGTACAAAGTCAGAGATATACATGCCCCCCATTAAAACCTGAAGGGTACTCATGGTTTTTTGGATGCTTACCCCCTTTTTTGCAGCTATATCCTGATCAACATGTACCATGAACTGGGGATAACTTGCATCAAAATCTGAATTGGCAAATCCAATTTCAGGAGCTTTCATCAGCTCCTGCACAAGATCCTGGGTGACAACATTGAGTTTTTCTAAATTTCCACTGCCGGTTTGGTCCAAAACTTTCATTTGGAACCCACTGGAATTACCAAAACCTGAAACCGTGGGGGGTAAGAAAAATTCCACCTGGGCATCTGAAATGTGCCTGGTAACGGACTCCAGCTCCTGAATGGTAGCTTGGATGGATCTTTCCCTTTCTCCCCAATTTTTTAGATTGACCATGCCCATTCCATAGGAAGCCCCTGAAAGACCACTTGCCAGACTATATCCTGCCAGGGTGGAAACCGACTCCACTTCCTCCAGTCCCTCTGCCAATTGTTGTATTTCATCCATAACTCTTTCTGTCCGCTCTACGGTAGCGCCCACTGGCGTGTTGACGTTTATATAGATCATACTTTGGTCTTCAACTGGAATAAAACCCGAAGGAAGTATATTGGCAATTCCCCAGGTCCCAGCAAAAAATGCCCCCAATACCAAAACGGTCAATAACCTTCTTCCTACAATGAGGCCCAGCCCAAGCTTATATTTTTGGGCAAATTTTTCATAACCAAGGTTAAATTTGTCGAAGAATTTCTGAAGAAGGTTTTTGCTTTTTGGTTTTCCATAATGGTTTTTTAAAACAATGGCACAGAGTGCCGGAGTTAATGTTAGGGCATTGATACCCGAAATGACAATAGCAATAGCCAGGGTAATGGAAAATTGTCGGTAAAAAATACCTACGGGCCCATCCATAAATGCCACCGGTATAAATACTGCGGACATCACCAAGGTAATGGCTACAATGGCTGAACTCATTTCCTTCATAGCCTCTATGGTTGCCTCCATTGGTTGAAGGTTATATTCTTCCATTTTTGCATGAACCGCTTCCACCACCACAATGGCATTATCCACCACTATACCGATCGCGAGAACCATGGCAAACAACGTCAAAAGGTTGATGGAGAAGCCAAATAGCTGCATAAAAAAAAGTGTACCGATCAGTGCCACAGGAACTGCCAAAGCGGGAATAAGCGTAGACCGAAAATCCTGAAGAAAGATAAACACCACCAGAAACACCAATATAAAGGCCTCAATCAATGTTTTTAACACTTCTTCAATGGAGGCATCCAAAAAGCGGGAAACATCATAGGTCACTTTATAATCCATCCCCGGAGGAAAAGAACCTGCTTTTAGCTCCACCATTTTTTCTTTTACATTTTTGATCACCTCTCTGGCGTTGGAACCGGGTCTTTGGATGATCATTACCGAGGCAGCGGGTTTTCCATCCGTTTTGGAAATCCGGCCATAGTTCAGGGAGCCAAACTCCACATCCGCTACATCTTTTAATCTTAATATAGATCCATCTTCCAAATCGGCCCGGATGACCAGATTTTCATATTGTCTGGTTTCATAAAATTTACCGGTGTACCGGAGCACATACTGTAGCATTTGAGAATCTTTACCTGAACTAATCCCTACAAGTCCAGGGGCTGCTTCAATATTTTGCCTTTGAATGGCTTCCACCAATTCGTCCGTGGAAATCTTATAAGCTGTCATCCGGTCGGGTTTCAACCATATTCTCATGGAGTAGTCTTTGGTACTCATAATCTCGGCAAAACCTACCCCGTCCACCCTTCGCAGTTCCTGAAGCACATTCAGGTCAGCAAAATTATATATAAACTTTTCATCCAATGACGTGTCCTCACTCATCACGTTGATGTAAAGCAAAAGACCTTCAACCTCTTTTTCAACCGTCACCCCAGCTTTAACCACATCTTCCGGCAGCTCATTGACCACTGTCGATACCCTGTTCTGAACTTCCACGGCTGCATTGTCAGGGTTAACTTCCGCATCAAAATATACTTTGATGGAGGCTGTTCCCCTGTTACTGGATACCGAACTCATATACATCATTCCAGGAACTCCATTGATCACTTTTTCCAAAGGGGTGGTAACAGTTTTGGCCACCACCTCCGCATTGGCTCCCCTGTATTTGGCCTTTACCACTACTGAGGGCGGGGCAATATCAGGAAAGAGGGCCACTGGTAAGGAAACCAGGGATAAAAGACCCAAAAGAACAAAAAAAAGCGAGATGACCAGTGATAATATAGGCCGTTGGATAAATTTTTTTACCATTATTCTGAAAAGCTATGCAACTATTATAAGCAACAGGTGAAATTATTGAAACTGGGAATTGGGATCATTTTCTTGTTCTCCCTCTACCAGGTCCAATGCGATAAAATTTGGGGTGATAGGCATGCCTTCCTTGAGATTTTGAATGCCTTCATACACCAGCTTTTCCCCTACCTCAATGCCCATATCCACCACGTAATAGTGGGAAAACCGTGCTTTCGGAACAAAACTTTTCATTTTGACCGTATTGTCCACATCTACAACAAATACATAGTTTCTGTCCTGTATTTCAAAGACCGCTTTTTGAGGAACAATGATGGCTCCATTGATTTTTTTTGTAAGAACAACTTTTCCTGTAGCCCCGTGTTTTAAAACCTGCTTAGGGTTAGGAAACCGGGCCCTAAAAGCAATGGTACCAGTATTGGCATTGAATTCTCCCTGCATAGTTTCTATTTGTCCATCATACGGATAGGTGGAACCATCAGCTAAAATTAACTTTACAGTATTGCTTTCCCTGTCGTTTTCAGCTTTGATATATTCCAGATATTCCCGCTCAGATACATTGAAATAAACATGGATCGCACTAATGTCAGAGACAGTGGTCAGGAGATTTCCATGACCTATCAAACTTCCTATTTTAAAAGGAATTCTATCGATAAGGCCATTAAATGGCGCTTTAATTTCTGTATAGGACAATTGCACGGAAGCATTGCGCTCCGCTGATTTTGCCTCCTCAATTTTTGCCAGGACCGCATTATGCCTGGCCAAGGTAACGTGAAGTTCGGATGCGGAGATCACATTGTTATCCACCATGATCCTCAACCTATCCACCTCATACTCCACAGCTTTAGCTTCAGCAATGGCACTTTCCAGATTGGCACTGGCCTTTGCTAATTCTGCTTTGTATTCTTCATCGTTTGTTTTAAATAAGACCTGGCCTTTACGGACATAATGACCTTCATCCACAAGGATTTCCTCTAGAAATCCCTGTACTCTTGCCCTAAGCTCCACATTTTGAACAGCCTCAATATCGGCGACATATTCCCTTAAAAGGGTGGTATCTATAGCTGTAACTTCATATACAGGGACTTCTTTGGGAACAGTGGCTCCTATCTGTGGTTTACTTTCTGTTTTACAGCTGGTAAGGACCAAGGTTAAAAACAATCCCTGCAAAAAAGCTTTGGACAGGTGATGAATAAATTTTTTCATTTTCAAATTAAAATAACGCCTCAACATTTATCTTTTCAATTAAAAGCCCCTTTAGATTTTATGGCTGTGAACAATTATTCCCGGAATCAATGAAGTCAAAAATTTTCGGTTTTGGTACCTCGTAAATTCAAAACAAAACTATCTGTTAAATTTTCCCGGAGATCAAAATTTCTGTGAAAGGCATATTTTAATGATAAAAGCGCAAAAATGAAAACCGACAAAATCACTTTGAGTAAATCTTATGGGATATAGCGATATTTAATTTTTATTTTATATTATTTTCAAAATATTAAATATAAAAATATAGGGAATGCATTATTTATAGATGTTGTTTCAAATCAGCATTTATGTCAATAAAACGCCTATAAATGCATTTTGTTTATGGCATAAGTCAACTTTTTGTCCCCATTGATCATCTTTCAGTGTCCTGATGGAAGCTGAAATATTTTCCACAAAACAACCTGAAAATCATCATCCGGTGAGGCCCGTCTTCCTTTCTTAATGTATTCTATTACCTTTGCCTTTCCAAAAAAAAACAGTATGGACAATTCCCCCTTCAAGCATGGAATCCTTAGATGATGCCTGCCTTTTTACCGGGAAGGATGATTATCCAAGTGTGGATCAATTATGCTCCCTGGTAAAGGAATATGCTCCAAACAGGACGGTAGAGGTAGCTGATGATATCATTAGGATGATGGATAAATCCTGAGTTTACCGGCTTCCATTTTACCTGTTTTTTAAAATCAGAAACTGTCAGGTTAACCCCAATGCCTGCTTGATCATTTTTCTGTACATTTTGGGGGTGGTATAAGCCACTTTGAACAAAGGCTTTTTGAAAAACAAAGACAAAGATGATTTGGTCCCGCTTTGCCTGATCATTTCATACCATCTCATAAGTATTGCCCTGTGCAGAAGGTTTTTAGGAAAAACCCCTTTAATGTCATTGCCTATTTTGAAGGCTTTAAATAGGTCGAAATAATCCATCAATTCCATCGGACCTTCAGGCAATGACCTGATAAAAGAAAGATGGGTCTTAAGCAATCGCCCATCATGGGGGATTCCCAGGCTTTGATGCATGTAGCGGACAATTTGCTCCTCTCCTTGCTGCATCAAAGCTTCTTTTTCTGAAGAAATATTGTGGTTATGGACCCGGTACCGGACCAATACTTTATCCATGTTATCCACCGGATAAAGTTTACTGATGCGGAATGCCAATTCATAATCATCACAAATGCCCATCTCTTTATACCCTCCAAGCTCTTCAATGGCTTCTTTCCTGAACATGACAGTTGAATTGACAAAAACATTCCTGAAAAGCAATCCGATACCAACTTCATGGGGACGAAAAGGCATCTTATAAAATTCACCGGTGGGTTTTCCATTGGAATCAATCACTTCGGCATGTCCTCCCGACAAAGCCAATTGGGGGTTTTCCGTCATATGCCTATATTGTAACGCAATCCTTTCCGGCAGGGCGATATCATCACAATCCAAGGTGGCCACCAGTTCCCCATAGGCTTCATTCACGCCCCTGTTCCTGGTAAAAGCTATTCCCTTGTTTTTCCCATTGTTCAGCAGCCGGATCCTCGGGTCATTATAGCTGTTGATGATGCTTGTACTTTCATCAGTAGACCCATCATTGATAATCAACAATTCCAGATCATGAAACGTCTGGTTAAGTACACTGTCCATGGCCGGTTTAAGATAGGCTGCACCATTATATACTGCCATGACCACGGTTACTTTTGGCCTCTTCATATGGTAATCCATTTGTGGTGTATCAGCCCCGAAGTGTCCACTCCGGGAGTATTGATCCATTTTTCCGGTGAAACCACTATTTTTTCCCCATGGGGATTTAACCAGGCTCCCCACCAACTGAAACTGCTGTTGGCTATTATATGATGTCTACAAAGCGCCATCAACTGCATGTCTCTATGGCTGTTTTCCCCCTTGTTCCAATCCACAAAGATGGCCTCTGATAAGGATAAATTGCTTCTGCACCAAGCGATATCATTTGAAAAAACAACAAACTGTGGATTTTCCACTTTTTCTTTCATTACTTCTATGCCTTTTTGGTAGTAATCCAGGTTGCAAATATCACCCAATATGGGGTGATCCAGGTAATCACCCCTCCTCACATGAATAGATACAGAGGGCGTCTTTTTGACCTGCTGACCAACCGCCAAATTCTTTCCTTCCAGCTTCCTTTTAAATTCAAAGGCTTTTCTAAGTTGTGGTGTGATGGCTTGATGGTACAAGCAGTGCTGCCAGTAGCCCCAAAAATAACGCGGAGATGAATCCTGATAAATGAGCGGATCAAAACCAAATTCTTCCTTTTCTGGATGCCAGGCATGTTTGGTATTATATATTCTTCTAAGTTTTCTGGTTATCCAATCCCTCCTTTCCTGTCCATATATTCTTAATTCAAAAGGACTTGCCTTTTCCAGTTGGATAGGGAATACCTTTTCCAACTCAAAGCCATAATGCAGGGAATAGTCTTCAAACCCCGTCAAATCCGCTTTCACCTTTCCAAAATGCTGCTTTAAGGAAAGATAAAAGGCAAACTGAAACATCTGGTTGCCCAAGCCCCCCAAAAACTTCACTACTTTCATTCTTTTGTAAAATAAAAACAACCGCAACCATATACCTGCCTTTCCAAAAGCTGTTCATTAGGATCGGAAACAAGTCCACCATCTTTTTCATCTTCCGGTATAAGAGTAAAATCCTTCAGAACCAAATCCGGAAATAAATCCAAAACCTGTTGCTTGGTGTAAACCCTATGTGCATTAAAGAATATCCGATTAAGCCGACCAATGGGCACCACGAAAAAAAGATGTCCTCCCACTGCCAATACCCGTTTTAACTCGTTGACGGCTTTTATATCCCCATCGTAATCCAAAGGATCACCATAACGCCCTAATCCAATATGTTCGATCGTGTGCATACAGGAAAGCGATTCTATTGAATTGTTTTCAAAAGGCAAGGAAAGCAAATCGGCTGACAAGGAATTAAGATTGCTTAAAGAAAGATTGGCTGGTCTATAATCATAAAAATCCACCGGAACAAAAGCCGATAAAACAGAACAGAATTGCAGTGCTGAAGAAATGTCCACATGTTTGGCCGGCTTGACCTCAGCAATTATCCGCGCTGCCCAGGCAGGGTGATATACATAGTGGCGGTCAAACCCAGTAGAGGGGGTGTTATCGTTTAAGCAAGGATAAAAATCTTCCTGATTTAATGAAAAACGCTTAGGAGAAGATTTTTCCATTTCACGGAGAGTATCAAAATCAGCCAGTAAACGTGGATCTGCCTTAGGTCTGTTTTTGAAGAAAATCCGCTTTATTTTCCTTATCATTATATTCCGGTTAATATCTTACGCTTCTTTGGGAGTTTCAAGAAGCAGTTTTCTATAAGATTGTTCAAACTTTTCTTCTCCAAAGTTTTTTTGTGCAAATTCAAAGGCGTTATTGCTAAACTCCTCTAAAAGATCTTTATTTCGACAAAGATGGGAAATTCGGTAAACAAACTCATCCACAATTTCTCCGGGATTTTTTTTATCCTCTACCAAAAACCCGTTTTTATAGGAATTCGAGGAAATGTAGGTAGGGATTTCGCCTACATTGGTAGAGATCGGCACCACCCCATGACCCATTCCCTCCATAATGACCAAGGGAAAGCCCTCCCGCCAGGAAGTCACCAGAATTAGATGTGCTTGACGGTAAATTTCGTTTAATTTCTCTTTGTCAAACAATTCCCCAATCAGTGTGGTATTGGACCAAACCTGTCCCACAAGACCTGAAAAGCCCCCCACCATGATACAATCTGCCGGTATTTGTTTTTCAAAACACCGTTTGGTAACTTCAACAAAAATCTCCGGACGTTTTTCCGGAGCATTTCTTGCCACAAACAAAACTTTCAAATTTCCGGAGTAGTCCTTTGATGGTCTGTTTGTAGGGATAGGGGTTTTATTGGTGATAATGGTCAACCTTTCCAGGTACTTGAGATCAATGCCTTTTTCCAGGTATAAATCCCTGAAATCTTTTTTGGTGTTTTCCCCAAGAATTACCCGGTGATCCAACCGTTGAACATATGGAAGACTGTATATTTCCGGCCCATTGGGGTCAAAGGTAAAGGCATGGATAAGATCAACCACTTTCACATGGGCTTTCAGGTATGGGATAAGCGAATAAAAAAAAGGACTATGACAACCAAAAATAACAGGGGCCTTACGATTATTGATTGTAAAGGCAATTTTTTTTAACATGAATAAGCGGAAGGATCTTTTTTCCGTCCATCTCCCCAGTACCACCGTAGTCGAATAATTCTGAAACTCCTCTTTAAATCCATTGTTGATGGATTGATCAGTTAGAAAACAGAGTGTGTTTTCCTTTTTAAATACTTTTAATATATCTGCATGCACCCTTTCCCCGCCCCCAATTTGCCAGAAAGGAAAGAAAAAAAATAAATCATAGTTCCCCTTCAACTCCTTATTAATGGTGGAATACCTTAACAGTGCTTTTAGATTTTCTGATTTCCTTTGAAAAATGGTTTTGATGGACATCGATATTGAATTATAAATTACAAGTTATAAATGATGAATGATGACTTAAAAGTTATAATTCATCCTGTATAATTTCTTTCCGCCCCAGAAGCTTTTAACTTACCATCTTATTCGGCCCTAGATTTTCTGTGTCACGTCCTGAATTTAGTTGACAATTTTTCTTTTTTTATCCTCAAACCATCTACCGAAAAACTAATTCAACCCTGCCTACCGACAGGCTCTACAGGTTGGGTCGTAGGGAGATATTCTTTGATCCCCGGGTTACATTCGTACGTCATTTCACCCCGGGCTATCCATCTTTTACCCCTTCAGGGTAACAACGTTGACTTTGAACTTCCGATGCCAAACCCTTCCGTCTCCCTCTCCCTTCGTCTCTTCGTCCCTAAGGAACTCCCCACGTCAAGTTCATCTGTTTCTGACATCCTACATCTGACCTCCGACCCTCTTCAAGTACTCCCTACTTCATTCTTGGCTCCTACTCCCCCATAAAAACCTTATTCAATATCGAGCGAACTTTTTGGGATTCAAAATGGCTATTGAACAATTCCTCTCCCATGCGGCTTTGTTGATCATAAGCATGCTGATGATTGATCAAATAAATTATATGTTGGGCAAATTCCTCAGGATCGTCGCTTACCAAACAGCCGTTGTTGATTTTATTTGGAAGACCATCCATCCCCCGGGAATTGCAAACTACCGGCAATCCATGAGATAATGCTTCTACCACCTTTATTTTCACGCCTGTACCGCTTAACATGGGACAAAGGGCTATTTTGGAACTTTCATAATGTTCTTGTAAATTTTCTGTATAGGTGATTTTATGAACATTGGGATAATTCCCTATATAATCCGAAATTCTTCCAATGATACAGATGGAATGATCCGGCGGAAGCAATGGGTATACCTTTTTAAAAAACCAGTCAATGGAAAGCTGATTATGGGAATTATTACTGGCTACATATACCAGGTCATAAGTTTTTTCCGTCCATGGTTTTCCCTTTGAGGGTTTGGTGAAAAAAGGTGGGATTAATCTTATTATGCTTTTGCAAAATTGGCTAAAGATAAATTGTTCATCAGAAGAAACGGTCCATACCTCATCAAACTGGTTCAGCTTGTTTATTTCATCCTCAAATGTTGCCCCTAATTTGAATTTTTTGTCCTTAAGGTGATGTAAAGTTAAAAAATCATGGATATCCACAATGGTTTTAGTTCCCTGGAACAGCTTTGTATTTTCAATTAAATCAGCCCAATATAAGTAGCTTATAATAATATGGTCATAATGACTACCCCTTAGTATTTCTTCAAATTTTTTCTTTTTATACCAGGACATATCCACAGTGAGGCTACTGTTTCGATCCAGCTTTCTTTTATAGAAATAGTTGGGGATTTTAAAATTCAAAAAGTATTTGATCCTGTTTTTTTTAGAAGGTTTTTTTTGAACAAAATAAATGTTCTCTATCAATCCGGATTCCTTGAATTCTTCAATATCCCCCTCTTCCCATTGACTTAGCCCTTGTAATAAACTTACAAAATCCACCTTTATACCACTTTCTTTAAAATAGTGCAGCAATTGCAGGACGCGTGTCTTGTTGCCCGAATTATTTTCCAAGGGGTTTTCCGGGAAAAAATAAAGTATCTTTTTTGCTGGCATATTCTTTTTAGTTTTTTCCCAATTCCCTGTAAATATCCATTGTCTTTTCCATACAACTGTCCAAGGTGAAATGCTGCAGCTGCACTTCAGCTTTTTGACTTAGTAAAAGCCGGTATTCCTTATTGTGGATGACCGATTGGATGGCCTGTAATATATCATCAGGCTCATAAGGGTCAAAATAAACCGCGGCCTCCCCACCAACTTCGGGAAAACAACTGGTACGGCTCACCGCTGCGGGACAATCATTACTGAAAGCTTCTAGCATAGGCAAACCAAATCCTTCATATAAAGAAGGATAAACGAATAGCATGGTTTTTTGATATAAGGTTTTCAACTGGGAATCAGTCACGGGCAATTGGATGATGTTTTCCGTGATCCTGTTTCTATGCAATAATTCCCTTTCAGAAAGGTTGAATCCTCCCCCGCCTGCACAGATGACAAACAGCTCCTTGTCTTTATGCAAAAGCGGAGTTATCCCTGTAATAAACCTTGTGAAATTTTTATACCCGCTTCTGTCCCCCACAAAAAGGATAAATGGGTTTGGAATGGGATTAAAATCAACTGCTGCTTCAATGTTCCCATTATAAAAACCATGATGGACCACACTGACCTTCCTTTCATCAATGCCAAAAATATGCTGCAGATCGTTTCGGGTGGATGTAGAAACAGCTATAACATGATCTGCTCTTTCAATCACTTTTCTTTTGTAGGTAATGAATTTGTCATGCACAGGGAAAAATTCAGGGAAAAGCTCATGGGTCATGTCATGGACCGTAAGCACAAAAGGCTTCTTTAATACCGGTAAAAAGTAGGCATCGTAATAAGTGGGATGAAACACGTCAAACTGGCCTTTCTCCAGAAGAAATTTGGAGTATCGCTTATTAAATGAATAAGTTCTTGATCGGCTGACAAGGGTCCTTGCCAATTTAGCGGGCATGGGATAGACGGATTCGGACAAATAATTATTTCTTGAAACCAACAGCCCCCTATCCATGGTCATATTCCTCTGATCCTGGATATAATCCTGAAGAACAGAAAAATAGCGGGATATTCCCCCATACTGTTGCAAAGAAAAGATTTGATGGTCAAACTGTATTTTCATCCTGTTACAACTTCTATAAAACCCAGGAATCCACCTTTCTGGATTTCGATTTAAATCCTTTAAATAAATATCTCCAATAGGCCAGGTACCCGAAATGTTTTCTAATCAGCATGGCTTTATCCTGTTCAAAATAAACATCTTTTTTTCTAGAAGAAGCACCCTCTGTGGAAAATCTTGCCGTCAACAGATTGAAATACTCAAAATCAAAGTCGGGATCAGACCAACATTGCATGTTCAAGTAATGATCGGCATATAAAACATATTTTTCCTCAAAACTATATTTTTTAAATACCGCTTTAGGATATAAAATGCTTTGGTGACAAATATTGTTTTTTGCCAGAAAATAGCCATTGATTTCCCTGCCTACCGGAATCGTATCATATAGCACATTGGAATAATATACAGTATGGTCATTCTTCAAACAAGACACCATATTTGAAAAACCGGGAAGTAACTGGTCATCTGCCCCTAAAAAGACAATCCATTTTCCATGGACATAATTTAAGGCTTTGTTCATCGCGGAATAGATGCCGCTATCTTTTTCACTCCGCCAATAAGCCACTTCCCTGTCCCTTTCCTTCAATAAACCTACCGTGTTATCCGTGCTTTCCCCATCAATAATTATATGTTCAATGACTTTGAAATCCTGAAGGCTGACACTGTGGATACACTGCGCAAGGAGGGATTCCACATTATAGCACACTGTGACTACAGAAATCAGAGGGGAAGCATTGGGACCAGGTTTTTGACGGGTATAATAACCACCTTCCTGCATAGATTATTTTATTCTTTTTTTTAAACCATTCCACATCCTTATGCAAAATAAAGATACCGCATTTTCATTGAATTTTCCGAGCATGGAACCCGATAGATAAAAACAGGTCGTCGTCGTTTGAATCCATCTGTTTCTAAATAGGAAGTTGTATTTTTGGATGAGGTTTTTTTTGCAGACCTGAAAGCTTTCATCCGGATTACCCCGGCTTTTATGCAAAATATTAAAATCAATCACATAACAAGGGTAGCCTCTTGCCGTTGCCTGCAGGCAAATATCTACTCCATATAGATGAAAACCCGAAAGATCCGCAGAAAGAGAAAGCCCCGCAGCATTTTTCAACAGGATGAAATTTTCATCCAGACTATGGACTTTCAAGGGGAATTTACCTTTGGACATGGTTATCCCGTCGGAATAGGTTACTTTATAGACAATATGATTGGGGCCTGCTGCACCTGCATTTCCACCTACTGCCCATTTTGGATCCAATACCTGGAGTTCATGGATTCGTTGCTCAAGCTCTTTTCTTTTGTCAAAATCAAGAAGGATGTCCTGATGACAAAGGATAATATATTTGCCTTTAGCCCGCTGAAGTAAAATGTTAAGCCCCGAATAAGCATCGAATTTATTTTCTACAGAATTATCTATATAAAGATATTCACAGGTGGGTAATGAAAAACCCGCCTCAACAAAAGACACAATCATTTCCTTATATTCCTGCTTGTCGTTGACCAAGGTACAAATGGAAAAATCAAATTCAAATATCTCCTTCTCTACGGAAGTAGCTTGAGCTAATAATCCTTGCATGTTAAGCTTTTTATTAAGTCAAAAATACAATTAATCGGCGATAGTCCATTAACTTTTATCTGATCCATTTCAGTTCCCTCTGGCGAAGAGTTTGTAATCTCTTGAAATAAAACGGGTTGATATTCAATAGCCGGAAATCCATTCCAGCCCATTGGTCAGGACAAAATAGTAGAAGGTAAATGTTATTTTCTATTTTTGGCAGAAGAAAAGAGAGATGAAAATCCAATCAAATGCGACAATTTGTTAAAAATGTAATTCAATGGGTAAGGAAATTCCTAAGGGACAAATTTCATCAGGAAAATGAACTTTTCCCGTATTATCTGACCATCCTGATTTCATTTGGTCTTTTTGTCGTTTCTTTAAATGTCTTTGTGGAAATTACCGATGACCTTAAAGAAGATGAACTCACCCTCTATGATGATTACTTCACCCACCAAATACAATCCTTTCATCATCCTTCTCTGATCCCGGTCTTTCAATTCATCACGCATATGGGGGACCGATTTGCCTATTTGATTTTTATCATTGCCATAGGCTTGTTCTTTTTCCTAAAGCATGGCAAGTGGACATTTACTATCCAAACTGTCCTGGTTTTGATGTTATCCTCACTTTCCAATCTTGTATTGAAAAGGGTAATCAACAGGGACAGACCTTCTTTGGAACATTTGGTGGCTGTTTCCACTTTGAGCTTCCCCAGTGGCCATGCCATGAGTGCCATGGCCTTCTATGGTTTTCTCATCTATCTTTGTATCCGGTTAAGTATGCCCCTATGGCTTAAGATGATTCTTTCCTTTGCTTTGGGATTATTAATATTGCTTATCGGCATTAGCCGGATATATCTGGGCGTCCATTTTCCCAGTGATGTGTTGGCCGGTTTTATCGGAGGACTTATCTGGGTCACCTTCTGTGCCATTCTTTTTAACATTATTGATATTTATCGAAAAAAGGCATAAGGCAAATCTATACACCAACCCCCATGAGAACACTATTGCAAAGAATTTCCTAATCATCCTTTACTTTTGTTCTTTATATGGTTTTTTTAATTATTTTTAGGCCAAATAAATTTCCTGCCTGTGAACTCAATTAACCAATTTTGAAAAGGCGCGGTGGGGATTTGAAACAGATATTTAAAAAAACCTCATAGCAAGCAACAAATCATGGTCAACAGACGAGACTTTATAAAAACCACCTCTCTTGCCGGAATTTCAGTTTTGGGAATACCTGAGATTGTGAATGCTGCCATACCTTCAGAAAAAATTGCCTCAGCCATTAGACTTTCTTCAGGGGATAAGATTCTTTTCCAGGGGGATTCCATTACTGATGCGGGAAGGAACAAAGAAAAGACTACCTTTAATAATCCAAACGACCTGGGAAACGGGTATGCTTTCCTTGCAGCAGCAGAACTGTTGCATAACCACGCGGATAAAAATTTACAGATCTACAATAAAGGCATCAGCGGAAACAAAGTTTTCGAGTTGGCTGAACGATGGAAAAATGACTGCCTTGCCATTCAACCAGAAGTGTTGAGCATCCTGATCGGCGTGAATGATTATTGGCACAAGCACAATGGCAAATATAATGGGACGGTGGAAGTTTATAAAAAAGATTTAATGGCTCTTCTTGATAGGACAAAACAGCAGCTGCCCAACCTGAAATTAGTAATAGGTGAACCTTTTGCCGTCAAAGGGGTAAAAGCCGTTGATGATTCCTGGTATCCTGAATTTGATGCTTATAGAGATGCCGCCAAGGAGGTGGCCAAAGCCTTTGATGCCGTTTTTGTCCCTTTTCAAAGCATATTTGACAAAGCAGAAAAATCTGCTCCCGGATCCTACTGGACCACTGACGGGGTGCACCCGACCATGGCTGGTTCAGAATTGATGGCCCAAGCCTGGCTAAAAGCGGTAAAATAATATTATTCAAACATTTCTAATCAGGTTCTGTCTATAATGGGTGTCCCGCAGATCACGCTGACCTATCGGCAGGTAGGTCTTCGCAGATGAGGGATTAAAATCATAAGGACAGATTTGCGGGAGAATTTTCCTAAACTTGCAGTTTATAGACAGATAATAATTAGCATCTGCCCATTATTTGGAACCTCCATAAGCTGGTTTATCAATGTCCGGCTTATCAGGATTCCGATTAGGGTTCGCCCCTTTTTTAAGATGGGAAGGAACTTCTCCCCCCTCTTCTATGTGCTTTTCCTGAATTTCTTCCTCTTTCTTCAGTTCTTCGGTTTTTTTTCCTTCTTTTATTGTAGCCTTGTCATGACCGGTATCTGAAGGATTCCCTTTCCTCTGGGGGTTAGTTGTGTTTCTTTTGCCATCGTTTTCCGCCATGATATCTCAGTTCTAAGTTGAAAATTTACCTTGTCACTTCCCAATTTTTACGGGATTTAAGGTGATTATGTTTTATGATTATCGCCTTTCTTGTTTTTGCGTGAAACATTTTTTTCTCAATTAAGCTATTGTTCAAGCAATGGCCCTTTAGGGCAAACTTTCCATCCCAAAAAAGAACGCTCTTGTCACATTTTTTTGGCACAGCATCGTGCAAGCTGTATCATTGCTTCTGTAAAAAAGACCCTGACAAAAAATTCCTGTAAATATGAAAGAGAAATCCCTCCCATTTAGACAAATAGAATGGTGGTTAATGACCATTCTTATTTTCCTGATCATCTTAACCAACATCCTTGGCGGGAAAATCAACCTCGAAACTTTGGGCCATTCCAATAATTCGGAACAGACTATCCGGTATTTTGCCTATATCATTATACCCTTGGCTTTGTATGGGGCTTTTTATTTCCTTCACCTTAAAATAATCCCTGCCTATAAAAAAGACGCACAAAAGCCTAAAATGATATTTTATTCTTTACTCACTTTTTTCGGCTCCTGGATAGTGATAGGTATATTTTATGTCAACGGGGGTTTCGGGGAAGACCCTTTTATTCCTATTTTTTTTATTTCCATTGTTTTATATGCAGGTTATCATCTGAGTGTGAAATTCCTGAATCAGGCTTTCTCTGTCTCCCTATCAAAAAATTATACGCTATATAATGTTCTCAGAAGCATTGTCTTGTATGTTTTTATGATGATTTTTTTATTAAAGTTTCAAACCTATTTTAATCAGGTGATTTTAATTACCTATGTAATTATCATTCCTGCCTTGTTTGTCCTATTGCTTTACAATTATTTTTTGATCTATCGGATGAAAGCATTGGGCAAAATGAAAGTGGCCAAGGGCTACCTCTTTTTTCTTCCCATCACCACTTTTATTTTTTTCACGGCAGTAAGTATAATCAATAATCAAGGGCAAATATTTATTGTTGGAGCCGTATTGGCTCTGTTTATTTTGGCCGTTTTCAATCCCTTGTTCCAAATGCTGTTTACAAAATACCATAGTTTCCTAGGTCAAATTGATTCCCTGACCAATAAACTTGACCAAAGATCAGCAGACCTGCAGTTCCTTCGTTCTCAGATCAATCCCCACTTTTTGTTCAATGCATTGAATACCCTTTATGCTACAGCTTTGCAGGAAAATGCGGAAAAATCGGCAGAAGGAATACAAAAATTGGGTGATTTGATGCGGTTTATGCTCCATGAAAACAACCAGGAAAAAATAGCCGTGGAAAGGGAAAAAGAGTATTTGATCAACTATGTGGATTTACAGCTTTTGAGGACCAAAGGACAAGAAAACATTGAAATCGTTTTTAACAGAAGCGAAGAAAACTGTTTGGGCGAAATTGCACCGATGCTGCTGATTCCCTTTGTGGAAAATGCTTTTAAGCATGGGATCAGCCTACAGAAAAAATCCTGGGTAAAGATCAGTCTCAGGTGTGTGGAAGGCGGCGTTCATTTGGATATCAACAACAGCATCCATCGAAAAACAGGGGAAGACCCGGAAAAAATATCTTCGGGCATAGGGCTTCAAAATGTAAAGCAAAGGTTAAGCCTCCTCTATCCTCAACAGCATGAGTTGATCATCCGCGAAAATGAATTGGAATATTTTGTACATTTATCCATTCAACTCCAAAAAAGGAATGCTTAGAACAATTGCCATTGATGATGAGCCATTGGCTTTGGAAGTGATCAAAAGCCATGCGTCCAAAGTCAGTTTTTTAGACCTTCAACATACTTATACGGATGCTTTTAAAGCTATTGATTATTTACAGCATCATGAAATAGACCTTTTGTTCCTGGATATCAAGATGCCTGATATTTCAGGAACGGAATTTGCGGCCTGGCTGCAAAGTAAACCCATGATTGTCTTTACAACTGCTTATTCTGAGCATGCAGTAAAAAGTTTCGAACTGGATGCGGTGGATTATTTGCTTAAGCCTTTTGGCCTAGTGCGGTTTACAAAAGCGTGTACCAAAGCCAATGAGCTATGGCATTTGAGAAACAAAGGCCACATGCAGGATTATTTATTTATCAAAACCGGTTATGAACAGGTGAAAATATTCCTCAAGGACATTCTTTATCTAATGGCATCCGGTAATTATATTACATTTCAGCTGGTTCATGAAAAACACTTGTCCAGAATGACATTTAACGAAGCTGAGGAGCTTCTAAATCAGAATTTTATAAGAATACACAGATCATTTATTGTCAACAAAGAGAAAATAAGCAAAATAGAAAGACACCAAGTGACAGTTGGTCAAGCTCTTGTTCCTATTGGGAGCAGCTATGCCGCCAATTTAATTTTGAAGTAGAGTGTGAAAGCCTGTTCCGCTTATCATTAATAAAAGGTAGCATACTTACCCTGAACGGGTTTATTTATCCTTAGCTTTTCGTCCACTTTAAAGCCCTAATTTGATGACTATGCAAGAGAGAAAACGTTTACTTCTTAACTTTACGCTCCTTGTCCTGGGAACCTACTTCTTATTTATGGGATTGACAAAAGCGCAGGGGTTTTTAAAGCCCTTAGTGACGGCTTTGATTTTTTCCCTTTTGATGATACCTGTAGCCAACAAATTTGAATCATGGAACTTTAGCAGAATCCTTTCTTCTGTATGCAATACGCTAATCCTATTCATTATAAGCCTGGGTTTTTTTATGTTGATTTCCTTTCAGATCAAGGGATTTGTAGAGGATTGGGACAAGATTAAGGAAACCATGGAACCTAATATTGAAAGTTTTGAAAATTTCGTATTGACTCATACTCCCCTTGAAAAAGAACAACTGGAGGAATACAAAAAGGAAAATAATGTATCCACTCTGTTTGGAGGGGGAAGTGGGGGGGAAAAAGCTTTTCAAGCCGTCAATCAGGTATTGGGTTTCCTCGCGGATTACCTGCTAACCTTCATTTATATTTTCTTTCTGCTCAATTACAGACGGAGATTCAAAGAATTTGTTTTGAGATTGTTTCCTCAAAATAAAAGGGGGGAAGTGGCCAAGGTGGTCAATAAAACTGCCGGTGTCGCACAACATTATCTTTTCGGGAAATTTTTGCTAATCATCTTTCTTGCCGTGCTTTATTCGATTGGATTGGGCATATCCGGAGTCAGTAACTTTATTTTTGTCAGTCTCCTTGCGGCCCTACTGTCTCTCATACCCTACTTTGGAAATATTATAGGTTTTTTCATTGCCCTGGCTTTTGGAATGATCTCCGGTGGCGATTCCGGAACATTTATAGGGGTGATTATTGTTTTTAGTTTGGTTCAGTTCATCGAAAGCTATATCCTAGAGCCATATATCGTGGGAGATCAGGTTGATATACATCCATTTTTCATTATTGTCGTCGTTATTATAGGAAACATGGTATGGGGCGTGATGGGAATGATCCTGGCCGTACCACTTGTGGGCATCATCAATGTAGTCTTTAGAAATGTTGAAAGCTTGAAAGTATTTGGTTTTTTATTGAGTAATAATGAAGAAAATTAAATAGGTCTTGCACCTCCACTTCCATGGCCCTGATTAGCTATTTTTCACCACAGATCAGATTATTATAAAATTATCCATCTGTGAAAATCTGAGACTATCTGTGGTTTGTTTTTTACACCACAGATACCAGGCCTTGGGGTTTGATCAAATTTTTTTTTCATAATTTTCCACATTATAAAAGAATTTGCTGTAATTTGAAAATCAATTGTTTTTAATATAAATATTTTCTCTATGTATACTGGATTACTACACCTTCACTCAGGATTGGCTTATATAGTAATTTTGGGATTGATTGTTTGCATTATTTATACAATGATTGGAGCGCTATCTGGCAGGGCTTTCACAGAAAGAGACCGAAAGATGGGGTTAATTGCATTGATCCTAACTCACCTGCAGTTCTTGGTAGCCCTTATCCTTTATTTTGTCAGCCCCTTGGGTTTTGCCAATCTTTCCGGTGAAACGATGGCTGACTCCACAGCACGGCTTTACGCATTGGAACATCCGCTCATCAACTTTATCGCTGTTGTGTTGATCACCGTTGGCTATTCAAGGGCTAAGAAACTCACCGAAAGCAAAAGCAGGTTCAGAAGCATTTATATTTTTTATGGTTTAGGGTTTATCCTGATTTTAAGCCGCATTCCCTGGACAGCCTGGTTAAATTAGAACGATAAAAGCCGCCTCAAAGTAACCGGTGGATGAATAACCACCGCCTTTGAAGCGGCTTTTTTTAACAAGCTGCTTGATTTTACCTATACTTTAAAGTTTCAATTATTTTTATCAATTTCAAGGATCGAACCCGTGTTTTTATGGAAAGATCCCCAAATCCAAATAACTGATAGCTATCCTATCCATGGCTAAAATAAAAGCGGCCGTCCTTAGACTTTTAAGTTGCTTCTTTTTCTTGGTATGGTTCATGCTATGATAAGTCTTCACCATGATTTCCTCCAATCCAGAAATGACCAAGTCCCTTTCACTAGCCCCTTTTACAATCGTATCTTTTTGTTCGTCCGTAAAAAAGTCCCCTGTCACCTTTTCAATATTTTCAAGCAGAATTTTATTTCTCTGCATGTCATAACGCTTTTCCAATTTACCAAAAGATACCCGCGACAGGTTTTTCAACCATTCAAAATAGGAAACAGTGACTCCCCCAGCATTCAAATACATATCTGGGATCAGCATGACATTCTTTTCCAATAGGATTTTCTCGGCCTCCTGTGTCACGGGACCATTAGCGGCTTCGCCGATGATTTTTGCCTTAATTTTGGCCGCATTATCGAAAGTGATCTGATTTTCAAGGGCAGCGGGAATCAGAATATCGCAGGGATAAGCCAACAAATCATTGCCGCTTTCTATAAATTCCCCTTTTCCGTAACCATTCAGCCCCTGATTTTGTACAAGATAGGCTTTGATTTCTTTTACATCAATCCCATTGGGGTCCCAAATCCCACCATTCCATTCTGCAATGCCTATGATAGTGGCACCTGCTTCCTGCAGGTACAGTGCCGAATGAAATCCAACATTACCCAGCCCCTGAACGATTATTTGTTTATCCGCCAAACCTGTCATCAATCCCAAAGCATCCATATCCTCTTTTACACTTACTGCTTCTCTGATACCAATGTATACTCCCATTCCGGTCGCTTCATTCCGTCCGTCTATTCCGTGCTGGGACAGGGGCTTACCCGTCACACATCCTTTGGCATTAATGGAATTGGGGTTGAATGCCTGATAGGTGTCGGCAATCCAAGACATCTCCTGAGGTCCTGTACCATAATCCGGAGCAGGTACATCAATGGCTGGTCCGATGAAGTTCTTTTTGATCAGCTCCGAAGTATACCTCCTGGTAATGCTTTCCAATTGATCCTTATTATATTCCAAGGGATTCATCCTGACCCCTCCTTTTGCACCTCCGAAAGGAACTTCCACTAAAGCACATTTATAGGTCATCAATGCGGCCAGGCCTTTTACCTCATCCTCATTTACCTTGTCACTGAACCTGATTCCCCCTTTTGCTGGAAGTTTATGATGTGAATGTTGTACACGGTAACCTTTCAGCACTTCATAACTACCATCATCTTTTGTGAGGGGAAATACAAATTGGTACACACTATTGCATTCTTTGATGAGGTTCACCAGGCCAGGATGCAGATCCATGTGACTGACCGCATCATCCACAAAACTATTTACATCATTAAATAAACTATAATCTGGGTGATTGGACATATAATTTAAGTTTAAACGGTTATTTGATTTAGATCTGATTTCTTATATCGTCTCCTCTTTAATACAATGCCCTCTGGAAATATCCTCTTTCAGTTTCATCATTTGATTAAGAATGTCCCCGGATGTCATCCATATGAAAAAAGATGAAATTATGAACTCTCAGAAACCATGCCATGAGGGAATTCCCGCTAATAAAAGCAGGTTACTTCCAATAAGCTATTCTTGTTGTGCCTTCGTCGTTTTTCTTTCGGGAGTGAGGGCTGCTATATTATTTGGTTAGTTTTGGGATGTGTAGGCTTTGAGCGCGACTTGCCAATGCGTATGGATGCGGGGCGGGATGACTGTTTTGCTTTTTATAAATAAAAACTGAATAGCCTGAAAAAGTAAAAGCTTAAATAAAGCAATGCAACCCCGCTCAATATTTGGATGCTTTTTCTTAACCAGGATAATTTGGCAAATTTTGAAACAGAACTTGAAAACAAACCTACAATCAAGAACGGCAATCCCCTTCCAATCCCAAAACAAAAAGCCAAGATTAAACCATAAACAAGACTTGCTGTAGCCGCTGCGAAAGATAATAACAGAAGTAAAGGGGCAGCCGATGTTCCTAAACTAAAAATGAAGCCATAAATGAAACTGCTTTGAATTGATTTAATATTTGAGCAGGGTCATTGCTTTCATCAAGCATTTTATCACGCCTTCAACCTGTCCTTTTATGGAATTTAAACGATCTTTCAGGTCTTTGGTCAAATCCTTTGGTAGCATATTTGTCAATGCAGTCATTACAATTGTCAATACTTTCTTGAAATTTTGAATTTATTGGTTTCATGGTTATTAATTTTTAAGATTGGCCAATTCCCGCCTTTGCTAATTCCTTTTTACTCACACCTCTGTCTTTGCAACAGGATAATAAATTCCCATTTACGGTTACAGCGGGTAAGGAAGTAATGTTGTATTCTTTCATCTTGTCAACACATATCTTTGAGTCGCATTGCTCAACAAGTTTGTAAAGAGTTACTTCACAAGAATCGCAAGCCATTTCCTTTACTGTTTTTACAACAGGTTCACATACAGGGCATCCGGCTGTAAATACTTCAATTTGTCGTTTCATTGTTTTACGTTTTTAACGGTTAAAATTAATTACATTACAAAGATGGGGCTTGGTAGGGGGTGGTCTCCTAATTTATTTTCGATTTATTTCTGTTTTCAATTCGAGCGGTGGCAAAATCAGGCTCTTTTGGTTTTTCACCATTAGCTTAGTGTGTGTGGGCAAAATCAAATATGCGTGAATGTTCGGTCGGCTTTTCTACAATAAAGCACAACTAAAAAATAAACCATGGAAGGGATAAATGTGCCAACCAGAAAATGTATCACAAAGTATTGGAAAGTAAAAGGAGAGCCATTTAGCTCTCCTTGCTTTATTTCACCCTTGGACAATCTTTAGATGCCTTTTTTTCAGGGCTTTTACAAGATTCCACTGCCGAAGCATGGCAGACTGGACATTCCATAACTGCTGATGTTTTCTTGATGTCGGTTTCCATGGCTTTTGGTTTTTGGTTTAGTTATTTTAACGAACCAACTCCCGCCAAGTTCTGTAAACCGGGAATTTAGGATTGATCTAAATAACAATAAAACAAAATGACAAAATTTAAATTGGATATATTGCATTGGATATATTGCCTTACAGGAAGAAGTATTTAAAAGTTACTATAGTATTCTTAAAAGGTTCCTGTAAATTTGAACATGCAAAAGGAAATCCTCATAGATCTTGTCACCAAAAGAATGCCTTATGGTAAATACAAAGGTAAATTGATCTGTGATATTCCTGAACATTACCTGATATGGCTGCACCGTCAGGGTTTTCCGGAAGGAAAATTAGGGATGTGGTTGCACACCATGTATGAGATTAAGTTAAATGGGTTGGAGAATATCCTTTATACTCTAAAGGCGAGTTTTTGCAAGGGAAAGTAACAGGATGATAATTAATCCTGTTGAACTTTTTCACCGCAGAACCTGCTCCTTGGTTCTATAACAGCTTTATCCACATCTAACCTTGCCTGTTTTTCCGTTTAGCCGTTATCTTCCCCATTCAAACAAAAAACCATCATCTGTTTAAACCTTTTGTTAATTTTGCTGTCTTACTTTTAGAATCACAATCAAATTTCATTTATTTCAAATCATGTTCCGATTTACACCATTGCTTTTAGCTTTATTCCTTCTACCAAGTATGTTGTTTGCCCAAAACAAACTTTCCGGAAAAATTGTAGACAAAAACAACAAAGAAACTTTGCCAGGGGCTTATATATTTTTAAAAAACGAGCAAGGGGATACTTTAAACAATGCTGTTTCAGACGAAAATGGAAATTTTGAAATTAATAAGCCTGCACAAAATTCTTTTTTGCTGGAAGTAAGTTTTATTGGCTATGAAACATTTTCAAAGCAAATCAACAACCTTTCAGGGTCAAGTTTGGGTACCATTGAAATCGAAGAAGACGTTGAACTGCTGGAAACCTATGAAATTGAGGGATCCGCCCTTTCGGGCGAAGTAAGAGGCGATACAGTAGCTTTCAATTCCGGGGCATTTAAAACCCGCCCACAGGCTGAGGCCAATGATCTGATAAGAAAAATGCCCGGAGTAGTCATGCAAACTGATGGGACCATTGAGGTGCAGGGCGAAACCGTGGGAAAAGTACTGGTAGATGGAGAACCTTTTTTTGGTGATGATCCTGCCATGGCCATGCAAAATATTCCTGTAGCGATTATAGATAAAATTGAATTTTTGGACCAAAAGAGTGATCAGGCCATCTTAACCGGGTTTGATGACGGGGAAACCATTAAAACGATCAACATCATTACCAAAAAGGAAAGCAGGGGCGGTAAATTCGGGAAATTCTTCGGGGGTTATGGCACGGATGACAATTACTTATTGGGTGGCAACATCAATTTCTTTAATGGATCCAGAAGGCTCACCGTGCTGGGTTTAAGCAATAATATCAACCAACAAAATTTTTCCGCAGATGACCTTTCCGGTGCATTTGGTGAAGGGGGAGGTAGCCGCCGCGGTGGCGGAGGAAGAAACAACAGCCTCACCACCTGGGAAAGCCCGGGAATCACTACCACCAATTCAGTAGGTGTCAATTTTTCGGATAAATTTGATGATGGAAAAGCAAAATTCACCGGAAGTTATTTCTTCAACGATAGCAAGAACTTTTTAAATCATAATTCCAGCAGGGAATATATCCTTCCCAGTGACAGCTTGCAATTATATGATGAGGTCAGAAATGATGAAAACCACCGGCAAAGACACCGCTTGGATATGCGGCTTGATTATGACATCAATGAAAAACATGCTTTGATCTGGAGACCCAACATTTCATACTATAGACAGGAATCCCAAGACCTCCTGGTTGCACAAAACTTATTTGATACCAATACCCCCATCAGTGAAAGTACCAACAGGACCCAATCATCCTATGAGTCGATAAGATTAAACAACCACCTGACCTATAGGTACAAATTCGATAAAGAAGGCCGGACGATTTCTACCAGTATCTCTACCCAGTTGAATAATTCGGAAAGTGAGTCTAATTTGACCTCTGAAAACAGAAACTTCCAAAACAACAACCTGGACAGTCTGGTCCAAAATTCTACCAACAATTCCAATGAATTTGAATATGAATTTGAGATAGAATATACTGAACCTATTGGACAATATTCCCAGATGAGATTGGAATATGAAGTTGGAAATGATATCGGCAAAAATCTTCAGGAAGTTTACCAAAGGGAAATGGAAACCACTAACTTTGAATTGGACAGCACCTTATCCAATCAATTTGAAAACAGCTATATGCAGCATGAAATCGGGTTAGGATATCGGTTTAACAATGAAAAGCTCCGCATCTTTTCTTCCCTGGATTATGAATTATCCCGCTTGAACAGCGATCGGTTATTTCCTGGATATGAAAATACCAAGAGGAACTTTGGGAATTTCGTCCCCAGAATCATCTTTGATTATGAATTCGATGAAGAAACCAACCTGAGGCTGGTGTATAGAACCGATACGGACGCCCCCAGGGTGAGACAGCTTCAAGAGGTGATCGATAATGATAATCCGTTACAGATCTCTACAGGTAACCCCAATTTAAATCAGGAATATGAACACAGGATGTACACCAGGTTCAGGAAAATGGACCCGGAAACTTCCAAATCATTTTTCATGTACCTCTCCGCGGCCAAAAGAAAAAATTATTTAGGTAATTCTACTTTTATTGCCTCACAGGATACTTTAATACAAGGGGATGTACTGTTGAGACAAGGGGGACAATTTAGCAGGCCTGTCAATTTGGACAATTACTGGAATGCCCGGTCGTATTTTGCATTTGGCTTTCCATTAGGTTTTATGCAAAGCAATTTGAATTTGAATACCAGGGCTAGTATAAGTAATCGCCCAGGCTTGATCAATGGTCAGCTCAATAACAACAAAAACATAGGCATTGGCCAGGGAATTGGTCTGAGTAGCAATGTGAGCGAAGACCTTGATTTCAACATATCAACAAGGGGTAATTACAATATAGTAAGAAGTAGTCTTCAGGAATCCCTGAACAATAATTATTACAGTCAAAATACAAGGATTGACTTTTACTGGAATTTTACTCCCAACTTCTTCATTAGCTCAAATGTCAACCACACACTATACCAAGGTCTTGGAGAAGGTTTTGATCAATCTTTCTGGCTAATGAACCTTGATGTAGGTTATCGGTTCCTTGATAACCAAAACGGGGAACTCAAATTGACCGTGTTTGATTTATTGGATCAAAATACCAGTATTGAGAGAAATGTGACCGATGTTTATATAGAGGATGAAAGAACCCAGGTATTGCAACAATTTTTTATGCTGACCTTTACCTATAACCTCCGGGCCTTTGGAAATATGGATGACAGTATGTAGGCTGTTTAGAAAAAGAGCAGGGTTAGAACCCAAAAGCAATTTTTTTTTCCGGGACAGAATTTTCTGTTCCGGTTTTTTTTAACATTCCCTGTCAAATAACTCTAAGTCGAAAGCCAAGGGAAAATCAATAAATTATAGCCTCCTTTAATTTCAGAAGGGAGGTACTTTTTACACTAAAGTCTATATAGGGATAATTTATATTTGAAACATTGTTGCATAAGCGGGATAAAAGCAATATCATTGTATTTGATTTTGAATCCTTATTTATGGCTATAAAATCCCTTCTGTTAATCCAGATCCTAATCACAATCTTCTGCAATACAGCTTTTTCGAAAGAGCCCTGTAATTTCACGGTCCGGGGAAAGGTTATTCATGATGAAAACAACGAACCTATAGAGGATGCTTATATATGGATCAACGAGCTCGAAAAAGGGACGATTTCTGATGAGAAGGGAAATTTCCGGATAGACGATTTATGTAAAGGGAGTTACTCCATAAAGGTTACCTTCCTGGGCCACCAGGAAGAAAAGAAAAAAATAGATATAGAACGAAACGCCAGTATCACTTTTAGAATGAAGGGGGATGATGTCTTACTGGAAGGGATAGAAATCCATGGCCATCGGGATGCGGTAATTACCACCAGTACCGTTTCTTCCCTGACGGGCAGGATACTTGATGAAAGCAGAGGGAAAAACCTTGGAGAAATGCTCAAACAGATATCCGGTGTAACTACCTTTACCACGGGAGCAAATATTGCGAAACCAGTAATCCATGGCCTGCACAGTAATAGGATCATGATCTTAAATAATGGCATCAGGCAGGAAGGCCAGCAGTGGGGATCGGAACATGCCCCGGAAATTGATCCTTTTATGGCAGATGAAATTGCCGTGGTCAAAGGAGCAGAAACAGTAAGGTTTGGACCAGAGGCTATGGGAGGAGTAATTGTGGTCAACCCCCCTTCCCTGCCTGTAAGCAAAGGAATAAAAGGGGAAGTTAACCTTATTGGTGCCAGTAACGGCCGATCAGGGACAGCTGCTGTAAACATCAGTGGTGGCTCTGATAAAATCAAGGGATTGGGTTACCGTATCCAATCTTCGGGTAAGTATGGGGGGAACATCCGTTCCCCTGATTATTTTCAATCCAACACAGGAGTAAGGGAATTGAACTTTTCCGGTGCTTTGGGATACAGTTCCACGAGATTGGGAATGGAATTGTTCTATAGTAGATTCCAGACCACCTTGGGAATTCTTGGCGATGCCCACACGGGAAACCTGTCAGACCTCCAAGCCATTATTGAAAATGGGCGGCCTTTTAGGGAAGCGGACTTTACTTATGATATTGTCAACCCCAGACAAGAGGTCATTCACGATTTATTGAAAGCAAAAGCCCACTACCATTTAAGCAATGGGGCCAAGTTCAATTTTCAATATGGATTTCAGCAAAATCAAAGGCAGGAATTTGACAAAAGGAGGGGTGAGCTCAACAACAGGGCTGCTTTGGATTTGGAGTTGTTTACGAATACCTTGGATCTTTCCTATGACCATGCCACCAGGAAACATTGGAATGGCTCTGTTGGATTGAGTGTCATGCAGCAGGTGAACAACAATATTCCCGGCACTGGAGTGACTCCCTTGATTCCCAATTACGACATGTACAATCTCGGCTTTTTTGCCATAGAAAAATTCACCAAGGGACACTTGGAGCTGGAAGGGGGATTGAGATACGACCATCGTTTTGTTGATGCTGTGCGTTTTAACCAAAATCAGGAATTAGAGAAAAAAATATACACCTTTCGGAATTTCACGGCTTTTTTGGGAGGAATTTATAGCATTTCACAAAATATCACCTTGAGCACGAATTTCGGATCTGCCTGGAGACCGCCCAATATAAACGAGCAGTTCAGCCAAGGATTGCATCATGGATCGGCAGCTTATGAATATGGTAACCCCGATTTCAAAAGTGAACAAGCCTATAAATGGATCAATACTTTTTCTTATACGGGAAACAGGTTCAATTTTGAACTTACGGGGTATCTAAACCAGATCAATCATTATATCTACCTCAACCCTACAGAGGAGCAGTTGGTTTCTTTGAGAGGTACCTTCAATATATTTCAATACGAACAAACCAATGCAAGGCTTTGGGGATTGGATCTGACTTCCAATTATGAAATTCACCCCAACCTGGAATGGTATGCCAGAGGAGCCCTCATCAGGGCCAAAGACATGGTCCACGGAAATAATTTGCCATTTATCCCGGTGGACAGGATTGAATCCGGCCTTACCTTTAAAATGAAACAGGTGGGGAAATTAACCCAAAACAGAATTACCCTCAGTAATCTGGCTGTAGCCCAACAAAAAAGGGAACCCGATTTTGATTTTGCTCCTGCACCTTCCGGTTATCATCTTTGGAATATGAGCATGAGTACTTACATACCCATAGGGGATAATAAATTAAACGTCGGATTGGCCGTAACCAACGTGCTCGATACTGCCTATAAAGAATACATGAACCGTTTTAGATATTTTTCCCATGAAATGGGAAGAAATATCACCTTGAGGATTAAATATAATTTCTAACTTAAATTTTAATGATGATGAAAAAATTGAATTTAAAACTGTTGAGTGCCCTTCTAGTCCCTATGGCTTTCATTCTGGCGTCCTGTGAAAAAGATGATCCTGTACCAGAAGTCGATCAGGAAGTAATCACCGCCGTTACTTTAACCTTTGCCGAGGTAGATGACGCCGATGTACCTGTTGCAGGATCAGCATTTGAAGTAGTGGCCCGGGATGTCGAAGGCATTTCCTTGGGAAATTCCCCGGAAATTGATGTAATCAGTTCTTTGGAAGCCGGGAAAAAATACCAGTTGGAGATTTCCCTTTATAACGGCATTGCCGATGAAGATGTCACCGTAGAAGTTGCTGAAGATGACACAGAACATCAATTTTATTTCCTTGGTTCAGCTTTAGTGGGGGAAGCAGCCTTCTTAACGTATGCCTACAATGATTCCGATGGGAATGGAAACCCTGTGGGATTGAAAGGTAATATAGCTGTTGATGAATCAGCTACCTCCAATGCGGGAACTTTCAGAGTTGTCCTGAGACATGATTCCAACAAGGATTTTACAGGGGCAGACGATCCTAATTTTGAAAATTTTGAGCAAGCAGGGGGGGAATCTGATCTGGACGTTACTTTTCAGGTAACTTTATAATTATTACCCTCCGCAAGGGGAGTTGGACAATTCCCCTTGCGGATCTTTTTTTAAAAAGGCAGAAGCAACATTAAAAGCCGCATGTTTTTTATTTTTTAAGCTATTTTTAAAGTACTTGTTTTTATATTTGGCAATCATTTTGCCTACACCCTTTCCCTTATATCATTAAAATCATATTGAAATATAAAAAACTGAAATAAACACAAAATATGAAAAAGAATTATTTATCAATGCTTTTCTTCCTTACCACTGTTGGTTTTGCCTGTGCGCAGGACCGGACGATAGGACCGGAGATCATCACTCCTGAAAATGAGGATTATACGGTGGAAACCATTATTGATGGTATGCAAATTCCCTGGGGCATGACCTTTCTTCCTGATGGAAGCCTACTGGTGACGGAAAAGGAAGGTGAAATGATCCGCTTTAAAGACGGTGAAAAAACAATAATAGAAGGTTTACCGGAAATTACTGTCCAGGGGCAAGGCGGTTTTATGGATATTATTTTACACCCCGATTATGAAAATAACGGATGGCTGTATTTTACCTATGCTTCATCAGAAGGTGAAGGTGAGGGGGCCAATACCGCTATTGCCCGTGCCAAATTAACCGATAATAAACTTACAGACCTTCAGGTGCTGTATAAAGCCAGCCCCAATTCTGACAGGGGCCAACATTTTGGATCAAGAATGGCTTTTGATGATGAAGGTTATCTGTATTTTTCCATTGGAGACAGAGGGGACAATGAAAACAATCCTCAGGACATCACCAGAGATGGTGGCAAGATTTACAGAATAAATGATGACGGAAGTATTCCTGAGGATAATCCTTTTGTCGATGAAGCCAATGCCAAAACAGCCATTTATTCTTACGGACATAGAAATCCACAGGGAATGATCAAACATCCGGATACAGGTGCCATTTGGGTCAATGAGCATGGTCCCCGGGGCGGCGATGAGATCAATGTGATCAAAAAAGGGGCTAATTACGGCTGGCCCGTCATCACCTATGGGATCAACTATGACGGCATAGAAATTACGGAGGAAAGAAGCAAACCTGGGATGGAACAGCCCCTTTATTATTGGTTGCCGTCTATTGCACCCAGTGGCTTTGCCGTAGTAACGGGTGAAGTATACCCTGAATGGGAAGACGATTTGCTAATAGGATCCATGAAATTCAGCTATTTGGAAAAGCTAACGCTGGAAAACAATAAAGTTGTAAAAAGGGAAAAATTGATGGACGGCGTAGGCCGTGTCAGAAACGTAAAGATCGGCCCTGATGGTCATATTTATGCCGGATTAGATGGCAAGGGAATAGTTAAGCTTGTGCCGAAGCAATAAAAGCTGATGGAGTTGGAAGTTGAAAAGTGAAAATTTTTCACATCTCATTTCTTTAAAAGAAAAGTGTCAACCAGGTTCTGGATATCACGTCCTGAATTTAGTTGACACTTTTCCACTTAATGTTTTTTTTTCGATCAGATCATAATGCTCACAAGCTGGAGGCACGTTTTCATGACTGCTTTTTTGGGGCTATTTATTCAATTGCCGTTTGGCTTTAGCCAACGGGAAAATGGACAAATGATTCCTGTGGCTTTAGCCACATTTTCTTGAGGGGCTATTAATGGGGCTAAAGCCCAGAATTTTCTTCCCATTCCTTTTCCCCGCCCTGAAGGACGGGGCAATATTACGGATTAAAATTCTCCGTAACACACCAACTTTTTGACATTGGCATCCGACATCCGATTCCTCTTCAATAATCAAGTGGTATAAACCGAATTGAACAACACGTAATCCGTGGTGAGGTCACTCCCCCAGCCAATACCTTCCTCTTTGCCTGTGTTCACTTCCAGATGAACCCTGATATTGGATTCACGTAGAAGCCGTTTCATATAATTCTTGTCAAAATCGGTGGGTGCCCCTCGCTTGAATACCTGTACCATATTTTCGTGGTCCCCTATATAAAGATTGGCCTTTTTGTAGGAAAAAGGAATCCCTGCATTTCCACAGGCGGCTATAATCCTCCCCCAGTTGGGATCCCTGCCAAACATGGCTGTTTTTACCAAGGAGGAACCAGAAATGGCCCTGATCAACTTTCTGGCATTTTTTTCTGACCGAGCTTTGGAAACACGGTACTCTATAAATTTGGAGGCCCCTTCCCCATCCGAAACGATCAACTTAGCCAGGTGAATCAATAATTCAAGCAGCTTATCCCTAAAAAGCAAATAGGCGGGATCTTCTTTGGAGGTTACTTTCTTATTGTCGGCAAGCCCATTTGCCAGCACCGCAACCATATCATTGGTAGAGGTGTCCCCATCCACGGTGATCATATTGAAGGAACGGTCCACGCAGTATTTCAACGTCTCCTGAAGCAATTTTTCCTCAATGGCAAAATCTGTCACCACAAAGGAAAGCATGGTAGCCATATTGGGGTGTATCATTCCGGAACCTTTCGCCACACCCCCTAAATTTATCTGGATACCATCAAATTCAAATTCCGCAAATCCTTCTTTTGCAAAAGTGTCTGTGGTCAAAATGGCATTGGCCACAAAAGACCCTGCTTTCGTATTGTTGCTTAGTTTTGGAATATTGATTTTTATACCTTCCACCACTTCCTCTGTAGGGAATTTCTCTCCGATCAGCCCGGTAGAAGCCACAATTACATCCTCCGGGGAAATGTTCAACATTTCAGCAACCGCATTGGCCATGGCTTCAGCACCTAATCTCCCCTGTTCTCCGGTACAGGCATTGGCATTGCCTGCATTGCAGACGATTACCTGGGCCCTGTTGTTTTTAAGGTGCTTTTGAGTGATCTTAATGGGTTCGGCAAGTACCTTGTTTTGGGTAAAAG
>JBBDSC010000097.1:0-1221 GCA_040905145.1 Anditalea sp.
TCATTGCCCCATTCCCGGGGAAATATAAACCTGGAATTGTTCAAGTTGAAGGTGGTATTGTAACTGATTTCCCAATTGTTTTTGTTGTAGCCAATTTTTGCGGAAAGCAAATGTACTTGATGTCCATCGGGAATATACTTTTTGTCCTTATCGGCATTTCCACCAGTGCCAGCTTGTTTTTGGTATAAATACTGCAAGCCAAAGCGAAAGGTTTTATGATCAAATTCTGATTGAAAGAAACTGACATAGCTGATATTGGTAGTGTAGTATTGCCACAGGCGAAATTGCAAATTTTCAAAAGGCAGATAATGTGCTGCCAATATCAAAAGTCCCGAGGAATGTATTTCCGATTCAGGAATATGCTGCCCGATACTGTCATTTGCCAAGGCTCTTTTGTACAAGTTGATACTTTCTGCAATGCTGTACCATTCCTTGGTAGAGCGGGGCGCAGTTTTTATCAAATAGGAAGCATCCAAAGCCCAGTCTTTTTCGTGGTACCAATTGAATTTTATGCCGCTAAAGGCACTCGGTTTCATCCGCGAGTCCTGCGGATTGACCAAAGGCGTATTGATGGGCATTTTGCCAATTTTAATAAAAGCAGTTTTATAGCTGTATTTTACAAATAGCTCTTCCAGCTCATTCAGTTGGCTTTTGCTTGCCGGGTCTGTAATGTCAAATAGCTGTCGCTCCCATTTTGGCTTCAAGTAGCTTTCAGCATAGCTTTCCGTTAAATCCGTAGAAACAATATTGGAACTGAAAACCCCGCCAATTCCCAATTGAAATCCTTTCCAGGAAGCGGTGTGGAACATCAATCTTCCACCTGCCGCCAATGCAGCGTGATGTATGCTGTTTTCAAAATGCCGGGTTTGAATGGTGTTCAGTCGCAGCAAACCATGTGTTTCGCCATTGGTAAACCATTCCCTCAGGTTTTTTGCCTCTCTGATATGTGTCAGCGAATCGTGCTTTACGTATTCCTGCCCTTCATCTTCAGAAGCTGCAAATAGCTTTGCCGACAGCAATAGAAAACCCATAAGTAATGAAAAGCGTATCATCCTTTTGAAAGATTTTTAAAAGAGGCATTGAGTTTTATTCAATGCCTCTTTCATCAAAAATTATGGTATTACTTCAATGTGCTGGGGCAAACATATTCGGTCTTTGGCACATCGGTTTCGGATATGGCTCCAAATCCACCTTCAATATTTACCACATCTTGGTAAGATC
>JBBDSC010000098.1:0-1219 GCA_040905145.1 Anditalea sp.
TTAAAGTGGCACTGTTTGACCGAAATCACTGGCATGGTCCCTCCGAAATACCCACCCGTGTCCGCAGGTTGCTGAACAGCCGGCAGATACGGGGTAAGGAACGGCCTTTCCAACTGAAGTTCGGAAAACGGTTCTTTTTTGGTGACCCCGTGCGGCAGGCTGTTTGCTGTCCGTCCCAGCCAGCCCGTCACCTCATCGTTGAGGGTCTCCAGGTTGTGGAAGGTGCGGTTGTACAGGAAGTTCTGTTTGACATACTTGACGACATTTTCCACTTTGCCCTTGCTTTCGGGATCCGCTTTCCGGCAGAAGTGCAGGGAAAACGACCGGTCGCGTGTATACGCCCTGAAGGCATCGGTAAGGATAATGTCCCCTCCGTTCTCGCTGACAACAAACACTTTGTCCTGGTCATAAACAATCTCTTCTGTAATGCCCCCGATATGGGAAAAGGCCTTTTCATGGGCAAGGATGGCCAGGTGTGCGGTAAAGTACCTGTCGGTGAACCAGACATATTTGAAGCGGGAACGTGACAGGACAAGGGTAAAGAAAAACACCTTTATCCTTTTTCCGAAGGTATTGTGCATGTTGTATTCCCCGAAATCAACCTGGCTCTGCTTACCGTAGGGAAGTTCCTCTACCATCATGTACTGGCGGGGCGGTTTGATGTAGGGGATATTGTGTTTTCTCCTGACCCAGGAAACAAAATTGAAGACTGTTTTTTGCGATACCTTTGGCAGCTCCGGATGGATTTCCTTCAGCCAGTCATGCATCTGGGCTGCCGGGGTATCCCCAAATTTTTCCAGGCGGGTCTTTACAAAAGATTCAAAGGGGGACAGCACCTTGACCCTGTCAGACTGGTCAACCATCATCTGTTCGTATTGCTGTTCTGACATTGACAGGTACTTGGCCACCGTACGGCGGTCCATTACAAGCTCCTTACTGATCTGCCGGATGGTAAAACCTTCACGGTGCAGGCGGTGAATTTCGAAATAAACCATAAATTTGTTCAAATACACATTCATAAAGTGCTAGTTTTGGTAGACCAGCAATTTAGTCTAAAACCCTTTGGGGCATGCCCCAAAGGGTGTGTTAGTGGTGTATTTGTACTTGCCGAATATGGGGCATTCTTATTTACCGAAATTGGTGTATTTGTAATTACCGATTACAGTATAGCTTTTTGTAGTCGGTTGCCGTGTTTTCCATGACATAAAAATAGGAATAA
>JBBDSC010000099.1:0-1212 GCA_040905145.1 Anditalea sp.
CCGCGTCGGGATTTTTGTCCACATCTATTTTAAGGACCTGAAGTTGTTCGCCCATTTGCTTTTTTAAATCCTTCAGAATCGGAGCCATCATTTTACAAGGTCCGCACCAGTCGGCATGAAAATCCACCAGTACCGGGGTATCGCCGCTGATTATTTCGGAAAAAGATTTTGATTTTACGTTTGTATCTGACATGTCAGGAGTCTTTAATCTCTGTGAAGTTTATATCTGAAGGCTCATGATCCCCCGGTTTTTCCGCCGGCACAGCACAAGCCTGTGAGCCGAGGCATCCGCTATTGGTAATGGCCTGGAATAAAAAGAAAGCCCCGAAAATACCGGTGAGGGCGTCCGGGCCGGTCACTGCGAGCAGGGTGAAAAACAGACCCATAGCCAGAGCTACCCATCGCATCGGATGCCAGTTTGAAAATAATTTTTGTCGGATGATTGAATTCATAAAGGTTTATTATTCTTTTGAGTGTATAAACACAATTTAAATGAAGAAGTATTCAATCTCAGTGATATTTGTTACAGTAGGGTAATTTTGTTTCTGCCCAGTTCTACCAGCCCTTCGGTTTCCATTTGTTTAAGCAGGCGGGAGATCACCTCCCGTACGGTACCCAGTTCCTGTGCAAGCTGTTCGTGGGTCAGGTTAAGAGTGTCCGAACCGGTTACTTCCCCTCTCTTTTGAAGGAAATTTAAAAGCCTCTCATCCAGTTTTGTAAAAGCTATGGCATTGACCACCTCAAGCAATTCCTCGAATCTTTTGTGATAGATTTGAAAGAGGTAGTTCAGCCATTCCGGGTCCTCTCTGATGAGTTCCTGAAATTTTTCAAGAGGTATAAACAGCACTTCACTTTCCTCTTCTGCTACAGCCTTCACCTTGCTGGTATCGTGATTTAACCCTGCTAAAAAAGACATGATGCAGGTTTCTCCGGGTCGCAGATAATAGAGCAGGATTTCCTTGTAGTCGTTATCCGACTTCATCACTTTAATACTTCCCTTTATGACCATCGGAATGGATTGCACAGTAGCCTGCTCGTTTACAATAGTTTCCCCGGGGTTAAACTCTTTGATGATGCCGAGTTTCGAAATATCGTCCAGTGGTTTTTGCCCGGATGTTTGTCTGGGCAGTTTTATAGAATAGTCCATAATCGTAGATAAAAATGTGAGGCCGAATGGCTCATCAAAATAGGGTAAATAATTTAAGAGTATTT
>JBBDSC010000100.1:0-1198 GCA_040905145.1 Anditalea sp.
GATTACGAATCACAGGCAGATCTGAAAATCTATTATGTGGACTATGAATCGCAGGTCGGTTGGCGCAATAAATCCAAGGCGCATTTGCTGAAGTTTTGAGGGAAGAAACTAAGGGCTACACCCTTTGTTTTTCATATTTCGCCCTTTTCAGGGCTTGCTTTTTAGCTTCAAAAGGACTGGGCTTTGAAAAATCCGGTGGGAGTGGGCGGATAAGAAGTGCTTTGCTTATTCTTGCTCAGTCGTGGGGGGGTACTTTATTTCCACCAATCAAAATTGTCCGATATGATGATTTCATTCTTTTGAATATGATGTGTTGTTTTCATCGGAATTGTCCGAAAGTCAAGGTTATACTTTTCAGCCAATCCCCTTATTTCTTCAGTATCATCATAAGTCAACATAAATTTTCCTTTCAGTTGTGCGGTCAAAGCAAATAAAGCGTCATGGTCGATTTCAAAATGGGTGTATAGTCGTTTTCCTGCAACGGTATATGGTGGATCTATGAATGAATAAGTATTTACATCATCCTTGATTTTCTCCAATTCAGCAAACGCATCATCTGTTTTAAACTTCATCTTTGATTTAACATGTCCAACCGCCATAATTCTGTCTCGCAGGGTTTTGGGATACCAACGTGATTTGATTCCTTTTCCCTTTTCACCTTTTTTTATGAGGCCTGAACCTTTGGTAATAATACCCCCATGAAAGATTCTGTTTTTAAGAATGGTGCTAAAAGCTTGTTCTTTTATGGTTTTGTCTTCCTTTAGGAGTATTGCGTTCGCATTTTCAGAGCTTAGGTCGAATGAATAGATTTTGTCTGCCAACCAATTGTGTTCGCCATTAATTATTACTTCCCAAACAGCAGCTACTTCACGGTCAAGTTCAACCATTACAATTTTTTCTGCCAAATTCTCAAATGCTGCGGTAAGGCTGACAATTCCCCCACCTGCAAATGGCTCGATTAAGGTTTTGGTCCCTCCCCCGAAGGCTTTCGGGGCTTTCGGGATTGATTGTCTAAGCCATTTTCTCACAACAGGAATTAACCAGGTCTTTCCACCTGGATATCTGAAAGGACTTCTTTGCGGCACTGAAGCCACATTTACTACCTTCGGAGTTACTTTGTTGTGCTGGGTTTCAAATAATGCTAATTGTCCGTCCATGATTAACTGCTTATTATGTCTGTCAGTGATGGAGCATCTGG
>JBBDSC010000101.1:0-1197 GCA_040905145.1 Anditalea sp.
CCCAAGTCCGGAAGGTTAGTGGCCATGAACTTAAATTCACCAACCTGCATAAAATCTTTTGGCCAGAAGAAAAAATTACCAAAGGGGACATGCTTAATTACTATTATCGGATAGCCCCTTTTATGTTGCCTTATCTCAAAGATCGGCCGCAGTCGCTCAACCGCTTTCCCAATGGCATTAATGGAAAAAGTTTTTACCAAAAGGATGTTACCGGCAAAGTTCCGGACTGGGTGGATACCTATTTGTATCATAGCGAAGGGGACAAAAGGGACAAGCATTTTCTGGTGGGCAATAAGGAAGCCACCCTGCTGTACGTGGCGAACTTGGGCGCTATTGAAATAAATCCCTGGAGCAGCACCACTAAGAAACCAGATCATCCTTCCTTTTGCATTATTGATCTGGACCCGGACAAGAATTCTTTTGACCAGGTTATTGAGGCCGCCCAGGTAACAAAGCAGGTGTTGGATAGTTTGCAGGTGCCCTGTTACTGTAAAACAAGCGGATCGACCGGCCTCCATGTTTATATTCCACTCGGGAACAACTACACTTATGAACAATCCAAAGAGTTTGGGCGGGTTATCGTAACACTGGTCCATCAACAGATCCCGAAATTCACTACAATAGAGCGTATTGTATCCAAGAGGAAAGGAAAGATGTACCTGGATTTCCTTCAAAACCGTCCACAAGCCACTATCGCAACACCCTATTCCCTTAGGCCAAAGCCAGGGGCTACGGTTTCCATGCCCTTACAATGGAACGAGGTAAAACCCGGTTTAAAGATGAAGGATTTCACCATCTTTAATGCCGTGGAGAGGCTTTTGGATATCGGAGATATTTTTAAACCGGTGCTTGGAGATGGCATAGATCTGGAGAAGGCAATTTCCCTGTATGAGGAAGGTAAGGAAGACTAAGGGCTAGGTTCAAAAGAAGCAGGATTAATCCTGTCGAATAGAAGCTTATGATTATTCCCCTCCGTTTTTATTCTAATTATTGGGAATTAAAAAATCTTCGCTTACCTTTGCATCTGCTTTGGGAAACGTCTTTATGAAATTTCTCAAAGTCAAGGTTTTTTAGGACCAGCGGAAAACACTTTCAATAAGGCTTAAGGCAGGTTCAAAAAAAGAAAAAATGGTCCTGTAGCTCAACTGGATAGAGCAACTGCCTTCTAAGCAGTAGGTTTCAGGTTCGAGTCCTGAC
>JBBDSC010000102.1:0-1184 GCA_040905145.1 Anditalea sp.
GCCATGGATCTTGTGATGAAACAGGCTGAGGTGATGGCTGATGAATGGAGTAGGTAAATAGGCATATCTCCGAAATAGCCAGTTAGTTTCTACTGACAAGCTCGTTTACGTTCAACCAGATTTAATCAGTCTAATGAGGTTCGTTAAAAAATTCTTTAAAGTTTCCCAATTTAGCAATCGGGATCATTTTGGCAATGTCTTCGATACAGCCTATATATTCCGTAACATCATTAAGATGTCCCGTTGCAATAGCAATTCTATATTCGTTTTGATATTTATAAATATCCCGCTTCCGAAATGGAGCTGGATTTATCTCTCCTTCGAAAATGTGTTGGTTATAATATCTGACTTTATCAAATTCATACTTAACATACCTTTCTCCCAGGACTCTTTTGCACCTTTTAGCGAATTCCCTGACATTATGGATAAATACACAGGTATCGCCAAACTCAAAATTCCGCCTGTCGATATATAATTGATTATTTTCCACTGTCTCATTGTCGATCCCAAACATGCAGTAAATACTGACCATGAATTGTGCTTCTTCTTTGAACTGCCCAGAAGTTATGGTTCCTACTTTCTTACCACCATATTTTAAAATGTAGTTCTTTGGAATTTGCCTGATTGTAAGGACACCCTCATAGTTGTCACCTCTGATACCGTCATCTTCAATTTTCTTATAATATTGTAGATTCTTTAAATGCAGCTCCCCATCTTTTAGAAGCCTATCCATGTACTTACGTTTTCCAAATTTGATGAGGCCACTTAATACTTTATCAGACATATTTCTTATAGCTCCCTCTTTTCTTGTTTTTTAGAACTTCCCACTGACCTCCTCCCTTACAACCGTAGCTAATTAAGGGAAGCTTTCAAAGATGCCATTAAAGTTAATTTCCACTTTAAGAAACTGGAAAACAGGGCTATTTCCAAATAAGTAAGAGGTAAATGACTGTTCCCCGTTTGGTTAGAATTACTATTGGAGACAAAGGGAAGAAGCACAGGAGTGGTGAATGTGGTACCCTGGGAAAAATTTTTTCTGAATATCTGGATTACTGGCGATTTTACCCGTCAAATTGGTAACAATATTGGTAACAGTATTATTAAAACACTGTGTACCAATTAGTTACTGTATTTATAGTGCCCAGGAAGGGACTCGAACCCCCACGACCTTGCGGTCACATGCA
>JBBDSC010000103.1:0-6984 GCA_040905145.1 Anditalea sp.
TTTCCAGAGGCTTTTCAAAACTTATCCTCCAAACCGGAAACTTTGGAGTTTGCCAATACAATAACCTGGGACGACACCGGAGGCCACCTGCAGGGCATACAGCTTTATGAAGAAAAAGGGGAGACTTTCGCCTACCTCTCAGGAAGCTCTGCCACCAAATCCTATATGGTTAAAGTGGACCTTAGTCCTCCTGCAAAGGTTATGGCCATCGATGAACTGATGGCTGATCCTTACCGGCATGCGGGTGGGTTTCAGATCTTTAAACATTATCTAGCGGTAGGAATCGAAGACAATTATAAAAGAACCTCCTCCAAGGTAATGATTTATGACATTGAAGGCGGGGGAAATGATTGGACCAGTCCTCTTTATTCCATTGAACGGGAGGGTCCTTTTGAATTGGCCACAGCGGGTGCGGTGGGTATTACCCAATACAGGAATGAAATGCTTGTGGCTGTAGCCAACTGGGACAGCAGAAATATTGACTTTTATGCCTGCCCTTCACCTTCTTTCAAAAAAGGGGAAGGAGAATTCCATCTGAAAGCAAGCCTGGCAACTGCAGACCTTCCCAAAGAGAATTGGTCAGATCCGTTTTGGGGATACTACCAGAACATCAATCTGTTTACCGATGCAAATCAAAACCTTTACCTGATAGGTTTTGCTAGAGATGATAAGGAGCAGCAGTTAGCCGATGTTTTTCAGGTTTCCTTTACTGATTCTGAACCTGGTACCAATGACCTCCTGAAACTTAAAAGAAGTATTCAACTCCAAAAGATTAGTTCCAAAACCTTCGAATGCCCGGGCGGGCCGGACTTTAGGGCAGGTGCCGGGCTGAATATTTTAAATGACGGTTCTCTGGTATTGCTGTCCAGTCCCTATCAAATAGAACCAAAAACGTCACTTAATTTTTTTTATTCTTTAGACCGTAAGTCTTTACCTTCTGAACCGGCTTTGGGGGGTAGCTTTTCATCTTTTTGGGAAAAAACAGGTGAATTACCGGCTGAAGAAGCTACACAAGCTGCTGCTGCAACAAAATCCCATGTGTATGCCATAAACAACAGTGAAGTAGTCCAATACAATCGGAGTACCGGTGAAAAAACCGGTGTCAGCTCCGGTAATGCCTCTCATTTAAACAGTGGCTTTTTCTGGAAGAAAAAACTTTATCTTGCCCATTCCAATTATCCCAACAAGCCAGACAGCAGTGATATCCGAATCCTGGATCCAAAGGATATGGAATTAAATATTTTTAAGGATTTTGGAGAAAGTGAAGGCAGCTTAACCTGGGCCATCCGCCATAAAGGGGATTGGTGGTGTATGTTTGTTTATTACGGGACAGAAAACCACAAAAGCTATTTGGCACGGTTTGATGATGATTGGCAGGAGAAGCAGAGATGGTATTTTCCCCCCGAGGTGATTGCCAAACTTGGTAACATGAGTATTTCAGGAGGAGTATGGAAAGATGGTGGCTTTTGGGTGACCAGTCATGATGAAAAGGAACTCCACCGGGTCAGGCTCCCCAAGACGGGTAATAGGTTGGAGTATATTGAAACGGTACCGGCCCCATTTTCGGGCCAGGGTATTGCAGAAGATCCGCTGACTGGAGGGTTGGTCGGAATTGACCGATCGGATCGGAAGATCTTATTTGCTGAATTTGGACCATAATCTTTTTCCAAAGTCAAATCATTAATTATATCTCCCTCTCTTCCTGCTAGTTAAAACTGCGCAATCATAGGAATATGCTTTTTTCTTTTGAAGGTGGAGAATGTAATTTCTGTTTTGTGCGATGCAGCGCCTAAGTTAATTAAGGATGGAATTAGATTCTCAACCTAATATAAAGATATGTTCGAAATGCAATTCATTGATTATGAATGGGTTAAAAGCTTATTCCATTTATATCATGGGTATTGTTTGGACATTCCCGGAGGAATGAATACGAATAGCCCCCATTGCCACGGGGGAAGAAAATCGGATAATATCCTCCAATCTTTGCAACCCCTAGGGATTGAACAAAATTCACAGCAAATCCTTTGGATCGTAATTAAAACCATTGTATATCTTTTACTCCACGTAGGATTCAAAATCCCCGAAGGGTACGGTGAAACCTAGCCAGGGTATCGCAATAAAAGTATCCATATCGCTGGCAAGTGGAATCGCCAGACCAAAATCAAGCCCTACATTTTTTATTATTCTCCTTCCTCCCGCGGAAATCAGACCAAGGGTAAAATCCCCGGAATGGATATAGTAATTCTCGGTCAGAAAATAACCCCTTGCGCCGGTTCTTACCATTCCGCTAAGGGTTATTGTAGGCCGGTTGGCGATTTCCCCCGAGACATAGCCCCAGCCAAGCCCCAAGGTCATATTCCGGTCTTTGGATCCAAAGGTGGATAGACCGTAAAGGATGCCGAAACCGCTGTTTTGTTCCCCAATAACAGCTCCCAAAAGCCCTCCGGCCCCCAGATTAAGTTTGTCTTCTATTACCGGAAGTGAAAGTTTGGGAGTGATCCAAACCGGTGTTGATGCACCTGAAAATAGAAATAGTGGCACTATCCCAGCTCCGATAGAAAAATTGTTTGTGACGCCGGTGGAGACTTGGTTAAAGAATATCCAGACATTTTGGTAATACCATTCCCCCTTTTTCAAACCATAACCATTGGGACTCCAGAAATAGCGGGAGGCTTGGGGGTTTTCAAACCAATATTTACCGTTTATCATTTGGCCGGACTTGATTTCCGTCCGTTTGACAATATCCTTAAGAAACAGGGTGATTTCCCCCAAATTCTCTGTGAGCAGAACCAGCTTTTCCCCATCCTCGGAGAGAATGGTGCCCATGTATTCGTTCCCGTCTTTTGTTTGGATAAAGTAATAGGTTTGGTCCAATTTTTCATATTGTGCCAAGCCTATGGTTGCTTTTAGAAAAGCAAAACAAAACAAAATGGCCATCAGTTTATTTTTCATATCGCCTGGTATGGGAGAATCGTTTTCGAAACACAAGATAAAATTGTTATTTATGAAACAGCCAAAAGAAGCATCATACACACCTGGTGAATACCTGGAAAATCCAGCTTCAAACTTAGGAGAACCGAACTGGCAAAAATCGGGGCAGGCTATCCTGATGACCCCGGATAGGAAGACCCATGAAAAGCAATGGAATTTAGAGAATTAAAATGATTAAAACAACAGGTATAATCGCTGGTCATGGCATAACTTATAGGGATCAGTAAGTTAATAAATTTATTAATCTGAGTTATGCGATAACTAAGGACCTGATTCTGATTTCACTGGATAACCGTCTTTTCAGATAAGCTTTCAGTTGTAGGGGCTCACTTCCTTCTTCTGCTGAAATCAGGCTTCCACCAGTTGATGAATACTATTTCTATTGAAGATTCCAAAAACAGGAACAAAAATAGGAAATATAGGATAGACCCGGTATTATAAGTCAGTATGTAATTTTAACTCATAATATTTAGTAAATATTTATTTTTTACACCAAATTTTGTAACTTACCTTATTATTTAGTGATCAGCTCCTTTTTGGTGATACAGATTATTGAACATTCTTTAATTTCACTGTTATGGGAAACTTTAGAAAAACAGCATCCGGTCATTTATTGTTCCTTATCCTTTGTTTCATAGGCCTTTCAAATAGCTCACATGCTTGGCAGAAGGAAAACAACAAACTTCTTGCTGACCAATACTTTCAAAAAGCAAAGCAATTGGGCGATGCCAGCCAATTTGACAGCTCCATTTATTATTATCAAAAAGCGCTTAAGGTTTATGAGATGAATAAAGATTGGCGGGGGTTTGTAAAGTCCCATATTGGCCTGGGAGCTTGCTACACCTGGTTGTCAAGATTTGACATGGCAAATGATTATTTAATGAATGGTTTAAAAACCGGCATAGATTCTTTAGGTAAAATGGACAGTGTTGTTGCTGAAACCTATGAGGCAATGGGTTTTTATCATGGTAGATCAGGTGATTTTGAAAAACAGTTACTTGCCCATCAGGAGGCGTTAAATATTGGTATAAAAGTGTTGGGCACTGATCATCCCAAAGTTGCTGAATACTATAGCAATTATGGAACCAGTTATGGGAATAAGGGCAATTATGTAAAATCTATCGTCAATTTGAAAAAAGGGCTTGATATAAGATCCAAAAGGAAAAGTGATCCTACCGGATTATTTCAAAGTTATAATAACCTGGGTGCAATTTATTTGAAAAAGGGCGATTACAATAAAACTTTGACATTTGTTCAGAAAGGGCTAAGCTTCATTCATGAAGACAGCACCAAAAAAATAGAAGTAGCCATTAGCTATAACAACATAGGAAGAACATTTGAAGCGATAGGGAACGTTGATCTCGCTTTTAGTTATATGGAGAAGGCTTTGGATTCCTTTGTAGCAACCCTGGGGGAGAATCATTATTATGCCGGTATTTTAATGAATAATATGGGTTCTCTCTTACTTAAAAAAGAAGACTATGATAATGGGTTGATTTTTTTCTCTAAAGCCCAAAATATATTCCAGAATCAGGGGTCTAATCATCCTTATGTGGCATTAACACATGTGAACATGGCAAAGTGCTATGATAAAAAGGATCAAAGCGCAGAAGCTCTTAAGCATCTGGAAATGGCTTTATCACTTCAAAAAAAAATACTGAACCCCGATCACCCTGACATGGCAATCACATTAAATAATCTGGGGATTCATTATTTCCAGGAGAACAACCACACAAATGCGCTTCAGTATTTTCAGGAAGCATTAACCACCCTGATACCTGAATTTGAAGATGCGGATTTTTACGTAAACCCTTCCCTGAAGGAAAATATCAATTCAAAAATGGTTTTGTTACAGATCTTACAACATAAGGGAAAGGCTTTGGAAGGGTTATATCTACAGAATGATAATAATATGACTCTCGAACATGCTTTAAATACCTATCAGGTAGCCATCCAATTGATTGATACCATACGGTTTGGTTTTTCCTCAGAAGAATCCCAAAAGGAATTGACTGAAAACTCATTCTCTGTATACGAAGGGGCTATCCAGGTAGCCCATAAGCTTTATGATATTGATCAGGAAGAGAAGTATCTGGTTCAGGCTTTTGATTTCTCCCAAAAAAGTAAAGCTTTCCTGTTATTACAGGCCATCAAAAAAGCTGAAGGATTGAGATTTGCCGGTGTTCCAGACTCTCTTATTGATCAGGAAAGGGATTTGAAGATAAATGTGTCATTTTATGACAGAGAATTGCATCTGGCCAAACAAAGGAAGGATTCCCTTCAGACCAGTCTTTACCAAAATTACTTATTTCAGTTTACTTCGGAATTAGATATTCTTAATAGGCGCCTTGAGGAAGATTATCCAAAATATTACCAATTGAAATATAATCACAGGCTACCGATGGTTTCTGATATCCAGCACTCCTTGTTGAACAAAGAGACTGTTTTACTGGATTATTTTGTAGGGGATTCCACTATTAATATTTTGTGTGTATCAAAAGATAAGTTAAACATCTTTGCTTACCACAAACCGGCAAATTTTGAAAGTTTGGTCAAGGATTTCAAAAAGTCTACCGAAGACTGGCAGTTCATTAATAATCATCCGGTAGAATCCGATGAGCTGTATGTGAACTCAGCATCCCAACTGTATCAGTTATTGTTGGGGGAGCCGTTGGAATCCATCAAAAATCCTGTTCAAAAACTTATTATTATCCCGGGCGGTATTTTGGGTTATGTAAATTTTGAAGCTTTTTTAAGTAGACGTCCATCCAATCTCAATCAGTTTAGTTATAATGACCTGGATTATCTGGTAAAAAGTTATGATGTACAATATCTTTATTCAGCTGCTAGCTATTTGAATGGTAAGGAGACCGTATCTGTTCCATACAGTAGAAATACAGGAAAGTTTGGTGGCTTTGCCGTGGAGGATATCTCTCTTCCCGGAACAGTTTTTGAAGTAAATCGGATTGCAGGCACCGTTGGAGGGGATACTTATACCGGCATCCATGCCACTGAAAGAAACTTTAAAGCAAAGGCCATTGATTATCCGGTTTTACATTTGTCCATGCATGCTTATTTGGATGATATAAATCCTCTTTATTCCAAATTTGTGTTTACGCAAAGCAAGGATACTGTAGAAGATGATTCCTTAACCATAGCGGAAATTTATAATATGAGATTTAATACCCAACTGGCGGTTTTAAGTGCCTGTGAAACAGGGGATGGAGTTTTAAGCAGGGGAGAAGGAATTATGAGTTTGTCCAGAGCCTTTGCTTACGCCGGCTGCCCCAGTGTGGTCACCAGTTTGTGGAAAGTCGATTCCGAGACTACCTCCACCCTGATGTTGGATTTTTATCAAAACCTGATACACGGACTTCCAAAAGATAGATCCTTACGGCTGGCAAAACTTAACTATCTGAAATCAACGGAAGATCCCCTTCGGGCACACCCTCATTTTTGGTTGAGTTTTATTGTAATCGGCGACACGGCTCCCCTAAATTTTTGGGAAAGATATAACTGGTGGTTAGGATTGGCATTCTTAGTTGGGTTTATTTTTGTTGGGCTCATTTTCTGGAAAAATCGAATGCAAGGCAACAGTTATCCTTAAAGAAAACTATAAATTCAGAATCCCTGACTCTGATTGATGATATAATTGGTGACCACTGCAACTTTTGTTTCAGCCCTGTAGGCTGAGGTTTATTTTTCATGCACCTGTCATGGGGTGGTACCCCAGGTTTTGATGTTAACCCACATTGCAGCTAACCGCTCAGAAGTATCTGATTTTCATTAGGTTTTGGTTTTTTCGGTTTCTGGTTGTGTACTACAGATTTTCGTTTGGTAAATGGTTGGTGTTTGGTTTGCAGGATATCGTAAACCTGCTTGAGATTGTCGTTAGGCAGTGTGCATTTTCGGGTTGTGATGATTTTGTCGTATGTGTTGGTTCCCGATGTGGTGATGACTTTTTGGGTATTCCCTATTCTTACAATTTCGCCC
>JBBDSC010000104.1:0-1180 GCA_040905145.1 Anditalea sp.
GTAAGATGCAGCAAAAAAACATCAGGGAAAGCAATATTTTGGTTTTCATAACACATTGATTTAGAGGGTTAAAATGGGCTTTTGGAAAAACTTAAATACTATGGATAATTTTAAAACTAATTTTACAGGAGGTGTTTTCAACGTAATGAATATAAAACTAATTAAGATTATTTCCTATTTCACGTTATTAATATTTTAAAATATATTACATAAATAAAATTTAATAATCCAGAAGAAGAATTGCCCATTCTATTAGGGAAGAGGGACCGGAACCAAGGTTTTGGACGGCTGATTGGGTAGATTACTGAGATAGAAGGCAGGCCCAGCCGAACGATTCACCCAAACACCTTCACCGTCCAGAACTTTTGGAGTCAGTTAAGTACCGCCCGAAGATCCCCGATCTTATTCGCTTTCCACTTTGGCTTGACCAGCATACCGTTTCTTTGGAAGCGGAATGGCCGGTTGGGTAATGGGATTAAAATTATGTTTTTGTTTAACCACCCCTTAACCTTTAACCACCCCTTAATCCCCTCCTTTTGAAGGAGGGGAAATCGATAAGATACTATAATTATTATATGAGTTGATTGAAAATCCATTCTTTGGAAGCCAGTGCGGTTTTTCCCAATCCCCCTTCAGCATGGACCAGAAGGGTCTGTCCACTTTTATCAAACCTTTTCTTCCAGGGTTTTTAACTCCTTTTCCTAGCCCAAAAATGGATTCGGCACTATCGGTCCATTGTGGCTGACCATTTTGGCCCTTTCGCCGTAGGTTAGAATCCCTGAATCAAAAAGTCCATCAAGGGTTTTCCTAAACCTGTTTTCCAGTTCGCTGTAATTTTCAAACTGCCCCTGAAACTGCTACGTTCCCGTTTTCCTGAAGCAAGCTGAGAAAACATTCTTTGCTTTCCTTTTCAGACTGCTTTGGTTCAAATGGTGCTAAGCCTATTTTCTCATATATATATAGCCTCAATTTATTTTCCAGGGAAAGTTTCCGTGCCAGTTCATACTCCTGTAAAGTGTATTTTCCGACCTTGGTCCAAAATAGCACCACGCAGATTTTGCATTTGGCCAGGTATTCATTGTAGTCCTCCTGCTTGCAGGTTGTATTGAAGGCATCGTCCAAATCCTCCCATACCTCCAACCGGAGAAAGACATTTTTGGCCTGCAACCTTTTGTTTTCA